>NZ_LN877938.1:513866-560987 GCF_001403595.1 Gabonia massiliensis | reverse complement strand
GAAAAATGTGTACGGATATGTTGACGAAATGCGCGATTTGAGCCGGATGAACTTTGATGCGGCAAAGATGCAGGAACGCTACATCTCGAAAATGGACAACTGGAGAGCCGGATTGCTCACCGACGACCGGGGCTATAAAGACCGGCGCCCGTATTGGTGCATGCCCGACTATGACGATACCCGCTGGGAAGAAATGGACTTGCCCGGATACTGGGAAGGAAAAGGACTGAAAAACTTTGACGGCACAGTGTGGTTTCGTCGGACGGTCGAGATACCCGCAGCATGGGCAGGGCAGGACTTGACCCTCAGCCTGGCGATGATTGACGACGAAGACATCCTGTACTGGAACGGAGAAGAAGCCGCACGAGGGTCAGGATTTACCACCCCCAGACTCTATACGATACCTGCGAAAATGGTAAAACCCGGTAAAGCCGTTATTACCGTACGTGTATCCGACTACGGAGGCGAAGGAGGCATTCACGGTAAGGCAGAAGACATGTATCTCTCATCAGCACAGGATAAAATCCCCCTGGCAGGTAAGTGGAAATACGATATCGGGCTCTCATTGGCAAAATATCCTATTGCACCCGTATCGCCCGTAGGAAGCTCAAGTTATCCCACCGTACTCTATAATGCGATGGTACACCCTCTCGTGACGTTCCCCGTAAAAGGCGTTATCTGGTATCAGGGAGAAGCTAATGTCGGACGGGCAGCCGAGTATACCGACCTCTTTCAAGCGCTTATACACGATTGGCGCGATAAGTGGAACAATCCCGATATGCCCTTCTACTTCGTGCAGTTGGCCAACTTCATGGAACGCGTGGACGGGCAAGAAGAAAGCCCCTGGCCCGAGCTGCGTGAAGCCCAGGCCAAAGCCCTCTGTATGGAACATACCGGTATGGCCGTCATATATGACATCGGAGAAGCCGGTGACATACACCCCAAAAACAAGCAGGAAGTGGGCCGGCGCCTGTCGCTCATTGCACTGGCAGACACCTACGGCAAAGACCTTACTTGTTCCGGTCCCCGCTACGCAACCTATCGGGTCGACGGAGACCGCGTAGAAGTAGAATTTTCCTGCACAGGCGGAGGATTGCAAGCTAAAGGCGGCGAACTCAAAGGTTTTGTCATATCCGGGCCCGACCACCGTTTCCACAAAGCCCACGCTGTCATATCCGGAAACAAAGTGATACTTTCCTCTCCCGAAGTGAAATACCCTGTGGCAGTTCGCTACGGTTGGGGCAACAATATAGAAAGCACACTCTACAATGCCGAAGGGTTGCCCGCGTCGCCCTTCCGCACCGACAACTGGTAATGCAGAATCTTTCCCTTTGGAAAGGCAGAGAAAAAGACAAGTTGTAACCTGCATGACACACAAACCGGAAAAAGAAAAAAATAGACAATATGAAAAACAAACTGTTAGCATTGACATTTACTATCAGTATCAGCATCGGGGCAACGGTACATGCCGACAAGACCCCCGTAGAATGGGTAAACCCCTTTATCGGTACAGGAGCAGTAGCCAATAGCCTCTCCGGCAATAATTATCCCGGAGCGACAGTCCCTTTCGGCATGGTACAGTTGAGCCCCGATACCCGGGTTGCCCCCGACTGGGCACAAGCATCGGGATACGATTACAACGACCGGCAGATAATAGGCTTCAGCCATACCCGTTTGAGCGGTACAGGAGCCTCCGATTTTATCGATATCCTGCTGATGCCGACCACCGGAAAAACCTGTATAGAAGCCCAAGAGTCTCCCCGGAGCGGTACCGGATACCAGTCGGCATTCTCTCATGACAGAGAATCAGCCTCCCCCGGATATTACAAAGTGACACTCGATAGCTACGGAATCGATGCCGAGCTGACGGCCTCCGCCCGGGTAGGTATGCACCGTTACCGTTACCCCCAAGGAGCAGACAGTTCGCATATTGTTTTAGACCTCGACCATTCCGCCAATAAAGGAAGCTGGGGGCGCCGTATCATCAACTCCCAGATACGCATCGTCGACCCCTGTACCGTCGACGGCTACCGTATCATTACTGGTTGGGCTAAATTGAGGAAGATATACTTTCGTATCCGATTTTCCCAACCGATAAAAAACGTCTTGTTGGCCGATGGTTCCCGTATATATCACAACATGCCGGTCATAAACGGTACTGCGCTGAAAGCCGTATTTGACTTCGATACCCGGCACAATACGACCGTAATGGCAAAAGTAGCCCTGTCGCCCGTCTCGATAGAAAACGCCATACAAAACATGTCGGCCGAGATACCCGGATGGGATTTTGACGATGTTGTTCGCCAAGCATCCGGCATGTGGAATGCCGAATTAGGCAAGATACAGGTTCAGGGTACCGACCTTCAAAAAGAAATATTCTACACAGCCCTCTATCACACGATGATACAACCCAATATAATGTCTGATGCAAACGGGGACTATATGGCAGCCGACTACACCGTACGCCGGCTCTCGGGAAATGACAAGCATTACTCCACCTTCTCCCTGTGGGATACCTACCGGGCGGCGCACCCTCTCTATACGCTCATCCACCCCGACCGCTCCGCCCACTTTATAAAAAGCATGATACGGCAGTACGACTACTATGGCTATCTCCCCGTATGGCAACTATGGGGACAAGACAACTACTGTATGATAGGCAACCACGCCATCCCGGTCATTGTAGACGCCATACAGAAAGGCATACCCGGTATCGATATGGAAAAAGCATACGAAGCCGTTAGGAAAAGTTCTCTCATATCCCATCCCAATTCACCTTTCGACGTGTGGGACAAATACGGCTATATGCCCGAGAACATACAATCCCAATCCGTTTCCATCACCCTCGAATTTTCCTTCGATGACTGGTGCGTGGCACGTCTGGCTAAAAAACTCGGCAAAGAAGACGATTGCCGCTACTTTGCCGGACGCTCGGAAAACTACCGCAACCTCTTCAATCCCGAAACGCGCTTCTTTCAGCCCAAAGACGATAAAGGCAACTGGATAACCCCCTTCGACCCCTACAAATACGGAGCCAACGGAGGCTACCCCTTTACCGAAGGAAACGCCTGGCAATACTTCTGGTACGTCCCCCACAACATAAAATCATTGGTAAGACTCACCGGAGGAGACAAAGCCTTTGCCGAAAAGCTCGACCACTTCTTCACATCCACCCATACCAGCGGGGAGAAAAACGATAATGCCTCGGGATTTATCGGACAATACGCCCACGGCAACGAGCCCAGCCACCATGTCGCATATCTGTACAGCTACGTAGGACAACCCTGGAAGACCCAGCAATACGTATCATATATCCTCAACAATCTGTACGACAATACCTCCGCAGGTTATGCCGGGAACGACGACTGTGGCGAAATGTCATCATGGTACATCTTCAGTGCCATGGGATTCTATCCGGTAAATCCCGCAAGCGGAATATACGTAATAGGTTCGCCTCTGTTGGAACAAGCCGATATACACCTGCCAGGAGGAAACACCTTTACCGTAAAAGCCCCGAAAAAGAACGATAAAGAAATCTATATACAATCCGTTCGCCTCAACGGGAAAAAATACGACAAGACATATATCACCCACCAAGACATTCTGCAGGGAGGAACATTGGAATTCAAAATGGGAGTAAAACCCTCATCCTGGGGAAAAAAGCCCGAAATGAGGCCCGTTGAGGAACCGCTGATGTAAAATTTTGTATATTTGGAAAAACTTGATATATGAAAAAAATATCTCCCCGTTACGCAATCACCCTGCTTACCGCAGCACTATTCAGCATCTCGGCACTACAAGCAGAAACAATCGACATCTATCCGGCAGAAAAAGACATGACCCGGGAAATCCAGGCCGCCATACACCTCTCCCGGGAAAAGAAGCATGCACCCGTAACCATACAGTTACGGCAGGGCGATTACCACATATCCCGCAGTCACGCCTCACACCAACTCTATTACATATCCAATACCACATCCTCGTCCGAAAATCCCCACCCTGTAAAACACATAGGATTGTGGCTCAAAGGACTGAGGAATGTAATCATAGACGGAGGAGGAGCAAGGCTCATCACCCACGGAGAGATGACCACTTTTGTCATAGACAGTTGCGAAAACATTGTGCTCCGTAATTTCACCCTCGTGGCAGCAGACCCCACCGTACCCGAAATGACGGTGCTCGAAGTCGGTGATACCCACATGACAGCCCGCATACACGATGACACCCGGTATGAAATATCCGGAGGAAAACTCCGGTGGATAGGAGAAGGGTGGAGCTTTACGCAACCCGTAGCCCCGCAAGTATTCCACCCTGGAATCAATGAAACCCTCCGTTGTGCTTCCCCCCTCGACAACCTTGTGCAAGTTACCGAGCTGGAACACAAAATCATCCGGTTCGATTACAGCCGCCGACCCGACGGAATAAAACCCGGGCAAGTCTATCAGATGAGAGACGCCATACGGGATGAAGCTTGCGGATTCATCCATAAAAGTAAAAACATAACCCTGCAAAATATCCGCTTTCACTTCCTCGGTAACTTCGGCATCGTAGGCCAGTACTCCGAAAACCTCACCTATGACCGCATTTTCTGCGAACCCGAATTGGGGACAGGGCGCACCTGTGCCGGATTTGCCGACTTCGTGCAGATGTCCGGATGCAAGGGCAAACTGAAAATCCTGAACTCTCGGTTCGAAGGGGCACAAGACGACCCGATAAACATACACGGTACACATCTGAAAGCCGTAGGCTATCCTTCGCCCCGGCAAATAAAAGTCCGTTTTATGCATCCGCAGTCGTACGGTTTCGAAGCATTCTTCAAGGGCGATAAGATAGAACTGGCCGACGCACATACTCTGTTGTGCAAAAGCCGTGCGACGGTAAAGTCCGTTCAGAGGCTCGACAATTATGAAATATTGTTGACAGTAGATACAACCCTTCCCGCCCACCTGGAACAACAAAATATCGTCGTCGAGAACATTACATGGACCCCCGATGTAGAAATAGCCGGCAACTATTTTGCCCGTACTCCCACCCGGGGTATTCTGGTAACGACAAGAGGGAAAGTACTTATCCGCGACAATACCTTTTACCGTACCCCCATGAGTGCCGTATTCATATCCGATGACGCCCGCAACTGGTATGAGTCCGGTCCCGTGCGCGATGTGACCATCCGCGACAATACATTTATTGGGTGCGGTACTCCGGTAATCGGCGTTTTCCCCGAAAATGACAAGTACGAAGGAGCCGTGCACCGCAATATCCGGATACTCTCCAACCGGTTCCGGCTGAAGCCCGGAAAGGCCATATCCGTTCGCTGTACCGATGGAGTAGAAATAAAAGACAACTATTTTGTTTCATCCTCCGGGACGATAGAAAATATAATCGACATAGAACAGTGCGATAACGTAGACATAGACAAGAACCTCCTTTCCCGGTAAAGGAAATCCCTCAAATGGATATATAGGTCATACAAAGGGTCATGACAAGCCATATACAGGCAGCATTGATATCGTACTGTCCTTAGCGGTTGGGATATCTTTTGCAGCCGGTTTCCCCAGCCGAAAAAGACACGCACGACTGCCCTTGAAAAATGGCAGTCGTGCGTGTGTCGGATATAGCCGCCGGAGTTTTGATGGTCGGCGACTGTTATTTATAACAACATATCATAAGAAGAGCGATACGACCAGATAGACAATCGCCGCCAGCAATGCACTCACCGGGATAGTCAGCACCCATGCAGTCATCAGATTTCTCGTTACCCCCCAACGTACCGCAGAAAGCCGTTTGGTAGCGCCTACACCGATAATAGCACCCGTAATCGTATGCGTCGTGCTCACCGGGATTTTCAGGAACTCGGTCAGGTACAATGTAAACGCACCCGCAGTTTCAGCAATGACACCTTCTAACGGAGTGACCTTGGTAATTTTTGTACCCATGGTTTTTACAATCTTCCAACCGCCCGACATCGTCCCTAAAGAAATAGCCGTAAAACAGGAAAAAGCGACCCAGTTGGGCAAATCGTTGATACTGTTTATGCCCATTCCGAGACCCTCGCTATGAGCGGCTATCATCGCAGCAGCAATGATACCCATTACTTTCTGGGAATCGTTGAGCCCGTGGCCGATGCTGAACAATGCCGAAGATACAAGCTGCAATTTCTTGAACCAGTACTCGGCAGTATGCGGGTGCATACGCCTGCAGATATGAAGAACCAGCAAAGTAAACCCGAAAGCAACCACCATCCCGATAAGCGGAGCAAGGAAAATAAACGCGATGATTTTCAGGATGATACTGGTCTGTATGGCACCGAAACCGTTAGCCATGATGGCAGCACCGGCAAATCCCCCGATAAGAGTATGCGACGATGACGACGGGATGCCTTTCCACCAGGTATACAAATTCCAGATGATGGAAGCGACAACTCCCGACAAGATAATCGGCAAAGTGATATACTCCTCTATCACCGTTTTCGATACGGTATTGGCTATACCGAACCCCCCGATAATATACTTGGCGATGAAAAAAGCGACAAAATTGAACAATGCCGCCCATAACACCGCTTGGAACGGAGAGAGTACCTTGGTCGATACGATGGTAGCAATAGAGTTTGCAGCATCATGGAAACCGTTGATATAATCAAAAGCCAAAGCCAGAATGATGATAATCACTAATAATTCCATCCGTACCCCCGTCTTATACGTATTTTACAATCAAGCTTCTGAGAATCTTCCCCACACGCTCTTCCATATCGGTGGTCTTTTCCAGTTCCTGCATGATTTCCTTTATCTTTATCAGTTCGATGCTGTCTTTCTCCTCTTCAAACAGCTGCGTGACAAAATGCTCATATACATCATCCGCATGATTCTCTATCTCATGCAGTTTGTCGCAATACTGCCGCAAGGCAGACGGGTTTTTATGGAAAGTTTCCAGTTCCTTCATTGCCTTGCACAAAATACCCGCACCCTCTTCAATGAGCGCACCCAGCTCTTGTCCGCTTTGGGAAATAGGGCGGGGGTTATAAATAGAGATGCGCTTCGCACAACTGTTGATTCCATCGATGACATCATCCATTGTAGAAGCCAGGTTATGAATATCCTCCCTGTCAAAAGGAGTAATGAACGTCTTGCTCAGCTCGTCGAAGATTATATGTGTCTGGGTATCGCCCTTACGCTCCAGCTCTTTAATCTGCTTATAATAATCAGCACGTTTGTCCGGTTCGTCATGCCGGAGGTCGGCAACCAGCAGAGCCGAAGACTCGACTACGATTTCAGACAGTTTATTCAGCATGGGAAAAAATTTGGGTTCCTGAGGAGTAAACCTGCTAAAAAATGAATTTTTCATAAAATGTAAGTCAGTAGTTATGTTTCTTTCTTGTTTTTAAGCCTTTGATGAATATTTTTCCGCACATGCGACCATCAGGTCTGCCAGCTCTTACCATCTTTGCTGCAAAGATAATATTTGCAATTGATTTCATTTTTATTCAGAAAAAAAAATTACAGGAAAATTTCATAGTTATTTTATAATGAGTAATTTATTGTGCATTTTTCCCTTCTTTGTGAGAGGGTGTAAAAACTAAAATCGAATCTTTAAAAAGTTACAGATTATAAGTATGGGGACAAAAAGAGCCTCACCAAAGAGTATTTTTGAATGAAAATGCCCCCTTTTTCTTTATTTATATATGTATTGAGTTTTAAAATGTAAGTTATTTATTTTGTTTTTGAGTTTCTACAAGCCTCCTTCAGAGGGAACAAACGGGGGGGGGCGTTGAGAAGTGCTACCAAAGTTGAGATACAACAGGACGAGTCAATATCTCATTGTCTTGTAGTGCCTGTTTTTTGAGTGGCAGTCCACATGATACCTGAGAGGATATTTTTATGAAGGGAGAGAAAAAAGTATGATAGAATGGCTGAGAGGCACTACGGCAACATACAAAGGGAACTGCTGCCATATTGATTTTTCCTGCATAAGTTTGATACACGTTGTTATTATTCACGAGAATGTCATATTATTTCCTTGTATATTCAAGATATTCTTAATATTTTAGCACTATATTCTTTTTCTAAATACCATGAAATATAAAAATTATTTTAAGCTGGTCTGTAAAATGGTCAATTTCAAAGGAGAAGGGATTTTTGTTTTATTTAATATAAGGGGAATACTCCTTTGATGATATTATGGAGTGCTTGGATAAGATAGATGTATTTTCGACTTTTGATAAAGTTTACCAAAAATATAGAGAGCCGTTTATCAAATTGGCAATTTCTTATGTCGGTGATAGAAGCATCGCAGAAGATTTTGTGACCGATTCTTTTGTAGCCTATTGGGAGAATAGGGGGAAATTGCCGGCAGACACCAATATCCCGGCTTATATATTGGTATCCCTTAAAAATAAGTGCCTGACACATTTGACCCATCTCCGTAAAAGGCAAGAGGTAATCGATAATATAAAGAACCAATATCAGTGGGAATTGGACTTTAAGATTACATCGTTGGAAGCCTGTAATCCGCAAGAGATATTTTCGAAGGAGGTTCACCGATTGGTAAATGATGCCATTCGGTCGCTTCCGGAAAAGACAAGGGAGATTTTTCTATTGAGCCGTATGGAATCTCTTACAAACCGGGAAATATCCGAACGGTTGGATATTTCCATTAAAACGGTCGAATTCCATGTGAGCAAGGCTTTGAAGGTACTTCGTATCGCTCTAAAAGATTATTTATTGGTCTTTTTTTACTTTTTCGTAAAATAATCGTTCTTTTTTGTTAGGGTATTTTCATACTCGTTAGTTATATATACGTAAAGGATAAATTTATGGATAGAGAATTGCTATATCGTTTTTTTAATGGGACAGCTTCCGAGTCGGAACGAATCAGCATTCGGGAATGGGCAGAGGCTGCACCGGAGAATATGCGGGAATTGTTGAACGAACGCAAACTGTATACGGCTATTATATTGACTGGGGAGAAGGAATCTTTCGAATCTCATAAAAAGACAGGTTGGTATAGACGAATCGATTTTATCCATATCGGCCGGTACGCCGCAGTTTTCATCTGTGCTGTTTTGTTGACGTGGTTTGCTTCGAACCCTAAGGATACGACGGTATCGTCTGTCTCGCAAATCGATGTTCCGTTGGGGCAGTATATGAACTTGACGTTGGCCGATGGCACTACGGTCTATCTTAATTCGGGGACGACATTCAGATATCCTACGGCGTTTACAGGCAAGGTGCGGCAGGTGGAAATCGATGGAGAGGGTTTTTTCCAAGTTACCCATCAGGAAAAAGATATTCCTTTTGTCGTGAAAACTTCTAAAGGAGATGTCCGGGTCTTGGGGACGAAATTCAACGTGGAGGCCTATGCAGAGAGAGACAGGTTCGTGACATCGTTGCTCGAAGGTAAGGTAGAAGTGGTTACCGCAATCGGCAGCCTGATGTTGAATCCGAACGAAAAAGCGACACTGGTCGACGGGTCGCTGAAAAAAGAGTCTTTGAGCGATCGAGGCAGCTATAGTTGGACCGGGGGTATAATCGATTTCAATAATATACGGTTTGGTGATTTGATGAGCGAATTTGAAAAAATATATGGAGTCCGCATTATCATTGAAAATCCGGAATTGGAAGATAATTTTTGCTTGGGCAAGTTTCGCCGTATAGACGGGTTGGACTATGCTTTACGGGTGTTGCAAGTGGACATCCCGTTTGAATTCAGACAAGATTTTGAGACACAAACTTTTTATATTAACTAAAAGATAATATTATGGAAAAAACATAGAGAGGTACAGAAAAGGGAATATCGAACCGTCGCCAAACATATCAATATTCCCCCTTAAAGAATTAACACAACAATCGTATTAATCTTAAAACACACAAATATATGAAAAAGAAGTTGATGTTGGAGAATAAAGGGTTCTCTAATTCAATAATTTTATTTAGATTTATGAAAATCACACGTTTTTTGTTCCTTATAGGAATGCTGAATGTCTGTGCCTTTAACGCATATTCCCAAAATGCCAAAGTAACCTTGAATCGTACGAACACTCCCCTTCAAGTTATTCTCAATGACATAGAGTCACGGACCAATTACCTGTTTATAATCATTAATGGACAGGTAGATACCCAAAAGAAATATTCGATTAAAGTCAAGTCGGAGCCGGTCTCTTCCGTACTGGACAAACTGTTCAAAGGTGAGAAAATCAGTTACAAGATGAAAGGCAACCACATTGTCCTTTCCCGTGAGACCGAAGGGAGCAAGGAAAAGAGCAAGCGCAAGTTGACCGGTTATGTTAAAGACAACTTGGGAGAACCGCTCGTAGGAGCAAGTATCCATATACAGGGTACCCAGCAGGGTACGGTGACCGATCTTGACGGTTATTTCCATATCGAAGGAGATTATGACGAAAACACGGTGCTCAGTATTCGCTATGTGGGTATGGAGGATAAGAATGTAGTCATTGCCGATAAGAATAGTTTCAATATTATTATGGACGACAATAACCGGGAGTTGGACGAAGTGGTCGTGGTAGGATATGGAACACAGAAAAAGATAAATTTGAGCGGTGCGGTGGAGGCTGTCTCCGGTACGACTCTTGAAAATCGTTCTGCCAATAATGTCGGAGTTATGTTGCAAGGATTGGTTCCCAACTTGAATATCAATGTCGATGGCGGCCAATTGAATCAGACGCCCTCTTTCAATATTCGTGGTGCGACGACTATTACCAACGGTGGCTCACCGTTGATTCTGGTAGATGGGATTCCGATGGCAGAAGCAGAATTCTCTCGTATGAACAGTGCCGATATAGAGAGTATATCGGTCTTGAAAGACGCTTCTTCGGCAGCTATTTATGGAGCCCGTGCTGCCTTTGGTGTGATTCTTGTAACGACGAAAAAAGGAAAAGAAGGTAAAACTAAATTTTCATTTAATAATACGGTGAACGTGCGCACGTTGGGCCGTATGCCGGAAGTTGTGAAAGACCCGTATATACAGGCTTCGTACAAAGATATTATGGGGGCGCCGTGGTACGACCTTTATACCGAGGAAGAGTTGGAATATGCCAGGCAGCGTTCGCTCGACCCATCGCTTTCACCGGTGATGATCAATCCCAAAGACCCCAACCGCTATTCTTATTTGGGGGCGACCGATTGGTTTCACGAACTGTATAGCAACACGGGATTCTCTCATTCGCACTCTATCGGCATGTCTGGTGCTACGGCCAAGACATCTTATTATTTAGGTGGCGAGTACTTTGGAGAGAGCGGTATGCTCAGATATAATACAGATAAAGCTAACCGGTATAATTTAAGAAGCAATGTCAGCTATCAAGTGACCGATTGGTTGAATATTTCGAACAATACTTCGATGACTTACTATACTTACAAGGCCCCCTCTTCGCTCGATAGCGGTTGGCTGTATACTTACATCCATAATGCCAACGCATTGACGGTGCCCAAGAATCCCGACGGAAGCTGGACGGAGAACGGAGCGAAATATATTGCCGGAACGGAAATGGGAGGAGAGAGCGAGACAGAAGAACTTTTGGCACAGACGCAAGTCTCGTTCGATATTTCGCTGATTAAGAATGTATGGTCGGTAAAAGGAGACCTCGCGATTAAGTTTTGGAACAAACATAAAAATTATTGGGAGTCGGACAAAGATTTTGTTTTTAGGGACGGGCCCGATAGCGCACCCAAAGAATTGGGGTGGAGCGATTTTGCCAAAACGGAACATGATAATTCCCGGTTTACATTGTTTAATATTTACTCGAATTTCAACAAAAAGTTTGGGAAACACGAGCTCGGTGTCACGGTGGGTTTTGAACAACAATTGGAGTCGGCGCAATATTTCACCGGCCAGCGAGACGGTCTTATCAGTAACTCTGCTCCCAGTATAGCCGTTTCTTCGGGTGAAAATAAAGAATTGACGGATTACCGTTACAGCTGGGCGACACGAAGCGGATTTTATCGTTTGAATTATATGTTTGGAGACCGATATATTTTTGAGGCAAACGGGCGTTACGACGGTACATCCCGGTTCCAGAAAGACCATCGTTTCGGATTCTTCCCTTCCTTCTCGGCTGCATGGGTGATTTCGAATGAGGAATTCTACCAGCCGATAAAGGATGTCATGAATGCGGCAAAACTTCGTGCTTCGTACGGTTGGTTGGGCAACCAAAATGTGGGTTACTATGAATACATCTCGAATATGTCGTTTTATGAATGTAACTATTTGATTGATGGTAAGAAACCCATCGGTGTGGGTTCTCCTAATTTGATTTCCGGTGATTTGACATGGGAAAAGGTAAACACCATCGATGTGGGATTGGATTTGGCTTTTTTTGGAAACCGTCTGACTTTCTCGGGAGACGTTTATCGAAGGAATACTCTTGATATGTTGACACCCGGCAAAACGCTTCCGGGCGTCTTGGGGGTTTCCTCCCCTCGTCAAAACGCAGCCGATTTGAAGACGCAAGGTTGGGAAATCTCTTTAGGATGGCAAAACCAGTTCAGTTTGGCTTCAAAACCGTTCAGCTATTCGGTCAAGTTCAATCTGTCCGATTCTTGGGCCGAAATCACCCGGTTCAATAACGAAACCGGTACGTTGGACGATTACTATGCGGGATGGCGTATGGGAGATATCTTGGGTTTGACGACAGAGGGATTTTTCCAGAGTGAAGAAGATATTAAAAATCATGCCGACCAATGGGAAGTGACCGCTTATCCCGGTGACCGTCCGTTGGCTCCCGGTGACTTGAAATACAAGGATTTGAATAATGACGGGTATATCAATAAAGGAAAATGGACCGTTGACGACCATGGAGACTATTCGGTCATAGGAAACGAGAGCCCCCGATATTGTTACGGTGCCGATATTAATGCCGCATGGAACGGATTCGATTTCAGAATTTTGCTGCAAGGCGTGGGCAAAAAAGACTGGTATCCCAATGTGTTTACATTCTTCGGTATTTACCGTGCACCGTGGTCCGATGTGTATACCAACAATCTTGACCATTGGACTCCGGAAAATCCGGACGGGTATTTCCCTCGTTTGAAATCCTATACGGCCGAGACAGACGGAGATATGAGTATTCCGCAGACCCGCTACTTGCAGAATGCTGCTTATATGAGAATCAAGAATATAACTTTCGGATACTCTCTCCCGCAAAATCTTACTCGCAAGATAAAAATAGACCAGATAAGATTTTATTTCAGCGGTGAAAATGTAGCTGAGTTTACAAAGTTGAGTAAAAATGTCGATCCCGAAGGCCTTGGTTTGGTTCACCCCATGCAGCGGGTATTTTCGTTCGGTCTTAACCTTAACTTCTAAAATGTATGAATTATGAAAAGGATATTATATATAGTTGTCGTGTTTATAAGTTTGTGTGGTTGTAATGATTCTTTTTTGGACCGGTTGCCCGAGACCTCGTTGGTTACGGAAAAGTTTTTCAACTCGCCGTCCGATTTGGCTTTGTTTGTCAATAAACTGTATCTGAGTGAGTCCCCCCAATATTGGGACATCGGAACAGACAACGTGGTGGCATCGGAAAAAGATGAGATGTTGGACTTGATTCGCGGGAATATAACCCCGGCTACAGTCGGTGGTTGGAATTGGGGACAAGTGAGGGAATTGAACTATTTCTTGGACAATGCGGGCAGGGCGGAAGGCGACCAGGCGCTTATCGACCATTATATCGGTATTGTCCGTATGCTTCGGGGAAAAGAATATTATGAATTGGTTAAGCGGTATAGCGACGTTCCTTGGTATGACCACGTGTTGAGCGATACCGATATCGACGAACTTTACAAACCTCAAGATTCCCGTTCGTTCGTGATGGATAAAATTATGGAGGATTTGAGGTTCGGGTGTAAACATATCTTGCCGGATTTGAAGGGGCGGGTTACATACACCCAGTGGTATGCCTATGGATTGCTTGCCCGAATCGCATTGCATGAAGGTACATTTCGGAAATACCATACCGAATTGGGGCTGGAAAGCACAGCCGATAAGTTCCTTGAAGAAGCCGTGTCCGCTTGTGAGAAGATTATGGAAAATACGGCCGAGTTTGATATCTACACCGACGGGGGAGTGAACGAAGCTTATCGTAACTTGTTTGCCAGCAATAACTTGAGCAAATGCAAAGAGATGATTTTGTACAAGGATTTTGACAACGAAGCCCTCATTCGCCACGATGCTTCTATGCATGTGTTTGCCTATACCACCAATTTGAGCCGGTCTTTAATGGAAAGCTATTTGGTGAAAAAAGACGAAAAGGCTGTGCCCTTCTCTTCCGTAGAAAATTATCAGACGAAGACTTTCATTGAGACATTTGCCGACAGAGATCCCCGATATGCACAGACCTTTATGTATCCCGGCTATATTCGTCCGGGAGATGCGAAACCTTTTGTCCCCAATATGAACTTGGGGGGCTATCCGCAGATAAAATTCGTGTCAAAGGACGCCTCGCAGAATCAATGGGGATGTTCATACACCGACCTGCCTTTGATGAGATTGGGCGAAATCCTTCTGATTTATGCCGAAGCGAAAGCCGAGCTCGGCACATTGACTCAGCCCGATTTGGACAAATCCATCAACAAGTTGAGAAAACGGGTAGGGATGCCGGATATGGTATTGTCCGACCTCGTTGCCGACCCGGTTTTGGAACAACAATACCCGAATGTGACCGGTGGTATGAGAAACGCCATTCTCGAAATTCGTCGGGAAAGGCGGGTCGAATTGGCTTGCGAGGGATTCCGCCAGGACGATTTGATGAGATGGAAAGTAGGCAAGTTGCTCGAATTGCCGCAGGGAGCTTATATCGCAAAGATAAACGATGTGTTCGATGTCACCGGTGACGGTGTTACCGATGTGGGCATATTCTTGAACAGCAAGGCCGTGAAACCCATATATAAAAAGAAGATATGCTATTATCTGGAAGAAGAGAACGGTGAAAAGACCAGTATTTCCTTGTCCGAAGGCGACCACGGTTATATCATCCTGACTAATGATGTGGAGAACCCCAAAAAATTCGAAGAACCGAAATATTACTATTTCCCGATTCCGCAAGGCGAACGGATAACCAACCCGAATTTGAAAGAAACCAATTTTTGGTAAGCAATAAGAGCCTGTCTGTATTTTGCTCGGGTCAGATTTGAGAGTTTCTGTTTTCTTGTTGGGAAAATTCAGGCGGGCTCTATAAACTTCATGCTTAAAAAAACGGAAAATGTGCCGTGCCCCGAAAGTGGGGTACGATGCACACATCCTTAACAAAATCAGTAAATTATGAGACGTAAATGGTATGTCGTCATGCTTCTTTTGTGCGTGGCGGTAGCGGGTATCGCACAACAAAATAACAAGGTTTTCGACATCGATTTGTGGCAACAGGGATTGCCCAACAGCAACGGCATGGATTCTCCTCCCTTCGATGAGTCGATAGGCAATTTCAAACCTTCGATTCGGGTATTCCTGCCCGATTCCCGGGTAGCTACCGGCAAAGCCGTACTTATTTGTCCGGGAGGAGCATACGTACATTTGGCCTATCACCATGAAGGGTACGATTGGGCTCCTTATTTTAACAAAATGGGTATCGCTGCAATTGTGCTGAAATATAGAATGCCCAAGCGGGGGCATAAAGAAGTGCCTTATTCCGATGCCGAAGAGGCGATGAGGCTCATCAAGAGTCATGCTTCGCAATGGAATATCAATCCCGACGATGTGGGTATCATGGGCTCTTCGGCCGGAGGCCATTTGGCTTCTACCGTGGCAGTACGCAGTACCGGGAATTTGCGCCCCGACTTCCAGATACTGTTCTATCCGGTCATTACGATGGATAAGAAGTACACCCACATGGGATCGCACGATAATCTATTGGGGTCGGGAGCTTCTAAGGAATTGGAAGAGAAATATTCCAACGAAAAGCAAGTGACCGGCAACACCCCCCCGGCTTTTATCGTGTATAGCGACGATGACGATGTAGTAGCGCCGGACAACGGTGTGAATTATTATCTGGCCTTGCGCAAACATGGAATACCGGCTTCCCTCCATATATACCCTTCGGGCGGTCACGGTTGGGGAATACTGGAAAGTTTCCTGTATAAGAATCAAATGTTGAACGATTTGGAAGTCTGGCTCAAGACTTGCAAACCGGGCAAAAAATAAAAGAAGATAAAAATGAAAAAAATACTGTTTTTACTATTCATATCCACATCTCTGCTGATGCAAGCCAAAGAGGTGGCATTGACATTCAACGACCCTTCGGAGTTTTACAAGGACTACCGTTTTTCCGAAGGTATCGAGGGTAAGGCACTCGATATCAGCCGGGCTGCCTATCATCGTAATCCCGTTACCGTTCATCAAATCGATTCGGTAGATATGGCGGGTTCTTTCTCCATAAGTATCTGGTTGAAATCAGCGAGCGAAAATGTCGGTTGGAAAGGTATCGTCAGCAACAAGATGTCTTACGATATGAAGGATGCCGGATTTATGATTTCCACACAGGAAAACGGCTCTTGGGCCGTCTATTTCACCGATGGGAAAAATTGGCAGTGGGATTACAGGCCTACGGCGAAGCGGCAGCCTGTCAACGACGGCAAGTGGCATTTTTTGGCCATTACTCATTTTGCCGAGAAAGACGAGATGAAAATGTATTATGACGGGAAAAACGTCGCTACCTATTGTACCAACGGAAACAAGAATCTGGCTACCGGAAATCCGGTGCGCATCGGGAATCACGTCGATAACCAATGGAACAGCTTCAACGGTATGCTGGACCAGTTCCGGTTTACCGACCGGGTGAGAAGCAGCGAGGAGATTGCCGAAGAGTATTTCCGTCATACGGGAATCAGGCAGGAAGACAATCTGCCCCGCTTTACCCCGGAGATTAACCTGATGGCTTTCAATATATTCCACGGAGGGCACGAACTGGGCGAACAAGTAGGCGTCGAACGGGTCGTCGAGGTGATTAAAGGGGCGAAAGCCGATGTCATTGGCATGATTGAGACATACGGTGCAGGCGCTGAAATAGCCGATGCTTTGGGATATTATTTTTATCTGAGAAGTTCCAATCTGTCTATCATGAGCAAATATCCTATCGAGCAGACATGGGACATGTTCCAGCCGTTTAATACCTGTGCGGCCACGATACGCATCAGCCAGACTCAAACCTTCAATTATGTGAACCTGTGGCTGGATTACCGCCCTATCACCGACGAGCAGATAAGGGCCCGGATGACGGTGGCCGAAATGGAAAAAGGTGAGTTGCCCACGAGATACAGGGAACTGAGTGCGATTATGGAAGATATGAAACCGTTCTTCGACCGGGAAGAAGTCCCGCTTTTCGTCTCCGGCGATTTCAATAGCGGCTCTCATTTGGATTGGACAGAAGAGGCCAAACATCTCTTTGGAGGGTATGTCTTTAAATGGCCGACGAGCGTGTTGATGGAGCAAAAAGGCTTCAAAGACTCTTATAGGGAGTTGCATCCCGACCCGGTCAAATATCCATGCCTGACATGGTCTACCATGTCTAAGTTGGATTTGCAATACCGCATCGATTTTATCTATTACAAAGGGAAAAAGGTGAAGGCCGTTCGTTCCGAGATGATAGACAGCCATCCCGTGCGTTTCCCCTCAGACCATGCGGCAATGATAACCACGTTCAAGTTTAAGAAATGAGAAAAACAGGAATAAAATATCTTTTGGGAATTGTGGCAGGAGCCTTTGCCCTGCTGTGCGGAAGCACCTCTTTCGCAGGGAATACGATATTGCCTTATCCCAATCAAGTAGAGTGGAAAGAAGGCACGTGCCGGATAGAGAAACGCTTGTCGGTCTATTGCGACGAGGTTTTCAAGTATGAGACGAAAAAGGAGATGGATGCCTTGAAAAAGGAGGCGGGGGTCGCTTATAGGTTCTCGAATCGGGAGCAGGCCGATTTTCGGGTGCTTTTTTCAAAAGACATAGCGAAAGAAGGATATACCCTTGATATTACCGGTTCGGGCATCTCGATTCAAGCCTCTGCTCCGGCGGGAGTATTCTATGCCGTTCAGACCTTGAAGCAGCTGCTTCAAAAAGAACAAGCCGCTTATCGGTTCCCTTGTGTAGAAATTGCCGATTCCCCGGCTTTCCCGTGGAGGGGCTTTTTATTGGACGAAGCCCGTAATTTCCAAGGAAAGAAAGAGGTGAAAAAATTATTGGACGAAATGGCGATGCTGAAAATGAATGTGTTCCATTGGCACTTGACCGACGACCAAGGCTGGCGGATAGAAATAAAAAAATATCCTCGGCTGACCGAGGTCGGTGGTCGCAGGGACTCCACCCAACTGAATTGGTATGAAAGCACGGTGTATGACAAAAAGCCCGTCAGCGGATATTATACCCAGAAAGATATTCGGGAGATTGTTGCCTATGCGGCCGAGCGTCACATCACGATTGTTCCCGAAATAGAATTTCCAGGTCATGCCTCAGCTGCGATTGCCGCATATCCGTGGTTGGGATGTAGCAAAAAAGAGATTCCGGTTTCCTGTGCCTACGGTGTCTTCTCGTCGGTTTTCGACATCGCCGATTCCAGGACACAGCAGTTTGTCCGTGACGTATTGGATGAGGTAGCTGCTCTTTTCCCTTCGGATATCATTCATATCGGAGGCGATGAGGTGAAATATGATGAATGGCAGAATTCCGAAAATATCAAGCGGCTCATGGAGAAAGAGAAGGTCGATTCTCCGGCCGGATTGCAGATATGGTTCGCCAACCGTCTTTCGTCTTACCTGAAGAAAAAAGGCAAGAAAATGATGGGGTGGAACGATATTACCGGAGACAAGCTGCATGCCTATCATCCGGAGAATGCTACACAAAGCCGGCTGGATGCCGACAATACGATTGTGCAATTCTGGTTGGGCACTCCCGAGATATTGGAAAAAGCGCTTCGCAGGAATTTGAAAATAGTGAATAGCTACTGCGACTATACCTATCTGAATTACAATTATGATAAAATCGTTCCCGGACTGGAATATGCACATAAGCCCATACCCATGGAAAAGGCCTACAATTTTTATCCGGTTCCGGAAGGATGGGAAGACAGGAGAGACTTGATATTGGGGGTGACTTGCGCCATGTGGGGCGAGTGGATAAACCGTCCCGACATTATGTATAAAATGGTTTATCCCCAAGTTGCGGCTTATGCCGAGGTGGGTTGGACCGAGAGAAGGAATAAAGAGTTCGGCAGGTTCACGGACGCATTGGAGTTTTTCAAGAGACGATGGACTTCCGCCGGATATATCCGATGATTATCAATTTGTATTATTAATATATTTTTTTACTATTTTGTTTCATTTAAAAAATTATTATCATGAAAAAGTTAACAGTACTTTGTGTGTGTGCAATGGTTTCATTTGCACAAATGTGGGCGCAAAACGTCGTTATTTCGTTGGATAAATTCCATTTTGAAAGAGGAGAGGACATTGTGGTGACTTACAGCAATGGTCCTTGTAATGCCAAGGACTATATCGGAATCGCACCGTTGGGACAGGAGATTACCGGAATTCCGGGCGGATATACTACGACTTACGCTTATTTGGACAATCCGGGTACGGCCGAGGGCATTTGTACCGTTCCGGGCAATAATATGGGAGCAGTAGAAGACGGATACTATTGGGCCGTATATTTGCTGAATGATGGTTATAATGCAGCTTCGGCATATATACCTTTCTATTATGGTGCAGAAGCTCCGCAAAATGAAGCCCCGGCTTTGACCGTTGACGAGTGCACGGTCGATTATACAACGATAACTTTCACCGACAATGAACTTTGGAGAAACCTGATTAAAGGGATAAGCGTGGACGGAACCGAGTTGACAACCGACGATTATACGATGGAAGCCGGTGCACTTTATATCCTTAAAGATTTGACAGCCGCCAATACGCTTACCATTACGGCATGGGATCATCCCGATGCAACGGTTGCTTTCGGTACGACATCTATCGATGAAAATCTGGTGGGCAGCATGCGTTTCTGCAACGGACATTTGTATGTCTCGAATATCGCTTCCAAGTCGGTATCTGTGATTTCCTTGACAGGCGTCATGGTAGGGACCTATACGCTCAATGCAGGTGAGAACGTATTGGATTTGACTCATTTGAACAACGGTGTTTATTTGGTCAAAGCCGATGGTAAAGGAGCTGGTAAAGTGATGAAGATTATCATCAGACATTGATAGATTAGAGGTAAGTGGAGGCATGTCCTGCATATAAGGCATGCCTCCATAAAAAAAGCAATTATGAAAAAAGGTCTCGTATTACTGTTATATATTCAATTCTGTCTGACTGTTTTAGCGCAGTCTTTTCAACCGGAATTTTCTGTCGCCGGATTTTTCCCTGTCGAAAATTCGGGTAGGGAAGTGTATTCCATGAACCCGTCATGGCGTTTTTATAAAGGAGAGGTTTCCGGTGCCGAAAAAGTAGATTTCGACGATTCGGGCTGGGGACGGGTATCTCTTCCTCATAGTGTGGACACTCTGCCTTCCGAAGCCAGCGGGTGTGCCAATTACCAGGGGGTATCTTGGTATAGGAAGCATTTTTCGGTGAAGCCCGGGCTCTTAGGTAAAAAGTTGTTTGTCTATTTTGAAGCTGTCATGGGGAAAACCCGGGTTTGGGTCAATGGAGAACTGTGTGCCACTCATTATGGAGGCTATTTGCCTATTATTCTCGATGTTACCGATAAGCTGGGCGAGGAGAATGTGATAGCAGTTTGTACGGACAATTCCAATGACCCGCTCTATCCGCCGGGAAAGCCGCAGGAATTTCTCGATTTTACATATTCCGGCGGCATTTATCGCGACTGTTGGCTTATCGCCCATAACCGGGTTTTTATCACCGATGAAAATTATGCGTCGGAAGTAGCCGGAGGGGGTACGTTTGTTTCGTACGGCCGTGTCTCGGAAAAATCAGCGGATTTGCAGTTGAAAGTACAGCTGAAAAACGAGACCAAGCAATCGTTCAAAGGAAAAGTTCATGTTACATTGTGCTCTCCGTCCGGGGAGACGGTCTGTAAAAAGGTAAGTTCCGTTCAAATCCCGTCTGGAAAAAACGGCTATTGCCATGCTCGCATCGAGGTCAAGAATCCCCGGTTGTGGTATCCTTCTTCCCCGTCTTTGTATCAAGTATATATCGAAGTCAAAGATACCAAGACAGGCAAGACGATAGACGGCTATCGGAAAAAAATAGGTATACGGAGCATTGAGTTTAAGGGAAAAGACGGTTTGTGGGTGAACGGGAAACCCTATCCGCGTCCGTTGATGGGGGCAAACCGTCATCAGGATTTCGCTGTGGTCGGCAATGCAATGACCAATAATTTGCATTGGCGGGATGCGAAGAAGTTGAAAGATTTGGGCTTGGAGATAATTCGTAATGCCCACTACCCGCAGGACCCTGCGTTTATGGATGCCTGCGATGCCTTGGGGCTTTTCGTTATCGAGAATACTCCGGGCTGGCAATTCTGGAACGAAGACCCTATCTTCCAGACAAGGGTTTTCGACGATATCAGAAACATTATCCGTCGGGACAGGAATCGCCCGTCGGTCTTTCTTTGGGAACCTATTCTTAACGAAACGTGGTATCCTGAATCCTTTGTAGACAGTGTGGCGCAAATAGTTGCCGATGAATATCCGTATCCCTATTCCCATATCGTGGGAGACTCCGAGGCGCGCGGTGCATCACGGTTCTCGGTGCTCTATGCTCATCCTTCGAATGGAGATACCGATATAGCTATCAAAAATCTGAATCCCGATGTATCCTATTTTACCAGAGAGTGGGGCGACAATGTCGACGACTGGAACTCACACAACTCCACCAGCCGGGTAAAACGTTGTTGGGGAGAGACCCCCATGCTGGTGCAAGCGACACACTATGCATCGCCTTCCTATACGTGCACCAATTATGACGTTTTGTGGAAAACCCCGAAACAGCATTTCGGAGGCTGCCTGTGGCATTCGTTCGACCATCAGAGGGGATATCACCCCGATCCGTTTTATGGCGGTTTGGCCGATGTCTTCAGGCAACCCAAATATTCCTACTACATGTTTATGGCCCAACGGCCGTTGGACTCCTTGGATATTCAGGCCGAGAGTGGCCCTATGATTTATATCGCACATGAGATGACTCCGTTTTCTCCTGCCGATGTGACAATATATTCCAATTGCGAAGAGGTGAGGCTCACCATTTTTCAAGGCGGGAAAACTTATGTCTATAAGAAAGAGAGCCGGGCCGGCATGCCTTCTCCCGTTATCGTATTCAAAGATGTATATCGTTTTATGGACGATAAAGCACTTTCCCGAAAAGAAAGACAAGATGAAGTTTTCTTGTTGGCCGAAGGCTTCCAAGACGGGAAAAAGGTGGCGGAACATAAGCGCAGGCCCGCAAGGCGTCCCGCCAAAATAGTCCTTCAGTTAGATACCGAGGGGATTGACCCGGTGGCCGACGGCTCCGATTTGGTGACTGTAATCGCATCTGTGGCCGATGAGGACGGGGTAGTTAAGCGGCTGAATAACTACCACATACGTTTTTCGGTCGAAGGAGAAGGCCGCTTGCTCGCCGATGAGAGTTCGCACACCAATCCGCGTCCCGTAGAGTGGGGTACGGCACCGGTACTTTTGCGCACCACCCTGCGTCCCGGCAAAGTGAAGATAAAAGCCGAAGTCGATTCGCCCGGGTTGCAAATGCCTTTGCGGGGAGAGCTGGAGTTTGACGTGCTGCCCGCCACCCACGTTTCCATTTATGATGAGGAGGAGAGAGGGGGCGTCATGCGTCCAGTCTCGACCGTCAACCGCTCGAATGAGACGGAGATGCGGAATAAGCTCAACCAAGAGCTGAAAAATGTAGAACGCCAGCAGACGGAGTTCGGAGAATAAGAAAAGTGAAACATAATACAATAAAAAATCAGTAAATAGTAAAATCTATGAAAAATTATTTGGTGTCGGTTTTTGCCCTGTTTTCAATGGGAGTGGGATTGCATGCGGCAAACACGGGAGATGTATGGGTAATGCCCTGTACCGAGTTGCAGGAAAATTATCAGAATTTCCCGGCAGAAGAAAACAACCGGGTCGTTTTGGGACGAGGCGAGACGGAACATATACAGCTTGTATTTTCCACCATCCCCAAAGAAGAAATAACCCTTTCTACATCGAGCTCTCCACAAGAGTTCGGGGTACAATACCGCATTTTGAGGGAGATAGACGGCTTCGACGATGCACTGGTCCCCTTTGAGTCGAAAACAAAGGCCGAGAAGTCCACAACCGTGGTTTGGCTGACTTTTGAGACACCCCGGGATGCCCGCCCCGGTACTTATGATTATTCGGTGAATGTCAAGTCCATAAGGAATAACGTTACCTTGAATTTCAAAGTACGTGTGGCCGATTATGAGATTCCTCTCACACCGTCCATACCTTCGGAGTTCTGTGTCGATATAGATAATTTGCCCGAAAATGGCTCTGATGAGCAGAAGGAGTTGTGGACCGAGTTTTTGCTCACACGCCGTATCGACCCTTATTACGGGAAGATTATCGACCCCTCGATTTGGCGTTGGGACAACTGTTTCTCTCCTTGGCCGTGGGACGATCCCAGAAGCCAGAAATTGCTTCAGGACAAACGCTTTTGCCGTTTTGCCCTTCCTTGTTTGGTAGACGATGAGGAAATCTTGCGCATGTGTGCCGACATGAAGGAAAAAGGGTATTTCGACCGGTGCTATTTCTATATTTGGGACGAGCCGAAGACTCCGGCGCACTATGAACAGATAGCCAAGGAGTCGGCCCATATACTCTCGCTCGAACCCGAGGCAAAAATGCTTGTGCCGATTTCCAGCTCGCTCATCGAAGGCGAGAATAAATGGGATTATAAATATACCTTCGATTTCTTGACACCGTACGTCAAGATACTGCCCATTTCAGCCGAAGAGTATAAATGCCAGAATTCGGTTGCCCAAGACTTTAGGAAAATGATAGAGCCCAGGGCAGAGTGGTGGACTTATGTCTGTTGCGGTCCTGTGGGAGTTCAGCCCAACTTCCTTTTTTCTCAGACACCGTTCCATAATCGGGCGATCATGTGGCGGGTATATAAAGAAAATGAGACCGGATTCCTGTATTGGGGGGTAAACCGGTATCGTATGGAGCCATTTGCATTCGACCGTAGTCTGGATGCTGTCGGTGACGGCGGTTTGGTATTCCCCGGTTATATGTTCGGAGTGAAGGAACCCATTGCATCCGCACGTTTGGAACGTTGGAAAGAAGGACAGGAAGACTATGAGTTGTTGAAAATCGTAGAAGGAAAAGTAGGCAGGCAGAATGCCGAGAAAATTTTGGAACAAGTGTACCGTTCCCCGTCCGATTATACCAGAAATTCCGGTGAAATAGAAGCCTTCAGGGAAAAGCTGATTCAAATCGCCGAGACGTATGACTCTTTTGGACAAGTACTGATACGGGGAGAACAATATCTGGTAGATACCTTGAACGCCTATATCCCGGGGCCCGGCTGTGAATACTCTCATATCCGTATCGATGAACTGCCGATTGAAGCCCATGTCTTGAAAGTGGATTTGCAAAATCCGAATACGAGAGTCAAGACCTTTTTGGGGAACGACCTCATCGAGGGCTTGGAGACTGTATCGTCGGCTTGTGATAGATATACCACCGGGACAGCGGACGCCTTTGCAGGGATAAACGGGGATTTTTTTAATATAAGCGCACACAAGGAATTCCCTATCGGAGCCCCTCGGGGCGGGTGCGTTTCCGAAGGCATCATACAGCGGGAGCCCCGTAGCATGGAGTGGGCTTTTGCCGCTATCGACGACAACAATAAACCAATTCTTGACAACATGGCATTTTCCGGCTCGGTCGTCAGCTTGAAAGCCCCTATCGCCTCCTATACTTTCAATGACGTAAATCTTCCCCGCACAGATTGTTATTCGTGCGATATGACTTTTTACAACGAATTTGCGGGCGGATATACCCGTATGGACGAGAATGCCGAGATAGGCGATAAACTGAAAACAGAGGTCTTTTTCAAACTGGCCGACGGACAAGCATGGAAGATAAACTCGCCCATTACCTGCATCGTGACAAGGATTATCAAAGATACAGAAGGGAAAAATGCCCTGAAACCCGGCGAAGCCGCTTTGTCGGGTATCGACCAGGCAAAAGGGTTCTTGGATAAACTTACCGTAGGACAAAAGTTGAAAATCAATATGACAATCAAGACAGCCGGCAATGAGACTCCGGCTATCCGGGAGATGATAGGCGGCAATTCTCTTTTGATGAAGGATGGGGTAATCATGGAGTGCAATTTTAACGATTCCTATAACAATGTGCTCTATCCGAGAACCGGAGTAGGCTGTTCGGCCGACGGTCGTTGGCTGTATCTGATGGTAATAGACGGTCGTCAGGCTCATTCCAGAGGAGTTTATTCCGATGAAATGTGCGACTTGTTCAGGAGTGCGGGAGCTTCCGACGTAGTCGGGTTCGACGGAGGAGGTTCTACCGGGATGGTAGTGAACCATACCGTTGTGAACCGTCCGAGCGACGGGCAGGAAAGGGCCGTTACCAACGGTTGGCTGCTACAGACGACGACTCCGGTCGACTGGGAAATAGTGCGTTTGGCATTCAATTATTGGAATAAGGAACAGATAAATTCCCTTTCCCTGCCTTTGCGTTTGATGGGATACAATCAATATAATGTCCTTGTAGATTCCGACCTTTCACCGGTCACATGGAGCTGTTCGCCGGAGTTGGGGCATATCGAAGGAGAGACGTTGATACTCAAGGGAACCGATATAAAAGGTACGGTAACAGGTACATACAATGGGATGAGCGTCTCCCGGCATTTCAATTTCGGGGAAACTACCGGTTTGGAATCGGTCTCGAAATGGAGCCGGAATGTAAAGTTTTATAAAGACAAAAGTGCCAACTTGTTTTATTTGAGTCAGGACGGAAACGGGCCGTGTAAAATGGCTTACGCCCTGTATACCTTGGACGGCCATTGCATGCGGCAGGGCGAAAGCGAATTGTCTGGCACTTATTGTTTCGATTTCACCGACATGCCCTCAGGGCTGTATCTCTTGAAAGTAAATATGGAGATGGAAAGTTTTACATTCAAATTGATAATCCGATAATATATATGTCCCGTAAAATCGTTTTGGTAATTTGGGGACTCTTGTCGTTCTTTTTCGTACAGGCAGACGAGAGTCGGGCGAGGTGGATTACCGCATTTGAAAATCAAAGCGCCTCGAATACATGGCTTTGCTTTCGCAAGGATATCCATTTGAATTCTCGTCCCTCGGAAAGTGTAACATTGAAAATCGCGGCCGACAGCAAGTACTGGATGTGGATAAACGGTAGGCTCGCCGTCTTCGAGGGGGCTGTGAAACGGGGGCCCACACCGGAAGATACCTATTACGACACAGTCGATGTGACCTCTTTCTTGCAAGAAGGGAAAAATGCCGTCGCTATTCTTTTGTGGTATTTCGGGAAAGAGGGGTTCTCTTATCAGCCGAGCGGCAAAGCCGGATTGTTTGTGGAGAGCCTTTCGGACGAATTCCCTCTGTATAGTGATAAAAGTTGGTTTTCGGCCATTCATGGGGGATATTACACTCCCAAGGGGACACAGCCCAATTTCAGACTGTCCGAATCCAACATCGGTTATGATGCCCGCCTCTTTTCAGAATCGTGGATAGTGTCGCCGGCAGACAGTCTTTGGTATCCGTGGTCGGCTTCGGTAGAAGTAGGAAAAGAAGGTTGTAAGCCGTGGAACAAACTATACCCGAGAATAATCCCGATGTGGAAAGATTATGGACAGAAAGAATATACTCTTCGGGAATGGAGAAGAGGACAGGAAAAAGATACGCTCATTTGTCATCTGCCCTACAATATGCAATTGACACCATGCTTGGAAGTAGAAGCACAAGGGGGAGATACGATAAGCGTATGTACGGATAATTACAAAGGCGGTGGCATGTATAATCTCAGAGCCGAATATGTGACCCGGAAAGGGCGGCAAAGCTATGAAAGCCTGGGCTGGATAAACGGACATGCCGTATATTATATACTCCCCAAAGAAATTACTCTGATAAATGCGACCTATCGGGAAACCAGCTATAATACCTCTTTTGCCGGCTCGTTTAGCTGTAATGACGATTTTTACAACCGGCTTTGGACGAAAGCGCAACGCACGTTGCTGGTGACCATGCGCGACACCTATATGGATTGCCCCGACCGGGAGCGTGCTCAATGGTGGGGCGATGAGGTGATCGAGTCGGGAGAGTCATTCTATGCACTTTGTCCCCAATCGCATTTGCTGATGAAAAAAGGCATGTATGAACTGATGCAGTGGCAGAAAGAAGACGGCACGATATTCTCGCCGATTCCTTCATCGAACTATCAGACGGAACTGCCGGGGCAGATGTTGGCCAGTGTAGGGCTGTATGGATTTTGGAATTATTACCTGAATACCGGCGATACTGCTACTATCGCCGATTTGTATGATTCTGTCAAGCGGTATCTGGCTGTATGGGAATATAACGAAGACGGCACTGTCAAGTTTCGTAGCGGAGACTGGACGTGGGGCGATTGGGGCACGAATGTCGATATAAAAGGATTATTCAATGCTTGGTATTATCTGGCATTGGATGGAGTCTCCCGCATGGCCGGAGTTCTCGGTAAAGAAGACGATGCCGCCGATATGAAAAAAGAAATGAGTGCCTTGAAAGATGCGTTTAACAGGGCATACTGGAAAGGCTATGCGTATCGGGCCGATGAGTCGCTTCCCCATCCCGATGACCGGCTGCAGGCGTTGGCGGTACTCTCAGGATTGGCCGACGAGTCGAAATATGAAGCCATATTGAAACTGTTCCGACACTATGAATATGCCAGTCCCTACATGGAAAAATACGTATTGGAAGCCATGTTCCGTATGAATCGCCCTTGCGAAGCCCTTGAACGAATGAAGAAAAGATTTGGGAAAATGGTAGATTATCCCCGTCTCACGACGCTTTTCGAAGGGTGGGGAATCGGGCCCGAAGGATTTGGCGGAGGTACTTATAACCATGCTTGGAGTGGAGGCGGATTGACTCTCCTGTCTCAAAAAGTCTGTGGGATAGCTCCGGTAAAGCCGGGCTTTAAAGAGTTCAGCCTCAGACCGCAAATGGGCTTTCTTACCCATGCTGAAATGTCGATGCTCAGTGTCAATGGGCGAATTTCGGTTTCCTTGAATCGTTCGGAAAAAGAGTTGAAGATTCGGTTGAGTGTCCCGTCTGGTGCACAAGCCCTGCTACCTGTTGGAGAGGAAGTACAGCAAGTGAAATTGGAAGGGAAAAAGATTTTCAAAAATAAAAAATTCTATCCTGATAAACGCTATAAAGCCGATTTTTCCGACGGTCAGGCTGTACGCATATCGGGAGGCGAGTGGGAAATAGAGCTGTCGTATAGGTAGAAATATATAAGTGTGTTTGGTTAGGGTCTCTTTTTTTGTATAATGAGATTTTAGAAGCTGTATTATACTCTTTCGGAGAGGGAATGTTTGGCTGTTGTTCCCTTCCTGATAATGAGTGGTTTAGAGTAAAATTTCCCCTCTCAAGAGGGGAAATTTTTGTATGTATTTATCTGATAATAAATGATTTGTTGGGTTAGTTTTCCCTCATTCCGTCATAGTAATGATTGAGGAGGTCGATGATAAATCATAAAAAATCAGTGATAGTTGAACCTCAATCTATGGATTTTTCTATTTTTGCACTTGTTTTAGACTTGTCTGGGTTTTGCTTGGGTCAGGCTTGAAAGCTCTTTTGAGGATATTTTTTGTTTTTAAGAGGAGGATAGCAGGCTGTCTGACGAAAGAAAGCGGGGAAAAGGTCGAAAGAAAACATGAAAATGACCGGATAATATTTTTTATTGGAAAAGTCAGACAGACTCGAATGGTTTATTAACTTGTATATAATAGGCAATGAAAAATTATATTTTTTCTTTTTGTATTTTCCTGTCGTTGGTTTGGACAAGCTGTACCGTTTCCAAATCTGTGGTTTCACAAGGTGCTGATTTGGCAAAGTATAAATATGTGGCAGTAATTGATAATGGTACATACAGAATGCCACCTGAATTAGTGCAGTATCAGATACAATTATATGATGCAGTAGAACAATCCGGACTGACTATGATAGGTCAATATCGTATTGATGATTTGACGCAGGGAGAACAATCCTCTTTGTTGCTCGCGACATTCGGTGTCGCTATAAAACAAGAAGAAACCGTAATAACGGTTAACTTCATAGACTTTAATACAGGCCGTCCGTTAGCATCTTGTCAAGGAGCTTACACTACGCTTGGAATCAGTCCGGGCTCTGATATCAAAGGCGCTCTTAAACGTGTTGGCGAACAGATTTCAAAGACTTTTAATAAATAAATTTATGACGCTCAAGAATCTGAAATTAGCTTTATTGGCTGTCATGAGTGTCATGTGGGCGGGTTGTGATAAGGAGACCTCTCTTGATGATACTTATGCCGATATACTCCTGTATGTATCTGAAACGACTGTTTGGGAAACCATTGGCAGTGGTGGGACTCCTGCAGTAGAGTATATGCAAGTCAAGGAAAAGCACAGTGCAGAATGGCAGAGACTTGCTATGGGCAGTATCAAGGGGTTCGACTATGTACACGGACATGCGTACGAGCTGGAAGTGCGCAAGACAATACTTGCCAATCCACCGGCTGATGCCTCAAATACCACTTACACTCTGCTTGAAGTTATAAGTGACGTGCCTTCTGTTACGCCAAAACCTGACGAGCTGCCTGAAGAAGCAAAATTCAAACTTAAAATGGTGCAGCTTACTCCTTTTATGAACCTTGACACGCCATTGGCAGCACCTTTCGATTTCCTGACGTTCAGGATACTTGATCATCAGGATGAATATATTTTTCCCGGCAGACCGGAGTTCCTGCAATATTATGATTCGATTGTTATGTCTTCTCCCGTTTTGCCGGATACGTATTGCGTTTACCGGAAATTTGCGGATGAAAGTGGTACGAGTGAAGAGTTTACTTCCCAATGGAGTTCTCATTTCTTTGAGAAAAGAGATTTTCCGATTTCTCTCAAAGGATATAAGGATAACGAAGTAAAGTATGAGTCTTCAATAACCCAGATAATGCGTGAGAGGGATTTCCTTGGGGTAGATTGGAAGAATGGAGCTGTGGCGATTGCCAATCCCAAGACCAGTCTCATATATAGTATTCTCGATACCCGTTATGAGTTCCTTTTGACCGATACCCAAATGCTCAACGGTACCTGTTATGTAATCATAAAGGTGGCATTTTCCTCCGGACTCACGGATGCCGAATACCTCAAAAGGCAGGAAGCCGGGTTGAGGTGGCTGTTGGAGAAGCATTTGGGCAAACACCCATCGCAGACTGCTGCCGACTTTAAGACGCTTCCTCAAGATGCCGACATTGTAGAAATTTATGGAAATAACACTACACGTGCAGCATTACTTCATAGTAAGGGTGATGACACTCATGAAGAATACTACTATGTTATAGCGGAACCGAAGTAATGGTGATTGGGTTAGTTCCGTAAAATAAGCAAAATTGTAATGTCTTTTACCGGAAATGTCATCTATGGGAATTTGTCATGGTTAAAGTGGAAATCTGCCTCTCCATTTTTTTCTTTTATTTTATGACGATACCATTATTCCCCGACCATGCTCTTGAAAGCGTGACCGGGGAGTAATGGTAATGGATACAATAATACGTTTTTTCTGTAGAATGTGTATTGGGGCGGGCAGTCATTGAATCTGTCCCCGTATCTCTCGGGCTTGCCTTTGTTTACCTGTATGTTATCGACAATACGTCACCGTTTGACAAAGTGATGTCGTACAGCTCTTTATCGGCATTGGCATCAATTTTCTTTCCATTGATTTCAAGTACCGGCACACCCCATTTCTCAGGCAGATATACCCGGAATACATGCTCTCGGGTAGCCTTGATTTCGGCATTCGACAATCGTTTTTGAGCCCATTTCATATCGATGACAAGGCCGCCTTGGGCGCAGATTCCTTTCACCTCGCCTTTATCCCAACTGTCCGGTATGGCAGGCAAGAACTCTATAAACCCGTCGTAACTTTGCAGTAACATTTCAGACATTCCCGATACGGCAGCTTCGTTAGCATCGAAACTGAAGATATCCGATTCCGCACCCGCAATGCCGGCTGGAGATACGGTCATCAGGTTCTCACGGGAGAAGACCCGGTATAGACCCAGTAACGATTCATAAGCCTTCGCCCCGTCTTTCATTCGGGCAAAGAAGTTTATCATGTTCGCGCGGCTCCATTCCGTATCCTCCCATCCCGGAGCGTTCAACTGGCTTTCTATCGATTTTCTCGAAGCAGCCATTAGTTCGGGAGTTTGAGTATAAGAGATTTGCCCCAGAGGATACAAGGCGACCAGATGGGACGAATGCCGGTGGCTCGGATCACTGCGTTCCACATCCATAAGCCACTCTTGTACCTTCCCGCTTTTTCCTATCATCAGAGGGGGCAACTTCTTGATGTCTCGTTCCAGACGCTCTTTGAAGTCTGCATCTACATTCAATATTTCCGCCGATGCGATACAAGCCTGATATATGTCGTACACGATAGCCCGGTCGATGGTCGGCATCATGGACATGCACCAGTCGCCGTTATTATATCTGAACGAGTTCTCCGGCGAGATGCTGGGACCCGTTACCAGATAACCCGTATTCGGGTCTTCCACCATGTAATCCACAAAAAACTCGGCCGTTTTCTTCAATAGCGGATATCCCGTAGTACGCAAGTAATCCGTATCCTTGGTATATAGATAATGATTCCACAAGTGGGTAGCTATCCAGGCACCCGCCGTTACGTTCAGCCCCCAGCCGACACCGCCTCCCGGAGCTGTATATCCCCATGCATTGGTGACGGTATGTGCCACCCATCCGTTGCAGCCATACACTTTCCGGGCTGTTTCATGTCCGGCTTTGGCCAATTGCCCGATATAGTCGAACAGAGGCAGGTTGCATTCAGGCAAGTTTGCCACATTGGCCGACCAATAATTTTGTTGTATATTGATGTCCAGATGGTAGTCGCATGTCCAGGGCATATTGCAAGCCAGATTATCGTTCCAGATGCCTTGTAAGTTGGCTGGCAGAGGACAACCCGGACGAGAACTGGAGATAAGCATGTAACGTCCATATTGGTAAAATAAAGCATCGAGCGAAACATCCTCCTTACCCGATTTTACATTTGCCCACCGCTTGTCGGTCGCTATATCCTCCGTCGGTGTACCCAACGAGATTTTCATACGGTCGAATAGGCTCTTGTAATCTTCTATATGTCGTTGTTTCAGAGATTGGTACCCGGTGTTTGCTGCGGCCTGTAAGTTCTCGAAGCAGATTTGGGGATAATCTTCTGTCTGGTAATTGGTACGGATATCGGCTAAGATAACCAGTTCGTTAGCCCCTTTTATGGTCAGAGTAGAGTCCGATACGATGATTTCACCGCCGTTCGGGTACACGTTGAAAGTGCCGTTGAAGCTGACGCCGCCCGGGCCCAAATTCGGGAACAGAGCTATACCGGCCGTTACCAGACCTTTTTTGCTGGCAACGGAGGTTCCCTGCCTGAGCAAGTCTAAGGAGAGTGTTGTCGTTATTTTCCCGGGTTGGTCTGCCGTAAAACGCATGGCGATAACCTCGTCGGGGTGGCTGCAAAAATACTCCCTTGAATATCGCGTATTACCCTTTTTGAAAGAGACCGTCGAGACAGACTCGTTGAGGTTCAACCTTCGGGTATACTCCTCGGTCGTTTCCGTGTCGTATTCGAACTTTATTTTCAAATCACCCAAAGGCAAGTGTGTGCCGAACGATTTTCCCTTTCCCGAAAGATGCTGGGTTCCCAAGTGGTTACCCTCTTCGATTTTCCCCTGAAAAAATAGCTCCCGTATCTTTTTCAGGTTTTCAGGCCCGCACAAGTCGTTTTGAGTGGAGTCCGGTTGTCCCGACCACAAGGTAATTTCATTCAGGGCGATGGTTTCCTCCTCTATCCCTCCATATATCATGGCACCCAAGCGTCCGTTGCCTATTGGCATTGCTTGCATCCATTCGTTCGCGGGTTGTTCATACCAGAGAGAGAGCTCATCGGCCGGTTGCGTACAGCAGCACAATGTGCCTGTACCTACTACTGTCGTTACGATAAAATGAGTCAGTTTGTTTGGTTTCATTGTTATATATTTGATAGGGTTGTTGATTCGCATTTTGCTTTTTCATTATTGGGGTGCGTTTCTCATCTCCAAAAAGATTGCCCGTTTTCTTGTTTTATATATAAAGTGTTGAATATTAAATAATTAATTTATATTCCCCGAATCGGTATACCAGAAGATAAGAAGCGCTTGTTCCACTCTCGGGGATGTATTCCGATTGGCGTGTTTGCCGTTATATGCCTCAGTTTCCCTTTATGAGGGGGAACGAAGAAGCATCATATGACAAATAATAGCACATTTGTCGCAAGATATGTCTCATGACCGCTCTTCTCTCCGGAGGTAAAATCTTGTTAAAAGATTATTTTTTCTCCGGTTTTTGGCTGATTTGTACAATTTTTTGCTACATTATTTATATATTTTTGTTTTTCTCGGCTCTGCTGTTTTTGGAAAATTCCTTCGGAGTAATACCGAATTGGTTGAAAAACATCTTGCTGAAATACGAAGGCGAATTTATCCCGACCATAAAGCAGATTTCTGCAATTTGGTACTCGCTTTCCTGAATGAGGGCAGCCGCTTTTTTCAACCGTATGAGTTTGATAAACTCTACCGGAGAGAGGGTAGTGGTCTGCGTTACTTTCCGGTGCAGGCTTGAGCGGCTGATACACATGTTATCGGCAAGGAATTGTACGTTCAAGTCCGGATTCGTGATATTTGATTCGATGATACCGATTACCTTTTCAAGAAATTTTTCATCATTCTTGTTTACCTTCATCTTCTGTATCGGGAAGAAAGGCTTATTCAAGAATGCTTTCTTCTCTTTCTCTCTGTTTTTCAGCAACATCAAGAGATGTTTGTGCAAGTATTTAAACGATACCGGCTTTTCGATATAAGCATCGGCACCCATTTCGAGACTTTCCAGTTTACTGTCCATGTCGGTTTTTGCCGTTAGCATCACGACAGGGATTTGAGCCAGGTCTTCTTGGGATTTGACGGTTTTGCACAGTTCCAGTCCGCCCATTTCAGGCATTACCATATCGCTGAGTATGATGTCGATATATACTTGCCCCAGTATTTTCAGAGCCTCTTTCCCGTTCTCCGCTGTATATACATTGAAGTATTGCCTGAGCTGTTCCGATAAGAACGATATCACATCCGGGTCATCTTCTACGACGAGGATAGTATATTCTTTTTGAGAAGCCGGTTCGGCTGTATCTTTGGAGACGGTAAGGGTCGATGCTGTTTTTACGGTCGGTTCGTCATCGATAATCGGCTGTATCTGTTTTTCCTTTTCCGGGCCTGTTTCCGGTTCGTAAACGTCCGTTGCATGAGTCTTTATCGGAACCGATAAGCAGAATGTAGTGAGAGGAGCCGTACCGTCCAACGTCAGTTCGGCATGGTTCAGAGTAGCCAGTTTCTGGGCGAGCGACAGCCCGATACCGCTTCCCGATATTTTTGAGTCTTTGGTGGTTCTGAAAAACGGTTCGAAAACTTTCTTGCTTAGCTCCGGTGGGATAGGAGTCCCGTCGTTGATAACCCGGATGACGGCAATTTCGTCCTGCTCTACAAGCTCCACCCGTATATATTTCTCAGAATATTTCATGGCGTTGTTAAGCAAGTTGCTGATGATTTTGGTAAAAGCCTCGGGGTCTATATAAGCTACCAGATTGTCCTTGCATATTTCCACGACTATTTTTTTCCCCATCTGCTCTATCATAGGGTCAAACCGGTATATCGTATTATTCAGCAGTTGGTTTAGGTTGGTATTTCGGAAATTCAAGATAAACCGGTTTTCATCTACCTTACGGAAATCCAGTAATTGGTCTATCAAGTTGAGCAGGCGTTTCACGTTCTGTTCTATGATAGGCAGGTTCTTTTTGATGACATCCGGTGACTCCTCACTTTCCAGTATGTTCTCCAACGGCCCGTTGATGAGGATGCAAGGAGTTCGTATTTCGTGTGCGATAGCCGTGAAAAATTCTATTTTGGCATTATACAACTCCTTCTCGTGTTCCTTTTCGTACAGTATCTGTTGCTTCTCATAATGATTTTTCAGCTTGCGGTTGTATAATACGATAAAAATCACAAAACCGCAGCATACAAGAAGGACATATATTGTGTTGGCAATATTTGAGCGCCACCAAGGAGCCTCGATGACGATTTCCAGAGCCGTGCTGTTTTCGAGCCAGTTACCGAAACTGTCGGTAGTGCTCACTAAAAAAGTATAAGTTCCCGGCGACAAGTTGGTATATGATGCATTCGGATGGTCGGTGCATATAATCCAGTCTTTATCGAAGTTATCCAATTTATATCTGTAACGCTTCGTCCCGGAAGAAGAAAACAGCAATGCGCTGAAATTTAACGATATACTGTTCTGGTCATGGTTCAGTACAATTTTGTCGGTGTGAGTGATGTTCGACTGTAGAGGAGAATTATCGGTATCGATGTTGATTTCCTGATTGAATATTTTCAGTTTGGTGATACATACGACAGGTGTTATTTTGTTCTCATGAGTCTTATTGGGAGATATGGCTATCAAGCCGCGGGTACTGCCGAAAAACAATTTCCCTGAGCGGGTTTTTATCGCCGATTTGTAGTTGAACTGATTGTTGAGCAAGCCGTCTTTCTCAGTAAAAGTATATATATCTTCCGTCTGAGGGTTGAATCTGACCAGCCCATGTTCCGTCCCGAACCATAAATTCCCGTCATTGTCCTCTACGATTTTATACACCATATCGTCCGGTAACCCGTCCTGCTTTCTCCAGTGCCTGAAACTATTGGTAGCCTCGTCGTATTTGCACAGCCCTCCCCGGTCAGTCGAGAACCATAAGTTACCCTTTTCATCCTCGGTGATGCTGCTTACCGAGTTGCTGCTGAGGCTGCCCGGCTTGTTCGATTCGGTATAGTGTTCGAGAGCCTGGTTCATGGGGTTGAGTTTGAACACTCCGCTTCCCAGAGTACACACCCAGATATATCCTTTGGAGTCCTCATAAATATCATGGACGAAGACCGAGCCGAACTCGTTGTGCCGCTGGAAATGTATCTTGTCGCGGCTCGACGAGTACACTCCCCAGCCATTGCCTATCCAGATACGGCCTTTTTTGTCCAGATGCATGGCCCATATGCTCGACTCGTCTATGCCCAGTTCCTCCTGGCTCAAATGTTGTACATTCAAAGTCTTGCTGTCATATATATCAATACCGTTTTTAAAAAGCCCTACCCATACCCGGTCTTGGTCTATCACGATTCCTTGCGGTATTCGCTGTATGCCTCCGCTGGGGATGATTTGCCGGAAAGTCTCCTGCTTCTGGTTAAACAGGGCGATACCGTTATCCTCGGTACATATCCATATATTCCCGCTCTCATCCTCTGCCATGTCTCGTATCACCCTCCCGCAGATGGAGTGGGGCGACATGTTCGGTTCGTATCTCTCCATTTCTATCGTCTGGGTCGGAATATAACAAGCCCCTTCGAAGCGGGAACCTATCCATATCCCCCCTTCACGATCCTGGTACATGCTGTACACCTTGTTATCGGGCAAGCTGTTCTGTGACATCGGATTGTAACGTATGTTTTTGAAATACCCCTGTTCCTCGTTGATGACAAAAATACCCTGTTCGGTTCCCACCCACAATTCCTGGTTGAAGACCTGTAAGTCGCGTATGATGCTGTAATGCACGTCTGGGCAGTTGACTACCGAGAAAGTATTGGTTTTGCGGTCATATTTTTTGAGTTTGCCTTCGTGTATCCCCAGAATGATAAAATCATTATATTCACATATACAATAAATAAGCTCATCCTTTATACTTACCCCGTTGCGGTCGGTGATGTGTTGTTCGAACGACTGGCTTTGTGCATTATACAGATATATGCCGTCTTTATTGGTACCCACCCATATATCCCCCGATTTCAATATGGCAAGACATTGCGGGTGCTTGTACGTATGGCTGTTTATCGACGACAACAAGAACTGTTTCAGTTCATGGCTCTCTTTATTATATCTGAAGACACCCTGATTGGGTACGATAATCCAGATGTTGTTTTCGTTATCTTGCTTGATTTGGGCTATCCAGTCCTGTATGACTACCCCGTTGGGCGTAGCCACCGTAAATTGGGAAAAACTGTCATTCTTCGAATTGTAGATAAATATACCCCGGTCTGTCCCTATCCATAAGTCCCGGTCCCTATCCTCGAAGAGAGACGATATATTGTTGTTGCCCGCCCCGGTTGTTTCGTCATGGCAGTTATACATTTTTACTTCATACCCGTCATACCGGTTGAGACCGTTACGTGTGCCTATCCATATAAATCCGTCATGGTCTTGCACAATGGCCTTCACGTTATTATGCGACAAACCTTTTATCGGGGTGAAGTAGTACCTGCTTGAAAATTCGGATATCTGTAACGGATGTCCGGCAAATGCATTCAGGAAGAAAAGGAGAATCAAAAAGTGTTGTTTCATAGTTGTCAATGTATGTTGCAAATATATGAGAAGTTGTCAAAGTAGACTGTCCGAAATTTGCATAAAAATAAAACAAATGTCGCATTTTTGCCCTTTGAGCCTTTCTCTGGTTTCGGTTTTCATATAAATCACTCATTTCCCTCGTATCATGCACAATACCTTATTTAGGGAGATAGTCGGATCCGGCAGGGCATGAAATCATAGAACCTGGTAAATATATAGAGAAGGAGTCCGTCTCCGGCGATATACAGAATATGTCTTTCTGTCACAAATGTGTCAAAATGATTTTCCTTTATTTTCAAATTCCCGATAATGCAACATTTGTTATAGTATATGAAAAAAAAGCGTTCTTTTCTTTCTCCAATAGTTTCTACTTTTGAATCTGACAAAAATAAAGGATTTTTTACCTTTTCAGAGAACATATATTAAAATAGGATGGAAAATTTAGACAAGTTCTTAATGAATGAAAATCTGATATGGAAACACAATAAGTTTATCGATACATGCGGATATAAGTTTGCTAAAGTAAATAAATAACAGTTTATAATTCTATTTCTAATACTAAATAAATTCAGCAATGCCAATAAAATTTAATCAAAAAATTGTATGCGTTTTGTTGTGCCTGGTACTGTGCAGTCCGTTCTTTTTTTCCTGTAAGGACGATTACATATACGACGACCGGGAACCCGACAACTTGAATGCCAGTATTTACGATTATCTTAAAAGTGAAGGCGATTTTACGTACTTTTTAAGGCTAATCGACGATATGGGGTATACGGAGACCCTTTCCCGTACCGGGAGTAAAACCCTTCTTCCCGCACGGGACGAAGCCTTCGAACGTTTTTTCAAAAACAACTCTTACGGAGTGGCCGGATATGACGACCTTACTCCGGTGCTCAAACGCATGATTATGAATTCCAGTATGATAAATATGGCTTACTTATCATACATGCTTTCCAATGTAGGTTCTACAAGCTCTTCATCGGGCGAGGGGCTGGCCATGAGAATCAACTCATCCAACACTTTTATCGATAACGTCCCTTTCTATGACAACGAAGATTTGTTCAATGGTAACATATATTGGAAAAGATTTGCCGGCAAGGGGCTTTACCTCTCCGACAACGGTACAGCTCCACTCGTACACTTTACGCCCTCGTTTATGAGCACGTTGGGGGTTACTTCCGATGACTTTTCCGTTTTTTCCAATGGCAAGACTTTCACTCTGGGCAGTGATATATATATAAATGACACCAAAGTCGTACAGGCCGATATCATTTGTAAAAACGGCTATATCCATATCATGGAAGACCTTCTGCTACCGCTCGACAATATGGATAAGATTATCGAAAACGATAGCCAGACACGGATATTTTCTTCCTTGATGAGCCGTTTCTGTGCTCCCTACTATGACCCCGATATAGAAGCCCGGATACGGAGTTATTACGACGGTACGACTCCGGACAAGACGATACCCGCCGATTCTATTTTCATAAAGAAATATTTTACCGAGTCCAATGCCATAGACCCGTACGAGAAATCGATGGAAAATTACGGCCTGCTTTATTTCGACCCTGCCGACAATTCCTATCCCTCTTCAGCGAAGACAGATATAGGAGTTATGTTTGTCCCCACCGATGAGGCGATGGACAATTATATGAACGGTACTCAAGGAGCCTACTTGAAAGACGTGTATGGTTCTTGGGAAAATGTCCCTACCGATTTGCTGGCACTGTTCATAAAAAACCATCAAAAACGCTCTTTTACCGCTTCTTTGCCCCATACATGGGAGACCATGACCGACGAAAGCAGTTTCGATATGAATGTTTCCAGAAACGATGTCGTGCGTAGCTATTGGGGGTGCAACGGTATCGTATATGTAACCAACAAAGTATATCCGCCTATCGATTACCAGAGCGTGTACGGCTCTGCAATGGCAAGCTCCTTGACACAAGTGATGAAAGTTGCCATCAAGGACACCGAAATGAAATTCTTCTATTTCCTGCGGTCGATGGAGAACCGGTACAACCTTCTGGTGCCTACCGATGCGGCCATGAAAAATTATCGTGACCCCATATCCTGGGGGCTGGCGGCCAATGGTGAGGCATCCGACCGCCAAATATGGGATTTCTATCTCGAAAACAACCAGTTGAGAGCCGATATCTACGCAAGCGATGCCCTGGGAAACAAAGGAGCCAAGATAAAGACCATCGGAAAAGAAACCGATGAAATGTATATGATACGGAACCGCTTGTCCGACTTGCTCGATATGCACATCATTGTAGCCGACAAGGAAAACGACGTCTTGTCGGGCGATATAGACGAAGGCATGAAATATGCCATGACAAAAGGAGGGTCTGTCGTTAAAATCGATGGTACGAACGATGCCATACAACTCGCCGGAGGCGGTAATATGGAAAGCGGGCAAGAGCCGGCGACAATCGTGCATCTCGACAACGGTTCATTGGCACGTTATGAGTCCGACAACGGGCGCACTTTCTTCATAGACCATATCATGCAAGACCCCTTCAAGTCGGTATATACCGTTCTCAAGGAACACGATGAGTACAAAGCCTTTTTTGAATTGTGCGAAGGCAACAGTACGGTCTTTTCCTATTTCAAGGACGATGAAGACATCGTCCCGGTTTTCGACCGGAGCGTTACGCAATCTTCTGCCGGGCTGGGATACGTTGTGAAGTCGTTCAACAACTTCCGGTATACCGTATTTGTCCCCACTGCCGAAGCGCTTCGAAAAGCCTTCGACGAAGACCCCGACCTCTGTACTTGGGAAGAAATAAATGCCGAGACTAACCCCGCGAAGAAAAAGACGAAATGCCTGTACCTTCTCAATTTCTTGAAATACCACTTTATGGACAATCTGGTACCGGTCTCAGGCAAACCCTTCGGCAATCTGACCTATGAGACGGCATCCCGTACCCCGTCAGGAAAATTCAATAAAGTCACCCTGTATAGCAATACCGGCAATGACTTGAATATCGAGTGTACCGATACCGGAGTGAAAGCATCGGTCGTTACAGCCGACCGGTCCTTATATAATGTTCTTGCCCGGGATTATATAGTAGACAATAGCGATATAAAATCGGCGACCAATATACTCTCCTCCTCACGGGTAGTGATACATCAAATAGATCATGCCTTAAAAGCTCAGTAAATAATATATAAAGTATAAGTATCATGAATAATCATCTGAAATATATATTTTTAATTGTCTTGTGCTGTGTGCCGGTATGGGCTTTCGGACAAGCAGGCCAGATTATTACCGGACGTCTGTATTCCGAGACTGAAGGCGAGCTGATAGGTGCTGCTATTGTCGAAGTCGACAAGAACGGCCGTATCCTCTCTTCTACGGTGACCGACTACAGCGGTAACTTTTCTTTGAAAATAAAAAGCGAGTCGAGCAAGCTGAAGTTCTCCTATGTCGGCTACAAGTCCATTGAGATGCCCATAGGGCAAAGGCGTAAGTTCGATGTCAAGCTTGAGAGCGCTACCGAAATCAAGGAAGTAGTAGTCTCTGCCCAGCGGATGTATTCGGGCGGTGGGCTTCCCATTCCGGAAATCGAATTCTCCGGAGCCATGCAGCGCATCAGTACCAAGGCTTTCGAGGGCCTCTCGGTAGCCTCTATCGATGAAGCTCTTCAAGGGCGTATCTCAGGACTGGATATCGTCGGCAATTCGGGTGACGTAGGTAGTGGTTCCTCATTGCGTATCCGGGGTATCACCTCCATCAACTCCAGTTCTACACCTCTTATTTTGCTCAACGATATACCCTTCGAAAGCAATATAGATGCTTCTTTCGATTTTGCAACCGCGACTCAAGACCAGTTTGCCACTCTATTGAACATCAGCCCCAGCGATATCGAAGAAATATCGGTACTCAAAGATGGAGCCGCAGCGGCTATCTGGGGGTCGAGGGGAGCCAATGGCGTAATCTCTATTACGACCAAAAAAGGAGTTACCGGCCCCACAAGAGTCTCATACACATACCAGTTTTCCGCATACCAGCAACCCCAAGGTATCAAGATGCTCAACGGTGACGACTATACCATGCTGATGAAGCAGGCCTATTTCAATCGCAATCAGAACGAAGCAGACAGCGATATTCCCGCATTCAATTATGACCCTATCGGGAACGCCGATGAGTACGAAAATTACAATAACAATACCGATTGGGTCGATGCTGTGACACAGATAGGTCTTACACACGACCACAATTTCTCTATATCGGGAGGAGGAGATAAGGCACGTTTCCGGGCGTCCCTCGGATATTACAACCAGACCGGTACCATAATCGAGCAGGAGATGAAGCGTATCTCTGCCCGTATGAACCTGGAATATCAGGTATCTTCCCGTTTGAAGTTCATTTCTGATTTTTCGATTACCAATACTGACAATAACAAGAGTTACGACATCTACAACAGTGCCGATGACAAGTGGTACGGGCTTCTCGATATCGCCTACAAGAAAATGCCCAATGCCTCTATTTACCGGCAAGATGCCAACGGCAACGATACGGGGGTCTTCTTCAATGTCTCTCAGAATGAGCCCGGTCTGTCCAACGAACAGAAAAACATATACCTCAATCCCGTAGCGTTGGCAAAACTGGCCTCTTACAAGCAGTCCAATATGCGTATCATTCCCACGTTGCGCCTGCAATACGATTTTCTCGATCCCGATGTGCAGAAGCTCCGTTACAACGGGTACGTAACCTTCGACCTGGAAAATGTGCACGATGCCAAATTCTTGCCCAGAGAGGCTACCACGTTTGAGTGGAATCGCGAAGAAGTAAACCGCTCTTATAACAAAGATGCCGAGGCATTGACTATCCTTACCGACCATAACCTCACTTGGTCACCCAATTTGGGCGATGACCACTCACTGCTCTTGTACGGTTCATGGCAGATGCAAGTAGGTAGCTCGCAATATCAGGAATTCGAGAAATACGGCATACCCTCCTATATGATAACAGGTACGTCGGCAGCTTCCAATATCAAGACCTTCAGCAGTGCATCGTCGCAGATGCGTACTATGGCTTTTCTGGCCCGCGCCCACTATCTGCTCCTCAATCGCTATGTTTTCGACGGTACATTGCGTTTCGATGGCAGCACCCGGTTCGGATACAACAACCGGTGGGGGATGTTTCCGGCACTGTCCGGAAAATGGATTATTTCACGCGAACCCTTTATGGAAAGAGCACAATCTTGGATGTCAGAGTTTTCTTTGCGTTTGGGGTGGGGTGTGACAGGTAACCAGCCCGATAAGGAATACCTCTATTTCAGCCGCTATAACGGTAGCTGGACCGACGGCAACAATTATATCGATATCTCCACCATAAAACCCGCATCGCTGAAGCTGGCCAACCTGAAATGGGAGCGTTCGTCATCATACAATGCCGGTATCGACTTGAACCTGTTCGACTATCGTTACCATCTCGACGTGAATGTATATCACCGTCGTACCGAAAACCTTTTGTTCAAAGACCAGAGTATCCCGTCCTCATCGGGCTTCTCTTCCATATCCTACATCAATGCCGGTACGATGGACAATGACGGCTGGGAGTTGAATTTCAATACCAACCGCATGTTGCAGTTCGGCGACTGGACTATCGATTTCAACCTGAATTTTTCCAACTATATCAATACCATTGTTGAGTTGGACGAAAATGTCCTGAAAAGCTATAACAAAGACTTTGACTATAAATCGGGCAGCGATTATCTGACCCGCATACAGGTCAATAACTCATTCGGTTCCATATACGGTTTCAGGTATAAAGGTGTGTATCAGTACGACACCTATAAAGAAGGCCGCGGAGGAACCTGCCCTGTCGTCTATGATGCCAACGGCAACGTTGTCAAAGACAGTTACGGTAATCCCATACCGATGTATTATGCCTACGGAACATCCAATGCCTATAAGTTCAGGGGTGGAGATGCCATTTACGAAGACGTCAACCACGACGGTTCTATCGATGAGCTGGATATCGTATATCTGGGCAATTGCAATCCCAAACTCAACGGAGGTTTCGGTACGACAATCCGGTACAAACGCTTTACGCTGAATGCATTCTTCAACTTCCGGTACGGGAACAAAATCATCAACAACGCCCGCCGGTATGCCGAGAACATGTATTCCGACAACAACCAGTCTATCGCTACCAATTGGCGTTGGAGAAAAGACGGAGACGTTACCGAGATACCCCGGGCTCTGAATGGAGCCGGTTACAACTGGCAACCGAGCGACCGTTTTGTCGAAGACGGCTCATTCCTCCGCTTCAAACAACTCACGCTGAACTATTCCGTAGACCCGAAAATATTGAAAAAAGCCAAGATGCAACAATTGAATTTTTCTTTGACACTCAACAATCTGGTGACATTTACCAAATACACCGGAGTCGACCCCGAAGTCTCCATCAATGATGTAGGTATGGCTATCGACGAGAACCGTACGCCGCGTTCACGTTACCTTACCGTAGGCGTGACAGTAGGGTTCTGATGAGTACCGCATTCCATGTTTTACAATCCGAATAAGAAAAAAATTATGAAACAGATACGATATATAATAAAAGCGACCCTCCTTTCGGCAGCCATTGCATGTACCTCGTGCGACGACTGGTTCAGTATCTACCCTGAGTCCGAAATGGTATATGAGGATTTCTGGGCCGACAAAAACGATGTGTTCAGCATGTTAGGGTCCTGTTACCGGGGTATGATTGAACCCGGCTTTATGGAGAGGCTCATTGTCTGGGGCGAGCTTCGTTCCGACAATGTAGTAGCCGGTCCTAACCTCTCGGCAGGAGACGATTTGCAATACCTTCTCGAAGCCAACGTGACATCATCCAACGGATATGCGTCATGGTCCGACTTCTACAAAGTCATCAACTATTGCAATACGCTCATACTGTATGCTCCCGATGTGAAAGACAAAGACCCCAATTTTACGCAAGAAGAGCTCGATATGTATCTGGCAGAGGCTAAGGCGGTACGGGCGTTCTGCTACTTCACTCTGGTACGCACCTTCCGCGATGTACCCTATATTACAGAGCCCTATACCGACGATACGCAAAATTTCTATATCGCCCAGACCTCTCCGGACCGGTTGGTCAACACCCTGATTGCCGACCTGGAAGCCTGCGTAGACGATGCCAATGACCGGTTCCCGCAACTGACATATACCAAAGGTCGTTTTACCAAAAACGGAATTCGGGCACTTATCGCCGATATGGCACTCTGGCAGGGAGACTATCAGAAGTGTGTGCAGTATTGCGACGACGTGCTTACCTATACGAAAAATTTTCTTGCTCTGGAGCCCTATTCCAAGTACAATTACAACGTGTTCATTGCAGGAAACTCTACCGAAAGTATTTTCGAATTGCAATTTATACAGGAAAATATCCCCAACTATGTTGTCAATGAGTTTTACGGACGTTCCGGCTCAGGCTCTACCCGCAACACATACCAGAAGTTGTCGGCATATGACCTCTGTCAAGACAATGCCAATTCCCTTTTCGGAGAAACCGATGTGAGAAAATACGATGCATTCTTTAAATCCGGCAGTGCCGCCATGATACCCATACAGAAATATGTGGCGATGCGCACCGAGAGTGCTACCGGGACTGTACGGGAATCTGACTACACCATCGTGTCTAATTCCAAAAACTGGGTGGTCTATCGGCTCTCAGACATATACCTGATGAAAGCAGAAGCTCTGGCGACGATAGGAACCGACTTGCAGGGCGCACTCGATATGGTATCCAAGACCTACGACCGTGCCAATCCGACATTGAACGCCGGTTCCTTGCAACTCTCCAGCTACAATACCCCCGACGCCATGCGGAAGTTGGTACTCGACGAGCGGCAGAGAGAATTCATCTTTGAAGGAAAACGCTATTTCGACCTTATCCGGCTGGCCCGGTATGAGAAATCGACCGAAAATATAGTGTCCAATTATCTCTTGCGAAAATACGGAAATCTCGACCAGTCGACGACAAAGAGCAAGCTGAATACCATGGATGCCATTTACATGCCCATATCGGCTGATGAACTGAAGCTCAATTCTTTGCTCGTGCAGAATCCGTTCTATGATATTTCTTCAGACGTAACTAAATAAAAAACAACCATGATACGAAAAAAATATATTTCAGCCATACGGGCCCCGAAAGTAATGCGCAAGGTATTTATCCTGTGTGCCATTATTTCAGGAACACTCACTTCTTGCAACAGCGACGACATCGTAGGCGATGCATACTATACCTTTGTAGGAGAGACGGTGGCATCCTTCTGCGATAACAATCCCCAATTCTCTACATTCGCCCGCCTGATACACGACACAGGAAACTATTCGCTGCTTTCAGTCTATGGGCACTTCACTTGTTTTGCCCCGACCGACGACGCATTTTCGGCTTACTTCTCGGAAAACGGTACGACGTATGACGCACTGACCGATGCCAAAAAGCAGGAGATACTGTACAACCACATTATCCGTAGCGACTCATACGAATACACCTACGAAAAGTTTCAGGAAGGAGCCATAAGCACCCCTAACATGCGCGACCGCTTTATTGTTGTATCCTTCAACGTCAATGGCCAGGGACAGCGCGAAATCGTCATCAATAAAAATTCCACCATTACCGACTATAATAATGAATTGCACAATGGAGTACTGCATATTATCGACCGTGTGATAACCATGTCTGAGGAAGACCTCCCCTCTGTCATTCGGAACGATTCGCAAAACCGTTTTACCATCTTCTCGCAAGCGCTGGATGCCACCGGGCTCGGAGACACCATGCAGGAGATATATAACGACGATTACGAATCTCCCTATGCCGGCGGTACGGGTACGATTGATATCGGAGGCTGGACATTCAAAGTGCCCGATAAGGACAAGTTGGGATACACGGTCTTCTGCGAACCCGACGAACTGTTCAAGCGCAACAATATTACCGACCTCAACTCATTGCGCGATTATGCCGCCAATTATTATGGCCGCGAAGACTGGGACGATTACACCAGTTCGAAAAATCCGGTAAACAAATTTATTTCCTACCATATACTCAATCGGCAAATGGCTACCAACTCCTTTATTTATCAGGGAGCAGCCACTACGCCTACACCCGAAGCACAAAACAAACGTTACGAGTATTATGAGACCTTGCTGCAATACCGCTTGATAGAGATTAAGCCCGGTACCGGTGGTTACCAGCTCAATACCTCTACCGCTGACGAGAGCAAATGCGTCACCCTGAATGAGCAGCAAAGCAACATTAGCGGCGTAAACGGCTTTATCCATGTGCTCAACGACATACTCGTATATGACGAAAACTATATGACTTCGGACGTGCTCAATAAGCGCATCCGGTTCGATGCTTATGCTGTGCCCCCGCAGTTGACCAACAATAACATACGTTGGCAATTGGTCGATATGCAGGGCAATG
>NZ_LN877938.1:394362-513661 GCF_001403595.1 Gabonia massiliensis | reverse complement strand
ATATGCAGGGCAATGTAGGCTATTCCATTACACCCGATTTTTGCGGAGATTATCTTACGTTCAACGATGCTTCTAATATCAAACTATGGGCATCGGAAAGCTGGACCAATCATCAGGCCGACGAAATGATATTCACCGGATGGTACGACTTTACATTGCGGCTGTTGCCCGTACCGCCGGGTTCCTATGAAATCCGTTTGGGATATCGTGCCGAAAGCTGGAGGGGAATCGCACAACTCTTTATCGACGGCGATATACAGGGTATACCTGTAAACCTGAGGACAATCGGTACCGACCCCGGAGTAGGGTGGGTGGCCGATTCGGAAACAGCCGATAACGGTAGCGAAAATGATAAGGCGATGCGCAACAGAGGATACATGAAAGCCCCCGCCTCTGTATATTCCTTGAACGGGCCCAAGACATTGCGCGACGATTCCTACTCCCTGCGTATCGTCATCGGGACGTTCTCTTTCCAGGAATATGCACCCCACTATTTCAGGGTAAAAAATGTGGAGACAAACGACCGGGAATTCCATCTCGATTACATCGAATATATCCCTACCAACCTTATCGAAACGGAAGATATTAACTAATACACAGTACATATAACAGAAAACAGATATAATATGAAAAATCGTATATCAAGTATATGGCCGGGAATCGTCTTGTTGTTAGCCGCAATATTCGTTTCCTGCAAAGACGATTGGGATTCGCATTTCGACCGTTCGGAAAACTTGCCCGATGAAAATCTGTGGGAAATAATCCGGAGCGAAGCATCCCTCGCTTCATTTGTGAAAGTCGTGGAAGCGACCGGGTACGACTCTCTGCTGACCTCTACGCAGACATATACCGTTTGGGCCCCGGTAAATGATGCTTTGTCGGGCATAGATATGAACGATAAAGAAGAGCTGCTGCGTATCGTCAACAACCATATAGCCCGGTATAGCAACTCCACCGCCATGCCGGTCGATGAAAGTGTCGTTATGCTGAACGGCAAGAGGCTGATGTATGCCAGCGACGGCACACTCACTTTTGGGAGCGCGACCCTGTTGCAAAAAGACCGTTTGGCATCGAACGGGATACTTCACACCGTCTCGGAAGTTATACCTTATTCCTATAATCTCTACGAATACGCACAGACACATTCGGACTATTCCAAACTGTACGATTTCATTTCCTCTTTCAATGAAAAAGTCGTATCGGAAGAGCTGAGCACATCACTCGAAATCGTCTACATAGACTATAACCCCTTGTTGGAGTCAATCTACGGTATAGGATATGTACAAGATGAAGATTCTACTTATACCATGCTCTTGCCCGACAACAGAGCTTGGGACAAAGCTTACGAACAGATAGCCCCTTACTTCAAAGCCCCTACCCATAACGGGCAGGAGTATGCCGACTCGCTGCAAAAAGTACAGACCTCGCTGGCCATTGTCAACAGCCTTGTATACCGTAAACTTGTCGAAGAACCTTTTGCACAGTACGATTCTCTCGTGTCTACCACCGGTACGGTTACCCACAATGTACCTTCCCTTTTTGCCGGAACAACCTTTATCAAAGGCTCCAATGGAAACATATATACGACATCGGCGCTTAATTATGAGCCGCTCGACACATGGAATCCCGAAATCGTTATCGAGTGCGAAGACGAAGACGGTCGTACGGTCAACGGCTCATCTACGGCATTCGTCCGTACTGTTTCCGTGGGCGACAACTTTACCGATGTCAGCAACAACAGCTATCTGGAAGTGACCGGTTCGGACCAAGCATCCGTTTCATTCCAGATTCCCAATATACTCTCGGGCAAATATGAAGTCTATGTAGACTTCGTTCCCCCGATAGTGGACGGAGAAGAATTTGAAACAGAAAGAGCCCAAGTCGAATTTGAACTGGAGTATATGAATACCAACGGCCGTACCAAAACTTCCGACGGAAAGAGAGCCACCGTTACCGGAACGGAAAAAGTCCGGGCAACGGCCTTTACCGGTGTCACCATGCCAGTAGCCAACTACTATGACAATCTGTGGTGGTCCGAGACCTCACATACAGCCGCCGATGCCAAAGTAACCACGACCCTCACAGTATATGCGGAGAAGACTTCGAAAAACGTGGCGAAATTCCGTATCGATAAAATCAGATTTGTTCCGGTAAACTAAAAAAGATAGGAGTCAAAAACAATGAAGAAGCAGAAAATCAAAAATAATCATATAACATATATCTCTATGTGGAAATCAATTGCTTTTGCGACATGTCTGGCATGGTATTCCCTATCTGGGGTAGCAGTCAATCTTCCCGCTCAGGATTCTGTTCCCGAATTCCGGAAAAATACTGAAAATACCTTTACCGTTACCGGACGAGTCGTCAACAATGCCACAGGACAAGGTTTTGCCGGGGTGCGCGTCAGTGCGGTAAATACCCGTATCACAGCCATGTCCGACGAAAAAGGTGAGTTCAGAATCGACCTGCCCGACGGCAGAGTGACACTTTCGGTAGAAGCACCCGGATTCCATGACCAGATTGTACCTGTCAAAGGACGCCATAATATAGAAATACGCATCCTCGAAGATAACGGTAAAGCATTTTATGACGAGACCGTTTTTTTGCCCAACGGGGCCAATTCCGTAACCCGTTTCTCGACAGGAATTACGGCCATAAACGAAGACATCACAGCCAGGCTCAACGGGCAGCTCCGCGTACTCTCCCAGTCGGGTATTCCCGGGAGCGGCAGCACGATTTTTTCGCGAGGACTCAACTCGTTGAATGCCTCTGCACAGCCCCTGTTCATTGTCGATGGCATTATCTGGCAGATGCAGGAAAATGCTTATTCGGCAGTCGACGGTTTTACCAATAATCCCTTGGCTCTGATAGAACCCAATGATATAGAAAAAATTACTGTATTGAAAGACGCGACAGCCATCTATGGAAGTAAAGGAGCCAATGGAGTAGTCATTATCGATACCAAGCGAAGCCGCGATATGGCCACCGAAATAGAAGCTTTTATAAATATGGGATATCGCACGCCCTTCAAGACCATTCCCGTAATGGATGCAAAGGCATTCAGGCTGTATGCCTCCGACATGATACGGGGTATGGATGTAGATGCCGACCGCTTGCAGTTCCTCGACGATGATCCTACCCGTACATATTACAAGAGCAGCCACAACCAGACAGACTGGTTCGACCAAATCAAAAAAGGTGCTTTCTCGCAGAACTATGGAGTCAATGTACGCGGAGGAGATAACATAGCCTTGTACAGTTTTTCGATGGGATACACCAAGAACGACGGAAATCTGGACAATACCGGTTTCAACCGGCTCAATGTCCGTTTCAATTCGGACATCAACCTGGCGAAAAATTTCAAAGTAGCCTTGGATATAGCCTTTGCGCAGACCGTAAACCATCAGGTAACATCAGGACTGGATGAGGTGAGTTCGCCCCTGTATCTTTCCCTGATAAAATCGCCCCTCTATCATCCCTACCAGTACGACACCGACGGCAATCTGACTGCCCGGTTGAGCGATACCGATGAGTTGAACATAGGCAATCCGTTGGCGATACTCAACAATACGGCCAACATAAAGAAATATCGCTTCAATGCCAACGCCAGGCCCACTTACCGGTTGATGGACAAACTTGAGCTGAGCCTCCTCTTCGGATACTCCTGGGACAAAGAAAAAGAAAGAGCATTTATTCCCGATAAAGGCGTGTCGGACGTACCCCTATACAATGACTTGGGCGAGGTATATGCCACAGCGTTGAATCAAGTGCGCAATTTACAAGGAAAAGAAGTTTCCGCCACAATCGACTTTCGGGCTACATACGACATATTGAAAGATGCCGTAAACAAGTTGCAAGTATTTGCGGGGTACCGGTTCTACAATGACATATACGACTATACTTTCGGCAAAGGATACAATACCGGGTCAGACTATCTCTCGGGACTCGAAAACGCCTCCTCGTCCTTGCGTTATATGAGCGGGCAGAATCTGCACCAGCGTACCATATCCTGGTATCTGAACGGAGATTATGCCCTCTATAACCGCTACATATTCAATGTCTCGGCAGCTATGGAATCATCATCCCGTTTCGGGCGCAAGGCCGACGCCTTGAAAATCGGAGGGGTACCCTGGGGACTCTTCCCCTCCGTCTCTGCCGCATGGATAATATCATCGGAATCATTTATGAAAAATGTAGATTTCATCAACTTCCTGAAACTGCGGCTGAACTATACTCTTTCAGGCAATGACAATATTATCGACTACGCCCGCAATTCATATTTCCAGTCCACTCATTTTTTCGGAAATGCCTACGGGCTTACCTTGGCCAATATCGGAAATGAGAAACTGAAGTGGGAGAGCACCTCCATGGCAAAAGTCGGGTTAGACTTCTGCATGTTCGACAACCGTTGGTCAGTAAATGCCGATTTTTACACCTCCAGAACCCAAGACCTGCTCACCCGTAAACAATTGGACGACGTAGCCGGAGTGAAATATTTCTGGAGCAATGACGGAGAGCTCGAAAACAAAGGATTCGAAATAACAACCAACCTTCGTATCATAGACCGCAAAGATTGGAAACTCGACTTTGGAGCCATGATTGGGAAATATAAAAATAAAGTAACCTCCTTGGCAAACGGCTCGTATACCACCTCTATCGCAGGAGGAGAAATATTGACGGCAGTAGGACAGCCCGCCGGAGTATTCTACGGATACAAGACAAAAGGAGTGTTCAAGGACGTAGCCCAAGCAAAAGAAGCCGGGCTTTCCGTGAAATCCAATACCGGTGAACTAATCCCCTTTGAAGCTGGAGATATGCACTTCGAAGATGTAAACGGAGACCACATTATCGACAGCAAAGACCGTCAGATAATCGGTGACCCTAATCCCGATTTTTATGGTAATTTCAATTTCAACTTCTCCTATAAAGGCCTTACGATAGGAGCCCTGTTTACCTATTCTTACGGAAACGACGCTTACAATGCCTTGCGTGCAAATCTGGAATCCGGAAGCAGCCTGATAAACCAGTCTACAGCAATGCAGAACCGCTGGGTTGTAAACGGGCAAGAAACAGATATCCCGAAAGCTACCTATGGCGATCCCATGGGAAATGCCCGGTTCTCGGACAGATGGATAGAAGACGCCTCTTATCTGCGTTTCAAATCCTTGTCCGTATCTTACAAAATCCCTGTAAGAACCACATTTATACAAGGACTGTCCGTCTGGGCTTCGGTAAACAACGTATGCACCCTGACCAAATATCTGGGTAGTGACCCCGAGTTCTCATATAGTTCGTCGGTACTCTATCAAGGTATAGATGCCGGTATGATACCTCTGTCCCGCTCGTTCAATTTAGGAGTGAAAATCAATTTGTAAACACATAAATAAAAGTAATTATGAAAATAAGGACAAATAACATACGAGCTTTCATATATATATTTCTGGTATCCTTGTTGGCAATATCTTCCACCTCATGTGAAGATATGCTCGATACAGAATCCACCGACTATGCCTTTGACAGGGAAGGAAATCTTAAAAACCCCAACGATTCCTTGTACTCGGTAATGGGCATACTCTCCCAATTACAAAAAATAGGAGAGAGGTACGTACTTTTAGGAGAACTGCGGGGCGATTTGATGGCACTGACAGACAAAGCCTCCGTATCGTTGAAAGAAATATCTCAGCTGCAATTTACAGCCGACAACGAATACGCTGACAAAGTAGACTATTACAGCATCATAAACAACTGTAATTATGCAATAGCCCGTATGGATACTACCTTGACAAACTATCAGGACAAGATTATGTTGCCCGAGTTTGCCGCAATCAAGACGATCCGGGCATGGACATACTTGCAGATAGCCCAGATATTCGGAACGGCATATTACTATACCGAACCCATTTTAAATCTCGAAACATCCATGCAGCAATATCCGGCATTAAATATGGAGCAGTTGATAGACAAGCTGATACCCGATTTATTACCCTATATTGATGTCCGCCCCCTCGATTACGGAAGCATCGATGGCTGGAATTCAAGATGCTTTTTTATCCCGGTCAGGATGCTTTTGGGGGACATGTACCTCTATCAGAACAACTATACACAAGCCGCTGTCATGTATCATGACCTGATGGAAAAACAATACTACACGCTGAACAAGATTTACTGCACCTTCTGGGACGACCGCAATCGTTCCTCCGCCACGACAGGACATACTTCGACCTACATCGGGGAAATAATGTCTATGATAGCTTATAGTACCGATGCTCGTGACTATCATACCTCGCTTTTCCGTCTCTCGTACAATGCCCGGCCGGTATTGGTTCCTGAAGAATCATTTGTCGAGAAAATGAACGCATCCATGTATTTCTTCTCAGACATAAACAAAGGCTCTACCAAGATAGATGCTTACTTGAGCGGAGACTTGCGGGGCGTAGCCAAATCTCCCAGTGTATCGAGTCCGGGCAGTTTCGGCCCTCTGGTTTTTGGAACTACCGGTGTGAAAAATATCATTGTGAAATACAGCCGGGCCATTACCTCCTCGGAGTCGGGTTGGGATCCTGAGAATGAAGAAGTGGGTATGCTCTATTACCCGATAGCCATACCCATATACCGCATACCCCATCTTTACCTGAGATATGCCGAAGCCGTAAACCGCGCAGGAAAACCCTCCCTTGCATTCGCCGTACTCAAACACGGGCTCAGGCAAGAAGTCGTAGACTCGGCAACTATTGTGAATCCGGCCGAAGTAGCAGCAAAAGAAACATACATACAATTCAACAGCACGTTCGACTCGAATATCCCTACAGCTATGCGCGGACGCGGACAGGGCGTAAATCTGGATAAGACCGAATATGTAATTCCCGCACTTCCTACCCGCGAAGACTCTATACTGTTTGTCGAAGACTGTATTCTCGACGAACTGGCAGCCGAGACATCATTCGAAGGAAACCGGTTCTTTGACCTCTTGCGCATATCGCACCATCGCAGCAACCATCCCGAACTGATGGCAGATAAAGTATCTGTGCGCTTCCCCGACCCGGCAGCGGCCAAAGCCCGGCTGATGACCATAGACAACTGGTACATGAAATAATCGAAACTGTCCGGGAAATGACAAAAATGTCGTTTCCCGGACTTACAAAAGTACAATTGCGACATTTGCACCAGTATTTGACGTATTCGTATTATTGAGAATGCGACAACTCGTCTAATTTTGCTTATGTGAATTCGCAAAAACTTTTCAAAAAAGACAACAAACAAATTATAGGATTTTTTTAACTTAAAAACACTGACAAACATGAAAAACTTTACACCGAAAGCCCTTATTTTAGCATCGGCATTATTTGCGGGTGCAGAGGCCTCGGCACAAACCGTTCCGGGCTTTGCCAAAGCAGAATGGAGCTCAAGTCTATACCAGCTCGACCGTCCCGGTTATTGTCTGGGAGATTATAATAACGACGGGTTTATGGATTTTTACAATTGCGGGCTTTCCAATACAGGATTTGTCCCCAAGGAAGACGGTTCGGGCAATCAGGACGGATACTGGCCTTACGGATTCTTGTATAAGAATATAAACAATGAATCGTTCGAAAAGCCGTCGACCGACAGAGACGAGCAGTACATTATGCTCTCGGGAGTACCCAGTGCCGTATATTCGGAGGCCTCTTTTGTAGATTTCAACAACGATGGTTATCTCGACCTCTTTATTGTACGGCCTTACGAAAGCGACTATGGATGGATGCCTTCGGCTGCCTTCTATAACCCCGAAGAAAATCGTAAAGCCACGGAAGTATATATCAATTTAGGACCTGACGGAGATTATAAGTTCAAGAGAATGGAAGGTCTTGACTTGCCTGTTCCTTGTGGTGACGAGAGTTGCAAGCAAAAAGTAAATGAAGGCCAAAAAGGGTCTGTAGCTTTTGGTGACTACGACAAGGACGGGTACATAGACATACTCATGACAGGTATGGAAGACGGACACAAGCGCTTTGTCTACCTGTATAAAAATCTGGCAGGGCAAGGATTCGAGAAACAGTTGGTGGCCAACATGAAAGAGGGCGACACCTATGATTTGGGACTGTATGTTATGGATGAGTTAGGATTGCCTACCGAGGTACCCAGCAAACAATTCAAGCCCATGTCGCATGGCTCGGTAGCTTTTGCCGACCTTGACAACGACGGCTGGCTCGATATTATTTGCACCGGTTATTCCGATGACAGAGGAATCGAATTCCGTACTTACCGCAACTTGCAGAACGGAGAATTTCAGGATGTAACCGAAGACTATGCCAAATCCAATATATACCGGATATATGAAAATCAATTGAAACTGGTCGACATCAACAAAGACGGTTATCTGGATATTATCAATTTGGGTACACCCAATGCCGATGACAGGGGAGAAGCAGGAGGACGCAAGCTGGCCTCTATACTGATAAACAATGGAGCAGAAGCCCCCTTCACGTTTACCGAGAAATTAGAATCCGAGACAGGTTTGGCTCCCGTATCGGCAGCACAAGTCTTTATGGCCGATTTTAACGGAGACGGATATGCCGATTTGCTCTATCACGGTTGGAACAATGATTGTGGTTGGAACACATTCTTGGCAACTTACAAAAGGTCTCAAAGCCAATTTGTTATAGATGACGAATTCTCTCATCAAGGTACAGGTGACATTACGACCGGTGCCGGTTTCGATTTCGGAAACTTTGCAGTAGGTGATTTCAATGGAGACGGACAGTTCGATATGATAGAAGGAGGATACCCTGACCACACCAATGTTTGGCTGAACGAGAGGGGAGAAGACGTGTCTGAAGCCCCGGTTGCACCTACCGACTTGGCAACAAGCGTAAGCAATGGGGTATTGACAATCACCTGGAACGACGACAACAACGAAGAATATCTGACATATTACAATATACATATCACCGATGCCGACGGAAAGCTGGTTGCATTCACGACTTCGGCATTGGATAACGGAAAACTGACCTCATATCCCGAGTTTGCGACATTGGTACGTTCACATTCATACTCTATGGCATTACCTAAAGGTGAATATACCGTAAAAGTATCGGCCGTAAACCATACCTATCAATCCAGCGAATTTGCCACTGTCAATGCTACTGTTTCAGATGAAGTGGGCGTTGAAAAAACAGTAGCCGGAAACATCGTTGTAAAAGCCTTGGGAAATGGAATATTGGTAAGCAGTACGGATGAAATGGAAGTAGACGTATATACCATAGGAGGACAGTCCGTTGCAACCGGAGTCACCAATCAGTTGTTGCCCGTGAATGCAAACGGTATCTATCTGGTAAAAGTGGCCGGAAAAACGTATAAGGTCGTAAAACTTTAAAAATAGGCATTAACCCATATATGTGTGGAATTGACTGTTTGATAAGTTTTTTACAATAATGAGAATCGATTCAGACAGTTTTTAAGGTTGCCCGACCGATTTGCTATTCGGTCGGGCAATTTACTTTAGTTACGCGCCTTTGCTGGGAAAAGCAGGTGGGGGGACGAAAGCGCAAAATGAGAAACGAAAGCCATAAAAACAAAGAAAAAAAATGAACAGGAAAAAACTTTTTTTACTATTATTAAGCTGTAGCTTGGGAATATCGTCCTATGCAGGCGACATCGAATTTTCCGGTGGCGATTGGAAAATGATACTGAAAGAAGATACGAAAAAGATAGATATCGCCTGCAATGATGCAACAGTACTCACCGGCACATACGCATCGGTCAAGTACAACAAAGCGTCCGGAACAGAAGAGACAACGCTGAATACCGATGACTGTACCGGTGTAGAGCTTGTACGGTCAGACCTTTCGGACAATTTCGGTTCAGGCGAGAAAGTCTCTCTGGACTATTCCTTCTCAGGAAACACACATCTGATACAAGACTTTTATTTTTATGACAACTATCCCTATTTCTTGGTGCGCGTTACAATCAAGGATACAGAAGCCGTATCCAGTAACCAGCTCATACCCTTGATGAGCCAGTCGTCCTCGACATTCCTCGCCAAAGACGACAGTAACCGTATATTATATGTACCTTGGGACAATGACGGATTTTCCCGTTATGCAGCCCGCAAATTCGGAGGGGAGACCACCTCATCGCACGAAGCCACAGCCATCTATTCCGCCCAGTCGCGTAAAGGATTGATAGCCGGTTCGGTAGAACACGACACATGGAAAAGCGCTGTTGTCGTGCATGCTCTGGCGACCGGAACAGTCGACTATTTCAAATGCCTGTCGGGATATACCAATCAGTCTACCACGCGCGATGCCCTTCCGCATGGAAAAGTAACAGGGGCAGAAGTCCGCTCGGCACTTTTTATGATAGGGCTCTACGATGACTGGCGTAAAGGAATGGACGCTTTTGCCCATGCCAATACATTGGTTGCCCCGCCGGCCCCGTGGGAAGGAGGCGACCCTTTCGGTTGGAGCAGTTGGGGTGCTATGCAGACACGAATCAACTATCAGGGATGTATGGACGTAGCCGATTTTCTCTCGCAAGATGTCTTCAAAAACGCCGGATTCGTGGACGAAAAAGGACGTACCATACTCAGCCTTGACGCATGGTACAATGACAATATGAATAATGAAGAACTGAGCTCTCTGGCCACACATTGCAAAGAAAAAAACGGGCTTATCGGAGCCTATGCCGGTTTTCTATGCCGTTGGGACTGGGAAAATCGGGAAAGTCCGCTGTACCCCAATTGCCCCTATAAAGTAAAAGACATATTGCTGAAAGTCAACGGTGAAGAATACAAAAATCCGGCAAACGGAGCTTTATGTGTAGACCCCACCCATCCGGGGACGATAGCCGCCATGAAATATTCGATTATCAACTATGCCAAATTAGGGTTCAATTACATCAAGATTGATTTTATGGACTGCGGTATCTGTGAGGGAGACAGTTACTATGTACAAGACATTACTACCGGAGTGCAAGCCTATAACTACTTTATGAAACAAATGTACGAATACATCCAGCAAAAGATGCCGGGAGCCTATACCGTACTGGCGATGTCTCCGATGTTCCCTTACCAGTACACCACAGGCCGTCGCACCACTTGTGACGCATGGGGGAGCGTACCCAATGCCCAGTATGTGCTCAATGCTACCTCTTATGGCTGGTGGACAGACAAGTTGTACACCGTCAATGACCCCGACCATTTGGTGATGATTGGAGTAGATTACGATAGTAACCAGAATGTAAAATCGGTAGTAGAGTTCTCAGAAGGAACCAATCGCATACGCCTGACTTCGGGAGCCATTACAGGAGCCTATATGGTAGGTGATAACTTCAGCGACAATTGTAAAGACGGTAATGGGACTGTCGTGGGAAATCCCGGACTATCGAGAGAAAGAGCATTGAAACTCTTGACGAATACGGACATCAATGAAATGGTAAGACTCTGTGGTGCCTTTTATCCCATAAACGGACATGAAGGGACGACAGCCAGCGTGTTGGGAGCAGATTATGTATATGCCGACAAGTATGCTGAAGACGGTTCCGAGAAGCTGTTCATGTATGAGACATCCGCCTCGGTATACGTAGCCGTATTTGCATACAAAGACGCCCAGAACGCAACCATCGATTTCGCCCGTATAGGAGTACACCCCGACAATGTATCGGAAATAAAAGAATTATGGGAAGGCAAAACCGTCTCCTTCACAAGCACGGGATTTACCTATGATGTCCCCAAACAAGACGTAAGAGTCTATCGCATATCTAAAAAAAAAGTAGACGTGTCGATTGAAGAAACAACGGTCGGGACAGATGCGCTTGCCATTGCTCGGATAGGAAACAAAGTACATATCTCCTCGGAAACGGAAATAGACACCGTTGCATTGTATTCCTTGTCAGGAGGAATATTATCAGTAAATAAAGTATCGGATTGCGAAGCGGAAATAGACACGGCTTCCTATACATCGGGCGTCTATATCGTTAGAGTCGTTTTGAAGAACGGGGAGATAATCGCTAAAAAACTGGTGAGCATAGGTGTGTGATTAGGTATATAGATGTTAGGCCCTTTAATGATAGGAGGACATCCGAATATATCCCGATGTCCTCCTTGTCTCTATATATAGTATATTCGTAATCGCAATATAATTATTCGAAAGTAATATCGAATTGGTCGTAAGGAGCATTTCTCCAGGCCTTGTCGGATGTCAACTTGGAAAGAGCAAACAGGGGAGAAAAGGTACGTACCTTAATTGTCTTTCCGTCCGGAAGAAATTCTAGGATACGGAGCCATCCATCTCCTCCATTGCCACACCACTCACCGTCTGCGGTCTGGGCGTTGAACATCATCTGTGCGACATTTTTACCGGCAATATTCTTATCCGTGCGGAAACTGACCTGATTTTCATAGTCGACAATGGCACAAGCATGTCCGCATATCACCATTCCGATATTTGGGGAAGGATAAACCAGTTTTTCCCATATAGCTTTCCCATAATTGGCCGGAGCTATTTTATATTTCTCTTTTTCGCGTCGTTTGGCATTAGCAGTAAGATATGAATGTGTGAGCAAAATCACTTTATGATTTTTGTACCTCTCATCATTGGCAATAGACTTTGCCCATACAATAGCTTCATCACGAGGAGCAAACTCGATGGAAATGACTAAAAGTTTTCCCCAAGTATCCGTATCCAGCTCATAAGCCGCATTCTCCAACGTAGGAATACTGTCTGCGTTTAGCCCGACAGAGACTAAAGATTTTCTCCAGCAACTGTTTCTCTCGACAGGAAAATAATCGTGGAAGTAACTACGTCGGCACTCAGCCGAAACATAGCCATAATCATGGTTACCGGTACAAAGCACATACGGAAGTTTATTGTCAAGACGGCGGAATGCCCTTGATGCGGCTTCCCATTGTTCGGTACTTGTCTGGTTTCCGTTTATCCCGTTAGGAATAAGACAGTCGTTTTGCTCTACAAGATCACCGGTACAAAGTGCACTCTTAATCTGCAGGTTATCGATGTTATTAGCTATCCAGGCCGTTTGTAATTCAAACAAAGGCTGGTTGGCATCATATTTATTATAACTTTGAGGATCCGGAAGTACAATGATAGAAAAAGAATTTGGGTCAGACAATTTTGGCCGTACGGGATATACTTGTGCATGCAATGAAGAGATACCGGTAGAAATTGCCGTTATCCATATAAAACACATAAAAATTTTGTTTTTCATCATATATTGTTGTTAAAGGATTATGCCCCTGTTTTTTTATTCGTTGTAGAGTCCGGAGGACAAATATAGCGAAAGGCGAGCGCAGAGGCAAACGAAAAACACAGTTTTTAAAGTTTGCCTCTGCCAAGCCCATCCTATAAATATAAATAAAATTCAGGAGAAGAGCTCTGTGATTGACAAATACTCGATAATTTGTTGGAAAGAGAATGCCTTTATGGAAAGCCAAATAACGGAGATAATCTGCAAATTCCCTTTTTTAAGGAAATCTTATAATACAAAAGAGAATAAAAAAAGAAAACTTTCTCCGGTAAAAAGGAAATAAAATCCCTTTATTACCCCTCTTTTTTCGTTATAAGAAAGAAAAACTTATAAAATATAATTACAGAATGAAACTATATAGCATAAATTCTTTACTTTTGTGCATTCACTATAAGAATCAGGAATTTCAAGGCATTTATGTATAAAAAAATATTTTTGAGTCTGGTACTGCTCATTTTGTCGATTACCGGAGTGTCGGCACAGATAAACACCGATAGAGTGATGAATATCGGACGCAATGCTCTCTATTTTGAAGATTATATACTATCGATACAGTACTTCAATCAAGTAATCAAAGTGAAGCCCTATCTGGCCGACCCCTATTTTTATAGAGCCGTTGCCAAACTCAGCCTCGAAGACTATAAAGGAGCCGAAGAAGACTGTGACAAATGTATAGAACGCAATCCCTTTATCATAGGAGCCTATCAGGTAAGAGGCATAGCCCGCCAAAACCTGGGAAACTATCAAGGTGCCATCGATGACTATAACGAAGGCTTGAAATATGCCCCCGAAGACCGTACTTTCTTGGGAAATAAGGCGATTGCAGAAGTCCAGTTAAAGAAGTATGACGATGCCGAAGCCAGCTTTGCCGAGCTGATAAAGAAGCATCCCTCATATTACAACGCCTATTTGAGCCGTTCCCAGTTCTGGCTGGAAAAAAAGGACACACTGAAGGCATTGGCCGATATGGATAAGGCGATAGAGCTCGACAAGCACCTCTCGTATGCCTATGCACAGAGGGCGATTATAAAATTCCAGTACGGAAAAGACTATCAGAGCGCACTGGACGATATGAATCAGGCACTGAAACTCGACCCCAATATGACATCCTACTATCTCAATCGCGGTATCATACGTTACTATATGGACGACTTGAGAGGAACAATGGACGATTACGACCGCGTAATAGAACTCGACGCCAATAACCTGATGGCACATTACAACCGCGGATTGCTGAGGATGCAAGTCGGAGAGCGTAACAAAGCGATAGAAGATTTCTCGTTCGTATTGAAGTACGAGCCCGACAACTTCTTTGCCATATATAACAGAGCCATACTCTATGACCAGTTGGGAAATTACAGGGCAGCCATCAGAGATTACGATAAAGTGCTTGCTCACTATCCCGATTTCTCAAGCGGATATTTTGCCCGTTCCGAAGCCAAACGCAAAATAAACGACACCGCAGGAGGTGAAAAAGACTATAAAAAAGCCATTGCCCTGTATGAGCAGCAGAAGAAAACCGGGGTAGGGTTGGGCAAACATAGCGGTGGAGATGACGAAGAAGATACCCAAACGGCCGAAGACAATGACAAGACCCGAAAAGAATCGGACAAGAACATAAACAAATTCGACCGGCTCTTGGTGGCTGACAATACCGATATCAAAAGCAAGTACAAAGACGAAATACGAGGTCGCGTACAAGATAAAAACATAAAGATAGAAATAGAACCCTCCTTTGTCTTCTCTTATTATGAAAAAGAAGACAAGGTACGCTCCAATGTCCGTTATTCCAAAGAACTTGACGAGCTCAACCGTACCGGTATTTTACCAATGAAGCTGTTGATAACCAACTCGGAAGTATCCCTGACAACCGACCAAATCGAAAAACACTTCAATTCGTTGAACGACTATTCCAAACTGATAGAAATAAACCCTCAAAATCCGGTTCCCTATTTCTGTCGCGCCCTCGACTATATGCTTGTACAGGATTTTGCCAGCTCTATCGAAGACCTGAACCGTGTGGTTATGTTGAGTGATAACTTTATGTTCGCCTATTTCAACCGGGCAGCAGTACGGTTTAAGCAAATCGAATATAACATGTCGAGCGAAGCAGCGACGCAGTCCGACCTCTCCATAACCTCGCCTGCCTCCGGATTTTCAGCCCCGAAGCCCTTGCCCGGTATGGAAATGGGGACTTCTATGGCACCCGGAAAACAAAGCAAAGCCCTTTCTATGGAATACGAAATGGTGCTGCGCGACTACGATAAGGTTATCGAGATGTCGCCCACATTCGTATATGCCTACTTTAACCGGGCCAATGTACGCTGTGCACAAAAAGACTTCCGGGCTGCATTGACCGATTACAACGAAGCCATACGCCTCAAACCCGATTTTGCCGATGCCTATTTCAACCGCGGATTAGTTTACGTCTTCTTGGGTGAAACCCAAAAAGGAATAGACGATTTGAGCAAAGCCGGAGAGCTGGGAATTGTGTCCTCCTATAACATTATAAAACGCCTGAGCGATTGAGACCCGGTCTGAATTTACCTCAAGGCAGCGACTTGGAAAATTTCTTTAGAAATTATAAATGTTACTTAACTCATTTTTTTAGAAAATGAGATAGTTATAATGGAATATTCTCCTCTTGAGAGGGGAGGTTGAGATTTTTTTTCTTCTTGGTAATGAAATGTTTAATAATATTTCCCCTCTCGAGAGGGGATTAAGGGGTGTGTTACGATGAGTCGCGTGGCTTGAGATGAAATATTGTAAGATGCAGATTATAGAAGACGAGCTTAGTACATCGAGGAGGTATCAGTCAATCATTAGAGGGAGTTTTTGATTTTAGGAATCTGTGTTTGGGCGTCACACACCCCCGCCCCTCTCTAGAGGGGAGATTTAGATGCTATTTTTATTTGATAATTAGTAGTTTAGTGTATTGGAATTCCCCTCTCGAGAGGGGACCAAGGGGTGTGTTACGATGAGTCGCGCGGCTTGAGATGAAATATTGCGAGGTGCAGATTATAGAAGACGAGCTTAGTACATCAAGGAGGTATCAGTCAATCATTAGTGAGAGTTTCCATAATTATCTGCGAATTAAATGATATATTGAAATTCTGATAATAGGGAGTAATAAAGCCAAAAGATACTACAAAAAAAATATCTATGCCTTTAGTTCATATAGGGTTCATTTTGCTTCATAATTTAAAAGACTATTCAAATACTTTTCATCTATAATCCCTACACGATATTTAGTGCCAGCCTTTAGATGTTTTTCTACAAATTTATTAGTTTCCTCAATATCTTTCATTTTTCTTTGAAACAACTCTTCTGATATGTTTATATCCTTACCACAAGTTAAATTGCAAAAAATACGTCCTTTATCGTCTTGAGTACAATGTTTATAAAAACGATAAGTAGCAGCAACCATTTGATTTTCCAAATTCTTTTGTTCTTCTGTCGAAACAGAAGAATGTGATGTCTGATTTGCATATACATCTGGAATTATTTCAATAAAGTCATTATCATTCACATATTCTTTGATAGTCTTAACCTTTACTTTTTGAACTATACTATCATTTGGGGGAGATACAATACTTATTTCTGTAGCACTTTTAGTTTCACTGATATGCCTGTTCTTATTTGTATTCTCAATAATCTGTTTGTATAGTTGGGGTAATTTTTTGTCAAATGGAGATGTTATTACGAAAGCACCACTCTCAATCTTGGCGTTTACTTGAGGTGTAGTTATTATAGAATCATTGAAAACAAATGCAATTTGTTTACCGATAGCTTTTTCTGTTTCAGAAGCCCATTTCTTGATTTTATGTTGGCTTATTTGTCCGAAAATAACATATTGCCCTAAATTACTTGTATCTAACCTTAAAGTAGCAAAATCATTGACAGCCAAAATAGGCTCTATTGATAGGCTATCTTTGTCTATTACATGATACCAACCGTTTTCTCTATGTACATGTTGGGATATTGCAATCATAGAAAAGCACAGAGGGAAGGATAGCAGAATAAATAGGACTTTATTTTTCATAAGTTATAGTTCTGTATTGATTTTTATTTCCCCTATTATCTTGAGTAATCATCAAAAAAAGCCTTTATCGTTTTCATATATCAAAGGTATTTTCTGTCTCTATTGTACTCTCCGTTACCAATATAGACCCGTTTTTAACACCCTCTGTTATGGGCCTGTCAAAATATTGAAGGGTAATAACGTAACCTTTCAGCGTGTCATCTTCGTTGTAAGTTTGCGTGGCTTTTACTCTACCGTTACTAAATATGAAAATCTTATCTGACAACCTCATGCAATAGGGGCGCAGACGTGGTTTCAAGACAGGCAAGGTGCATACCCTGTCGCTCATTTTTCTTCCCGGACGGAAGAAACATTCAAATTCGCTCTCGTTTTCCGACAAGAATCGAATGGAATATATCGTTCAGCTTCCGGCTGCCTTTACCAATCTCAATTTAGCTTTACTCGTATTCTCTATTTCTTTTCAGTACAAAGGTACAATTAATATTTCATTTATAAGTAAAATAAGATGTCTTCTTATGCTAATATAACAGCGAAATAAAGATTTCCAACAGAGGGAAAGAAAAAACAACCACCCTCTGTAACCGAAAAAAGCAGACCGGAAAAAGGAGCAAAAAGTTCCGTTGTATAATCTTTTTTATTAGAAAATTTAGACAAGCTTTAAAATAATTACTACATTTGTAGCCTTGTAAAAGGAAAACTATAATATTTTTAACAGCAACGGGAAACAATCCCCTTATTTGATTTGTTTCTTTGTTGCTAAACAAGGAAATTATATAAGGAGACTAAAGTTATGATTAAAATAACCTTTCCCGACCAGTCGGTAAAAGAATTTGCAGCCGGAACCACTCCGATGCAGATAGCCGAAAGTATCAGTCCTCGTTTAGCTCAGGAAGTATTGGCTGCTACTGTCGATGGAAACGAATGGGATCTGTCGCGTCCTATCGAAAAAGACGCGGCGATAAAGCTGTTTAAATGGGACGATGCCGAAGGAAAACATGCCTTTTGGCATTCATCGGCGCACCTCTTGGCAGAAGCCTTGCAGGAACTCTATCCCGGAATAAAGTTTGGTATCGGTCCGGCAATAGAAAACGGATTTTATTATGACGTAGATCCCGGTGAAACACCTATTAAAGAAGGCGATTTCGCTGCCATAGAAGCCAAGATGATGGAGCTGGCTGCCAAAAAAGAAGAAATAGTACGGAAAGAAATATCCAAAGCCGATGCCTTGAAGATGTTCGGAGACCGTAAAGAAGAATATAAAGTAGAGCTTATCAGTGAACTTGAAGACGGCACCATAACCACCTATACACAAGGCAGCTTTACCGACCTTTGTCGTGGACCGCACTTGCCCAACACCTCTGCTATCAAAGCCGTAAAGATAACCTCTCTGGCCGGAGCCTATTGGAGAGGCGATGAGAAGCGTCATCAGTTGACACGTGTATACGGTATTACCTTCCCCAAGAAAAAAATGCTTGACGAATATCTGGCATTGTTGGAAGAAGCCAAGAAAAGAGACCATCGTAAAATAGGAAAAGAAATGGAGCTGTTTATGTTCTCCGAAACTGTAGGCAAAGGTTTGCCTATGTGGTTGCCTAAGGGGACGGCTCTCCGTTTGCGTCTCGAAGATTTCTTGAAAAAAATACAGCGCCGTTTTGGATACCAGCAAGTAATGACTCCGCATATCGGAAACAAACTGCTGTATGTCACTTCAGGACACTATGCCAAATATGGAAAAGACTCTTTCCAGCCCATACATACACCGGAAGAAGACGAAGAGTATTTGCTCAAACCCATGAATTGTCCCCATCACTGCGAGATATACAAGTGGCAACCCCGGTCATATAAAGACCTGCCTTTGAGATTTGCAGAGTTCGGTACGGTGTATCGTTACGAGCAAAGCGGTGAGTTGCACGGTCTCACACGTGTGCGTAGTTTTACGCAGGACGATGCGCATATCTTCTGTCGTCCCGACCAGGTAAAAGACGAGTTTTTGAAAGTAATGGATATCATATTCATTATTTTCAAAGCACTGGACTTTAAAAATTTTGAAGCGCAAATATCTTTGCGTGACCCCAATAATAAAGAGAAGTATATCGGTTCGGATGAGAACTGGGAAAAAGCAGAACAGGCGATTGTAGAAGCTTGTAAAGAAAAAGGCCTGAATGCCCGAGTAGAATTGGGAGAGGCAGCTTTCTACGGACCTAAACTCGACTTCATGGTGAAAGATGCTATCGGACGCCGTTGGCAGTTGGGTACGATACAAGTAGACTATAACTTGCCAGAGCGGTTTGAACTCGAATATACGGGTAGCGACAACCAGAAACATCGCCCGGTGATGATACACCGTGCCCCCTTTGGTTCTATGGAACGCTTCGTTGCCGTATTGATAGAACATACTGCTGGAAAATTTCCTTTGTGGCTCACACCCGAGCAGGTGGTAATCATGCCTATCAGCGAAAAATACAACGATTATGCCGAGAAAGTTGCACAAGAACTTGAGATGAGAGACATTCGTACGACAATCGACAACCGGAACGAGAAAATCGGACGTAAAATTCGTGATAATGAGCTCAAGAGAATCCCTTATTTGCTGATTGTCGGTGAAAAGGAAGCAGAAAATAATGAAGTTTCGGTAAGAAAACAGGGCGAAGGTGATAAAGGTTCGATGAAAATTACTACCTTTGCCGAGATTTTGACCGAAGAGGTAGAAAAAATGATAAACCAATGGTAATTTGAATGGAGAAAAAAAACACATTTAGTGGAAACGATGTAAAAAAGAATGCACCCGTAAAAAAAGGAGAAGGGGTGAAAGACATGTATCGTATCAATGAACGGATTAGAGCAAAAGAAGTCCGTTTGGTCGGTGAAAACGTAGAGCAGGGAATATATTCGATTCAGGAAGCTATACGTATTGCTGACGAACAAGGATTAGACCTTGTTGAAATTTCACCAAATGCGGCACCTCCAGTTTGCCGGATTACCGATTATCAGAAATTTCTGTACCAACAAAAGAAAAGATTAAAAGAACAGAAAGCGAAATCGACTAAAGTTGTAGTAAAGGAAATCCGTTTCGGACCTCAGACCGATGACCATGATTACAACTTTAAACTGAAACACGCCAAAGGCTTCCTCGAAGAAGGAGCGAAGGTGAAAGCCTATGTCTTCTTTAAAGGTCGTTCGATACTGTTCAAGGAACAAGGAGAAGTACTGTTGCTTAGGTTTGCAAATGATCTTGAAGATTATGGTAAAGTAGAGCAATTGCCTGTACTCGAGGGAAAACGCATGATTATCATGCTGTCACCCAAAAAGAAATGANGCCAAAACTGAAAACTAATTCCGGTGCCAAAAAGAGGTTCGCCCTTACCGGATCAGGAAAAATTAAAAGAAAACACGCTTTTAAAAGTCACATTCTGACTAAAAAAACGAAAAAGCAAAAACGTAATCTTACGCATTTCACAGTTGTATCGTCTGCTGACGTGAAAAATGTAAAAGAACTTTTGTGCATAAGATAAAATTTATTGCCGAAAATAAACAAAGCGAGTTTTAAAGATTTATTAACCGAATGACTTTAGCTTAAAGATTACCGCTGAGACGGTAACGCTAACATTCAAAACAAAAAGAACTATGCCAAGATCAGTAAATCATGTTGCTTCAAGAGCACGTAGAAAGAAAATTTTAAAATTAACCAGAGGTTATTTCGGTGCAAGAAAAAATGTTTGGACCGTAGCCAAAAATACATGGGAAAAAGGTCTTACCTATGCTTATCGTGACCGTAAGGCTAAAAAACGTAATTTCAGAGCTTTGTGGATACAGCGTATCAATGCTGCCGCTCGTCTCGAAGGAATGTCTTATTCCAAATTGATGGGGGCTCTTCATAAAGCAGGTATCGAAATCAATCGTAAAGTTCTCGCCGATTTGGCTATGAACAATCCTGAAGCTTTCCAAGCTATTGTAAAAAAGGTAAAGTAATAAGAACCTTACAATTAGCGAGATATATGAAAATGGGCTTTTTATCCGATAAAAAGCCCATTTTTTTTCTTGAAAAAACTTGACATTTATTCTTTATTTCTGTATATTTGTAATACGAAAGAAGGAAAAAAGCAAAGAGTCGCATCGCAGTTGATTGGGAAACTCATCAATTGATATGAAATGCCGAGACAAGCTTTCTTCTCCAATGGCGGGCCACGCCTTTAGGTATGCTTTTAGCACGGTGGATTACAAAGGAGGGGGGCACTCAAATCCTGTTATTCGGAGTTTCATCACATCCTTCGGTGCGACTTTTTTTTAAGATATAAAAAAGCCGGTAAGTAATAAACTTATCGGCTTTTTGTTTGTTATAAACGTGGGTACAAGTAAAGCCCGTTTTGGATATGCTGTAAGAGGCTGTCTGGATTTTACACGGGTCGGCTTTGGGAATTTCTTTTGAGACTGTTTTCCGGTTTTTGCGAGGATATCAGGCTATTAGACAAGTGAAGACAGCTAAACAGACCGAAAGAAAAAAGGAAAGAAGACTTGAATTAATTATTTTTATGGGAAAATTTGGACAGACTTTAAGACCGATGTCGAGTTATATAATATTGAAACAGGCTTTTTGATATAGAAAATAAAAAAAATTGTAGTATGAAAAAATTGATTTATTTCTTTGCTTTGCTGGGTATCGTCAGTATGGCATCTTGTTCAGGCAAATCTAATAATGCCTCTACGACAGAAGTAGTAATGGTGACAGATTCCTTAGTTCCCGATACGGCGACAATAGCCGTATACGAAGGTATACTACCGGGAGCCGATGTCGCAGGAATACAATATGTATTGGAATTGGGGCAGACCGCCAATGGAGACAGTGTCTACCAGTTGTCTATGACATACCTGGGAGCCAATAAAGGTAAAGATACCACCTTTATACAAGAAGGGCAATGGGGTATTATAAAAAATGGGAAGATAAGCCCTAAATCCTCTTCCATATTCCAGCTGAATGATTCCGCAGGCGTCGTGTTCAATTTCCTCGATATGAATGATAGCATCATTATGTTAGGCCAAGATATGAAATTGCCACAGTCCAAACTGAATTATTCATTAAAGAAAAAATAAACCGTAAACTATCATATAAAAATAAAGTACCCTATTATACAAGAGAAGGTTGTCTCCCGACAACCTTTTTTCTTGTTCTTAATTAACCTAAACCTTAATTCCATGAAAATCTTGATTCAAATATAGAAATATGTTTTATTTCATGCTATTTTTATCTTAACAAATTGCATTTCATTTAACATGATTTGTTAAATCAGGATTTTGATTAACAATTTTATCCTTTAAAATTAACATTTTGCATACTTGTTAGCTTATTTGTTAAAATAAACAGCAAGCTGAGTGTAGAGATAAATTGGGTTTATCCTTGCCGAGGTGTAGCGTTTATAGTAGATTAGAAATTTAAAATACATTTTTTTTAATGGACAATCGGTTGATTCTCTGCAAAACCGAGAAAAAAGTAACTATGTGACAAAATTATAACTTATTGATATTTCGATTTTTAACATATATATTTGCATAGTAAACAAAACGAAGTGAAACATAGCGATTCCCTTTAAACGATAAGGTCGCTGAAAAAATTACGAAAATGAAACAAATTGAAAAAATTGCAGCTGCAAAAAATTTTAGCGCAGTAAATGTAGGTAAATTGGACGAACTGGGTGATTATCTGTTGGAGTTGGGACCCGATGTGAAAATTCCGGGAAAAGTATTCGGTGGTGTAGCCGTGGGGGCAACAGGAGGTGAATTTTCATTTCAGATATTCCGTCCGGGAACAGAAACCGGATTTTTGCACACACATAAAAAACATGAAGAACTTTATTTCTTTCTCAAAGGAAAAGGAGAATTTCAAGTAGACGGACAAATATTTCCGGTATCAGAAGGGAGCATTGTTCGCGTAGCCCCGGACGGCAAGCGTTCCGTACGTAATAATGGAGAAGAACCTCTTATTATGCTCTGTGTACAATATCGAGGAGATACATTTACAGCAGAAGATGCCGCAGACGGAAATATATTGGATACTCCCGTTAAATGGTAAAATAAAGAATAAGAGTCGGTTTGGCTTTTGCTCGGACCGGCTTACAGAATTTCGTTAGAGACTGTTTGCTCCTGATTTTATGAGGATGATAGTGGAGGCTGTTTGATGCGTACAAATGAGAAAACAAACCGAAAGAAAACGTTTCATCGGAAAATTTGAATACGCTCTAAAATAAGCCGTTTTTGGGCGGAAGAGACACGATTTGTATCATATTGCAAATCATGTCTCTTCTTTTGAAAATAAGACAGTTATAATGCAATATTCCCCTCTCGAGAGGGAAGATTAGGATACTACTTTTCTGTTTGAAAATGAGTATTTAATGTATCAGTTTCCCCTCTTGAGAGGGGACCAAGGGGTGTGTTACGGTGAGCAATGTGGCATAAGATGAAATACTGCGAGATGCAGTTAATAGAAGATGTTCGATAAACATATTTTCTAATAGAAAATAAGATAGTTATGATGCAATATTCCCCTCTCAAGAGAGGAGATTAGAATGCTATTTTATTTGATAATGAGAAGTTTATGGTATTCAAATTCCCCTCTTGAGAGGGAATGAAGGGGTGTGTTACGGTGAGCCGCTCGGTATAGGGTGAGATATGAGCAATAAGCTCATTATCAGTTATTCGAAGTTGTTTTTGTTCAGCTGCATTATGGTATAGTAATCAGTTCAAGTTGAGATATTTGGCGCTGTCTTTGGAGCAAGGACTATTGATGTTAATCCCGTCTTGGGGAGGTGACTATGACAAAGCGTCATACACATTACTATAATATCGGAAAATATAGACGATGATTTTACAATACAAATCAAAAATAAACGAATATTTATCAAAAAACATTGATTATTAATCATTATCTTAGCGACAGATGAGTGATGAATATACTTTGAATAGTTTATTTATAGTTAATAACATATTATCTGAAATAAAACCGGAATAAAGTCCTATGGAAACAATTTGTATACAGCATTATGATTCTCCATGCGGAGAGATGATTCTCGGCTCATTTGACGGAAAACTTTGTCTTTGCGATTGGCTGATAGAACGTCGCAGGCAGACTATCGATAAGAAAATGCAGAAGAAGCTGCGAGCTACTTACAGAGAAAGAGAATCAGGAGTGATAGCGGAAGCCATCAGCCAGTTGAACGAATATTTTGCCCGTAAAAGAACTGTATTCGACATACCTTTACTTTTTACCGGAACCGGCTTTCAACAATACGTATGGAGTGAGTTATTGAAGATTCCCTATGGGACTACCATATCCTATGGAAAACTGGCTGTCCGTGTAGGTGACCCGAAAGCTGTGCGGGCTGTAGCCAATGCAAACGGTCAAAATCCCATATCCTTGTTTGTACCTTGCCATCGGGTTATCGGCAGTAACCATACACTTACAGGATATGGAGGCGGTTTGCCGGCTAAGAAATTTTTACTGGAATTGGAATCTCCCGCCGGACTGGCGATATGAAAAGTAAAAAATAGCAGATTCGCACATACCCCGACAAGAAGAAAATTTCGATTTGGTGTAACAGGGTCACCGGTAAGGACTGTACCGTCCGAATATCCCGTAATAGCAAAATTCTAAAAAAAAGACTTTGATTGCAACTTTTTAAATTGTGAGGGAGTACAATTATGTTTTTTATAAAATGCCCGGCGGAATGTCGATATAGAATTGAATCCGGTCTTTTCAGCTATTTCCTCCAAAGTATACCGGCAATTAGAATCTGAGAGGAAAACCTCTGCCTGTTGCAGCCGGTAAGAGTTGATAAAGTCAAAAAAGTTTGTATTCAATTCATTATTAAGATATTCAGATAAGTAAGTCCTGTTGGTTCCCAATAGACTGGCCAGTTCCTTCACAGTCAACTGGGGATTATCCGACAAGAATTCCGGCGTCAGTAGCTTTTGTAACAGAGGAACAAAGGTATAATTCGATTTTAGATTGTCGGTCTCTTCCGGTCGGTTTGCCTCCTCCAGCTCCGATACGATTTCTTGTCTGTCGCTATAATAGCAGATGACAGACCATAAAACAATCGATGTAGTATAATAAGCAAAATCGACCGGGGGAGAAGGAAAAAAGCAGTTATAAATCCAGACGACAAGGCAACATACAAGAAGCCCTAAAGCCTGCTTGAGCCATCTTACGTTTATATAATCCAAATTCGAATAATTATTTTGCAATAAACGATTATATCGTTTTATCTCTCTGACAAAGTAAAAAAAGGCAACAATCCCGTACAATATGGCATACACGGTATTGGCGACAAAAATTCGATAATTCCCGGTAATAATATAGAAGACAGTAAACAATATGTAAGGTAGGAGGTTCGATGCGACAAATTTTCGGGTAAGTGCCAGAGGACGGAGTAGGGCCATCAGATAGAAAGCACAGGCTGCCACAGCCCACATGTCGATAGACATTAATAACGTCTCGGCATATTCGGATCGACGTATAGCCGGCAGCATCAGTAAGATATCTTTCCAGAATAAAATTGCCCAAAACAACAATACATGATATAGAACGAGATTAAATGTCTTATTTTGAGGTTTGCGTCTGAAGTGCAAAGAAGCCAGCATAAACAACATGCACGCCGCTCCGTTGGCAAAATAAGTCAGTTTTTCCATGGTGCATTCATTTACTTGAAAGTTACTCTTTCACAAATATAGACATAAAGTATAGATTGTGCAAAGCCAAACAACCGGACAATATTATCGATACCGTACAGAATGCCGATGACAACAGCCGTCTCTAAGAAGCTGTCTAAATTTCTTTCAAGGTAAGTCTCGGTAACTGGATAGATGTTGCCGATAAGAGACTGGAGCTTCGTTGGGAAGAGCACAGGATGTAAATGATTGAAAAATAGGTATTACTTTATTATTTTTTGAGAATTATTTATGATAAATTGAAATAAAACCCGAATCAATTCTGATATTTTTTTAATTAACCTGCATTTTTTTTGACATATTATTTGGATAATAGAACTAAACCCTATACATTTGCATTGTGATTTTAAAACAATATGTAATGATTAGCCAAACTACAATACATCTCATTAACCTATTAGGTTTATCTCTACTCAGTGTCGTCGTGCGCGAGGAGAAATGAGAAAGGTATGTAGTTGCTTTATGTGGAAACATAAACTAAAAATAAAGTAATAAAGCCTTTCTAACATCAGAGAGGCTTTTTTATTATATAGAAAATGGAAACGAGGATGAAACATCAGTTACGCAGTGCAACCAGCACACAAGGCCGCCGGATGGCAGGAGCAAGAGCTCTTTGGCGCGCCAACGGAATGAAAGAAGAACAACTGGGAAAACCGGTTATCGCTATAGTCAATTCTTTTACACAGTTTGTACCCGGACATGTGCATTTGCACGAAATCGGGCAAAAAGTAAAGGCCGAAATCGAAAAGCTGGGTTGCTTCGCCGCTGAATTCAATACGATAGCCATCGACGATGGTATTGCAATGGGACATGATGGTATGCTCTATTCGCTCCCTTCGCGAGACCTTATAGCCGATAGTGTCGAATATATGGTAAATGCCCATAAAGCCGATGCAATGGTATGTATTAGCAATTGTGACAAAATCACGCCGGGCATGTTGATGGCAGCCATGCGGCTCAATATACCGGCGATTTTTGTATCGGGAGGACCCATGGAAGCCGGACATCTCGATGGCCGGGCCCTTGACCTGATAGATGTGATGATAGAGGCAGGTGATGACTCGGTGAGCGATAAACAGGTAGAAGAGGTAGAACACTCGGCTTGCCCTACATGCGGCTCTTGTTCGGGGATGTTCACCGCCAATTCGATGAACAGCCTCAACGAAGCTCTGGGGCTGGCGTTGCCGGGAAACGGTACGATTGTCGCTACACACCGCAATCGCGAACAATTGTTCGTAAAAGCAGCCAAAATCATAGTCGATAACTGTTACAAATATTATCGTGACGGCGACGACTCCGTATTGCCCCGGAGCATAGCCACGCGTCCCGCGTTTCTCAATGCCATGACTATGGATATAGCGATGGGAGGTTCCACCAATACCGTATTACACCTGTTGGCAATAGCACATGAAGCAGAAGTAGACTTTTCGATGGACGACATAGATATGCTTTCCCGCAAGTCGCCCGTATTGTGCAAGGTAGCCCCTAACTCACACTATCATATTCAGGACGTAAATAGGGCAGGGGGTATTCTCTCTATATTGAGTATATTGAGAAAACAAGGACTATTGGATACTTCGGTAAAGCGTGTCGACGGTATGACATTAGATGAGGCGATAGACCGTTATGCAATAGACGGAGCACAGTTCGGTGAAGAAGCCGAAGCACTTTGGAAGAGTGCTCCGGCCAACAAATTCAACTTGAAAATGGCTTCCCAGAGCAGCACATATAAAGAACTCGATACCGACCGTGTATCCGGGTGTATCCGAGATTTTGACCATGCCTATGTAAAAGACGGAGGTCTGGCTGTGTTGAAGGGAAATATTGCCCAGGACGGATGTGTTGTAAAAACAGCCGGAGTTGATGAAAGCATTTTCCATTTTGTGGGCAAAGCCAAAGTCTTTCAGTCACAAGAAGAAGCCTGCGAAGGAATTTTGGGTGGTAAAGTCCAGAGCGGGGATGTGGTGGTCATCACGCACGAAGGGCCCAAAGGCGGGCCGGGAATGCAGGAGATGTTGTACCCGACATCCTATATCAAATCGCGGCATTTGGGAAAAGAGTGTGCCTTGATTACCGACGGACGTTTCTCTGGGGGAACTTCGGGACTCTCTATTGGGCATGTTTCTCCGGAAGCCGCAGCAGGCGGCAATATCGGATTGGTAAGAGATGGAGACATAATCGATATCAATATACCGGAACGTACGATAAACGTACGAGTCAGTGAGGCCGAACTGGCCGAACGCCGGGCACAAGAAGAAGCCCGCGGACGCGAGGCCTTTACACCACGCAGCCGTAATCGGGAAATATCCAAAGCTCTTCGTGCTTACGCTGCTATGGTAAGTTCGGCCGATAAAGGTGGCGTGAGAATGATTTGATCAATAGAGTATCTTTATACAATTATTTTACTGACGAAACAGTATGGCAAAAGAAAAAATATCAGGTTCAGAAGCATTGATACGCTCACTTCTGGCCGAAAATGTAAAAACTATATACGGTTATCCCGGCGGTGCGATAATGCCGGTATTCGACTGCCTGTACGATTATAAAGACCGGATTCGGCACATTTTGGTACGGCACGAGCAGGGGGCTACCCATGCAGCACAAGGACATGCTCGTGTATCGGGAGAAGTAGGTGTCGTGTTGGTGACCTCCGGTCCGGCAGCGACCAATATTATAACCGGGGTGACAGATGCGATGATAGACAGTACCCCCCTTGTTGTGATTACCGGACAAGTATCGTCGTCCCTGTTGGGAACCGATGCCTTTCAGGAAACCGATGTTGTAGGTATCACACAGCCAGTGACCAAATGGAGTTACCAGATACGACATGCCGACGATATAGCCGGAGCAGTAGCCAGAGCATTTTATATTGCGCGTACCGGACGTCCGGGACCTGTCGTGCTCGACTTGGCCAAAGATGCACAACAAGGAATGACAGAGTTCGAATACAAAGAATGTAATTATATCCGTAGCTATATCCCTTATCCCGAAATAAACGATGAAGAGATAAAAAAAGCTGCCGAGCTCATAAATGCGGCTCAGAAACCCTTTCTGTTATTGGGGCAGGGAGTAGTGTTGAGCCATGCCGAGCAAGAGTTGATGGAGATGGTCGAGAAAGCCGATATTCCGGTAGGCTGCACATTACTGGGATTGTCGGCTATGCCTACTGACCATCCCTTGAATAAAGGGATGCTGGGAATGCATGGTAATGTAGGTCCCAATATCAAAACCAACGAATGCGATGTGTTGATTGCCGTAGGCATGCGGTTCGACGACCGAGTTACCGGTGACTTGAATACCTATGCCAGACAAGCCAAAGTGATTCATTTTGACATAGACGCCTCTGAGTTTGACAAAAATGTCAAGACAGAAGTCTCGGTTCTGGGTGATGCCAAAGCGACCCTGTCGAGCCTGATACCTTTATTGGAGAAGAAAAAACATACAGCATGGATAGAGAGCTTTACCGTATGTGAAGAAAAAGAATATGATAAAGTAATTTCTAAAGAACTCTTTCCGGCAGATGGTCCGATACAGATGGGTGAAGTGGTAAGGAAAGTTTCCGAAGCCACCGCCAATAAGGCCATATTAGTAACCGATGTCGGGCAGAACCAGATGTTCGGAGCCCGGTATTTCAAGTTTACCCAGACACGAAGCATTGTTACCTCCGGCGGATTAGGGACGATGGGCTTCGGCCTTCCTGCTGCTATCGGAGCGAAAATCGGAGCACCGGAACGTACCGTTTGCCTTTTTGTCGGTGATGGAGGATTGCAGATGACCATAGAAGAATTGGGCGTTATCATGCAGTACGGAGTCGATGTAAAAATAATACTGTTGAACAATAACTTTTTGGGTATGGTGCGGCAGTGGCAACAACTGTTTTTCCACGAACGCTATTCCGAAACCCCTATGCTCAATCCCGATTTCGTGGCCTTGGCAGCATCCTACGGGATAAAAGGCCGTGATGTCGAACGTCGCGAGCAGCTCGACGATGCCATTGCAGAAATGTTGTCCCATAAAGGAGCCTATCTGCTCAATGTTGCAGTAGAAGAAAAAGGAATGGTCTTCCCGATGACTCCGGCTGGTTCATGCGTCACCAATATTATGTTGAATGTAAACGAAAAATACTGAGAAACATCATGGATAAGACACTATATACCGTAACCGTTTACTCCGAAAACCAAGTCGGGTTGCTCAACCAGATTTCGATTATCTTTACCCGGCGACGGTTAAATATCGAAAGTCTCTCCGTATCGGCGTCAGCCATCGAAGGAGTACATAAATTTACCATAACCACTTGGAGCGATTTGGATACGATGATCAAAGTCGTAAAGCAGATAGAAAAAAAGATTGATGTACTCAAAGCATTCTATTATACAGACGACGAAATCGTATATCAGGAAGTAGCCCTTTATAAAGTAGCTACCGATAAATTACTCGACGATAGCAGTATCGAAGAACTGGTACGCCGGCATAATGCCCGTATACTGGAAGTGAACCGTACCTATACCGTAATAGAAAAGTCCGGACATCCTGAAGAGACCCAGCAGCTTTTCGAAGAACTCAGTAAGTATGGCGTTATGCAATTTGTCCGTTCCGGACGTGTGGCCATAACAAAATCGACAGTAGAACACGTCAGCATCTTTTTGGAAGAACAAGAAGGCCGACGCAATAATGGAGAGAGTAGGTAAAATGGAACTTCAGAAAGTAGCATCGTACACATACGCTGTAGAGCCGGCAGAAGTCAATGCACAAGGCGAGCTTCCTCTGACGGTTTTGGCACAGCGGATACTGGAGACGGCAACATTCCATGCCGAATCGTGGGCCGTAGGATATAGTACCCTGATACAAAACAACCAGGCATGGGTACTGGCGCGGTTGGCAATAGAGATGCAGGCGTATCCGCGGATAGGAGATACCTATGTTATTTCTACTTGGATAGAAGGATACAATAAGCATTTCTCGGCACGTAATTTTGAGTTTGCCGGAAAAGACGGGCGCATTTATGGATATGCCCGTTCTATATGGTCAGTGATAGACATGCAAACCCGCACATCAGCCGACTTGACCACGTTCGAATATCTGGCAGAACGCATATCGGACAAGGAGTGCCCTATCGAGCGGCAGTCGAAGCTGAAACCCGTACAGGGAGAACCATTGCTTGCCTATCCCGTACAATACAGCGATATCGACCTCAATCGGCATGTAAACAGTGTGAAATATATAGAACACATGCTCGACAGCTTCACTTTGCAGCAATATGATGAAAAATATATAAAGCGTTTTGAGATAAACTATATCAGTGAAGCTCGATATGGTATGGACTTTAAAATATATCGCAACGAGTTAGATGCGGATATTTTTGCAATTGACATCAAAAATAATGAAGATGAGGCTGTTTGCAGGGGTAAAGTTACCTTTATTCCCCGGCGATAAGCGAAGATAGTATAAGTATAAACCTTTTATAAATTAAAAAGAAAAATGGCAATTATGAATTTTGGCGGTGTTGACGAAAATGTAGTTACCCGTGAAGAGTTTCCTTTGGAAAAAGCGAGAGAAGTATTGAAAAATGAGACCATTGCTGTAATCGGTTATGGAGTACAAGGACCCGGACAGAGCCTTAATTTGCGCGATAACGGATTCAATGTAATTGTCGGACAGCGTAAAAACTCCAAAACCTGGGACAAAGCCGTGGCCGACGGGTGGGTACCCGGTGAAACACTCTTCGAGATAGAAGAAGCTTGCGAAAGAGGTACAATTATACAATACCTGCTTTCCGATGCAGCCCAAATCGAAGTTTGGCCTACCGTAAAAAAACACCTTACAGCCGGCAAGACACTCTATTTCTCACATGGTTTCGCCATTACATATAAAGAACGTACAGGAATCATTCCTCCTGCCGATGTGGATGTAATCCTTGTAGCACCCAAAGGGTCAGGTACGAGCCTGCGTCGCATGTTCCTTCAGGGACGGGGATTGAATTCCAGTTACGCTGTATTCCAAGATGCTTCTGGTAAGGCAAAAGAAAAAGTGATAGCTTTGGGTATAGGCGTAGGTTCGGGTTATCTGTTCGAGACGACCTTTAAACGCGAAGTTTATTCAGACCTTACCGGTGAACGCGGTACCCTGATGGGAGCTATTCAAGGCTTGTTTGCCGCACAGTACGACGTATTACGTGCCAACGGACATTCACCTTCGGAAGCATTCAATGAAACCATCGAAGAGCTTACACAATCATTGATGCCCCTTGTAGCGGAAAACGGAATGGATTGGATGTATGCCAACTGTTCTACCACTGCACAACGGGGAGCCTTGGACTGGTGGAAGAAATTCAGGGATGCCACAAAACCCGTGTTCGAAGAATTGTACAGCGAAGTAGCCAAAGGAAACGAAGCACAACGCTCTATCGATACCAACAGTAAGCCCGACTATCGCAAAGGCCTCGAAGCCGAGTTGAAAGAATTGCGCGATAGCGAAATGTGGCAAGCCGGAGTTATGGTACGCAAACTTCGTCCCGAAAATAACTGATATGGACACAATAAGAGCCCGTTTAAATTTCACTCGGCTCGATTTTGAGAATTACTTTTATCGAAAAATTTGAACCAGCTCTAAAATAGCCTTCGGGCAAAAAGAGGCACGATTTGTATTACGTAGCAAATCGTGCCTCTTTATTTTTGTATGATAGATTAAATCTCTATTTTATCTTCCCTCTCCGGAAACGAAAAAGTTATATTCCCCCTTTTGGAGCAGGCGAAAGATGAAGTGACAGTTTCCCCTCTCCGGAGGAGAGTCTTTGATTCAGTTTTTCTGTTTGATAACAAGGTATTTATGGCATGAATATTCCCCTCTTGAGAGGGGATCAAGGGGTGTGTTACGGTGAGCAGCGCAGCATAGGATGAAATACTGCGAGATGCAGTTAATAGAAGATGTTCGAAAAACATATTTTCTGTTAGAAAATAAAACAGTTATGATGCAATATTCCCCTCTCGAGAGGGGATCAAGGGGTGTGTTACGGTGAGCAATGCGGCATAGGATGAAATACTGCGAGATGCAGTTATTACTTCTATTTGGAAAATTCAGATAGGCACTTAATCTCTCGGATAGTGCAAATACCAAAATAAATTTTTAAATTGCACCATATTGGATATGGAAATGACAAAAGGAATTTAGCGCCCAAAATTGTTATTGAATATATAGTCATAAAGAAACATTGTATTTAATGAAACATAATACGCTATTTAAACAGCTTCCTGTATATATACTTATCTATCTATATGGATTAGTATCATGTACACACCGCCCGGACAGAAAAGAACAAATAGAAGCAGCAACAGCCGATACCCTGTATGAGTTGGATATAGCCGACACTGCGACAGTCGATACAGTATTCACCGATACGGTGGTATTACACAAGACATGGGCAGAAAAAGTCAAGATAAAAAAAGAATATCTGTACGATAACCATTCCTTAGGCGACACTTATCCATATAAAGACACAGTACGCATTTTTCAGTGGACAAAAATTAAAGAACATTTGGCCAGAATAGATTCTTTGCAATCACATCCGCAACGGTGGGGAGTATTGCAAAACTACAAAAACCGGAACGGAGAAGCCCCGTTGGTAAAAAATTTTCACCGGAATGCCTACCACCGTATTTCCGATTCGTTGGAAGTAGAACGTTACCAGTCGGTTCCCCTATATTCAGACAGAGATTCCCTGGCTCCTGAACTTTACGGTAGAGACGGTTCATTAGTAAAAGTCATAGATACCGATTCCGCATTTGTCAGGATTACCGGAGTCAGTTTCGATGGCAATTGGTCTGTTCCGGTACGTTATGTAAAGCACATTGCCGATACCGTAGTATTTTATAAAACAGTTTTTGTCGATGTTACCAATCAGAATATAACCACCCTTGAAAAGAAAGACTCCGTATGGCTTGTGCGGAGCATGAACCCCGCAACAACTGGGATGCACAAACCTCCGTATATGCAGGAAACTCCGCTCGGACTTTTCGTCATACAAGAACACAAACCCAAGATGATATATTTACAGGATGGCAAGCCCAAACACGGAGGCTTTGCCCCATACGCCAGCCGGTTTACCAATGGCGGATATATCCATGGTGTTCCGGTCAATGTACCCCATACCGAAATGATAGAATACAGTCCCTCATTGGGGACAACACCCCGTTCCCATATGTGCGTACGCAATGCAACCTCCCATGCCCGGTTTATATACGAGTGGGCATCGCCTTTAGAATCTCTGGTTTTCGTTATCGATTAAAGAGTGGCTTCTATTCCGTTGTGATGACACCGCTTCCCAGGCATAAACGCTGTTCCCGGTCATAAATGACGGCAAACTGTCCGGGGGCGATACCCTGTATCGGAGATTCAGAATGTAAAGAATAAGCCCCTGTAAGTTCATGGCGAGATAAAGTACCCAGGCAAAATTCAGGAGTATGCCGGTTTTTAAACGCGACTTCGACCGGATAATCATGTTCATTCCAAGGAGTTCCCGAGATGAAGTGCATCCCGTCGAGTGGAAGCACTCTGCCATATTGCTTCTCTATTTCATATCCGTTCGATACATAAATGATATTTTCATCCGTGTTCTTACCGGTCACATACCAGGGACCGCCGCTCAAGCCCAAGCCTTTTCTCTGTCCGATGGTATGGAACCAGAACCCGTTATGTTCCCCGATTTTCCGACCGGTTTCCAGCTCGATGATAGGCCCTTTCTTTTCCCCTAAATAACGTTTGATAAAATCATTATAATTTATTTTTCCCAGAAAACATATCCCTTGGCTATCCCTGCGTCGGGCGTTAGGCAGTTTGGCCTCTATGGCAATTTGTCGTACCTCGCTTTTTTGCAAGTCACCGATAGGAAAGAGCAGCTTAGACACCTGCAAGGCATTTATCTGTCCCAGAAAATAAGTCTGGTCCTTCTGTTTATCAGCTGCCGTAGACAAATATATGCGATTATCAGGCCCTATTGTGGTATTGGCATAATGCCCCGTAGCAATTTTGTCAAAGTCCTTACCCCAATATTTTTCAAAAAAACCGAATTTAATCAATTTATTGCACATCATATCCGGATTTGGCGTCAGGCCTCTTTTGACAGAATCGATAGTATATTCTATCACATGCTCCCAATATTCCTTATGCAGCGATACCTCCTCGAATCGGCAGCCGTATTTATGAGCCAGCCAAGTTACTATCTCGATATCTTCCTCAAACGAGCAGTCACCACCGTCTCCTTCCATGCCGATACGTATATAAAATAATGTCGGGTCTTCACCTCTCTCTTTCAATCTGTGTACGACAACGGCACTGTCTACACCACCCGAAACCAAAGCTGCTATATTCATTTCTCTATTTTTTATTGGGCTTCAAATCTACAATAAAAATTACAAAAACTCTAAAAGCCTGTCTAAATTTTACTCGGGTCAGTTTTGATAATTTCTGAAAATTAATTAGTTATAATGAAAACTTCCCCTTTCGAGAGGGGAGGTTAAAAAGTTATCTTCTTCTTGTTAATGCAGTGTTTGAGTAGTAATATCTCCCCTCTTGAGAGGGGATTAAGGGGTGTGTTACGATGAGTTGCGCGGCATAGGCAGAAACGTGCAGGAAGTTGTGTTTGGTGTTGAGAGGAGTTATCCGTCGATTATCAGTAAGAATTTTTGATTTCAGGAAGCTGAGCTTGAGCGTCACACACCCCCGCCATTAATGAAAGGGGAGATTTAGATACTGTTTTTTATTTGATAATGAGTAGTTTATGGTATTCAAATTCCCCTCTTGAGAGTGGACCAAGGGGTGTGTTACGATGAGCCGTGCGGCATGGGCAGAAACGTTGCAGGAAGTTGTGTTTGGTGTTGAGAGGAGTTATCCGTCGATTATCAGTGAGAATTTTTGATTTTAGGAAGCTATGCACAGGCGTCACACACCTCCGCCACTAATGAAAGGGGAGATTTAGATACTGTTTTTATTTGATAATGAGTGGTTTAGTGTATTCAGTTTCCCCTCTTGAGAGGGGACCAAGGGGTGTGTTACGATGAGCAGCACGGCATAGGCAGAAACGTTGTAGGAAGTTGTGTTTGGTGTTGAGAGGAGTTATCCGTCAATCATTAGTGAGAATTTTTGATTTCAGGAAGCTGAGCTTGAGCGTCACATACACACGCCACTAATGAGAGGGGAGATTTAGATACTGTTTTTTATTTGATAATGAGTAGTTTATAGTATTCAAATTCCCCTCTTGAGAGGGGATAAAGGGGTGTGTTATGATGAGCCGTGCGGTATGGGCTGAGATATTGAAAAGAGCAGTTGAGGGCAGAGGCATTTATTACGCTTTAGGAGATTACAACATACCCCGGGCATAAAAGATAAAATACATACCATTGACCAACACACCCCTTTTAGATACAATAACCCTCACTGTACTTAAATACAACTACCTAAAAATCGTAGAATGTAAATAAATAAAATATCTGTTCGGCACAGTCTTTAAGGCCATTAGTGCCCTACCTGTCGTTGCTGTTCGGCATTATAACGGTCTCCGACAACTGGGATAGAAGCAACGGCATTTTCCAGTTCTTTCCATTCTTCGGGTAGAAGAGCAAATCCTTGGGTACGCAGGTTTTCTTCCAGATGTGACAATTTTGTCGTTCCCGGAATCGGTACAATCCACGGAGCTTTCTGAAGCAACCAGCCGAGAGCTACCTGAGCCGAGGTCATACCCCGCGTATGACCGAAAGTTTGTAATACATTTACGATACGAGTATTCATACGCATCGCTTCCGGTTGGAAACGCGGCAAGGTTTGACGGTTATCGTTGTTTGAGTCGAAAATCGTATATTCGTTAATGCAACCGCCCAGAAAACCCCGGTTGATTGGGCTGTACGGAACAAATCCTATGCCCAGTTCTTGGCAAGTACCCCGTTCTCTTCCACGAGGCGGTGCATCAGGTGGTATTCGCTCTGGATGGCAGTGAGCGGACATACGGCATGAGCCTTACGGATGGTTTCGGCACTGACCTCGCACATGCCCCAGTGTTGTACCTTGCCCTCTTTCATCAAGTCAGCGATGGTCGACGCCACTTCTTCAGCCGGTGTATTAGGGTCGGCACGGTGCTGGTAGAACATCGGTAACGAGTCCAGTTTGAGCCGACGGAGCGAGTCCTCGCAGTAACGGCGGATAGTTACCGGACGGCTATCTTGGCGGCCGGTACCCTTTCCTCCGATGACCTCGTGTCCGAATTTAGTCGTTACATTTATCCGGTTTTTGAACTCTGACAATGCTTCTCCAGCCAGTTCTTCGTTGTTCAGCGGTCCGTAAATGATGGCCGTATCGAAAAGCGTTATTCCGCGGTCTACTGCTTCATGCAGAAGGCGGATACATTGCTTTTTGTCCGGGTGCTGGCTGCGGTTATAAGTCATACCCATCATACCGAACCCGAGAGTCGATACCTCGAAAGCTGCCTTGCCGGTACCCAGTATACGATGTTCCGTAATATGGGCGGTATCGTCGTGCCTTTTTGTTATTTTCTTCGGTTTGTTGTTTTGGGCTGCAAACATTTTGTCCAATCCTGAAGGCATAGCCAATGCTGCACCTGTTAATGCTGCCGATTTGAGAAATCCGCGACGGCTGATTCCTGTTCCATTTTCTTTTTTCATCATGCTCTTATTTTTTCAATTACATTTCGTGCAACTATTTTTTACTTCATCAATCGGAACAAGTTTCACTGTTTCCGGATTGATAAGGTAATTTTTTGATTATTCTTGCCGGGTTACCCGCAACGACAGTCATGGGAGGTACATCCTTTGTCACCACGCTGTTGGCTCCGATGATGGCCCCATATCCGATTTTGACACCGGGAAGAATCGTAGCATTGATACCGATCCAGACTTTGTCTTCGATAACAATGGGACGGCCGTAAGTAGCACTGCGGTTTTCCGGGTCGGGATCATGGTTAATGGTGATGATGTTTACTTTCGGACCGACCAGAACATTTTCACCGAGTGTGATGCCACCACGCCCGAAAAATGTGCAACACTGTTGTATAAAACAACCTTTGCCTATTTTGATGTGCTTGCCATAGTCTACGTAGAATGGAGGCAGTAAAGTAACCGATTCATCCACTTTTTGCCCGATAATCTCTCCCAATATTCGGCGGACTTCAGTCGGCGTGTGGTAACCGTCATTGAGTTCGGCCGCTGTTTTCATCGTCTTCCAGATACTGTTTATCAACTCATCGTATCCTGTATCTGACGGTGAAACCATCTCACCCTTCAGGTCTCTTTCAAAAATATTATTCATAGTAATTCCCTTTAATGCTGTGATACAAAGGTATAAATAGAGCCTTTCGACCACTTTGTTATGAAGCTCAATTTTGTTTGCTCTGGAGTTCATTTGACCGGACATAGCGGAGATTGCTGCATTTTTTTGTATATTGGGGGGAGGAGGAAAAGAGCAGTCGCTTGAAGCCCGTATCGGGACAGGGGAAAACATTCGTTTTTTTATTTCGACAAATAGTCTGAATTGCGCAAGACGTTTTTATTTTATCTCCCTTTTTCGGAGAGGAAGGTTGCTCTTTTCGTCTCCGAGAGGGGGGGGGAAGTTGGGATACAGTTCTTCATTGGAGGACAAGGAGATTAGGAGTAGCGGTATCCTCTCTGGAAAGGAGATAAAAAATAAGATACGTATCATTGATAACACATACCCCTCCGAAACATAATAACTCCACCTTGGCTAAGCACTACAAATCGCATGTGACGGGCTCTGGATATTTGTTGGTACAGGCCCCTCCCTTTTTATCCCTGAAATCTATATTATTGTGAGGGAGCGACTCCGTAAGCCTCTTTATATACTTTAGAGAAGTGCGAAAGATTTTTGAATCCCACATCGAAACAAGCCTCCGTCACTTTTTTCTTACCCGACTTTATCAGGTCGTGTGCAGCTTCGAGGCGACGTTTGATAATCCATTTCTGCGGTGTCAAGTTACTTACTTTGGCGAAATCCCGTTTGAAGGTGGCCAGGCTACGCCCCGTATAACTTGCAATTTCGTCCATTGATAAGTCGCACATATAGTTTTCGTTCAGATAATCGAGAATATCGATTTTCCATGGTTCCACAAAATCGAACAGCGAAGCATAGAGAGCCTTGTCTGTATGGAGCAGTACATAGATGCCCTCAATCATTTTCAGCCTCAGTACCTCTTCCGAAGGCTTTTTCCCGGCATCGAAATAAGGAATGACCGACTCGAACAATGACCGTATGTCAGGTCTGTTGTCCGGTAGTATACGCAGGCTTGCCCTCTCACGTTTGGAATTGGTCGGGAGTTCCTGTCGGTTGAGAGTCTGATAAAATTCTTTCAAGAAGGCTTTCGAAAATTTCAGTACGACAGAACGATACGGCCTACCGTCCTCTACTTTTTTCTGTAGCCACATCCGGTTATCCCGTCGCATAAAGGCACAATCTCCCGGTTTCAAGACAGTTTTCTTTCCGCGCTCTTCAATTTCTAGTTTCCCGGAACACAAATAGATAAGCGTATGTTCCCGGTTCTCGTGAGCACATCCCCGGTCATCCGTAAAATAACTCGCGATAAATACATTTGAGCAATCGAAGACATCTAATTGTTCCATATTATCAGGCTTTTATTTTTACAAACATAGCAGGTTTTTTCTACAAAATGTTTGTTGTAAAGCTCAATTTTTATGCCGGAAACGAAAACTTTCGTAAGACCGGTACATGATGATAAACGCTACTGGATATCTGGAAAATAAAAATCGGACGGGCTGTTCCAAACAAAAAAGCCGCTGCACAGTTACTTGCAGCGGCTTTTTTGTTTTCTTGTCCCTCAGACAATTATTTGATAATCGTCATTTCATCTATCAAGTGGCGGGCACCGGCATACTTATCGATGATAAAGAGAATATAACGTATATCTACACTGATAGTACGTTGCAAGTCTTTTTCAAAGACAATATCACCGCTCATGGCCTCCCAATTGCCGTCAAAAGCCGCACCTATCAGTTCTCCGTTGGCATTGATGACCGGGCTGCCCGAGTTGCCGCCCGTAATATCGTTATTCGAAAGGAAGCAGGTAGGCACCTCCCCGTTTTTCATTGCATATTCACCGAAATCCTTCTTCTCGTAAAGCTCTTTCAGTTTAGCCGGTACGACGAACTCCCAGTTATCGGGATCTTCCTTTTCCATAACACCTTTCAAAGTCGTGAAATAATTATATTCCACACCGTCGGCAGGAGAGTAGGGCAATACCTGCCCGTATGTCATACGTATCGTAAAATTGGCATCCGGATAAGTCGGCTGTCCCTTTTGCATTTCGAGCAGACCTTTGATATAAGTTTCATTAGCCAAAGTGAAATCTTGGTTATAAGACTTCCTGTCTTTCAGCAGTTCCCTTTGTTTTTTACTTACAGAAGAGGCAAAACGGATCATCAAGTCATTATCAATAGCTTTGACCGATGGTTTTTTGACAAACTTTTCAAAGTTGGCATCACTTCCGTAGATAGATTTGGCAAAAGCATCGTCAACAAATTTGTCTACATTCCCCTTATATTTCTTTTCTATCAGTTCGAATATATCAGGACGGTCCTCCGGTTTTACCTCTTTCATATAAGCTTTAAGCATGGCTTTCGATACACGATTGTCGACTGTCCGGTTATAATCCTGGTTGGCAAACGTCTTGTAAGCCTTCTGCAACTGTTCCAGCTCCTGTTTTACAATATCCTGATTTTTTTGTTCCAAGGCCTCCTTGAGCTTGCCCAAAGAAGTCGGTACTCGCGAAAATTCCACACCCCGCAGCAAACCTTCACTGAGAAGATAATATTGAGACAAGATACCATTTTGAGCTTCTACGGCATTCTTTATCTTTTCCAAAGCCTCGACATATTCCGGATGATTGTTTTTTTCAGCCCAAGCTCTGAAATCGGCCTCTCTCTTTTCTTTCTGTCCGATGACATCCAACTTGTCGATACCCCGGTTCATGCCGATAGCATTTTTCCAGTAGTTGCTTGAGCTGGCATATTTGCTGGCATACTGTATCTGTACCTTAGGGTCGGCCAGCATTTCGGCCAGCAATACCTCCTGCCTTACACCCCTCATTTTTATGCGGATGGCATTCTCGATGTCACGGCGTTGCTTTACCTCCCAAGAAGTATAATAACGGTTGGTCGTTCCGGGGAAGCCCATAATCATGGCATAGTCGCCCTTGTCGATACCCTTCAGCGAGATATTGAAGTAACGCTTGGGCTTCAACGGTATATTCTCTGGAGAATATTTGGCCGGATTACCGTTTTTATCGGTGTATACTCTGAATAGCGAGAAGTCTCCGGTATGGCGGGGCCACATCCAGTTATCGGTATCAGCACCGAATTTTCCGATAGACGAAGGAGGAGCACCTACCATACGAACATCATCATATACATTCATGGTGAACATGAAGTACCGGTTACCTCCATAAAACGGTTTTATCGAAACCTCTACCCAAGGATGTTCCTCAAGATACTCTTGTCCTATTTTCTTTTTGGCGAGGCTGTCCAGTACACTCGCTTTAAATGCTTTCATCGCATCCTTTTCCACATCATCGGAAAGTTCGGCTTTCACAAAATCAGTAACTTCTTCTATCTTGTCGATAAAGCGTACCTGCAATCCCGGAGTAGGAAGCTCCTCATCGCGGTTCATGGCCCAGAAACCATCCTGCAAATAATTGTGCTCTACGGTGCTATGCTGCTGTATCGAGCTGTATCCGCAATGGTGGTTAGTAAGCAGGAGCCCCTCCGGAGAAATAATCTCACCGGTACACCCTCCGCCGAAAATAACGACCGCATCTTTCAAGGATGTTGTATCCGGACTGTAGATGTCGTCTACATCAAGTTTCAATCCCAACTCTTTCAAAGTTTCAGTGTTCTGCTGTTTCAAGAAAGGCAACAGCCACATTCCTTCATCAGCCTTTGCCGGAGCGAAAACAATAGCCAAAGCTAAACTCGCAATCCATTTCTTTTGTTTCATAAGCTATTTGGTTTAAGTTGTTTATAATATTCCATTGTTCTATTTAGAGTGAAAATTCCAAGCAAAACCCAACCTCACAATACGGGAATCTCTGGTTTTGACATTTTTCTGATACAGGTCAGGAGTATCTATGACAATCGTTTCCCGAGCCGAGTTGAGCCAGTCGGTAACGGATAGGCTTACCTCTCCCCGGCGGGCGAATACCTGTTGGGTGATACCCGTATCTATGCGGTAGTGCGATTTGATACAACCCTGTACAGTCATAATGTCGGAGTACCATAATCCGGTGCATTGCAGAAGCGTATTGGGAGACAATTTTATATCGGCAGTACCACGTACACTCTGAGCCCAATCCTTTTTTATCCCGCCCCGTTTGTCCGCCTGTATTTCGTCATGATACACATTCCCCGCTATATTCAAGTTGAGCCATGACAGAGGAGATATACGTAGCGAAAGGTCGAGCCCGGTCGTATTCGTATCGAATATATTTACAATACCTATCGTTTTGGAGTCGGCATTCTCCTGTATGATTTCGGCGATGCCATTGTCCCGGTGACGGTAGTAAAGTGAAGGTACAATACTGATAATCGGATGCCTGAACTCATACGAAAGAGATAAATTATCGATAAATTCAGGTTTTACATCAGGATTTCCGACCACATTATATGTCTCATCCTCAGCCGAAGGAATAGGAGTAGGATTCAGTTGGGAAAACACAGGCCTGTTGACACGTCTTCCGTAGTCGATAGAGACGCTGTTGCTGCCGTTGATGCGATAAGAAAGAGACGCAAATGGCAACAGATACCAGTCAGTCCGGGACTTGTTTTCCGCCTCTGATAGCGACAGATGACGATGATAATACTCTCCTCGTAGGCCTGCACGTGCTTCCCAGTCAGCGCGGTTTATTTCATATTGCGCATATAGAGACTGTATATTTTGGCAAAAATCCGTGTTGTAAGCCAATATGGAGGGGCGGGGGAGGCGATTGTCCTTGTTATATTCATTATCAGCACTCTGCCAGCGGCCGTTATATCCGGCTTTCAGTACCTGCCCGTCTGCCAACCGTTGCAGGTAAGACAAGTTGGCATCATATTCATCGACCGATTGGTCTATGATATGAGTGAACATCAAAGCATGGGGGTTAGTAGAAATTCGGGTATTCTGATTGTCCTCCCGATATACTGATTTACGGTACGTACCCTCAATTCTGATTCGTCCTTTTAGAGAAAAAGTATGCTCGTAGAATAAAGATCCGCTACCGTCCTTTTGAGACTGTTCGTTATCCCGTCTTACTTGAGCTTTCGGATTGATGATATTCCCTATACGGTCAAAGTTCAGATAGAAATACGAAGCCTCGCCACCCAGGCGGTTTGCAGAATTGATGCTGTAATTTACACCGATATGGCCCGTTACAGTTTGAGGTCTGGCCTTGGCCGTATTATCCAGCAACAAATTACCGTCCCTGTCATACCTTTTAAAAGCCCGTTGGCGCATTTCTTTCTTGTAAGCCGCATTAACGTTCACCGATACCTTGCCGAGAGAAGCCCCCCACGTACCACCGGCACTGTACCGGTCGTTATTGGCAACATCGGCATGCACTGAACCCGACATTTTGCCATTATAACTTTGTTTGAGTATAATGTCTATGATACCCGCACTTCCGTCAGAGAGCCGGGTCGCATCCGGAATATAATTTACCTCTATCCTTTCTATGGCTGAAGCCGGATATTGTATGAGCACCTCGCTCCGGTAGTCGCCCAGCAAAGCAGTCGGTTTACCGTTGATGAGAATCGTCATTTTGTCTGAGCCCCGTAACCGTACATTACCCTCAAGGTCAGTTTCGAAAGAAGGAATCAGCTCAAGGATATTATTGAGCACACTCTGGTTGGGAGCAATGAGTACGTCAGACGGGATGATGCACTTTGTCCCTGTACCTTTTCCGGTAACCTCTATTTCCCGGATATTCTTTTGTATATATATAGAATCGTTGGCATATAACTCAGCAGAGAAAAACAATACCGTAATAAAAAAAGCTGATAAGAGTTTTCGAGCCATTCAAAAATTATCTTTTGATTTCAAAACGTGCAAAGATAGGAAGAAAAAATGAAAGTATAGGCAAGTAAGCGCAAAGAGCCGGTTTAAATTTTGCTTAGGTCTGTTTAGAAATTTCTTTAGAGGCAGTTTCTTGTTTTATCTCCCTTCTGGGAGAGGACACCGAAATTACATTTTCTCCTTTGCAGAGAGGATTAAAAGATATGTTACAGTGAGATATGTGGCTTAAACAAGTGTGGGCGAGATGCTGCCAAGTAATCCTGACATATTATTGCTTTTATCGGAGAGTTTAAATAACCTCCAAGGAATATATCCGTTACTATGACTTGGACGGAAATAAATCAGAGGAAAGAGGTTCCGGCATTCTCATTGAGAACCTGACAACAGATGCTTTGTTGAGAAAGACAGGACTGGGACTGTATGCGAAATAAGAAACAAATACTTGATTATTATATGTTTGGTTTTACTTTTTTAAAGAAAAGTTTTCAAATAATTTTCGATCATTCTAAAATAAATAGTTCTGAGTTCAAAAACATTTCATTTTGCTTTGCAAGAATACAAAATCAGCGTATTTTTGAGAAAGCAATATGGTTTGATAATGGAAACAGATATTTGGCAGGAAATAGAACAACTATACCGAAAGTTTCAAAAATTGGGTATTAGTGAAGCGGTAGACTATGAAAAGTATTACCTCTATTCGCTCATTACCCACTCCACAGCTATCGAAGGTTCTACACTTACCGAAATAGATAACCAATTGCTGTTTGATGAAGGAGTGACTGCCAAAGGAAAACCGTTAGTTCATCATCTGATGAATGAAGATTTGAAAAAGGCATACGAACTTGCCAAGAAAGATGCACAACACAATGTATCGGTCACTCCGGTATTTTTGCAAGGTTTGAATGCAACCTTAATGTGTACCACGGGAAATGTGCATAGTGTAATGGCTGGTTCCTTCGATTCTTCCAGGGGAGAATATCGTTTGTGCGGTGTTACGGCCGGTATCGGTGGACGTTCCTATATAAGTTATCAGAAAGTGCCCGCCAAAGTAGAAGAACTGTGTACCATTTTGCAGGGCCAACAAAAGTTGGCAGTAACATTTCGGGAACAGTACGAATTAAGCTTCAATGCACACCTCAATTTGGTAACTATCCATCCGTGGGTGGATGGTAATGGCAGGACAGCCCGTTTGTTGATGAATTATATCCAGTTCTGCTATCATCTTTTTCCTGCGAAAATATTCAAGGAAGACCGGGAAGAGTATATCCTTTCCTTACGGCAGTCTCAGGAAGAAGAAACCAATCGGCCATTCTTGGACTTCATGGCAAAACAACTGAAAAAATCGCTTGCTTTGGAAATAGAGCGATTCGAGGCTTCTCAGAAAAAAGGACTCAACTTTATGTTTTAAAGATAAAAAGATTGTGATATGAGTAAGGCCGAATATCATTATGCCTATGATGAGAACGAGAGAATTATAGATATTCTTAATGTAACTTCTTAATATATAATTAAAGATAGTTTCTTGTTTTATCTCCCTTCTGGGAGAGGACACCGAAATTACATTTTCTCCTTTGCAGAGAGGATTAAAAGATATGTTACAGTGAGATATGTGGCTTAAACAAGTGTGGGCGAGATGCTACCAAGTAATTCTGACATATTATTGCTTTTATCGGAAAATTTGAGCAGGCTCTAATGGGATGTGGATAGTGAAATTATCATTACAAAGTTTCCTAAATTGGAAACTATTGGTTGTTTTTGTATTGAAGGAGGTCTTTATGGATATTGAAATTAATAAAATAGGCACATTGATTCGGAAATCAAGAGTGCGTAGAGGGTTGATTCAGGAAGAACTTGTTCAAAATTAGTAATAGCTGATTTCCCTTTGTGCCGATGCCGTAGGGATACTGTCGGTATCGATACTTTTAAATATCCAGTTGTTATGCTTGTCGTAACGGTATTTCATTACAGTCGTTTGCGTAGAACCTCCAGGCAGTATCTGGGTTTCCTTCACCGGATTTTCCCACGCATCATATTCCGTACGGGTAAAGACAGTATACCCCGGATAATATTCCCTCATTTCGGATGAGAGTATACTTCCGTCCGGACGATAAGTAATACGGTATCTTTTGTTTATTTCACCGGTAGGCCCTGCCTGGTCATATCCCATAGGTTGGCCGTTCGGGTAATACTGGAACCGTACGAACGATTTCAGACGATTGCGCCCGTCATAGAATATTTTTACCGAATCTTGTCCCTGACAATTATAGAAAAGCTTTTCCTTTTCCACCGGTATACTGAAAGAGTTGTTCTTGACGATATCCGAAACTTCGCCCTTTGCATTATAACTGTAATATATTTGCTCTTTAGGGTAAAATGCTCCCCGATATACGACAGCCGATGTCTTTTGTCCGGCTTTATTATAATAATAAACCACTCGTGTAACCAGATTGCCATACATATCCAAGTAATCGGTTTCGGCCAATCGATGGCTGGGCGAAAATTGGAAAGTGACCGAACCGATGAGGGTGCTGTCCCGACTGTACATTTTTTTCCCGATTCGTTGGCCGTCACGTCCATATTTTACGACTGTAATATAACTCTCTTGTGCCGATGCATCACGCTTTTGAGGAGCGGAAAATAAGAAAGTGGTATGTACGGCAGCCACAGGACCGTATAACCCCGATGCCGATTCGGTAGCCGGTTCCGTATCTGTATCCGCTATGGGATTCTGTCCCGTACATGGTAAGGCAAACAGGAGCAATAAAGGTAAATATTTCATATCAATTGAGATTCCGTTTACATACCAACAAACGTTCGGTCATGAATGTTTACAGGAAACAAAAGATAATTGAAAAAATGTACCACTAAAATACCGCTTAGAAAGGATAACCTACGGCAAAATGGAACGTCGCGTCACGGCTGAAACGGGGCTTGATGAGCACCCATTGTTTGCTGTCAGGCATGCCCGGGTCGAAAGCCTTCATACCCAAGTCGAAACGGAGCAGGAAGTAATTGAAGTCAAATCGTATCCCCAAGCCGTATGCCAGGGCTATTTCTTTGTAAAACGAGTTTATCTTGAACTGGCCTCCCGGCTGGCTCTCGTAGTTTTTTATCGTCCATATATTTCCGGCATCGATAAAAGCTGCCATTTCGAGTTTCCAGATAAGCTTGCTTCGATATTCGGCATTGAGGTCGAGCCGTATATCACCACATTGGTTCATAAAATCGATGGTCTGGTTTATCCCTTTATAGCGGCCTGGGCCGAGAGTCCGCACCGACCATCCTCTCACGCTGTTGGCCCCACCGGAAAAATAACGTTTCTCGAAAGGCAGTATTTCGGAGTTTCCATACGGTATCTCTATACCTGCACCGGCATGCAGCGCCAGAGAATTACGCTCATTGAACACAAATGTATAAGCATAGTCCATATCGAATTTGGCATACTGGGCATAACGGATACCCAGTATCGAATACTCTCCGTACTCACCCTGTTTCATTTTAGTAAGTTTGGATATACCATAGAGCACATTACCGGCAATCTCCCCAGCAACGCGCAACGTATAAATGTTGTGGTTGCTCTTTACGACAGGATTCAGGTTGGAACGGTAAAATACATATGACGAGCGCATGATAAAGTGGTTCTCATAGCTGTTTCTCAACAGAGGATTATCCGATGGCAGATTATTCAAAAAATCGTTCGATGTCTTAGGCAGGTATATATAACTGATATCTACCAAATCGAGGTGATGCCGGTAAATGTTTTGGTGAGTGTACCACTTGTAGTTCCATCCGCCACCAGCGATGACCCGGGTATATTCCGGCCGACGCTGATAATTGATATTTACGGCGAATTCTGTCGTAGCACGTAACCTCTTACGTACCGACGACTGGATAAATGGAAACAGGAATTCAGGCAAAGTGATACCCATTTCGCCACCGAGTTCGGTATAGTTGTCATTGATGATTCCGCTCAGGTTGCCCGACATACTCTCGTATGCCGCCCTGAATTTGGTCGTGAGAGTCTGCGCCCCTCTGAAGATGTTGCGGTGCTGGTGAGTAAGCCCCAAAGCAAAACCCAAGTCACCCGCGGAGTTTGTTCCCTCCACATCGACCGATATAGTTTGTCCTTTACCTTCGGTCAGCAGTATATAGCAGTTGAGCATGTCCTGCTCTCCAATCTTCACCGGAACAAATCGGATATTTACATATTTCAATATCTTTAGCCGTCCGAAGGCCGCATAAGTACGGTCTACATCCCGGTTGTTGAAGAGAGCCCCCGGTTGTAAAAAACAGTTATTGATGAGAACCTCTTTTTTCAAATACTGTTTGTCCCCGTACAATATATAATAACCCTTGTATTCCACCGTATCCTTTACATTGAAACGTTTGTCCTGTTCCAGACTCATCGGGTTATAGTTCGTTACGAAATAGACATCATTGATAAGGTATATATCGTGTTTGCGGTAAATCAGTTCATTATTTTTATTTTCTACCGGTATCGGCATCAAGTTCAATTCCAGTTCCACGCCGTTGTTCCTTAAAGAAGTATCGGCCGTGTAAGTAATGTATTCTTTATTGAACGCATAGTAACCGTTGTTTCTCAGCAGATTGGAAATGCGTTGCCGTTCCTCCTCCAGGACGTTTCGGTCGAATAGTATGCCCGGTTTCAATAACAAAGAAGCCGTATCTTTCATGATGATTTTTTCGATATCGGCATTCGGTATGTTATAAGACATGCTTTCAATGTGATAAGGCTTATTGGTCGTTACTTTATAACGCACCTTCATTTTCTTTTTATGAGCGATAGTATCCACATTTACTACGGCATTGATATATCCTTTGTTGTTCAGGGCCTTCCTTATTTCATTTTGGGATTTTATCGTCAGAGTACTGTCGTAGATAACGGGTGGAGTACCTATTTTCCGTAACCAGCGGTTGAACCATTTGCTTGTATCCTGGCCTGACAAGTTATAAAAAAACAACGGGAGTCCTATGATACCGAAAGTCTTATGGTTGGGCTCCTGTTTTATATAAGGCTTGAGTTCTCCGGCTTTGACAGCACTGTTGTCCGTCGTCACGCTTACCCGGTTTAGCAAATATTGATTGGGACCCACATGACGGGTCGTGCTGCATGAAGCCAATACAGTAACAACGAGACATATTAGTATATAATTATATTTTTTCCCAGATAATCTCATACCCGAGCACCATCATGTGCCGTAACTTTTTATTCTGACATGCAAACGTACTCAATTAATAGCTGATTTACAAGAATGCGGATGAAGAACGTCGTTAATTTTTGTATTTTATATTTTTATCGGTGTGACACAACCGATTGAGGAATAAACTTTTAGCGGTTTATTCGAGAGACAACAGTGATAATTTATCAATTATTTGAATTTCAGTTATTTACGGCACTATATTGTCAAATAACTCTTTCATTTGCAAACATATTATGCCCTCCGAAAGTCCGAATTATCAGCAACAGTTTTACAGAATAAAAGAAAATCATTCGTCCCCTTTGCGGATTATGTCATCGGTAGCGTTAATTGTTTCTGATACACCCGATTTCTCCCCGTCGGTATATTGGGGTTACATCCGGTTTGCCGTCCCTTGTCCATTCCACAAGATGAGAGCCATTGGGCTTTATGTCCCAATATGCCATAATCCAGTTTTAATCAGAACAATACATTCCATAGCAACTATCATGATGAAGAAACCCCATACCACAAGCAAGCGACGTCCCCAATTCCTTTTGTTTTTGTATCGTAATCTTATCGACTCTTTGCGCTTTGGATTATATCTGATGCGACAAAATATAAATGGAATGATAAGAAGAAAAACAGTTCCTGCTATTTGTATTACAGCAGGTATTTTCAATCTGTTTATAACAGATGATAAGGGAAGAAAAAAAGTGCAATACCAGCACATGGCAATCAGCATGTTCCCATCACCCGGACTTTTCTCTTGCCGGTAAAACCGCTCTCCGATATACCATACATAATCAATTAGGAATACATTAAGTCTGAGTTTCATGCCGTTTTTAAGGTATTGTGCCCGTACATTTTAATAGGATGATGTCCGGTAGCTAACCGGACTTTTTCGGGGAGGTCTGACTACTTCTTCTGCTTGTCGCTGAATCCCCGAAAGGTGGTAGAGGTTCTCCAACCATAGCATTTCACTAAAATAGGGAAGTCTTGCAGCTTCCCTTGTGATTATTGTTTTTCAGAAACAATATGTAGATACATGGATAACTAAATGATTGCAGTGCAGACAATCTTTACCATATCTTCCAATTTGTGCGATACGGTTTCCATATCTTGGTTCTGGTTGGTAAAAACTTGAATAACCCATACTGGAGCCTTTTTAGACATCCTCGGATTCTGTTGTTATTGGATAGATGATTTAAGACTGCCTTCTGAATGTGATTTTTTCATAACTGCTACTATCTTTATATTCCAGAATCATATGATCATCATCTGTCAGGGTAATGGTATAGACGCTCAATTCTCCGCTGTCCGAGTCGATTTCCGTATACTTACCCGTAGTTTCATCGTACGTATATGTACCATTTTCCGGTGATTTCCCCATATCTATCCAGTTCGAGTCATAAAAATGATATACCCCGTTATCATAGAATATATAAGTCATTTTTTGCTCGGCTATCTCGTCATCCCATTTATCTGTGACTATACCGTTTTCTTTTATATACCCTTCATCCCTGATAGCCAGCCATTCACCTATTATAGATTTTTCTACTTTTATTTTGGGAGTATAGGTAACCTGGGATATAGTGTTCCCTTCCGAGTCTAAAATCATGGCGGTAAGTTTATCCCCTTTCTTTTCAGGAACCCATTGTACGTTGACTCTGCCCTGAGTATCTGAGAGAGCATATTGGCGAGTTATGCTACCACCGCTCTGTACAAATTTTACTACGGCAGCCCAGCAAGCATCCTCCTGTCCCAGTTTCTCATCTGTGACTTTAAATGCGACAACCAGAGGATTCGTTTTCAAATCTTTCAGGTTATATTCCGCATCATCCGAAGGTGAAGTTTTCACGATTTTACAAGGAGACTTTACCAGAGTGGTTTCACCTATGGATTTTGTAGGTAAATATTTATCCCATGTCAACCCGGCAAATCCCAAGGAAAGGCCCATATTCAAGTTCAGACCCGAATAGAGCCTGTTTGTCCACCCGCAAGTACTCTCCGTACCGAATAGCTCCTGAGAAAATCCCCCTTTAAAATCATCCGCAAGATAAAAGCAAGGGTCTATAATCGGACCGACGAAATCATACAATTTCACTTTTATATGAGGGTATACCGAAGTGTAGATTGAATATTCCGCATTTCCGCTTATCGTAGGCTTATAAACCTCGAAATTCGGGTCGAACGTGTGTATCGGTGTAAAGTTAGAATCACCCGTTCTGTATCGCATGCCCACGGATACCTGTGGTTCGAATCGGAAACCGGCCGTCATTTCAACTTTGGCGCTGGCTTCCATAAGACATTCCATCATAATATCCGACTCCAAAGTTATAGAAAAAGGTATAGGAGTCATCGGAGGAGTAAAAAAGAAAACCCTTTTAGGCAATGGTAGCAGTTTGATAGGATCTTCATCATACTTTATTCCTGTTTCAGCGATATATTTCAATAACAAATCCATACCCATGGACCCGTCAAATGTTATTTCAAATTCTTCCATTGCACCTTTGGGAGCATCGGCACCCGGCACATCACCTGTCACTGTACTGTTGAATTTTATGTACACGTTGACTCCCAGTCCGCTGCTGACCAGGCATTTCTCCCATTGGAGGCCTTTCCACAAAGTCTTTCCTGCAAAAGATTGGCTGTAATTGAAAAATGGAATATTTATTGAGCTCTTTGTCGCAGCATTGTTTACATCGTAGATGACCTGATAGCTCCCGTCCGGATTTTGTTGTATGATTTTAGATGGGCGTAACACATCCTTCCGGTTCGGTATTGCCGTTAAGAGTCTTCCATTGGTCAGACTTGATTGGGTTGACGGGTCAGTCGATAATTTGAGACTCTGGTCTATGAATACATCGGTCATATTGCCCTGTGAGGTTTGCAACGTTGCAGTATTTCCATTGACAGTGTGCCCCTGAATTTTTCGGATAAAACAGCCGGTATCATTTTGCAGTACGATGACCGATTTGTTGTCGGTAAAAGAAGGCATTTTCCCATCAAAGTCCAGTACCACTTTTCCGCCTTTTAGGTCCAGATGGGTGATGGTCGTCGTTGACCAGTCCACAGGGACGTAATCGGTTATTCCCCATTGTTCTATCGTCAGTGTATCGGCCGTTTGCCCATCAATGCTTTTGATTACGATTTGCGTGCTGCGGCTGTCATACGAATCATTACGGGCGATACTCAACGTTAAGATTTGTTGTTCATCGGAAGCTTTGCCCGACAAAGGCGAGACATCTATCCAGTCTGAACTGTTGCTGACTTCCCAGTCTATATTTGCAGACAATGCGATTTCCTCTGTCGATTCTAAGTACAATACGCTTAGTCTCTCTTGAGACAATGTTATAGATTTATCTTGTGGAAGGCCGTTATCATTGTTGTCATCATCACAACCGACCGAAAATATTAAAATAAAACAAATAAAAAAAGAATAAATATTTTTCATGCCTCATTACCTTTAATAACGCCTGCAAATATACATATTTGTCGTACAAAAATTTCACTATATCTATAATATAAATATATAAAATTTGTCCGGTTCCGGCCTGAATTTTGTCCAATTTAAGACAAAGATTATTTATTTTAGCTCTACAATTACCCTCAATGCATATTTTGTTTTCTGAAGGCGGATAGGAGGGGGATAATATCTTCGTTACGAGTTGGACGAAAATAATGGTTCTTCGAAAAAAGTCATGTATTGTCGGATGACTTTTGATAGACGTAAAAGTGCCCCAAAGGTCTGCTTTTCATTTTTTAATCTATACTTTAAGAAATATTATTTGGAAAAACGTAGAGGCTGATTAAATTATTCTTAAGGCAGCTTTTAGAATATCTTTTAAGGATATTTTCTGTTTGCATGAAGATGTGATAACAAGCTATTTGACAAAAGCCTTTCCATATGTATACTCCCTGTCTCGGAAGAAAAAGAAACCGCAATCCCCATCTTCGGAGAGGGGGCAGGGATATGTTACGTTTGTGTACAGCTGCTTAACGCCAATAATACTTTTCCTATCTGGAGATGAGGATAATTTCATACCTTTTATTCCTAAACGGAAAGGAAACAATAAGGGAGCTATCCAAAAAGTCGAATAGCCCCCTTTTCTGTTACTGTTTGAGAAAGTTCTTTTACAAAATTAATTGATTTTTGGGGAGGTAACGGATTCCCTTTTATTTTTTGTATTGCCGGATGACCCTTCTATCTTGAATTTATAAGATTATTGTCAATTCAATGGAATAAGTTCTGTTATGGGTAACGGATTGTTATTTTCCTGCCATGTCATTTCCCCGGTATCGATTTTTATTGTACATATTATTTGTTTTCCATCTGAATAACGTGTTCCGCTTATGATTGTTTCTCCTTTAGGAATATTACTACACTGGTCGATTACCAAAAAACTTCCGGTTGGAGTCAGATCGAATTTGTTTTATCTGTTGTCAAAATCATTCCTTTTAAAGATTTGTATCATCGACATATTTAGGCGATGTACCATATTTATTTTCAAACTGTTCACTATCGAGACAGTACAACACTAACAATAAAATCTGATAGATGCCTATTACAATAGCAAATATACCATATTTTAGAACGAGAGTGATTATAAGTTGGTCTGTATATTCATTGCTTCCAATTCGTTTTCTTTCAAATAATTCTTTGCGATAGAAACATCTATTTTCACAATCTTTCCGTGAGGAGCCTTTTCCCACGTGGTTAGCCCCATGTGTTCACGCTCCGCATTAGCCCTATCTACAATTAACTCAGCGGCAGTATGTCCGTGAACAGCGTAGTGCATCTTGTTCTGTACTTTTTTGAAAAATGTACGAGTTGTAGGTGCATTAAGGTTATAGTCAATACTTGTTATATATATGTCAGTGAGTTTCTGATAGAATTGACGTTCGCTCAACCGAATTTCCCTGATTTCGGCAAGCAAATGTTCGAAATAGTTTTCTCCAATGAAAGAGCCGTTTTCCATTCGTTTCTTATCTATGACATATCCACGAATAGCGAATTGGCGAAGTACGTAAGTACACCATTGCCTGAATTGGGTTGCACGGACAGAATTGACGCGATAACCCACGGAGATTATGGCATCGAGATTGTAAAACTCGACTTCTTCTTTTGATTCTCCGCGAAACCCTCTGTTCACGACTGTTTCCATTTTGGAAATAGTCATTGTTTTATCAAGTTCCCCACTTTCAAAGATATTTTTCAAGTGCTTGCTGATTGCAGGAACTCCTACATCAAACAATGTTGCCATTGCTTTCTGTGTCGCCCATATGGTTTCATTCTTATACACAACTTGTATGCCATCCTCTTTTCCTTCAATAATAAAGGTCAGAAATTCAGCTGTGCTATTTCTTATTTCAAATTGCTTCGCCATTTATAATCATATTATTCCGCTATTCCCAATTCTTTCAGATACATCTCAATCTCTTTATCCAGTTTGTTATGTTGGCTCTCGGTTTCTTGATTCTACCATAACCGCCTTAATGTCTATCGATTCTTCTTTCTCAAACGTCTCAATATAGCGAAGGACATTCAAATTATAGTTATTGTCTGCGATTTTTTGCAGCGTGGTAAAGTGACTGAATTTTTCTATTTTCTCGTGGTCACGGTAAGTTTCGACAATCTTCTGTCTGGTGGTGATTCTGTGTCTTTGTTTTCCAAGCTCCTTGCAGGTATCAATGAATGAGATATTGTTATCTTCCTTTTGTGGCTCTTCTTCAATGCAAGAATGCAGGAGGGCTATCCAAAAAGTCGAATAGCCCCCTTTTCTATTACTGTTTGAGAAAACCTTTTTATTCGTCAAGTAAGATTTCCAATATCTGGCATGCCGATTTGGCAACCGATGTTCCCGGACCGAAAATAGCAGCCACTCCAGCCTTATATAAGAAATCATAATCCTGGGCCGGAATCACACCGCCGGCAATGACGATAATATCCTCACGCCCGAGTTTCTTCAACTCTTCGAAGACCTGAGGTATCAGAGTCTTGTGTCCGGCAGCCAAGGATGAAACACCCATGACATGAACGTCGTTTTCGACAGCCTGACGGGCAGCTTCAGCCGGCGTCTGGAACAAAGGTCCCATATCGACGTCAAAACCGCAATCGGCATAGCCCGTTGCAACCACTTTTGCACCGCGGTCGTGTCCGTCCTGACCCATTTTAGCAATCATGATACGGGGTTGACGACCCTCTTTTTTCGCAAACTTTTCGGCCAGTTCGGTAGCACGTATAAAGTCCGCATCTCGTTTAGTTTCTGATGAATACACGCCTGATATAGTTCTAATGATAGCTTTATAACGGCCTACGACAACTTCGCAAGCTTCAGAAATTTCACCCAGTGTAGCCCGTACTTTGGCTGCTTTCACCGCCAAGTCGAGCAAGTTGCCTTTTTTCGTTTTCACGCATTCGGTGATAGCTGCCAGAGCCTCTTTTACAGCCGCTTCATCCCGATGGGCCTTGAGGTCGTTCAAGCGGGCGATTTGCTGTTTACGCACCGATGTATTATCTACCTCAAGAATATCTATCGGGTCTTCATGTGCAAGACGATATTTGTTTACACCCACGATAGTCTGTTTTCCCGAGTCGATACGGGCTTGTGTACGGGCTGCCGCCTCTTCGATACGGAGCTTGGGCAGTCCGGTTTCGATAGCTTTGGCCATACCGCCTAACTTCTCTATTTCCTGTATATGCTCCCAAGCTTTGTGAGCCAGCTCGTTGGTCAGTGACTCTACGTAGTAGGAACCTGCCCACGGGTCTACCTCTTTGGTGACATACGTCTCTTCCTGAATGTAAATCTGAGTATTACGGGCAATACGGGCCGAGAAGTCCGTAGGCAATGCGATAGCCTCGTCGAGAGCATTCGTATGCAATGATTGTGTATGTCCCTGAGCAGCGCCCATGGCTTCTATACAAGTACGACCCACATTATTGAAGGGGTCTTGTTCGGTAAGTGACCACCCCGAAGTCTGGGAGTGCGTGCGCAGAGCCAGAGATTTCGGATTTTTCGGATTGAATTGTTTTACGATTTTTGCCCATAACATACGAGCAGCACGCATCTTGGCAATCTCCATGAAATAGTTCATGCCGATAGCCCAGAAGAACGACAGCCGCGGAGCGAAAGCATCGATGTCCATACCCGCATTCACTCCTGCACGGAGATATTCCAACCCGTCGGCCAATGTATAGGCCAGCTCGATATCGGCGGTAGCTCCGGCCTCCTGCATATGGTAACCCGATATGGATATAGAGTTGAATTTGGGCATGAACTGGGAAGTGAATTCGAAGATATCCGCAATGATACGCATCGAGAATTCAGGCGGATATATATAAGTATTGCGCACCATGAATTCCTTTAGAATGTCATTCTGGATAGTCCCGGCCATCTCTTCCAGTTTGGCCCCCTGCTCCAGGCCGGCATTGATATAAAAGGCCATGATAGGCAATACGGCACCGTTCATGGTCATGGAGACAGACATCTTGTTCAAAGGTATACCCTCGAACAGTACTTTCATATCCTCAAGGCTGCATATAGATACACCCGCCTTACCTACATCTCCTACAACACGTTCATGGTCGGCATCATATCCGCGGTGAGTAGCCAGGTCGAAAGCGACAGACAGACCCTTTTGCCCCGAAGCCAGGTTACGACGATAGAAAGCATTCGATTCTTCAGCTGTGGAGAATCCCGCATATTGGCGTATCGTCCACGGTCTCATGGCATACATTCCGCTGTACGGGCCACGAAGGAACGGGGGGATACCGGCTACATAGTTGAGGTGCTCCATTCCCTCCAGGTCTTCTTTGGTATAAATCGGTTTTACGGGAATCAGTTCAGGAGTCATCCATGTCTCTTGACTCTGGCATGATGCTTCGGTGCAACCTTTGGCAGCGAAAGCATCAGAAGTAATATTTATATTTTTAAAATTTGGTCTCATAACTTCGTGCTTTTCTTTTTAAATAGATAACTTGGCATTAAATGCTTGTAATGTTTCCAATACGTTGCTGCGGACGTTGATAAACTGGTCGATACCCTGAGCCTTCAATTCGTCCATGCATTCAGGAGCACCCGCAACCACTAAGATAGCTTTGTCCCCGAGAGCCTTTTTAGCTTCAGGAGCCAGCGTTGCGTATTCGTCATCGCTTGAGCACAATACTACAATATCGGCTTTTGCTTCAAGAGCTGCATCTACACCGGCTTGTACCGTATCGAAGCCTAAGTTATCGATGATTTTATATCCCGCACAAGCAAAGAAGTTACTTGAGAATTGAGAACGGGCCAGACGCATAGCCAGATTGCCGATAGTCAGCATAAATACGTTGGGACGTTTGCCCGAACGCTCTGTTGCCAGACGTAATGCCTCGAAATCACTGGCACCCCGGTCAAATTTCAGGGTTGCAAATTCCGGTTCACATGTATGATTGTGGTTGCACCCGCATCCGCAAGAATCCTGTTTCTCGATTTTTCCGGCAGCAGTCTCGTTGAAATTCGGATATTGGTTCGAACCCAATAATATCTCTTTTCTGCGAGCTATGGCAGCATGGCGGGCTACGGAAGAAGCATTTATCTGGTCTTGTATATAGCCGTCTTTTACTGCTTGGTAGAATCCGCCTTTATCCTCCGTTTCAAGGAACAGTTTCCAAGCCTGTTCTGCAATGGAGATAGTCAGGTTCTCAACATAATAAGAGCCTGCGCCCGGGTCTACGATTTTGTCGAAATGGGACTCTTCTTTCAATAAGAGTTGTTGGTTGCGTGCGATACGCTCAGAGAAGTCGTCCGGTGTCTTGTACGTGATATCGAACGGAGTTACCGTAATCGAATCCACGCCCGACAGTGCAGCCGACATCGTTTCGGTCTGCGAACGTAAAAGATTGACATGAGCATCATACACCGTCATGTTGAATTCCGACGTTTGCGCATGAGTTTTCATTTTGGTAGAGCAGTTGCATTCCGGTTTGTAAGCCGTCACAATCTGGGCCCACAACATACGGGCAGCCCTGAATTTCGCAATTTCCATAAAATAATTCGAGGAAATACCGAAATTGAATTTGATTTGCTTGGCTGCTTCATCCACACTCAATCCTGCTTCGGTCAAGGCTGACAACCACTCATTACCCCAGGCCAGCGCATATCCCAGCTCTTGGGAAATATATGACCCGGCGTTGTTGAACATGACAGCATCTACCGAAACGACTCTGAATTTAGGTAACAACTCCGATGCCGATTTGATAAGCGATGCGGCTTGTGTCGCATAGTTGGCAAAGTCGCGTCCCCGTTTCAACATCCGCTTGAAGGGGTCATAGTTAAACGAACCTTTAGCCTTAGTCGTATCTACATGTATAGATTTGTAATAAGCCCCTGTGGTTTCGATAAGCTTGGCTGCATTTTTTATACAAGTATGGAAGTTGATTTCGATATTTTCCACATCGATATCTTTCAACAAGGCAGCCATATTTTCAGGAGTGATATGAGTCTCTTCGACGTGGAATCCCAGAGAGTTGACACCCTTTGTCAGAATATCGTTTGCCTTTTTGTTAGCAACCGTTACGTCGTCTACGATGATTTCCTGGCGGATGAGCCAGTTATTATCGCTTTTCGTCCCTCGGATATAAGGATATTCGCCCGGACGGGAATCGGTGGTTTTCAGATTTTCCGTATCTTCGGCACGATACATCGGTTTTACATTGAAGCCCTCATTCGTGCGCCACACGAGCTTTTTGTTGAAGTCTGCGCCTTTCAGGTCTGCTGTCACTTTTTCCATCCATTCTTCCGTAGAAACCGGAGGAAACTGGTCGAACAGCTTTTCTTTACAATCTGCCATAGTGTTTTCGTTCTCTTTTTTATTAGTGATTTAAAGTACAACATATCTCCCGTTCTTACGAAAGGAGGTCCTATTCAACCCTTCGCAATTCCATAGATAAACGAAAGATAAACACAAATGTACAATAATACTTTTCAATAAAGAAAATTTTCCATAATAAAAACATCCCTTTCTGCTGGTTTCTCTAATTAATTTTAACGAATGATGTAGATTTTAGACCCATCTTCTTATGTAAAATTTTATGTACAAAAGATTGCTGATAACCTTTTTCTTTTCTCCGGTATAATAAATTGTTACATAAAATATAGTATATATTTCAAAATGACATCTTTTTGGCGAAAATATTTTCATATTTCTTTTATTATTATATACAACAAAACAAAAAGTTATATATATTAATTATACTATTTCATATTGATTATTTTTGCTGTGTATTTATAGCAAAAAGATTTATTATTTAGATATATGTCGACATTATGTTATAAGTATGTTTCTTGATGCTGGTAACTTAAACTTGGAAAAAATGAAAAGACAAAAAGTGATTGTGTGGGTCATATTATCATGGGTTGGTGTATTCTTCTCGGAGGCAAAATCTCAATCAATTACAGTAGGAGCCGATTGTGTAAGCAGTTATATCTGGCGCGGGTCCTATTGTGGATCTGTTAGTATTCAGCCTTCTTTGGGAATAGAGTACAAAGGTTTGACATTCGGAGCATGGGGGTCTACAGATTTGACATCTCCCGATTTGGAATTGGATTTGGCCTTGGGCTATGTATTCAAAGGTTTTGAAGTAGCCATAACCGATTATTATTTTAATGAAATTGACGGGGTGGAGTATAATTATTTTAAGTATAGAAACGGCAAGACATCCCATACATTCGAGGCCACACTCGGGTATACTTTTAATGAAAAATTTCCTTTGTCCTTGAGTTGGAACACCTATTTTGCCGGAGCAGATGCCTCGTACGACAAGAAACGTACTTATTCTACCTATGTACAGTTATCTTATCCCTTTAGGCTTTGGAGTATCGATATGACAGCCGGGGTAGGCATCACTCCTTGGAGAGGAATCTATGCTGATAAGTTTAATGTCGTGGATATATCGATGAGAGGAGAGAAATCCATACCGATAACGCAGTCCTTCTCTTTACCGTTATTTGCGGGAATTGTATTTAATCCGACGACAGATAAAGCTTATCTGATTGCAGGCGTCTCATTCTAATTTTTGTAAAATATGAAAAAGATTGAAGCTATTATTCGAAAAACCAAATTCGAAGATGTGAAGGAAGCCTTATTGGCTGCTGATATTGAATGGTTTTCTTATTATGATGTCAGAGGTGTAGGAAAGGCTCGGGAAGAACGCATATACCGAGGAGTTATTTATGACACGAGTTGTATAGAGCGTACACTTGTCTCTATCATTGTCCGGGATATTAATGTCGAAAAAACGGTACAGGCTGTACAACTGGCGGCATGGACCGGCGAAGTCGGAGATGGACGTATTTTCGTAATACCCATAGACGATGCTGTCCGTATACGTACAGGCGAGCATGGAGATATCGCTCTCTATAATGCCCAATAAAAAAATAGTCAGGTTATCAATTTTAAGGTGAAGAAGATTAGTTTTTAGGTATCTTTTTTTTAAAGTAAAAGTTATGAAAAGTAAAGATAAGAAAATCCGGAATAGAAGATATATCTGGATGATGGCAGTATTGAGTATTTTCCCGATGGCTACTCTTCGGGCAGAAGTGCCGGATATGGAAGAAAGTGTCCGTATGACCAATATTATGGAAATGATTGCAGATACGAATGCATCCATTGACACGGTTTGGATGTTGCTGGCTGCTATGTTGGTATTTTTTATGCAGCCGGGTTTTGCATTAGTCGAAGCCGGATTTACCCGCACCAAAAACACGACTAACATTTTGATGAAAAACTGTATTGATTTTATGTTCGGCTCGATTTTGTTTTGGTTTATCGGTTTCGGATTGATGTTTGGAATCGGAAAATTTGTCGGGACACCGCATTTCTTCGATTTGGAAATTATGGATGAGATTATTGCCAATGGTTTGCCGATAGAAGGGTTCTTGATTTTTCAGACAGTCTTTTGTGCTACATCGGCAACAATTGTTTCCGGGGCAATGGCCGAGCGCACAAAATTTTCTATGTATCTGGTATATACGGTGTTTATCAGCGTGTTTATCTATCCGATTTCCGGGCATTGGACGTGGGGTGGAGGCTGGTTGATGAACGCTGACGAAGGGAGTTTTATGATGACGGCATTTGGCGTTCCGTTTCATGACTTCGCTGGCTCCACAGTGGTACATCTGGTCGGAGGAGTTGTAGCCCTGGTCGGAGCTGCGATTCTTGGTCCACGCATCGGGAAATACGATAAAAGTAAAAAATCGAGAGCAATTCCGGGACATAGTCTGACATTAGCCGCATTAGGCGTTTTTATATTATGGTTCGGATGGTTCGGGTTCAATCCCGGCTCTCAATTGGCTGCTGCAGGAATCGAAAACCGGACTGCTATATCACATGTATTTTTGACAACAAATTTAGCCGCATGTGCTGGAGGCCTGTTCGCTTTGTTTACCAGTTGGTTTAAGTACGGAAAACCCTCCTTATCTTTGACATTGAACGGAGTTTTGGCAGGGTTGGTCGGAATTACGGCAGGATGCGATTTGGTCTCGCCTTTCGGATCTGTGGCAATCGGCATTATTTGCGGTGTTGTCATGGTCTATGCTGTCGAATTTATCGACCATGTGTTAAAGATTGATGATCCTGTGGGCGCTTCATCGGTACATGGAGTCTGCGGTTTTTTGGGAACTATTTTGACTGGACTATTTGCTACGGCGGATGGTTGGCTTTATGGAGCCGGACCGAACTTTTTCTTGGCACAGTGTTTTGGCTCTGTCACTGTCGGAGCCTGGGCAGCACTTATGGGGTATATAGTTTTTAAAGGATTAGACAAAATTTATGGAATACGAGTCCCTGCCCGTATCGAAGAAGAAGGACTTGATATTTATGAACATGGAGAGACTGCATATAACTAAATAGCCGATTTTTGGCAAGCAGAGGAGCTGTTTCGGGAGAAATTGCTCCTCTTTTCATAGTTTTGAAATGGATACGACATGAAAACAACATCGGTCTGTCATGCTGAAGCAATATATCCCCCCTTTCTTTGTATCAGTAAAATAGATATACTATGATGAGAACAAAAGTTTCTACCGTTATCCTGTCAGATGTACATATCGGCTCGGAGCATGCCAAAGTCAAAGAACTGACATCGTTTCTTAAAAATGTAGACTGTGACAAACTCATCCTCAACGGGGATATACTGGATGGCTGGAAGTTACAACGCAATCCCTTCGGACGATGGAAAAGAGAATATACCGAGCTGGTAAAAGTTATCATGAAAATGATGGAAAATCACGGTACACAAGTCATCTATGTCCGAGGCAATCATGATAGTTTCCTGGACAGGATATTGCCGTTGACACTCTCCTCGGTTTCATTTGTAAACGATTATATACATTGTTCTCACGGTAAACGATATTATGTGACTCATGGTGATATATTCGACAATATATGCACCAGGATGGTCTGGCTCGCCAAGTTGGGCGATTACGGATATACATTGCTCCTGTGGATGAACAAAATCGTAAATCACTACCGGCAAAAAAACGGCAAGCCCTATTACTCCTTTTCACAATCGATAAAGCATAAAGTAAAATCGGCCGTATCCTATATTTCCGATTTCGAAAAAGAGTTGGCGACCATTGCTGCAAGCCGCCACTTCGATGGCATTATATGCGGACACATTCATCAGCCGGCAGACCGTTGGTACGGAAATATTCGCTATTTGAACTCAGGAGATTGGGTCGAATCGTTAAGTGCATTGATAGAGCATACCGATGGCTGTTGGGAAATATGGCGATATGAAGAGTGCCTTCTGAACAATGACTCCGCCGAACAGTGGGTGGTAGCATCATAAAACCCGGACAGGAGAGTGAACAAGGACATATGGTAACTTGTTTTTTGGATATAAGTCAAATGTAAATGACAATATGAAACTATTATTTATAATTCAGGGAGAGGGTAGAGGCCATTTTACACAAGCATTGGTGATGCAAGAACTGGCTCGCAGTAGAGGAGACGAAGTGGTAGCGTGCCTGGTAGGGAAGAGCGAACACCGCCGCTTACCGGAATATTTTCTCTCGAAGATGAAGACTCCTGTTGAATCTTTCGTAAGTCCCAATTTCTTGCCTACAGCGCAGAACAAGCGCCCCAATCTGGTGAAAAGTACATTATATAATCTGCTTCGGTTGCCCCGTTATGTTTCGGGGATGAAGTTCATAAGAGGTAAAATACGCGAATACCAACCCGATATAGTCGTCAATTTTTACGAACTGCTCACAGGCCTTACCTATTTCTTTATTTCCCCTCAAGTCCCGATGGTCTGTGTCGGGCATCAATACATGTTTTTGCACCGTAAATTCCGCTTCAAGAAGACTTTTTCCATCCCTATGTTTTCTCTTCGCTTTTTCACTCGGATGACCTCTTTAGGAGCCTCTAAGAAACTGGCGTTATCATTCTACCCGATGCCCGATGATTATAAGCGGGGTATTATCGTTGTGCCGCCTCTGTTGAGAAAAGAAGTGATGCAGTTACAGATTGCCGATGGAGACTACATACATGGATATGTACTCAATAGCGGATATATAGAAGAAATAAAAAAATGGCATCAGGCCCATCCCGATACGAAACTCGATTTCTTTTGGGACAAGCAGGATGCACCCTCTGATATGACTGTAGACGCTAACCTTTCCCTACACCGTATCGACGATAAAAAGTTCCTTTATTATATGGCAGGATGTAAGGCATACTCGACTACGGCCGGCTTTGAGTCGGTTTGTGAAGCCCTCTATTTGCAGAAACCTGTACTGATGGTACCTGTCCATATAGAACAGGAGTGTAACGCCTTCGACGCGATGAAAGTAGGAGCCGGTATCGTATCCGATACTTTCGACCTGAACAAGCTTCTCGATTACATACCTGATTATAAGAAAAATACAGCCTTCAGAAGATGGGTTGCCAATGCCGACTCATTGATTTTCGCCGAATTGCAGGCACTATACGATACGATGTTGTATCCTGCAAATATACCGTTTTCGTTAAACAATCGGTAATAACTCCCCTGTTTAGCTTTTGTTCGTGTCCGTTTGAGAATATCTTTTATAGTGTCTATTTCCCCTCTTGAGAGGGGACTAAGGAGTGTGTTACGGAGAGAAGTGCGACAAGGCTGAACTATTTCGGGCAGTTGGTATTAGTGCTGCGAGCCAATATTTGTTAGTCTTTAGTAAGAGTTTTTTGATTTGAAGAAGCTATGCTCGGGCGTCACACACACCCGACCCCTCTCCAGAGGTGAGCTTGGGAAGTTTTATTGTAAATGAGAGTGTTATAGTATTTGTTTCACCTCTTGAGAAGGGACTAAGAGGTATGTTGCGGAGAGATGCGTGACTTAAGCAGCTCTATACAAGATGCTGCCGAGCGATGTAAAATATAACTTGGAGCCCGAACCAATTGGGGCAATTTCTTTGAAGCTGTTTTTCCATTTTTATAAAGATAATAGCGGGCTATTTGACGAATGCAAACGGGAAAACAGCCCGAAATTACTTTTATCAAAAAAAATTCAAGTAAGCTTATTTGTTATATTTGATATAACGGTAGAAAGAACCTTGGTTAAGTTTCAACTGGCGGCATATTTGGGAAATAGACATTTGATTCATCTCATACATATGTTTGGCCAGTTTTATTTTATGAGCCATTTGAGAAGTCATGCCGGAAGGCCGTCCCAGTTTTTTCCCTTCATTTATCGCTTTGTCCAGTCCTTCGGTGATACGCAATCCTGCAATATCCTGTCTGAAGCGGTTCAGGCTCGAGAGCAAATCTATGATTTGGGTATCTTCAGGCGAGATTTGCAGTTTATATTCATCGACCGATTCAAACCCTATCCCTTTCTTCAGTATTTCGCATATGATGGATAACAAGTCTTTCATCCCCGTGCAAATATGGGCCAAAGAACAGACTACAATCGTGTCACCCTTTTCTAATTGCGGTAATACCAGAGAAAGGTTGCGTTCCAAAAAAATAGAATCAGAAGGTACTCCGTGCTGGTTTAGTTTTTTTATTTCCTGTTGCAGTTGCTCAGCATTCTTTGACACCCTGATGAAGCCCTTTTTCATAATATGATATATTAAAATTCCTGTTTATATATTTGGGGTTAATGTGAATATCCGCTTTTTTAGAATAGTAAAAAATGAATCCTTAATATATAAATTAAAATTACCTTTTTTCTTTCTAATCGGAAAGCCGGATTGTTTTTTTATAAAGATATGATATTATTATATTAGCAGAGTGTGAAATCAAAGATAATTTCCTTGAACTAAAATATATGAATAATAAGCATTGCGACAATATAAATATTTTAGGATTCTCATATTATTGTCCTATTCCGTTTGTTAAGAATGTTATTATATTAAGTATTATTTTTTACTAAAGTTTGTTTGGATTTCGCAGGTAAAGATATAAAATATTTGTGATGCAATACATCAGAGGGCAAAATATTTTGATTATTTCGAAATAAAATTGTTTATTAAAAATATAAATTGAACGGAAAATATTGAATATCTGTGAAAGTTTTATTTCCTTACAAAAGGGTCAGACATACTTTTTTATTGCGAAAATTTGAACAAGTCATCATCTCCGGAAATTATTTTCCACCTGTTCCTTCTAAAAAGGTATGCGCAACTGTCGGGGAAAGCGTTCGTCGCTTAATGGATGCGATACCGAGAGCCCGAGTAAGCGTATCGGTCGATTTTCGTAATGTGTTTCTTTGAGCAGATTTTTGGCATGGGGCAGTATCTCTTCGAGAGAAGTAAAAGCCTGACCGATGGTGATACTTTTACTTAGAGTCGAAAAGTCCGAAAAACGTATCTTTAAAGTGAGAGTGTTACCTTTGAATTCTGATTTCTTCAGGCGCTCGCTCAGTTCTACGGCAATGTGATACAATTCGATGATGACCGACATCTTTTCTGTCAGGTCTTTTTCGTATGTCCTTTCACAACCTGCCGATTTCCTTTCGCGCTCAGGATTTACCGTACGGTTATCTATACCATGAGAGAAGTCGAAGTACAGTTGACCGGCCTTTCCGAACTGGCGCGTAAGGTACTCCAGAGAGCATTGTCGCAGTTGCAGCCCATTGTGGATACCCAATTTATGCATTTTCTGGGCAGTAACTTTCCCCACACCCCAGAAAGATTCAATAGGGAGTTTGGCAATGAAGTCAAGAGCCTTTTGCGGGTGAATGACGTACAATCCGTCAGGCTTTCGGTAATCGGAAGCTATCTTGGCCAGAAATTTATTGAACGAAATTCCGGCCGAGGCCGTCAGCTGAGTACGCACCTTTATCTTCTCCTTTATTTCCCGGGCGATGTCCGAAGCCAGCTCGATATTTTTTTTATTATGAGTAACATCCAAAAAAGCCTCATCGATAGACAACGGTTCTATAATATCGGTATATTCCCTGAATATTTCATGAATCTGGGCCGATATTTCCTTATATACAGCCATTCTGCCGGGGACGAATATCAGGTTGGGGCACAATTCCCGCGCACGAGTCGAAGGCATGGCCGAACGCACACCGTATTTACGAGCCTCATAGCTGGCTGTAGACACCACTCCTCGCGATTCATCCCGTCCCACCGCAATCGCTTTGCCCCGGTATTCAGGATGGTCGCGTTGTTCCACCGAAGCATAGAAAGCGTCCATGTCGATATGGATAATTTTCCGAACAGGAAGACTTTCCATATTACGTCATTTGATAACCAGAACTGCGGGACAATGATCCGAATGCTTTACGTGCGGTAAGATAGAAGCATCCAAGAGCCTTTGTCGCATACAGTCGCTTACCATGCAATAATCTATGCGCCACCCCTTATTATTGGCACGGGCATTGAATCGGAAACTCCACCAGGTATATTCCTGGGAGTCGGGATGTAAAAAGCGGAAACTATCGGTAAATCCGGACGACAAGAAACGGCTCATCCACTCCCGTTCCTCCGGTAAGAAACCGCTGTTCTTTGCATTACGTATCGGATCATGAATGTCTATGGCCTCATGGCAAATGTTATAATCACCGCATAAAATAAGGTTGGGACAGCTTTTTTGCAGTTCGAGAACATACCGTTGGAAATCTTCGAGCCATACCATCTTGAAGGCTTGGCGTTCGTCGCCCGATGTCCCGGACGGATGATATACGCTGACGACAGATAGGTCTCCGAAATCTGCGCGGAGAAAACGGCCTTCGTCATCATATTGAGGCATACCCATTCCATAAGCTACAAGGTCGGGCTCCTTGCGGGAGAGTAAAGCGACACCGCTATATCCTTTTTTCTTTGCCGAATAAAAATAACATTTATATCCGATAGCCTCGAATACTTCGGTCGGGATTTGTTCGGGTTGGGCTTTGGTCTCTTGCAGGCACAGTACGTCGGGCAATTCCTCGGCCAGCCAGTCTGTCAACCCTTTGGACAAGGCACTCCGTATGCCATTTACATTATACGTGATGATTTTCATATACCATTTATGTTTTTTAAAAGTAAAAGTAATTAGCAATAAACATATACGCAATTATTGAGCCTAAAAAATGTATAAATACGATTGTTCCCCTTAGAGTCTGTCTGAATTTTGCTCGGGTTAGATTTGGAATTTTCTTATCGGAAAAGTTAGACAAGCTCTTAAGCAAGGATAGTGTTGAACCGGTAGTACGAGGAATTTTAGATGTACTTACACACGCAGATATTCTGGGGAAGAGCCAGAGTATGATCCTACAATATAAATACAATAAAGTAAGCCAAGAGACAATCTCCCGAATAGTTATTTCACTGCCTGTTTCTTTCCATTCACTACCCGTTTGTTCCATTTCACTTTATTCTTTATAGCTGATCTCTTTATGCTTTTCTACATTTGTATCATCAATCGATATATAAATGAAAACAATGCTATAAGATGTTTGATGCAATAGTACATTTCTCTGTCAGGAAGAAACTTTTTGTCGGCCTGACGACGATTTTTCTCCTTATCGGAGGTATTTATGCCATGCTGACATTGCCCATCGACGCAGTGCCGGACATTACAAACAATCAGGTGCAGATTGTCACCGTGTCACCCACATTGGCACCGCAAGAGGTGGAGCAGTTGATTACCTTCCCTGTCGAGATAGCCATGAGTAATATCATGAACGTAGAGGAAATCCGGTCAGTCAGTCGCTTCGGGCTCTCCTTGGTGACAGTAGTATTCAAAGAAAGTGTTCCTACCTTACAGGCGCGACAGCTTGTCAACGAACAGATACAGACCGTGATAAGTGAGATTCCTCCGGAATTAGGTACTCCGGAGTTGATGCCTGTTACCACTGGGCTGGGTGAAATTTACCAATATACGTTGCAGGTGGCACCCGGCTATGAGGACAAATACGATGCGATGGAGCTGCGCACCATTCAGGATTGGATCGTGAAACGGCAGTTGTCCGGTATTCCCGGTATCGTGGAAATTAATAGTTTCGGTGGTAACCTGAAGCAATATGAGGTAGCAGTGGATCCGGATGCACTCTACTCGCTCAATATCACCATCGGGGAAGTGTTCGAAGCGTTGAATAGTAACAATCAGAATACGGGTGGCAGTTACATCGAGAAAGTGAACCGAGCCTATTATATCCGTTCGGAAGGAATGATAAGCAGCTTGCAGGATGTAGAACACATTGTAGTGGCAAACCGTAACGGTATCCCCGTACACGTAAGTGATGTGGCTGATGTACGTTTCGGAAGTGCCAAGCGCTTTGGAGCCATGACCATCGATGGGAAAGGGGAGTGTGTGGGTGGCATTGCCATGATGCTGAAAGGGGCTAATGCCAATGTTGTCACTTCCGAACTTGGGAAACGGGTAGAACAAGTACAAAAGATGTTGCCCGAGGGCATCAGCATTGAGCCTTACCTGAACCGTTCGGAATTGGTGGACCGGAATATCTCCACCGTTATCCGTAACCTGATAGAAGGTGCGGTCATCGTATTTTTGGTACTGATTGTGTTTCTCGGCAATGTGCGTGCCGGGTTGATTGTAGCTTCTGTCATTCCGCTTGCCATGCTGTTTGCCTTTATTTTGATGCGCGTGTTTGGAGTTTCTGCCAACTTGATGAGCTTGGGGGCGATAGACTTTGGAATTGTGGTGGACGGTTCCATTGTTATTCTGGAAGGCATACTGGCTCATATTTACGGGCGGCAATTCATAGGACGCAAGTTTACGCAAGCAGAGATGGATGCCGAAATAGAAAAAGGCGCAAGCAAAGTGGCGCGTTCGGCCACTTTTGCCGTACTGATTATCTTGATTGTGTTTTTCCCTATCCTGACGCTGACGGGCATCGAAGGGAAATACTTCACACCGATGGCAAAGACATTGGTGTTCTGCATCATCGGAGCCTTGTTGCTGTCGCTTACCTATGTCCCGATGATGGCTTCCCTCTTCCTGAAACGGGAGGTAAAAGGAAAACGAGTGTTTGCCGACCGTTTCTTTGATAAGTTGAACCTTGTCTATATGAAGATTCTGGCAGTCTGTATGCACCATGTCCGTCTGACGGTTTTCATTGCATTTTTGGCTTTGGCAGGCAGCATGGCCTTATTTACAAAATTAGGGGCGGAGTTTATTCCTACGCTTGACGAAGGCGACTTTGCCATGCAGATGACGCTCCCTGCAGGCAGTTCGCTGACCGAAAGCATAGAAGTATCCTGCCAGGCGGAGAAGATTTTGAAAGAACGCTTTCCTGAGATAAAGCATGTAGTAGCCAAAATCGGTACAGCAGAAGTTCCTACTGACCCGATGGCGGTAGAAGATGCCGACGTGATGATTGTGATGAAGCCTTTCAAGGAGTGGACCAGTGCCTCCGACCGTGCAGAGATGGTGGAAAAGATGAAAGCTGCTTTAGAACCATTGGCTGGCCGTGCCGAGTTTAACTTTTCCCAGCCCATCCAGCTTCGTTTCAATGAGCTGATGACGGGAGCCAAAGCCGACATCGCTGTCAAGCTTTATGGCGAGGACATGGCGGAACTTTATGATAAAGCAAAGGAGGCAGCCGCTTACATTGAAAAGATTCCGGGAGCCTCTGACGTTATCGTAGAGCAGGCGATGGGGCTTCCGCAATTAGTGGTAAATTATAACCGGGCAAAAATAGCCCGTTATGGCATCAACATCGAGGAACTGAATACTATCGTGCGCACAGCCTATGCAGGTGAAGCCGCCGGTGTGGTATTCGAAAACGAACGTCGTTTTGACCTTGTACTCCGCTTGGATTATGACAAAGTGAAAGACCTGAACTTGGATAAGCTCTTTGTGCGCACTGCTGAAGGCATACAGATACCGATGAGTGAAGTGGCAACCATCGATTTGGTCAACGGCCCTTTGCAGATAAACCGTGATGCTACGAAACGGCGTATCGTTATCGGAGTGAACGTGCGTGATGCTGACATACAGCAGGTAGTGCAGGGCATACAGGCAACGTTGGAAAAAAATATCAAGCTGAAGCCCGGTTACTACTTTTCTTATGGCGGACAATTTGAAAATCTGCAAAACGCCATTGATACACTGCTCGTAGTTATTCCGATTGCCTTGATGCTCATCTTGTTGTTACTTTTCTTCGCTTTCAAGTCTGTTACCTATACGCTGATAGTGTTCAGTACGGTACCTTTGTCGCTTATCGGAGGCATTGTGGCTCTTTGGTTACGCGGGTTGCCGTTCAGTATATCGGCCGGTGTAGGGTTCATTGCGCTTTTCGGTGTGGCGGTACTCAACGGCATCCTGATGATAAACCATTTCAAGGAAGTCCGTAAGAGCACCCATTACCCGCTGTGTACCTCGCGTATAATCCGCAAGAGCTGCCCGCACTTGCTTCGTCCGGTATTCCTTACAGGGCTGGTTGCCTCACTTGGGTTTGTGCCGATGGCTATAGCCACTTCTGCCGGAGCCGAGGTGCAGAGGCCATTGGCTACAGTAGTAATTGGCGGGCTTATTGTCTCTACTACACTGACGTTGCTCATTATTCCGGTATTTTATCACATAGTAAATTCTACAGTTATGTTACGATATAGCAAAATGAGAAAGTGGTTCGGTTTCGGCAGCTATCTGTTGTTGTTGACCGCGGTCACATTGCCTGTTCAGGCACAAGAAGGTACGGCAAGAACCGTCACTTTGAAACAAGCATTGGAAATGGCTTTGCAAAACAACCCACGTTTGCGCATCGCTGACAGCGACATCAAACGCCTTCGGGCCGTTCGGGGTGAAGTGATGGAATTGGGCGCTACTGAGTTTTCCTATTCTTGGGGACAACTGAACGGGGTTGAGCGAAAAGACAAGGAGACTGCTGTCTCGCAACCGCTCGGTTCGCTGCTCGTGCCTTTCTACAAGAATGTCCTTGTCAACAAGCAGGTGGCCACTGGCTCATTCTACAAGCAGATGGTGGAGAAAGAAGTGAAAGCAGAGGTGAAGCGTGCGTGGGCCTATTACCTGTATGCTTGGAATTTGAAGGATATGTACAGTGAACAAAGTCGTCTGGCAGACAGATTGCAAAGGGCGGGAGAATTGCGTTATAAACAGGGCGAAATCACCCGGCTCGAAAAGAGTATGTCCGCTACTGTTGCCTCTGATATGCGCAACAAGCTCTTTCAGGCGGAAGAGGAGCTCAAATTGGCCGCTTCTCGTTTTCAATGGATCTGCTATGCCGATATGCCGCTTGTGCCAGCCGATATGGAGCTTCAGCTTTATCCGGTTGATTTGGATACGTGTTCGCTATCCGAAGCTCACTTGAACTATATCCAAAGTCAGACCGAGGAAAAGAGGGCGATGTTGAATGTGGAGCGCAGCCGTTTTTTCCCGGAACTGTCCGTAGGATATGTAAGACAAAATATTTTGCCCGATAAGGGATTGGATTCCTGGATGGTGGGCGTCTCTTTTCCCGTGTGGTTTCTGCCGCAACGTAGCAAAGTCCGCCAGGCAAGGTTCGAAATGGACAAAGCACAGATGCAAGCTGAGGCTGACCGTCGCAATCTGGAGTTGAAAGTGTCGGAACTGCGTGCCAGCCTTCGGCGATATGGTGAGAGCATACGTTACTATACAGCAAGTGCATTGGTCGAAGCAGATAACCTGATGAAGACCGCCGACTTGCAATTTCGCGAGAGCGAAACGGATATCAGCGAGTATGTCCAGAGTATGAATGCCGCATTGGAAATCAGGAAAGGATATGTCGAAACCGTCTACCAATATAACGTTGCGGCACTTGAATATGAATTGTATCACCAATAAAAAAAATTACGCATCGAAATGAAAAAGATGATTTTCTCGGTTGCAGCCCTGTTACTGGCATCTTGCAACGCTTCCGATAAACAGAATGAAGGCACGACAAGCCTTTCTGTCCATTCTGTGGACACGATGGTCGAAACAGCTCGGCCTGAGGATTCTTTGCATGTAGATGGGACAACTGGGGCCACTGCCAAAGCCAATCCGGCATCATTCAATGGCACTTTGGTTATTCCTCCCCAGAACTTTGTCTCCGTCACACTCACAATGGGAGGAGTGGTAAGTAAACTTCTGCCACTGCCCGGTACTTATGTCCGTAAAGGCACGCTTATAGGTATTTTAGAAAATCCGGATTTTATCATGTTACAGCAGACCTATCTGGATAGCCGGGCGCAATTGGAATATTTAGAAGCTGAGTATCGCCGGCAACAGAATCTATCGCGGGAAGAGGCTGCCTCGCAGAAAAAGCTACAGCAGAGCAAAGCCGATTATTTGTCGATGAAGAGCCGCCTGCAAGCTGCCGATGCTCAACTCCGCTTGCTGGATATCGACCCTGAAAAGTTGGTTGCCAATGGCATATCGCCTTATATGGAGGTTATAGCGCCCATCAGTGGTTATGTCTGCAACGTGCAAGCCAATCTTGGCAAGTATCTTGAAGCCGGAACTTCTCTTTGTGACATCATAGATAAAAGAAAGATTATGATACGCCTGATTGCTTATGAGAAAGATTTGGAGGCAGTGAAGACCGGTAGTTCCATACAGTTCCGTGTTAACGGACTGGGGGATACGGTTTTTCACGGAAGGATAGTATCCATAGGGCAGCAGGTGGACAATACCAATAGGTCTATCGAGCTCTATGCCGAGGTGGCAGATGCCAGTCCGCTCTTCCGTCCGGGTATGTATGTTTCTGCTCGGATGACAGGAGAATGAAAAGGATTTTGTACCTTTGTTCCTATGTCGGAACCCAGATAAAGACAACTATGTGCGTGACAAACAGGAAATACGTCCAGTTGACGGTGGTAGTGTCGCTAGCTGTCAGTTTTCTTATCCATTTCCCGGAATTGGTATCGCTCTCAGATGCGCAGGAGCAACGTACGCTTTTCCCGGATATGTCATTGGCCGATGTGCTTTTTGAAGTAGGCTACGCCTTTCTTTCTCTTCTGGCACTTTTTGTCGTGAACACTGTCTTTTTCAAGTTCAATCGTCCGAATAACCGCATGACATGGTGGAAAGTAGCACTTTCTTTTATCCTTGTATGGTTGCTGAGCAAGGCATTAGGGGGAGCATTCGTTTTCCTGCACCATCATTTCAGCATTCCCGCTATCGATGCTACTGTACACCATTACTTGCATCCGGTACGTGATTTTATGATGAGTATTGTTGTCACAGGCACTTGTTATATCTATTACCTGACCGCTCAGTGGCAGGCCATGTTGTTGCAGAACGGGGAGTTGCAGGCTGAGAATGTACGCAACCAATACCAGGCACTGAAGAACCAGCTGAATCCTCACATGCTGTTCAATTCGCTCAATACCTTGCAGTCGTTGGTACGAGAGGGGCCTGAACGGGCACAGGATTATATCTGCCAACTTTCTCACGTGCTGCGCTACACTTTGAAAGAGAACGATACGCATGTCGTCACCCTCCGCGAAGAAATGGATTTCGTAGAGGCATATATCTACCTGATGAAGATGCGTTATGAAGATAACCTGCATTTCATAGTTGAGGTAGATTCTCGCTGTTTGGATTATGTACTGCCGCCACTTTCCATACAAACATTGGTGGAAAATGCTGTAAAGCATAACGAAATCAGCAGCCGGAAACCTTTTGTTATCGAAATCGGGATAATAAGAAGCCCTGCCGACAGTACATTTTCTCTCTTTGTGGAGAATGTTTTGCAGCCCCGCCGCACAGTCTCTTCTGGAACGGGCATAGGATTAGTCAACCTTGCCAAGCGTTACGAACTGTTATTGGGCAAAGAAATCAAGATAACGGAGGCGGATGGCCGTTTCCGCGTTTGTATTCCTCTTATGAAACCCTGAAAAACTTATAGATTGCAATGAAAACTCTGATTATCGAAGACGAAAAAGCGGCTGTTCGCAACGTGAAAGCTGTGTTAGGACTGGTAGCCCCCGATATTGAAGTGATTGATGTGCTGGACTGTGTGGAGGACGCTATTGATTGGTTCCGTGCGCATCCTATGCCCGAACTGGTTTTCATGGATATACATTTGGCAGACGGGTCGGCATTCGAGATATTCGAACACACAGACATCACTTGCCCCATTATCTTTACTACCGCTTATGATGAATATGCGTTGCGGGCTTTCAAGGTCAACAGCATTGATTACCTGCTCAAGCCTATCGGAGAGGAGGAGATGCGTGCCGCGCTTGCCAAACTGAAGCAACTTCGTACTGTTCGTCCGGCCGAACCGGACCTCCGGACATTGATGCGTGCCTTAAAACGGGAAGAGAATTACAAGACACATTTATTGGTGCCTGTCAAGGGCGATAAGCTCCTGCCTCTCGCAGTAAATACCGTTTGCTGTTTCTACATTGCAGATGGTATTGTGAAAGCAGTCACGATGCAAGGCGGGGAGTATGTTATCAACCGGACTTTGGATGAACTTGCTGATTGTCTGGAGCCGAAGCGATTCTTTCGGGCCAATCGCCAGTACCTTGTAGCCAGAGAAGCAGTGAAAGATATCAGTCTATGGTTCAATAAACGTGTGATTGTCAATTTGCAGGTTGCCACGCCCGAGAAGATTGTAGTCAGCAAGAACCGGGTAGGAGAGTTCAAGGAGTGGCTGACCGGAAGTAGTACTTCATATTAAAAGAGCGTTTTGATTCAGCCAAACGGGCAGAGCCGGATTAGTTCGAGCTATGTCATGGCACAAAAACGTCGGATGAAATCCAACAAATACCTTAATGAGCATCGTAATCTCTAAATTCCCAGGATTCGTACTGCATTGGACAAGAGGTTCTCAAAAGCCCGCTTCTTGCTTTTTATTACATGGTTCGTAAGCCTACAAAAAAATATCATTCGAGAAACTTGGAATTATTGCTTTTAATATAGGGGTAATTTCATGTTTTCTTCTTTCAAAAGGCAAAAAGCGGCAAAGAGTTGTTGAAAACTGGATAACCCCACTTATTTCTCAGCCCCTTTGTAAGTAAATAATGCGAATAGTCGATTTATATATAGATGATTGCCGGTAAGCATAGTCGGTGTGTCATAAAATAAAATTTAGACAGGGTTTGTCACCGGATGAACGATTTTACTATTCGAAGCGTTTATTGGTAAACGAAAGACAAACCAATAATACACTATAAAATGTATAAATTGATACTACTGAGGCATGGTGAAAGTATATGGGAGCAGGAGAACCGTTTTACGGGTTGGTCCGACCCGGATTTATCGGAAAAAGGAAAAGAAGAAGCACGGCATGCCGGAGACCTTTTGAAATCATTTCACTTTCGGTTCGATACATGTTATACTTCCTATTTGCAGAGAGCCATAAAAACTCAGTATATAATAGCCGAAGAAATGGGGTTGCTATGGGTTCCGGTGATAAAAAACTGGAGACTGAATGAACGGCATTACGGAGCACTACAAGGATTGAGTAAAACGGAGACAACCGAGAAATACGGTGAAGAGCAAGTAATGATATGGCGCAGAAGCTATGATGCGAGACCGCCTCAGATATCGGACTTTGACCCCCGTTTCCCGGCACATGATATACGCTATGAAGGTATAGATGCCTCTTTGTTATCACATGGAGAGTCATTACAAGATACGGTAAATCGAGTATTGCCTTGTTGGGAACTCGATGTTGCACCTGTTGTCAAGCAAGGAAAAACGGTGTTGATTGTAGCCCATGGGAATAGTTTGCGTGCATTGGAAATGCATCTCTTGCAACTCACTCCGGAAGAAATTGTCAAGGTTGAGATACCGGTCGGGAAACCTGTAATATTTGAACTGGACAAAGAGTTGAAAACACTTAAATATTATTTCCTCGGGTGAAATACTTTTCCAACACCCATAATAGCAGGTGGTTTGACGGGCAAAAGCAGAAAAAACAAGTTATAAGTAAATATAATTGCATTATTCATTAAATTTGCCTTGTTGTTAGAGCGGTTTAAAATTCGCTGGTTCAGCTTTGTAAATCTTTATTCGAGGATATCTTTTTGTTTTTGTGAGAAAGATAACCGATAGCTTGACGAATGAAAATGGGAAACCGGACCGGAAAAAGATACAAAGAAGTTCTGAATAGGTTATTTTTGTGGTGGAATTTAAACAAGCTTTTAAGGATAAAGACGATGAGTATGAAGATAAACAAGACCAATGCCGCCCGATTATTGGACAAAGCCGGAATCTCTTATGAGCTCATTCCTTACGAAGTGGATGAGAACAATCTGGCAGCTACGCACGTTGCCGAACAGTTGGGAGAAGATATACGGCAAGTGTTCAAGACTTTAGTACTACGGGGCGATCGCAATGGCATTTTTGTATGTGTGATACCCGGTGATAAAGAGGTCGATTTAAAAGCCGCGGCTAAAATTTCAGGTAATAAAAGTGCCGAGATGATAGCGATGAAAGAACTGTTGCCCATAACCGGTTATATAAGAGGAGGATGTTCACCGATAGGGATGAAAAAACATTTCCCTACATATATCGATGCCAGCGCATCGCTTTTCGACTACATATATATAAGTGCCGGTATCCGGGGATTGCAGATAAAGATAGCCCCTCAAGAGCTGATGGCATTCGTCGATGCCCGTTCGGGAGAGATAGCCCATGACGGAGTATAGCCGGTCGGCAATCGGTTCAGCCGATAACCAATTTGTATTTTTGTAAAAGGGCAATGGCACCTTCCGGAGAAAACAGAGCTTGCTTCAGGTTATTTTCTTCAGGGTCGATATGGAAATTAAAAGCTGTTCTCATGTCGGCTTTTGACAGCGTGGTGTGGTAAAATGCCGTTCGGCTCAGGTCGCAATGAGAGAATACCGCTTCGGTGAGATCACAGTCGGCAAAGTCGCATTCGCAAATACGGCATTCCGAGAAATGTGTCTTTTTCATCTTTTTACGGGAAAATAGGACATATTCGATAATGCAACGGTTGAATTGTACCGAAAAAAGAAAATCCCTGCTGGCGGTAAAGTCCACACCGGATAATTTGCAATCTGAAAAGTGAACCTGTTGGAATCCTGTCCCCACGACTTGGCAAAGCGACAGATTACAATTTTCAAAACGGCATTCCATAAATACACTTCCCGAAAGGCGCATTCCGCTAAAATTGCAATTGGAAAAAGTGCATTCCGAAAATTCTTTTCCCGAAAGCTCGTCCGTAGCAAAAGTATATTTATCGAATGTCAAGTTGTCCATTTATTTATTTGCTTTTGTCCGGTCCATTGAAATATTTGCAATATTCCCGTATTCCGCATTCGAGGCATTTAGGCTTGCGAGCTACGCAGATATAACGTCCATGCAAGATTAGCCAGTGGTGGGCGATAGGCAGCAAGTGGCCGGGTATATGCTTGACAAGAGTTTTCTCCGTTTCGAGAGGAGTCTTTGATTGGTTGGTGAGACCTATTCTGTTCGATACCCTGAACACATGAGTATCTACAGCCATAGCCTCTTTTTTGAAAACCACCGAAGCGATTACGTTAGCCGTTTTGCGACCGACACCAGGCAGCTTTTGCAGTTCGTCTACATCCGAGGGGATGACCCCGTTGAAGTCACTGAGAAGTTTTTTCGCCATTCCTACCAGATGTTTCGATTTGTTGTTGGGGTAAGAGACACTTTTGATATATTCATATACGACTTCCGGAGTCGTGGCGGCAAGAGCCTCCGGAGTAGGAAAAGCCTCGAACAGGGGAGGAGTTATCATGTTTACCCTTTTGTCAGTACATTGAGCCGACAAGATGACAGCTATAAGCAACTGGAACGGGTCTTTATATTGTAACTCTGTTTCGGCTATCGGAACGTTCGTCGAGAACCATTCTATAACTTTGTCATATCTTTCCTGTATTCTCATGAGTATAACAATTAGACGGCAAAAGACGCAGTACCGACCGGGTATTCATGCCCCCTTCGTCCCCAGCGCCTTTTGTATAAAGTTAGATTAGATTGTACACCGATGCTCAATGAGCCGACACGAATTCCTGTAAGAATCGTTGGTCATTTTCCGAGAACATGCGCAAATCTTTTACCTGATATTTCAAGTTCGTTATACGTTCTATACCCATACCCAGGGCATAACCGGTATATACTTTGCTGTCTATTCCGCAGGCATCGAGTACATTCGGGTCTACCATACCGCAACCCAGAATCTCTACCCAGCCGGTATGTTTACAGAATGCACAACCTTTACCCCCGCATAAGTTGCAAGATATATCCATTTCTGCCGATGGTTCGGTAAATGGGAAATAAGACGGGCGCAACCGTATCTTGGTTTCCGGGCCGAACATTTCTTTGGCAAAGAACAACAAAGCCTGTTTCAAGTCGGCAAACGATACATTTTTGTCTACATACAGAGCCTCTACCTGATGGAAAAAGCAGTGTGCCCGATACGAGATAGCTTCATTACGATAAACCCGTCCCGGACAAATGATGCGGATAGGAGGCTGATTGTGCTCCATGATGCGGGTTTGTACCGATGAGGTGTGTGTACGTAACAGTACATCCGGGCTACGCTGTATGAAAAATGTATCTTGCATATCGCGGGCAGGATGGTCTTCGGCAAAATTCAGTGCCGAGAATACATGCCAGTCATCTTCCACTTCGGGACCCTCGGCAATAGAGAAACCTAATCTCCCGAAAATTTCGCAAATTTCATTCTTTACGAGAGATATGGGATGGCGTGTACCTAGCTCTATCGGATACGATGTACGGCTTAGGTCTATCAGATTAGCATCCTGTTCTTCGCTGCCCAATTCATTTTTCAGGTCATTTATTTTGGTCAGAGCCTGTTCTTTCAGTTCATTCAACAACTTTCCTACTTCCTTTTTATGCTCAGCCGCTACATTCCTGAAGTCATTGAAAAGCTGTGATATTTCGCCCTTTTTACTCAGGTATTTTATACGCAGAGTTTCTATCTCGTCAGCTTTAGAAGCCTTCAGAGACTCTATTTCTGCTTTAAGATGATTGATTTTATCAAGCATGATGATCTTGTTTTCTGTTTTTCAGATGCAAATTTAATAAGAAACTGCTTTGTTTCATAATAATGCGCAAAAATTATCGGAAGAAAGTTATTTCCCATAAAAAACAAAGCCGGGTAAGCATTGTTTTGCAAACGATACATCACTTTATTTCGATATTATATAGCTAATCTTGATGACTTATGTCCAAGAGCTTGTCTGAATTTTCCAATATATTATCCGGTCGTTTTTCCCGTTTTTTCCCGTCAATAAAAATAATCCACAAAGCTTCTACCCGGGCAAAATGCTAATAAGCTTTAAAGTAACCCGTACAAGCAGAATATGGAAAAATTTGATTATGCAACATTCTATATCGTACAGGTTACTGCTCTACATTCTTTTATTGCATTAAAAACAATACTTTTTCTCAATCGTTTCTTTTCTTCAGGATACGTACAGCAACTCAGCAGTGCGAGATTCATACGTTGGTTGTCTGTTTTGATATACTCTCAGCGAAGAATAGCTGAAATAGAATTGATATGTTATTCAATAACCTACATTGCTGCCGTCTATTTTTCGGTCTGATGAGTTCATATAACAACTACCAGAATGAATCTTTATTACTTTTTAGATTCCATATAATCATTTGATAGTTAATCCTTTTGTGTGGTCGGACGTTGAGTATAATGGTAGAGCTTTTTTGGGGGGATTTCTGTGGTTTGTATTGTAGTTTTGAGTGAAACATTTGATTCGTTTGAAAAAGTGTAGTTAGTTGTATGTTATTCGCTCGAAAAAGTCCAATTTTGTTATTGGAAGAATAAATTATACGATGCTTAGAAGAAAGAGTGACGATGATGGAGAGGATATTTTTCAAGAAAGGCTTAAAGATAAATTGGAAGCCTTTGAAAAGAGTTCCTGACTAAAAAGAACTGCCCCCAAAAGTTTTGTGCCTAACTTTTGGGAGCAGTTCTTTTGTCGATATAGGACAGCTGTTGCAAGTATAATATTATTTGCGGGGCTGTGCGGTACCCGGTCTCTTTTCGGTTTTGAAATTTTTCTTCATTTCCCGTTTCCGGTCCTGCTTCCACAAGTCATAAGCTGCATTCTGTTCCGGAGTCAGCATTCCTTTCAGTTCGGCCTCTTTGTTTTGGTTCAGCTCTTGCATTTTCTTTCTCAGTTCTTGCATTTGCTCCATCAACATTTTGTTTTCTTTGTTGTACTTCAAGTTTAACTCATAGACTTTTTTCTTTTGAGTCTCGTTCAGCTGTAAGCGGGTTTTGAGCATTTCTGCTTGTTTCAGAGCCATTTGTTCGGGAGAGAATTCTTTTCTTTCTTTAGGTTTTTGGGCAAAAGCTACAGTAGAGAAACAGATGGTAACTAATAAAATACCGATTTTTGTCTTCATAATTTTCAAATTTAAATATTAAACATAAATAGGGGAAAGCTCCCTCTATAAAACATTTCTGTTTAATTAGATGTTTGGTGGCGTACGAAGTTAAATGCACATTTTCATTTTTTCGTTTATTAACTTTTGCTGGGAATGCTATAATTGCACCTTTTGCTTTTATATACCGCGAAAAAGTTGTACGTTTGTATACAAACTTATCCTTTCTCATGGACAAAGAGAAAATAGTAAAAACAGTAAAATCATATATCTCGGAAAATATTCCGCTCTCCGGTACAGACAAGATACTGGTCGGGGTGAGTGGCGGGGCCGATTCTGTATCCCTGTTAGATATTTTGTTGCAGTTGGGATACGATTGCATTGCATGTCATTGTAATTTTCAGTTAAGAGGAAACGAAGCAGTTCGCGACCGCAATTTTGCTTATGAAATGGCGCAGAAGTTAGGAGTGGCTTTTTATGAAACGGTTTTCGATACGAATAAGTACGCTGCCGAAAAGAAAGTTTCTATCGAAATGGCCTGCCGGGAGTTACGCTATGAATGGTTCGAAAAACTTCGGTGCGAACTCGAAGCCCGCTGGATTGCCGTAGCTCACCATCGGGACGACTCTGTGGAGACAATGTTGATGAATTTGATACGAGGTACGGGTATCACCGGATTGTGCGGCATACAACCGGTATATGGCAGAGTGATAAGGCCTCTGCTATCGCTCTCCCGCAAAGATATAGAAGACTATTTGGCATTCAGGCAACTGCCGTATGTGGTGGACAGTACCAATAGGGAAGATAATTACACCCGCAATAAAATACGGCTGCATGTGTTACCTCTGTTGCAGTCTGTCAATCCTGCTGTGCCGGAAACAATAGTACGTACGATGAACCATCTGAAGGAAGTAGCCACCGTCTATCGGCATTCCATTGCAGAACAAAAAAACAAAGTACTCATAAAAACGGGAGAAGAGACTTATATTAAAATCGAAGAGTTGCTGCAACAGCCCTCACCAAAGGCATTGTTATTCGAAATGGTCCGGGAATATGGCTTTCTTTCGTCACAGGTCGATGATATATGGGAATCACTGGAAGCTCATTCAGGGAAAGAATTTTTGTCGACCGATTATCGGTTGATAAAAGACCGGAATAGGATGATTCTTACCTCGAAAAAAAAAGAAGCTGATGTTTCCTTCGAAATAACAGAAAACATGTCGAGGATAAATGTACCGGTCGCACTGAAATTTGCTTTTATATCCAATGAGGAGCACTATGAAATTCCCCGCGACCGGAATATTGCCTGCTTTGATGCTGCAAAACTTAAGTTCCCATTGATTGTCCGGCATTGGAAAAAGGGTGACCGTTTCACACCTTTCGGAATGAAAGGAAGTAAAAAACTAAGTGATTATTTTAACGACCATAAATACTCAAGTATAGATAAGGAAAAAGCATGGTTGTTATGTTCAGGTGATGAAATAATTTGGTTAATGGGTGAGCGTATCAGTGAAAAAGTCCGGGTTAAATGTGAAACGAAGTTGATATTTCAAATTATTTGTGAAAAATAGTTAATAATTAAACTAAACGTTAACGCTTTTTGTTGTAATATCGAAAAAACAATCTACTTTTGTCGTGAATAAAAAACCTACAAGGTTCGTGTGTAAAAACACATTTTCTGACAATAAATCCAAACAAAAAACAAAATTTATTTTCTACACTTATGTCTTAAAGCAGAAGAGGTTCGTAGATAGATGAATATTATTTGAAAAATTTAATTATCACTAGCAATAGTATAAGCATTCATGTATAACATTGTGGAATTAAACGACAAGCTCTTGGCAGAGCTTAAGGTCATTGCAAAAGAAATGGGCTTGAAAAAAGTCGACGCCCTGAAAAAAGAAGACTTGATTTATAAAATTTTGGATCAGCAAGCCATAGACATTGCTGGCAAAAAAATGGCGGCAAAAGCTGAGGAGGCAGCTCCTAAAAAGAAAAAGACAACCCGGGCAGAGACTAAAAAAGCTCCTGAAAAAGAAGCGGCAGTCGGGCAACCGGTGCAGGACGTTGTTAAAGAAACGGCTGCTGAAGTAGTAGAAGAGGCAAAAGCTAAACCTGTAAAGAAAGCTCGCAGCAGTAAGTCCGTCCAAAAGGACAAAACCCTCGAAGCCTCGCCGGTACCTGTAGCTGATGAAGTACAGAATCCTGCCCAAGAACAGTCGGCGGTAGAAAAAAAAGCTGAGCCGACGAAAGTTAAAAAGACACATTTTGCTCATCCGGCATTGAAAGATCAGGTGGAACTGCAATTGCCTTTGAACGAAGAACCCGCCTCTGCCGACCTTGTAAAAAAAGAAGAAGCTCCCGCACAAGAACCTGCCGTAGAAGAAAAGAGTGAACCCGCTCGCCCTGTTATACAGAAAGTAAAGAAAACAATTATACGTAAAGTCGTTTCCGAACAGAAACCTGCAAATGCTCAGAACGCTGACCAGCAAACCGCGTCGGACCAATCGGCAACACCGGCTCAAAATAACGATTTCCAACCGCGTGAACGTAGACAATATGACTTGAATATCCCGACTCCGGGTACTTCACATTTGCAAACTTTCTTCCCCAGAAGCGAACGCCAGCGCTTTGTACCTCGCAATCAACAACAACGGTACAATAATAATAATAACAACAATAACAACCAGGCCAATACAAACGAACAGTCTGTTCCGGTTCAACAACCTCAAAACAATCAGGCGCAGGCTAATAATCAGAACAACAATGTTACCGTTGAACCTAAAGTGGTGGAGAAATCTTACGAATTCGAAGGAATACTTACCGGAAGCGGAGTTCTCGAAATGATGCCCGATGGTTACGGATTTTTACGTTCTTCCGATTACAATTACCTGACATCCCCTGATGATATATATGTTTCTCAATCCCAAATCAAACTCTTTGGTTTGAAGACCGGAGATGTTGTAGACGGCCCTATTAGACCGCCGAAAGAAGGAGAGAAATATTTCCCGTTGGTAAAAGTGGAGAAAATCAACGGACGCTCACCCGAATATGTACGTGACCGTGTCCCCTTTGACCATCTGACACCATTGTTCCCCGAAGAAAAGTTCGATTTGACTTCAGGGCGTTACGGAAACATTTCTACCCGTGTAGTAGATATGTTCTCTCCCATAGGTAAAGGTCAGCGGGGACTTATCGTAGCACAACCCAAAACCGGTAAAACGATGTTGTTGAAAGACATCGCGAATGCTATTTCGGAAAATCATCCCGAAGTTTTCATGATAATACTGCTTATCGACGAACGACCCGAGGAGGTGACCGATATGGCACGGAGTGTGAAAGCCGAGGTTATATCTTCTACTTTCGATGAGCCGGCCGAACGGCACGTAAAAGTAGCCAGCATTGTTCTCGAAAAAGCAAAACGTATGGTTGAGTGCGGGCACGATGTCGTGATATTGTTAGATTCCATCACACGTTTGGCTCGAGCTTATAATACAGTTTCTCCGGCATCGGGTAAGGTCTTGTCGGGAGGTGTCGATGCCAATGCATTGCACAAGCCCAAACGTTTTTTCGGTGCAGCACGTAATATCGAGAACGGAGGTAGTTTGACTATTATTGCAACAGCCCTTACCGATACAGGCTCTAAGATGGACGATGTGATTTTTGAAGAGTTCAAAGGTACCGGCAATATGGAGTTGCAGTTAGACCGTAAATTGTCCAATAAGCGTATTTTCCCGGCAGTAGATATTACAGCCTCCAGTACTCGTCGTGACGATTTGTTGCTCGACAAAGACACATTGAATAGGATGTGGATATTACGCAAATACCTCTCGGATATGAATTCTTTGGAAGCGATGGAATTTATTAAAGACAAGATGGAAAAGACCTCATCGAACCAAGAATTGCTGTTGTCTATGAACGACTAATTGGTAAATAAATATATGGGAAAGAGTCTGACCGTTAATCGGGTTCAGGCTCTTTTTTTATCTTATCTGGAGAAATGTATATAGCTTTCTTATTGATAATAAGATATTTGAATGAGCAACTTCCCCTCTTGAGAGGGGATTAAAGGGGTGTGTTATGATGAGATGCGTGACTTAAATAGGTCTGAGCGAGATGCTGCCAAAGGTTGTGAAATGTGACTTAGAACCGGAGTCAATTTTGAGGATTTGAAAGATAATAGCGGGTTATTTGACGAAGGAAAATACAAAGAAGGCCTGATAAAATCCCTTGTATCGGAAAATTAAAATGTAAAGAAGATTTCACGAAAATCGAGTACAATGTATATATAATTAATACTATATTTGTTCTTCAGAGCAACACCCCGTTTCAATTCTTTAAGGATGTTTTTTCAGTTTTTTGCAAAGAGAATACAATCTGTTTGACGAAAGAAAATGGAGAACTAACCGAACACTTTTATTAGATTTAAGCGGGTCCTAAGCATATAACAAGTCAATATAATTTATTATGAAACGTACGTGTACAATCCTTCTTTTTTTTCTTTTCTGCTTATGTGAAGCAAGTTTTGGATATGGCGTTGTCACAACCAGGAAATTGATGCTGGAAAATAAAGTCCGGCAATTGGATGAGCAGATAAACACGACAAAAGACGAAGCCTCGAAAAAGTCACTGGTTATACAAAGGGATGCGCTCCGGAAAGAGTTGGATAAAATCATTGCGGCAGAGGAAAAAGAAACCGCAAAGAGTACTTCCGATTTTTCGGAATTAGATGACTTTATGGCTCCCATAAAGATGTCGGCATCTCTTAAAGAAAAGTATAATGCCGATAAGGTAAGCTATCAGACCAAAGACGATTATTCTTGGTATGAAATTACAGTAGGAGAGAAGATGGGAGCATGTGGTTCCGATGGGAAAGAAATAATTGCTCCGAAATACAGTATGGTAACAGGAGAAGTGGCTGGCAATTGGTTATGTTTCGAGTGCACTGACCCTACTTATACAAAAAAATGCATTTATCGTGCAGACGGTAAAGTGATACTGCCCTGTGATGAATATGAATATGTATCCATTTCCGGTCCATACATAATAATAGAAAAAAAGTCTCCGGAGACCAAGACGAAAACGTGCAGTGTCCGCGATACCGACGGCAAGACAATCATATCGCCCGGTAAGTACGATTTTATCGGTTATCATAAAAAAGGAAACTATTTTTCAGTGCAAAAATTTGTCAATCATGTAGCCAAATGTGGAGTATGTGACACAAGCGGAAAAGAAATTATTCCATGCCTGTTTTATTGGGCCGGATATTCCTCAAAATATAAGCGTATCATGGTGGCAGAAGACAGTGAAAATGTAATGACCTATCAGGAATATCTGACCTCTCAAGAAGGTAATGGTTTAGCTTCCTCCTCCCGGTCGTCATCTGCTAAACCGTCGAAAAATACGCTGAAAAATGATGGGCAAATCGTGAAAAATTATATAAACCAGGGAAACAGCAGTGCGGCATTAGGATATTTGAAAGAAGTTTTGAAAAGTAATTACCCGTCCGATGCCGATACCCAGTTTGGATATGCCACGTTGATGCAGGATATAATTGTCGGATTGGGAAAAGAAGGTTTGGGAGCAGTTGCCTCTATGAATCTGGCCGCATCCATGTCAAATACCTTCAATACTAATGAAGCCAACACATTGCAAATACAATTGCTTGCACTCGCCGCATCCAAGGGGCATGAAGGTGCAAAACTTATGCTCCAGTTAAAATCAGCTATGGCAGGCAATGGAAATATCAATTACAATAACAATGCACCGATAAACAACGGTAATAATAGCGGCTCTTCTGTTACGCAGAACAGATGTAGTTTGTGTGGGGGCAAAGGTTGGATTGCCGGTTCCAAGACTCCTACATATGGCAATATGGGTACATATTGGTGTGACGAATGCCGTAGAGAAGTACCCCAATCGCATAGCCATGACCGCTGTCCCTCATGTGGAGGTAAGGGATATACACCGAGTATCAGATAGTTTTTTTGATTCGTATTTATTAGAAGGTAGAGAAGCTCTGTCTCGGACGGCAAATTATACCTGTTGATTTGCCGGGGCAGAGTCTTTCTTATCTTTGTTCTCTGCAATTTCCACCAGATATACACCGATACAAATCGCAAAGATAGCAATCATCTGTGTCCAGCTGAACCGGTCTTGCCCGATAGAAAGAGAGACTATCGTAGCTACGATAAGTATAAGATAACCGTAAATTGCCACGAGAGTAGTAGATAAATATTTGAGCCCTATCGGAATCAACATGTAGCTGACGACAGTAGGGAATATAAGTACAAACAACAGTATCCCGAGAGGCAGCCAATGTATAGGTTGGTCCAAGATAGGGGCGTCGAAACCGGTAATGACTGTGACTATCAAACTCGAAACGGCAGCTCCGGTAAATGTATATTTCAATAACGTAAATGTTCCGGACGACTTGAGCAGCCGGTTGCTTAAAACCAGATAAACAGCATATACCATAGAGCTGAGCAGGCATAGAAGGTTTCCCGTAAACGCGTCAGATGCCAAGTCATCGCTCTTTTGAGTGGAGATACAAAGCAGAGCACCCCCCAATCCTATCAGAATTCCGATAATCTTCATCTTGGTGATACGTTCCCCCAAAAAAAGAACCGCTATGGCAAAGACCCATATCGGCTGCAATGAAGAAAATATGGAACTCGAAACCGGAGTTGTCTTGCTGAGACCTGTAAGGTAGAAAAACATGAATCCATATATTCCCAATGCCCCCAGAAGGAACAATATGCCTTTTTCTTTACGGGTCGTATTTTCTTTAGGTACAAAGAAGCCGATTATCCAAAATGCGATAGCGGCAAAAGTACACCTTAGTGTAACCCCCGTTAGAGGACTTATCCATAAAGGTAACAGATATTTCAGCGCATTCATATTCAACCCGCTGAATGTTTTCGAAATGACCATGCAGATGTTGGCCTCGGTTTTCTTATTTTTCACAGTCTAAAAAATTTATTTTTTCATTAGAACAAATAAACTTCAGGCTTTGTTCCGTCATAGTATTCCCAAAAAACAGTACATGGCTATAATAAAAAAACGACCTGCTCACAATAACGTGACCAGGTCGTTTGGCTTTTATTATTGATGTAATTGTACTTTTAAGCAAAAGCCAATATCATGAGCTGGGCAGTCAGTACCCTTAAAAACATCGTCAGAGGATACACTGTCGAATAAGCTACGGCCGGAGCATCATTGCTGGCTACCTTATTGGCATATGCCAATGCGGGAGGGTCTGTATTGCTGCCGGCAATCAGTCCCATTAAAGTAAAATAATTGAGCTTGTAATGCCAGCGGCCGATGGTTCCGATAATCAACAGAGGTATGATTGTAATAAGAAATCCCCACAATACCCATAACAGACCGTCTCCATTCACTACCGTATCCACAAAACCGCCACCGGCAGTCAACCCTACACTGGCAAGGAAAAGGCAGATACCGATTTCACGTATCATGAGGCTGGCGCTGGTCGAGGTATAAGTGACCAGTTTGAATTTGTATCCGAAACGACCGATAAGAATAGCCACGACCAGAGGGCCGCCTGCCAATCCTAATTTCATGGATGAGGACATACCCGGTATGGCAAGAGGTATACTTCCTAAGACGATACCCAACAAGATACCTACGAACAAAGTAATCATATTAGGTTCGTTCAGACGTTTCATGGAGTTACCCAGTCTCTCGGCCAAGCGGTTGATGTCTTCAATCTTTCCTACTGCCGTCAACCGGTCACCTACCTGTAAAGTCAGATTAGGATTGGCAACAAGGTCTACACCGGCACGGTTGAGGCGGGTGACGTTTAGGCCGTAACCCATGCGCAAACGGAGCGAACCGATTTTGCGGCCGTTAAATTCCGGCTTGGTGACCAATATACGACGAGAAACGACCGGAGCGGGAATCGCTTTCCAGTCCATCTCTACCGGTTTCCCGATAAAAGCTTTCAAAGCATCTTCATCCTGTACCGACAAGACAGTCAGCAAGAGGTCTCCCTCTTCGATAACCGTATCCGATTTGGGGATGATAACCTCGTCATTCTTTTTCTTAATACGCGAAATGACAAAGTTACGTTCGATAATATGTGCCATATCCAGCACTGTACGGCCGAAAATAAGAGGATTTTCCACTTTATAAGTCACCAGATGAGGGGTGAGCAGACTTTCTTTATTTTCTTCCTCTATCTCTTTCGTTTCTTTATCCAGTTTTACCTTAAATAAAGCTCTGATTATCAACATAGAGCCAATGATGCCCACAACACCTAACGGATACGCGGCCGCATATCCCGAAGCGATTTCCGGTACGACATCCAACTTTCCGTCAAAATGTAATTGCGCCAATGTTTGTTGTGCAGCACCGAGTCCCGGTGTATTGGTTACCGCACCCGAAAGGATACCTACCAACATAGGCATTTCTATACGACCATTAGCTATAAGATAGATGGCAAATGCCACGACGATATTAAGCAACACGATGCCGGCTGCCAGCATATTCAGTCGCATACCTCCTTTTTTGAAAGACGAGAAAAATCCGGGTCCCACCTGTAAACCGATGGAATAAACGAAAAGAATAAGTCCGAACTCCTGCAAAAAGTGCATGATATTCTTCTCTCCGACAAATCCGAAATGCCCGGCGACAATACCGACAAATAACACAAATGTAACACCCAGGGAAATTCCAAAAAATTTTATTTTCCCCAAATATACCCCTAAAGCTATCACAAACGCGTATAGAAATACGGTATGCGCGACCGACTCAGTGGTAAACAGAAGATTTTCAATCCAAGTCATTTTTATATTATTGTATAAATTAAGTTCAGGTACACCTCTCGAAAATTTTATAATTTTCCGTCTCTACTATACTTGAAATCCGATAATTCACATACCTCTCTATGAAAAATTACCTTTGCATAACAGCGTGCAAAGGTAATTATATTTAATTAATAAGACAATATAATTAATAATGAATCTTTGACAATACCAATATTATTATAGTTTCCCTAAATCCTTTATGGCAAAAATAAGAGCAAATTACCGGTTGGGAACTCACTCCGGTCTGCCGAAGTTGAAAATAGGAGAGGGCACTCGGGCTTGGTCCAGAATTTTTTCGAGTTCTTTTACCTTTTGAGGATATTGTTCAGCCAGGTTATGGTCCTCATGTATATCATTGCTCAAGTCATATAACTCAATAACCGTCTTTCCGACGATAGGCTGTTTTATCAACTTCCAGTTATCTTTTCTGAGAGCCACCCTGCCGTTTTGCTCATGAAATTCCCAGTAGAGATAATCATGTTTTTTCTGCCCATCCTTTGACAATAGAGTAGGAAGAAATGATATACCATCTCCCGATTGAGGCAGTTTGGTACCAGTAAGTTCGGCCAGCGTCGGCATTACATCCCAGAAAGCCGAAATATGGTCGGTTCTGGTTTCCGGTTTTATCAGACCGGGACACCATGCAACCATCGGAACCCGGATACCCCCTTCATATACATCTCGTTTGAGGCCTTTAAGCGGACCGTAGCTTTTAAAATAATCGGGATTAGCCCCGCCCTCCTGATGAGGGCCGTTGTCACTGGTAAAGATAACGATTGTATTTTTATCGATACCCAGCTCTTTCAACTGAGTTATTACCTCCCCTACATACATGTCGAGACGGGTAACCATGGCTGCAAAGGAAGCATATGGCTTTTCCGAAGGATAATAACCTCTTTGGCCGTTGTACGGAATCTCTTCGAAGGCATTCTCATACATTCTATAAATGGAATCGTGAGGTAAGTTCAACTCGGCGTGAGGTAAAGTATATGTCAGCATGGCGAAAAAAGGCCTGTCCTTATTTTCTTGTATAAATTGTAATGCATGTGCATGGATAGAATCCTGTACATAGACCTTCCGTTCATTGTTCCTGTTCCCGTCAAATATGACTTTATTTTCATTGTGCCATAAATGGTCTTGATAATAACTGTGGGCCTGCCTCTGGCAGTTATACCCATAAAATTCGTCAAATCCCATTTTGTTGGGAGTCGACATAGAACCCGGATACCCCAATCCCCATTTACCGAAGATGCCAGTTGCATATCCTGCCGATTTCATAAGCCGGCCCAATGTATATGTCGTTGCCTCCATGGGCTGTTGTCCCTCAGGCTTTATCTCTTTATTACCTCGTATTTGTGAGTGTCCTGTATGCAATCCCGTCATAAGAGAACAACGGGACGGCGCACTTACCGTGCATCCGGCATAGTGCTGGGTAAACAACATACCCTCTTGTGCCATTCGGTCTATGTGGGGAGTCTTTATTTTATCTTGTCCATAACAGCCTATATCTCCGTAACCGAGGTCGTCGGCAAGAATATAAATGACATTGACCGGGTTTTCACGATGTTTCTCAGCTTTGAGAAGTGTAGCATTTGCGATTAAAGCACTACCGATAAAAAAAAATTCTTTCCGCATGATATTAAATACTGAATTATGAAGAGCCGGCTTAAACAGACTCTGAAGTTTTTCCGCCACGAATATAATCATTTTATGTGATAAACCCCTGAGTATTCCAAGAGTTTGTCTAAATTTTGACCGGGTCAGCATTGAGAGTTCTTTTCAAGAATATTTTTCTGAATTTAAAAAGATGATAGCAGGCCGTTTGGTAAATACGGACGAAAAAGACACCCTCAAAAGAAAGGACAAAAAGAACTTGGCAGAAGTTACTCTTATCGGAAAATTTAGACAGGGCCTTAGAAACAATGCAGCGAGAACATTTGTTATATAACTATGAGAATAAAGTCATTATAAAAAATACATCTATGAAAACAAAAAAAACTATACCGTTCCTTATGTTGGGTATTGGCTTGGCTATCTGTGTAGAACAATCTCAAGCTTGTACACGAGCCGTTTATTTGGGCCCGGATCATATGATAGTAACCGGACGAACCATGGATTGGAAAGAAGATCCCCAGTCAAACATATATATGTTTCCGAGAGGAATGCAAAAAAGAGGCGCAATAACGGAGAATACAATAAAATGGACCTCCAAGTACGGAAGCGTCGTGACTGCCGGATACGATATAGGAGTATGTGACGGAATGAACGAAAAAGGATTGGTTGCCAATTTGCTCTTTCTGACAGAATCTTCATATAAGAAAGAAAACGATAATCGCCCCATAATGGGACTGAGCATATGGACCCAGTATGTGCTGGATAATTTTTCCACAGTAGAAGAAACAGTTGCTGAATTAAAAAAAGAGCTGTTCAGAATCGATGCACCCGACCTGCCCAATGGTTACAAATCTACTTTGCACTTGTCCGTTTCCGATGCATCAGGGAATAGTGCGATTTTTGAATATATTGACGGCAATCTGATAATACATCAAGGTAAGGAATGTCAGGTGATGACCAATTCACCTACATATGACAAGCAACTGACGTTAAATGATTATTGGAAACAAATAGGAGGTATGGTGATGTTGCCGGGGACAAATCGCGCATCCGACCGTTTTGTCCGGGCATCGTTTTATATCAATGCCTTGCCGCTCACTCCGGACTTTCGCTTGGCAGTAGCCGGGGTATTTAGTGTAATGCGGAACGTTTCCGTCCCGTTGGGGATATCCGTCCCCGAACAGCCCAATATTGCCTCGACACGTTGGCGTACGGTATCAGACCAAAGAAACAAAGTCTATTATTTCGAATCTACATTAAGCCCCGATATATTTTGGGTCGATTTGAAAGATATGAATTTTGCTCCGGGCAGTCCGGTAAAAAAATTATCCTTGACACAAGGAGAAATCTATGCAGGAAATACGGCAAAAGACTTTAAAGACAGTAAATCCCTGACTTTTTTATTCGGAATTTAAGACTGGTTTGGAGAAATTTTTACACGACATACCCCGTTTCCCGAAAAAGGAGGCGGGGTATGTCGTGAGTAGAGCCGCTTAAAAATAGTAAATAGCCAGACCCAAGATTCGCAAGTTGGTAACGGCATGCGTATTGCCGACCCTTCCTGTCGACATATTTATATCGCCATAATAAGCCGTTGTACAATTCAGTTCGATACCGGCTTTCCAGTGAGGGAGAACGTATGCAAAATGCGCGGCACCGCATACCATCTGGTCTACATCCAGAGCACTCCCGTAACGACCGTTGTCGACGTTGGCAAGAGATTGTGACGTTCCCAGATTCTTGGCATATCCGCCATAAATGCCTACCTGGTATTTAGTCCCGTATACAGCATTTACCCATGTTGAAGAAGTCCTGTAAGGAGTATATTTACGGCTTCCGTTAGTGGGATCTTCCGAAGTTACACCATAACCACCGGGAACAGATAAGTGGCAAAGGTTTTTCCCATATACCGTTTTGGCTGCCAGTCGGTATTTAGATTCGGTATATTTTATCTGAGCGACAAACGAAGTCGTCGTAATGCGCTCATTTACCTTGAATGTCTTGGATACCTCTTCTCCTCCTACGTTTTGCGTTACGGTCGCTTCTGTACGAGGTTTTAGAGAAATCATTTCGACACCCACTCCGGCCAGAAATTTATTCTTATGAAAATCGATTCCCGCAAACAATTCCGGTATCATTCCGTTTTTCAAATATTCGGCATTTTTCCCTTTGGGACCGGTCGACTGGTATATCAATTGGTAAATAGCCGAGGCAGTTGCTGTAAAATATGTATGGTTATACCGATATCGCAATTGCGGGCTGCGGTTGAACGGCTGGAACGGAGCCCCGGTAGAAAGATTCAGCACAGTAGGCGATACCTCTCCGAAAAGCGGGTGCCATGTTTGCCCGATAAGCAATGAAGAATGAGACCAGGCCAGATTGATATACGCTTGTCGTATACGCAACATGGTAGTACTGGACGAGAAACCTCCAAAGTCAGTCTCTATTTTAGCCGAAGTTTCGGCACCCCATATCCGTGGGCCGGTGACATCTAAGCCCAGACGAGTACAGAATGTGTAGAATGAGCCGCTGGGCTTTGCATTCAAATCCTTTCCGTCCGCATCATAAACCGTATTTTTGGGAAAAAGATAAAAGTTGTCAGATACCGTAGTCTCATTATTCCGAGTATCATAGAATAAGTCGGCCCTTACAAAGCCATAAAAATTATACGTAAAATTTTTTCTTTGAGTAAACGCCGGAATACAAAATACCGCACTAAAAAAAAGCAATAACCCCCGTTTCATAATCATATATGGATGATAAAATGTCCTTTTATTTTTCGGCTGCAAAGGTAGACATAATTTTGCAGTATAAGCTTAGAGCTTATCCATATTTTATAGAAATATTTTTACAAAACGTGCTCTTTAGGCTTATAAATACCTCAAAAACCGATGGGTTGTACTATGTCTGTCTCAAATTAGCGATAAAGTTATTAGACAGCGGTGACCTCAAAAGAGACCCCGTATTGCTCAGATATGGAGAACACTGGATATTATGCAATAAATAACAATATACCAATCGGTTACGACTGCTTTTTATAAAACAAAATACCCCGTCTCTTTTACCAAGAATTTGGATAGATGATTTTGTGACAATCTTAAACGTGCACAAAATAAAAGATATTATCACTTGCTTTTTTATACATGCAGCTCCAGGACAAAACGACATCCCCGTGTATACGAAGTATCAAGAGTAAGGCTGCCATTCATCTTTACGGCGATTAGAGAACATATAGGCAAACCCAGCCCGTCGCCCTGAGTCAAATCCTTTATTTCGGCAAACGGTTTGAACAAATTTTCCTGACGTTCTGCAGGAATACCGGGGCCGTTATCCGTCACAATAAATTGATGTGTATGAGCACCTCTCTTTTTATAATCGAGCATTATTTTGCCCGATTGAGTATGTATTGCCGCATTTGCCAACAAGTGAGAAAGTATTTTTTCGAGTTGGACAGGGTTGGTCTTTACCTGCATATTTATGGCGTTTACCATAACCGAAACACCCGGTTGTACTTTATCTCTTACACTGTTCATTACCGATTCGCAAAAGCGGTTGGCATTTATCATTTCCATTTCGTAAATATCGGATAATGAATTTTCCAGTGATGAGAGCTCCTGTATATCATCACTGAATTTTTTCAAGGCATTTATCTGTCTCTGCATTTGTATCGATTGAGTTTCGGCAATATCCGACAATGACTCTGCACTCGCCGACAAGCTATCCAGTGTAGGGCCCATCTGAGCAGAAATATTTTGGATAAATTTTGTTTTCAATTCATTATGGTCATTGGCTATAGAGATGTTCTTTTTGAGCTTTTTGTTGCTCAGAACAAATCGCAATAAAACAAAAATGATGACAACCAATGCGGCCGAAAGAATGGCAATGACAGTACATAGCCCGATAATTGTATATTGCCGGTTTTTGAGCGAACTATCTTTTTCTTGTATGGTCTCTAAACTCTTGTCATATTTTTGTTTGAGAACATTCAGTTCATCCTGAGCCGTAAGTATTTTTACCGAATCGGCCCATACCATAAAATTCCGGTACGTACGGTCCATAAAAGAGACATTGTTAGCCTTTCGGGCAATAGATATCAGATTTCTGTAGCAATCATTTATTTTTTCGTACTCTTTTTGAGACTTGTACTCAGAAATAAGCTGTTTAAAATAAGTATCCCCCTGGGTATTTTGCCCGAATGTATAATAATAATTAGCTTTAGCGTACAGCAGAGCTCTATTTAATTCAGAGCTTTGTGAAGCTTGGGCAATCTCTTCCAGCCTATCCAGTTGCACCTTGGCTTGAGCTGCGTTCTTAAGAGATATATACATCAGGAAACGTTCTTTAGTGACCAGAAATTTCAAATCAGGAAACGCCTTATTCTGTTTTTGCTCACCCTCCCGGATACGTTGGTCCATGTCCCGGCACAAATCAAAAGCCTCTTTATATAAATTCTCACGTGTAAATAACGAGTTAGCTTTGATTCCGCATTCGATGGCCTTCGTATAGTTCCCCTGATTGGCAAAAGCCCCGTAAGCCAGTTTGAACAAATAACGAGCTTTGATATATTCCTTTTGGCTTAAGCTGCTTTCAGCCTGTTTTACCCATTCATTGGCATTATTTGCTGTATTTTGGCTATATGAGATAGTGCATATATATAGAAAAACCGAGAATATAAAAAACTGTATTTTCATAACAAAGAAATTTTAACTGTAACAAAGTTAATATTTATTTGCAATGATAATTATCTTATATCGGCAATTTTTCAGAAGAAAAATCTTTCATCATCCCAGAGTAAACTCCTTGAAAATTTAAATGATGTTAAACGAAGAAATTTTATGCTATGAAATTATGTTTTATAACATAAAACCGCTTATATTTGCATTGTGTTTTTCATGGTATTAGATTTAAGGTTAACGAAGATTGGTTGTCGTGAGACAACCTTTTCTTTTTTATATACTCTCCTTATTGTATAGAATTGATGAACATTTCATACACTGTTATATAATAAAGAGAAATGTCTTTGCTCTTAGGACCCATCCAAATTTTGTACAAGTCAGTTTAGTGAGTTTTTTCGAGGATATTTTTTATGAGGAGAATAATAGGCTATCTGATAAATAAAAAAAGACCGGATAATATTTTTATTCTAAGATTAGACGATGAACTGTAATGTACGTCTAAAATTAAAGTGGCATAGAATATTTGACTATGATACACTTTGAGCAAATCCACAAAATTATCATAATGGTTCTTCGTCGCACGAGTTAAAAAGTACTGATTAGGAGAGTGGTAAGAGGAAGTTGGTTTCGATAATGGGAACGTCCGTATCTGGAAAGTCCACATTATTGAATATATTGGTATCTTGGATGATTATGATTCGGGTAATTATTATTTGAATGATGGACTTGTCAAAAATTTGTCAGAGGCTAAAACTGCTGAATACTGTATTCAATCATTTAATATCTTTTAAAATGCAATGGAGAATGTCGTTCTTCCTTTATATTATCGATGTGTGTCGTGTAGAAAAATATTCCCATTCGTTTCTTTATCGTTTAGAAATTAAATAAACGTTTTAGCATATTAATAGTTTAATATGCAATTTTTTACGAAAAAAATTGGTTTTATAAAAAAAAATTTTCATATTTGCGATGTATTGCTTGACTTGAATAGAATATCATGAATGTCACGATTAAAGATATTGCCTCATATACAGGACTTTCCATTTCTACTGTATCCATTGTTTTGAATGGGAAAGCTTCAAAAAATCGTATTAGTGAAGAAACTGCGATTAGGGTGAGAGAAGCAAAAGAAAAATTGCAATATAAGCCGAATTTGTTGGCAAGTAGCCTTAGACGAGGATTTACTAATATCATAGGAATGGTCATATCTGATATATCTAATCCCTTTTTCATGAAAGTGGCTCGAGTTATAGAACAAGAAGTTGCCGGTTATGGATATCGTGTTATGGTTGTAGGTTCTGATGAAAATGATGAAAAATGTATTCAGATGATCGACAGTTTTTTAAATTTTAAAGTGGATGGTATGATTCTTGCCGTTAGTGAAGGTGTAAAGGAGAAGATAAAACATCTGATAGAACAACAGATTCCTTTTGTTTTATTAGACCGTTACTTTAAAAAGGTTAGTGCCAATATGGTGGTCATGGATAATTACAGGTCATCATACGAGGCCGTAGACCATCTTATAAAACGGGGACATAGGAAGATTGCAACATTTAGATATGAAACCAATATGCAGCATATGTTGGACCGGTTTGATGGCTATAAAGCTGCTTTGAAAGACAATGGAATACGATATAGTAAAAGACTTACACCCTTGATCCCATTTTCAGGAATAGATAAGACTGTTGTAAAAGAAAATATAAAATATTTAATCGAAACAATCCAGGCCGATGCCATTTTTTTTCAGACCAATCAAACGGCAATCCCCGGCATGCAAGCTATTTTTGATTTGGGATATGATATTCCTGGGCAAGTGAGCGTTGTTTGTTTTCATGATAACGAATTTTTTAGCTTGTTAAAACCTTCTATTACAGTATTATGTCAACCGATAGAGGAGATGGGCAAAGAATGTGCTCATATTCTATTGCAAAATATGAGAGAAGAAGTTCAAAAGTCAGTAAAACAAGTTTATTTGACATCAAAATTGATTGTTCGAGAAAGCTCATAATTTTTTTTGATTTTGCTAAAACGTTTATTCTATTTAATACTCTGATTATAATACATATATATATAATGCTATGATAAAAAAAATAAATTATTGGCTATCGCATAAGGTTATTAGTGTAATGGCGCTAATTGTTATGACAGGGATACCGAAAGAGATTTGGGCTCAGTCTGAAACCCGAAGTGTTTCGGGGATTGTACAAGATAATTCAGGAACACCGATTATTGGGGCCAACATTTCGGTAAAAGGAACAACAGCAGGAACAATTACCGATGAGAATGGAAAATTTTCGATAAAAGCTTCTGAAAAATCTACTATTATTATCTCTTATTTGGGTTATGAAACTATAAATCTTGCCGTTGGAACACAAAAACATTTTATCGTAACTTTACGGGAAAAAACCGAAAATCTTGATGAAGTTATTGTTACAGGGTACTCTAATATCCGACGTGGAGATTTGACCGGAGCTATAGGATCGGTTCGTGTAGAAGATATGCAGAAAGCTCCTGTGGCCTCTTTTGATCAGGCTTTGGCTGGAAGGGTTGCCGGAGTGCAGGTATCTACTCCGGACGGACAACCGGGAGCAGCATCGAATATAGTTATCAGAGGTGTCGGATCTCTTACTCAATCAGTGGCTCCTGTGTATGTTGTAGACGGATTTGTTTTTGACGATTTTGATCCGGCGTCTATTAGCCCTCAAGATATTGTGTCGATCAATGTCTTAAAAGATGCTTCTTCTACAGCATTATATGGAGCAAGAGGGGCAAATGGGGTTATTGTGATAACAACCAAAGCCGGGAAAATAGGTAAACCTACAATAAATTACAATGCCACGTTCGGGCTTAATGTTACAACAAAGCGTATGGAATTGATGGATTCTTATGAGTTCGTTAAATTGCAAGTAGAACGATTCCCTGAATCTGCACGATATGCTTTTTTCCCTGATTTGGCTCCAAACGAACCTATGGATCCGGAGGTATATCGTAATGCCCCCACTATAGATTGGCAAGATAAGATTTTGCGCTCGGGATTTAATCATACTCATAATGTTTCGATAAATGGAGGAACGGCTAATTCTAAATATTTTGCATCACTTTCTTATTTTAAGCAAGAAGGAATTATTATACATACTCAATATAATAAGTTGCAGGGACGTATGGTACTTGACCAGGCAATCAATAAAAAGGTGAATTTGAAACTTAGTGCTATGTACACGCAAGACCATTCTTCTGGAATTGTTCCTACAGATGCTTCTCTTAATAGTACGGCAAGTAGCTCGCTGTTTTTTAGCGCTTATGGATATAGACCTACAGCCGGACTTAATCCTCAAGCAAATTGGGAATTGGAAAATAGTGTTATAGATGATAATCCTAATATTAACTTGGGTACCGATTATAGGTTAAATCCCAAAATAATGGCTGAAAATGAAGAAAAGAATACGATCACTTCCATTTTTGTACCATCGATGACATTGTCAATTAATTTCAATAAGAATTGGTCATTGTTGCTTAGAGGAGGAGCTGATGTTCGGGTAAGAGAATATAATTATTTTTATAATACTAAAACCCGTATCGGTATAGAACGCCCCGGTATTATTTATGCAGGAGTACAAGGAGGTGTAAATTTCAATAAATATCGTATGTGGAATAATGAAAATATTCTTACTTATAAAAAAACATTTAACTCAAAACATAAATTGGAAGCTCAGTTGGGAATGAGTGTTCAAGGAATAAACACGAGTGCTCATGGACTTAAATATCAAGAAATACCTTATGAAGAGTTGGGATTAAGTGGTATAGATTTGGGTGTACCGGTTCCCTCATCTTCTGTGTTAAGTGAATCGAAATCAGCATCTTATTTTGGTCGGGTCAATTATAACCTACTTTCTCGATATTTATTTACGGCCACATTCAGAGCTGATGGATCTTCTAAATTTGCTAAAGGAAATCGTTGGGGATATTTCCCATCGGCAGCATTTGCTTGGCGCATCAGTGATGAACCCTTTTTGAAGAGAGCAAAATTTATTGATGATGCAAAAATTAGGGCAAGTTATGGATTGTCCGGAAACAATCGGGTAGGAGATTTTAGCTATTTTGCTTCTGTTTCTTCTCCATATGAGGGATATTATTCTTTTGAGAATGAGACTCCGAAAAGAGGTGCGAACCGGACTTCTTTAGGAAATCGGGATTTGAAGTGGGAAACCTCTATTCAGACCGATTTGGGATTGGATTTGATGTTGTTCAAAGGACGACTCAATTTTACACTTGATCTGTATAGAAGAAAAACTGTCGATCTTTTAATGAATGCTGATCTCCCGGCTGTTAGTGGATTTGCATCGGCATACAAAAATATTGGATCTATACGTAACGATGGCTTGGAACTTTCTCTCTCGACAACCAATATTTTGACTAAAGATTTTAGTTGGACCACTGATTTTAATATAAGTTTTAATCGTAATGAAGTGTTGGCATTAAACGGAGAAGAACCATATCGGTATAGTGACGTAAATTGGGATGCTAATTATAATAAAACGCCTTTATATAGAACTGCTGTTGGAGAACCGATTACCCAATTTTGGGGTATTATATGGGACGGAATTTATCAATATAGTGATTTCGATAAAGTTGGAGATAAATATGTATTGAAAGAAAATATTGCGGCAAACGGAAATCCTCGGGAAAAGATACAGCCCGGAGACATTAAATATAAAGATATTACAGGGGATTTAAATATTACAAGTGAAGATAGGACAGTTATAGGTAATCCTATACCGAAACATACTGGTGGATTTGGTAATAATTTTAAATATAAAAATTTCTCTTTAAATATATTTTTCCAATGGTCTTATGGCAATGATATATTCAACGCTAATCGTCTTTTCTTTGAAGGAGGATATAATATAAGACCTTTACAGAACCAATTTGCTTCATATGAAAACAGATGGACTCCGGAAAATCAAACTAACAAAATGTTCCGTGCCGGTAAGGGTGGGTCTGAATCAGGTGCAGGACCTAATGGCATTTACTCATCTATGTATATTGAAGACGGATCGTATTTGCGGTTAAAAACTGTATCGTTAGATTATAAGATTCCATATTCAAAGATTAAGAAAATCTATTTGAAAGGTCTCACTGTCGGGGTATCGGCACAAAATTTATTTACTTGGAGCAAATATTCGGGTCTTGACCCTGAGGTGTCGGTGCGTAATACTTTACTTACTCCCGGATTTGATTATTCGTCTTATCCAAGGGCCATGACTTTTGTTTTAAATCTGAAATTAACGTTATAAAAAACATTACCCATGAAAAAGATATATAAATATATAAAAATATTCTTTGTCTCTATATCCGCTTTGTTTTGGGGATCATGTGAAGACTTTTTAGAGACATATCCTAAGGATTTTTTGAGTCCGGAAACTTTTTATGAAACAGAAGACCAGCTTGATGCAGCTTTACGTTCGGTGTATCAAATTCTCGCTTCTTATTCTTTATATGGAGACAGAATGCAATCGGAGCTTGCTTTACAAGCCGATGAAGGATTCAACTACAATGCTTCACCTATGGGAAATGTGCGCCATTATAACGTGTCAGCAAGTGATAAAGATATTTATAATTTTTGGCAAACATTGTATAAAGGTATTGATATGGCGAATGTATTGCTTGAAAATATTCATCGGCCAAAGGATATGGATGAGAAACGTAGGAATGAAATTAAAGGAGAAACATTATTTCTGCGAGGGTATTTCTATTTTCTATTGGTCCAGCATTTTGGCGAGATTCCTTTGAAATTAGAATCCAGTAAGACTGCAGACGATGGTTATGAACTCCAATCTCCTATTGCGGATGTATATGCTCAGATTAGAGAAGATTTGATTAATGCAGAGGCTTTGGTGAGCCCAATTGATGAAGTAGGTTATGGAGGACGTGTAAGTAAATCGGCTGTACAGGGCATTTTGGCCCGGGTTTCATTGTTTATGGCCGGTCATCCGTTGCAGGATCAGAGCAAATGGAAAGAGGCTAAATTATGGGCTCAAAAAGTAATAGATAGCCATCTTCACGAGCTGAATCCGGATTATGAACAGGTGTTTAGAAATTATGCACAAGATAAATATGATTATAAAGAGAGCATTTTTGAAGTGGAATTTTATGGGAACAATGAGCCTCCTTATACAAGTGGAGGAAAAGTCGGTCTCAATGTAGGAGGACCTTTATATCATAAGGACCAATCTGCGACATATGGAGTTTCGTATGGTTGGGTATATGGGGTTGCTTGGTTACATAATTCTTATACTGAAGGGGATGTCCGTCGAGATAGAAACATAGCAAATTATGCATTTAATACAAAGACCGGAGAACTTATCGATAGAAGTAATATTACTCCATACGGACGGGCTGCCCGTAAGTGGGATCGTAGGGACGAGTCGGCAACCAGTAGGGTACGTGTTTTCAGTCCACAGAATTTCCCGATACTTCGTTATTCTGATGTTTTATTGATGTTTGCCGAAGCAAATAATGAAATCGGAGGAAATGAAGATTCCACGTTGATGTGTTTGAACATGGTTCGTCGAAGAGGAATGAGCATACCGGTAGATCAAGATGATGCATTTGTAGATATCCCTAAAGGAAAGTCGCAAGAGGAGTTACGACAAGAAATTAGAGATGAACGACCTCGGGAATTATGTTATGAAGCTCTTCGAAAAGGAGATATTGTACGTTGGGGAATTTTTACCGAACGTATGGCTTTTACAGCCGAAGAGATGTCGCGTGCTCCGGGCTGGGGAACAAATGCCCGCAGAGCGTATTTTACAAATGCCTCAGCGAGAGATACGCTTTGGCCTATTCCGGAAAAAGAACGAGGATTTAACAAAAATCTGAAACAAAATAATGGATGGTAACTCAAAAAAATATAAAAAAATGAATAGGAAAAATTTGATAATCATTGCTTTATTACTGGTGAGCCTTGTGAGTGTGAAGGCTCAGGAAATTATCGCTCAATGGCCTATGGGAGATACTCCCGGCCAACAGGTAATTTCAGATACTCAGAAAAAATTTAATTTGACCCAATATGTCGCATTTACAAATGGGTGTTATTCGGGCTGGGCTCAAAGTTATTGGAAAACCTTTGACGAATGGAATTCACCTTGGTCGTTAGAAGGTGTCTTTAAGACAAATGGAGAGGCAAACAGTGTTATGGTACTTGCCGGTACCCGGTCAAAAAAATCGGCTTATTCTGGTTGGGATGTAACCATGCTACGAAATGGAGTAATGCGTTTTTATGTATCTGACAGCTATGGGAAAAGCAAACAATTGTTAAGTGCTACTCGTGAATTTGACGATGGTCAAGAACATCGTTTTAAAGTGTCTTGGAATCCTCAAGGAAATCAAATGGAGTTGATTATCGACAAATACCGATATACAACGACTTATGACAATAAAATGGATCAACAATCGGGCCGCATATTTTACATAGGAGCACAACCCTTGCTTGATAATGCCAAAACCGTTCCTTTTAAAGGTGAGCTAAAGAATTTTGTTTATAAGGGAAAGCTGCAAAAGAATGATCTCGTACAATCTTTAGAGACTTTAGATAAAGAATTGGCTTTGAAAAAAGAGGTAGACAATTCCACTTTATGGGTAGATGCCAAAGATTTGACTATTGAAGGTATCGGTTGGAAAGAGGGTATAGAGGATTATACCCGTATTCCTGAGAAATATAGAGATGGTGTAGGCTCTAAGATATGGGCTCTAAGTAGACATTCTGCAGGAGTATCTGTCCGCTTTACTGTTAGTGGAACTGCATTTATCAATGCCGATTGGAATTTGAGAGGTAATGGGTATATGGCACACATGACACCTCAAGGGGTAAATGGCCTTGATTTATATGTGAAACTGGATGGCAAATGGGTATGGGCCGGTGTCGGTAAACCTACTAAAGATGGATTGCAACAAGTTAACTCTCTTAAGGGTGGCTTTTCTCAAGCTAAAACGTATGAATGTATGGTATATCTGCCGTTGTATTCGGGGATAACATCTTTAAAATTAGGATTCTCTCCAGGTGCAAAAGTAGAAGCAGCTCAACCTTCGGTAAAAAAACCGTTGGTATTTTATGGTACTTCTATTACTCATGGATGCAGTGCTTCCCGTGCGGGAATGGCATTTACATCAATACTTGGCAGACGATTCGATATTCCGGTCGTTAATCTTGGATTTTCCGGGAATGGCCTGATGGACTCTGTCTTTGTAGATATTTTAAGCGAGATAGATGCTTCGGTATATGTGATTGACTGTCTTGCCAATATGGCTATATTCTCCTCTACGGAAATTACTAATCGCACGCTCTATTTAACAAGGGAATTGCATAAAAAGAGACCTGATGTCCCTATTGTTCTTATAGAAGACAGAACTCATGCATATGCTAATCTTTCAGGAGTTCCGGTTGTTAACGAACGTCGTATTGCGATGAAAAAAGCGTATGATATTTTAGTTAAAGAGATTCCCAATCTTTACTACATAGAAGGCGAATCTCTGTTAGGAGAAGATACTGAAGCTACGGTCGATGGATCGCATCCTTCAGATTTGGGTATGTACCGTTATGCTGTTGCAGTAGAACCTACTATTGCCAAAGCTTTATGTTGTAACCGTAAATAAGAGTTTACATGAAAACTGTCTGTTTGACAATCATCGCCATCTTATTGCAGTCTTTGTCTGTATCGGTTCAATCTCAACAAGCAAAGATTATAGATTTATATGAAAGAATATTCACCGACAGTTTTCCTGTCGGTGAATATAATGCAACATTTGATATTCCTCGGAACTATCAACTTTCTTTTCCTATTGCTGTAAGGCATGATACAGAATGTTCTTATAAGGTAAAGGTACTGATTGAAAAAGATGGGAATAAGATTGAAAACGAGATGAATTTTTTTTCAATCTTGCCGGTAACTGTCGAAGGTAATACGCAAGGTTCTATGATAAATGTTCCTGGTGGATCTTTTCCAGAATCGTGGACTCCTTATTTAGTAAGAAAAGCCCCTTTTCAGATATTGGAAGCACTGATGCCGGTAAGCAACAATCATATATTTACGGTCTCTCCTGATATAACGGCAGGAACTCTTATTCGTATCGATTGGCCTGAGGGCTGTATTCCGGGGACATATAATGGACGTGTTGAAATAGAATTTGTCGAGAATAATCTTGCACCGGTAGTGTTGCCATTTACTGTACATCTGCACAAGACTTCTGTCAAGAGAGAAAATTTTATCGATTGTGCACATTGGCTTTCTTATTTTCCCGAGGATTTATGCAGAAACGGTAGCACGGTACAATGGTGGGGAGAAGAGCATTGGCAGTTACTCGAACAGGCCGCAAAACGTCTATATGATGATGGAAATAATATGATGTTTACTCCTTTATGCGGAGGAGATCATCCGTTGATACAAACATATTATAAAAATGGAAATTTGAGATTTGATTATTCTCTGTTTGATAAGTGGATAACTTCATTTTCAAATATAGGATTCCGGTATTTTGCAGGAAGCCATTTGAGAAGTTTGACTTTTAATACAAAAATCATAGATGAATCTACGAATACTACTAAAACCATATTGCAGGTTAGTCCCAATACCGGATGTTTCCTTGAAAAATTTTTGAAAGATTTATATAGTCATTTAGTAGAACAGGGTTGGGAGAATAAATTTCTCATGCATGTAATAGATGAACCCTCTTATCCCCGATATCTTGATGAATACAAACATTATCAGGGTATGGTAAATAGATTTATGCCCGGGATAAAGACTATAGATGCTACTAATTCTTCGCCACAACAATTCAGTCCGATGGTCGATTTTCAGGTATATAATCTGAATGGTATAATAAGGAATAAAAATGGTGAAGTAAAAAGTCGAATCGAGTCGGGTCGACCGGTGTGGTTGTATAATACAACCAGCCCTTTTCCACCTTATCCCAATCGTCATTTAGATAGATATTTGCCGGAAAATAGGTTATGGCCATTACTCGCTCTTAAATACAATGCTTCGGGATATCTATTTTGGGCTGTCAATACATATAGAGGAGTTCCCGATGAATATGCCACTTCGTTAGGCCCATTGCCGGATGGTACGCAGAAACATTGTCCGGGAGATGCTTGGTTTTACTATCGTGTAACGAATGGCCTGATAGGATCTATGCGAATGTTAAGCTTTAAAGAGGGGCTTATTGATGTTGCTTTATTGAAAGAATTGTCTGAAGTTTATCCGGACAAAACGAAAGAACAGTTGGATAAGCTGATATGGCCGCAAATAGAAGAAGGACAAGACAGACCTTGGAAAGATTATCCCTATATAGCGGATGATGTACAACGGGGATATGAATTAATTTCAAGTAATTATCATCATAATCGGAAAGAGACTCTTGAAATGTTGGATCAAATAAAACAATAGCCTTGAAATGAAATTTTATTTTAAATATAAAAATAGAAAGTATGAAGTTTAGAATCCTTATTGTTTTTGCTTTATTTTTTGTTGTAAAGGTAGGAATAGCACAAGATAGTATTGATTTGCGAAACGTAAATTTAGGGGATGTCATATATAAAAATTCTTATATAGACCAGCCTTATGTATTACAATTGCCCGATGATTCCTGGTTGTGTGTGTTTACAACAGGGGCTGAAAGTGAAAGTCGCCCCGGTCAGCATATTGTTGCAATCAAAAGTTTTGATCACGGGAAGACATGGAGCAATCCGGTAAAGATAGAACAAAATACGGGCCCTATATCTTCTTGGGCCATTCCGTATAGAACGAGCCATGGTCGTATCTATGTGTTCTATAATTACAACGGAGATAATGTATCTACTGTGAGAGGTAAAAGCATAAAACAAGCCGGGTTGTTGGGATGGTATTGTTATAAATATTCTGATGATAATGGCAATACTTGGAGCAATCAAAGATACCGAATTCCTATTCGTGTGACTGCGGCCGATATATATAATGAATTTTACGGCAAGGTACAGATGTTTTGGGGAATAGATAAGCCCCATTATTTCAATGGAGCTGTATATTTTGCTTTTTCCAAACTGGGAGAATTTCCTCAAGGAAAAGGAGAAGGTTGGTTGTTAAAATCAGATAATCTTGATACAGAGAGTGACCCTTCGAAAGTAAATTGGGAAATGTTGCCCGATGGAGAATATGGTATACGTAATGCTGATTTCTATTCCGTTCAGGAAGAGCATAATACGGTAGTGTTGGAAGATGGTTCTATCTATTGTGTATTTCGTACGGCATTAGGTTTTTTGGGATATACTGTCAGTCGTGACAATGGAGAAAGTTGGACTCATCCTGATACGTTACGCTATGCGGCAGATGCTCCCAATATAATAAAAAATCCCAGAGCATGTCCTCGACTCTTCAAATGCAGTAATGGAAAATATCTTTTGTGGTATCACAATCATGGAGGAAAAGACTTTAAAGAAAGATCGCCGGTGTGGATAGCCGGAGGTGTTGAAAAGAACGGAACCATCGAATGGATGCAGCCGGAAATATTACTATATACACATGATACCGATGTGAATGGTATGAGTTATCCCGATTTGATTGAAAAAGATGGGAACTTTTGGATTACGGAGACTCAGAAAAAAACAGCTCGTACTCATATGATTGACCCTTCCTTGTTGGAAGGACTCTGGAGACAACCGGATAATAATACGTTGACGTCGAAAGGTTTGATATGGTCAAAGTCAAATATCCGGAAAAAAATGTCGGTTCGATTGCCGCGATTGCCTCTTATCTCGGACAATGGAATGACTATAGAAATGAAAGTCAAGTTCGAATCATTGGCTCCCGGACAAGTATTGTTGGATTCTCGTTCCGAAAATAATCAAGGCATATACATAGCTACTGCAGAAAATAATGCATTACAGATAACATTAATCGATAATGCTGGTAACTCTTACTCGTGGATAACGGATAAAAATATGTTGACTATCCAAAAAGAACATTATATATCAATCGTCGTCGATGGGAAGGCACATGTCCTATCTACGATTATCGATGGACGTTTGTGTGATGGTGGGAAAGATAGACAATACGGTTGGGGGAAATATTCACATTCTTTGGGAAATATAAATTCTCTTGGGAAATTACATATTTTATCCCAATGTGATGCTTCTATAGAGACGTTGCGCATATACGGACGATATCTTAGAACTTCAGAATGTATTGCAAACTACCGTTTTTTGTCTAATAAGTAAAATAGGAATCATGAAACAAAAACTTATAGTAATATGCTTCTTCTGTAGTTTGTTTTGGAATGGAATAGCAGATACATGCCGCTATCCGCTTATCCCTTTACCGGCAGAATTGACTCCTAAAGAGGGGGAAGTAAAGATAAATAAAGCTACGACCATATTGGTCGCTGACAATACGATGAAAATAACTGACGTTTTAACAGAATTAAAAAAGGCCGTTAAAAGTCAATCAGGGATAGTGCTTAAAGAGAGCAAAAAGAAAAGGGAAAATGTAATATCGTTTTATGTAGATCGAGCGATTTCTCATCCGGAAGGGTATAAATTATCTATCGGAAGGGAGAATATAGAAATACGTTATATCACTCCTCACGGAGCATTTAATGCGGTACAAACTCTCAGGCAACTTTTCCCTATAGAAAAGGAGACTGACAGAATAGTAATTCCTGCAGTTGAAATTTCAGATTATCCGACATTGGGTTATCGGGCTCATTTGATAGATGTTGCACGTCATTTTATGCCTTTTGAATATTTGAAGCAAACCATAGATCGAATGGCCTTTTACAAACTTAACGTATTGCATCTACATCTGACCGATGACCAAGGATGGCGTTTTGAAAGTAAAAAATACCCGAAACTTCATAAGGTCGGGGCTTGGAGAAGTGAAACGCAAATAGGACACAGAACAGATGTCCCCCATAAGTTTGATGGAGAAAGGCACGGTGGATATTATACTCAAAAAGAACTTTCAGAATTGGTAGAATATGCAAAAAAGAAATTTATTCGTATTATTCCTGAAATAGATTTGCCGGGGCATACTCATGCTTTATTGGCTGCTTATCCTCAATTGGGGTGTGTAGAAGATACAACCTATACCGTATCCGGAATTTGGGGATATGACAATAATATATTATGTCCTAAAGAAGAGACATTCGAATTCTTAAAAAATTTATTTGATGAAGTTTTGACGATATTCCCAGACTCATTTATCCATATTGGAGGGGATGAGGTTCAAATGGACCGATGGAAATCATCTTCGCTCTGTCAGGATTTTATTCAGAAAAATAATTTGGGCGATGAAAAAGGGATACTCAGATATTTTAGTCAGTTTATGCGCGATTATCTGGCTCAAAAAGGGCGTCGTATGATTGGTTGGGATGAAATTTTGGAATGTGGTCTCCCTTCTGATGCCATCGTTATGTCATGGCGGGGAGAACGAGGAGGAATAAAAGGCGCTCGCTTGGGAAATGATGTTATTATGACACCCAGCGCATATATGTATCTTAATTTTTATAATACCGATCAAAAAGACAAATTGGAGCCTTTGGCCAATACGCATGCATTGCCCCTGCGCAAGGTATATGAGTATACGCCTTTCCCTAAATCTTTAAATGATAAAGAAAAAAAACATATTATTGGTTTACAAGGATCTTTATGGACCGAATATTGTAAAACTCCGGCACAAGCAGAGTCGCTCACATATCCGAGATTATGTGCGGTTGCTGAAGTTGCATGGACTCCGTCATCACGTAAAAATTATGATGATTTTTATCGTAGACTCATGACAAACATCAAATTCCTCGACCGATGGGGTGTAAATTATTCGAGATTATTTATTAACTACAAATAAAAAATGTAATTATGATACAAAAGATTTTTCGATCTTTTGCTTATATAGCAGGAGTATTCTTTTTGCTAATGATTATAAACTTAGTAAAAGGAGAGCAAGGTTATAGTGCATTCTTTTTTACTGCAGGAATGGCTGCATTGGCTATCTCTTTCAATGGATTTGTCCAATTGAAAGGATTTGCCTATACCATGTGGATTCTTGTAGCCATATCTTTGGGTATGCTTTATCCTCATAGTTTTATCCAATGGGGAGATTTTGAACTAAAAAGACTTATTGTTCCTTTTGTACAAGTAACCATGTTGGGAATGGGTGCACAAATGAAATTAGATGATTTCAAGGGGGTTATAAAAATGCCTAAGGGGGTCATTACCGGTGTATTCTGTCAGTTTACCGTAATGCCTTTAGTGGGTTTTATTCTATCTAAGGTTTTTCATTTCCCGCCGGAGATAGCCGGAGGAGTTGTACTGATAGGGTGTGTTCCCAGTGCATCGGCTTCTAATGTGATGTCATATTTGGCAAAGGCCAATCTTGCCCTTGCCGTTACCATTGGTGCTACAGCAACATTACTTGCTCCGTTTTTGACACCGCAATTGATGAAGTTGTTAGGTGGACAATATGTTGAAGTTGATGTTGTCGGGATGATGGTAGATATTACCAATATGATTATTGTACCTATTATCGCCGGATTTATCTTTAATTTGTTCTATTTTAATGAAAAATCGACGCGGAGCAAATTGGTGCAAATGGGATCATTCTTTTCCATTATATTAGTCACAAATCTTATCCTTCATTTTTCATCAGAGGAAAATACATTGAGTGACAGTTTGTACTCTTTGCTTATGGCTACTACATGGTTCTATTTAGCACCTATGATTGTGGCTATTATTTTACGTCACATGAAGTCTATATCCTATTCAACCATCAGTTCGGCTTTAGCATTTATCGCCATGATGGGTATTGTTATCAATACAGTCATTATTACCGCGTCGGGACAAGAGAGTTTGAGGCAGGTAGGTCTTTTGTTGATACTCAGTTGTTTCTTGCATAATATTATTGGCTATACTGTGGGGTATACTGCCGCCAAATTGGCCAAATTACCGGAAAAAGACAGACGTACTATCGCTTTTGAAGTAGGTATGCAAAATGGAGGTGTAGCTACAGGATTGGCGTTAGCGATGGGTAAAGTTGCAACGGTAGGTTTAGCTTCGGCTATTTTTGGTCCGTTGCAAAATTTGACGGGTTCGGCATTGGTGAATATATTCAAAAAAAGACCTGTAAAAGAATAACTATTTTTCTCTTTGATGAAATTACGAAAAATAAAATTATTGATTTTAACTGTATGCTATGTCTCACAGGCATATAGCTTTCACACTTCCATTAAAGATGGAAGTGTGAAGAATTGGGTTTTCAATGTAGGTGAGCCGATACAGGCTTTCATACCTGTAAACACAGGAAAAAACATTTTACAGTATGAACCTGCTGTAATAGCCTCGGAAAGTAAAACGTATTTTACTGATAATATAACTCGATATACGATAAGTCCTCAATTGCCGGCAGGTTTGGTATTGGATAGTATTACCGGTATAATAAGTGGAACTCCGCTTTGTATTGCCGAGTCTGATAATTATACGGTTATAGCTGATAGAGGAAATGGAAAAAAGAGTATTGGGATAATGAATTTTAAGATTGTTGATAGTCGAGATATTGATAATTCGATAGGTACAATTCCTGATGATAATTATTGTGACCAAGGATATGTCGTAGTGACACCGACCGGGAAATGGGTATCAGTCATGACTACAGGACCAGGTTCCGAGAGCGGATTTAAATATATTGTATCATCTGTTAGCTGTGATTTAGGTAAAAGTTGGACATCTATGCAACCTGTAGATAATAAGACTTTAAGTACAGCTTGGGCTATACCTTATATTACACCGGCAGGAAGAATATATGTATTTTATAATAGAAACAGGAAATTTTGTTTTAAATATAGTGATGATGGAGGTCTTACTTGGAGTAAAAACAGGTATGAAATACCAATACGGTATACAGACGTAGATAAGAGAAATGACCTTCCTGGTAAGCAACAATACTTTTGGAGTGTTTGCAAGCCTATTTCTTTAAATGGTTGTCTTTATCTATCTTTTTCCAAGTATGCCTTTAAAAATATGGATTTCGGAGAAGGTTGGCTGTTGCGTTCCCCGAATATTGATACGATTTCTAATCCTGATAAAATAATATGGGAAATGTTGCCGGATGGAGATGAGGGCATCCGTAATGATACTTTAGGAAAAGTGCAAGAAGAACATACTTTGGTTAGCTTACCAAACGGTAGTTTATATATGTCTTTTCGTACAAACAACGGATATGTAGGATGTTGTTATAGCCATGATGGAGGGCATACTTGGAGTTCTCCTCAATATGCTTGTTATCGGGATGGGAGTAAAATAAAAAACCCAAGAGCATGCCCGCGGTTGTTTCAATGTGACAATGGGCGTTATCTGATGTGGATACATAATACCGATAAAATTGAATGGTGGAATTATCGAAATCCTGTATGGATAATAGGAGGCATTGCGGTTGGTAATAAAATAGAATGGTCTTATCCTGAAATTCTATTTTATTCAAATGATACAACCGAAAAAATTAGTTATCCGGATTTGATAAAACAAAATGGTAATTATTGGATGACCGAGACACAAAAGACAGTTTGTGGGGTACATAAAGTTTCTGAAAAATTATTACAAGGTATATGGAATCAGCACACTAACTATTTGCGTTCAGATAATGGTATTATTATGAATGATAGTTTGATTTATAATCATAAAGTTTGGCATTTGAAAAATCTTCCCGAATTAGGATGCGGTGCATTCTCAATAGAGATGTTAATTCGGTCAGAAAAGTGGAATGGGGGAGATATCATTGCCGATAATAGAGATGAAAACGGTGATGGATTTTGGATATCGGTTACATCGGGACAGACTGTTCGATTCTCTATGAGACAAGGCCGGTTACTGAAAGAATGGGATATAGATTCCGGTTTATTGAAAACAAATACACCTCAACATATCGTATTTATTATTGATGGAATATCTAATATTATTACTTCTGTAGTAAATGGAAAGTTTTGTGACGGAGGTATCACCCGTAAATGGGGATGGTGCCGGTTTGATAAACATTTTGGCGATCTGAATTCCTCTCGAAAAATAGTATTGTCTCCTTCATTTTCAGGAGAAATTATAAAATTTAAGATATACAATCGCTATCTGACGACCTCGGAAGCTATTGGACATTATAGATATGAGACATTTTTTGATATGAACTAATTAACCATTTTTAAATTATACTAATATGAAAAAAATTATCCTAAGTGGCATTTGTTATGCTATTCTTTCTTTTGGAGTTATACATGGTGTGAAGGCTCAAATATCAGACTTTGAATTCGGCTTTTCTGCAAGAGTATTCAAGAAAGGAGTGAAAATGACAAATTTCAGACCGATATATAACCCGGAAGAGATACCCGCTACCAGTACGAACCGTTATTCTACCGTAACGACTGTGACTTATAAACCCGCATCAACTTCGTCAGCTGCGGGTTATGAGGATGGAGATATAGCGCAAGCAAAATTCAATTCTCCTCATGGTATATGTATAGATAATAACGGGAATTTATATGTAACAGAACGTTATGGAAATCGTGTCAGAAAGGTCGATTTCGAGACCGGTAAAGTGTCTACTATAGCTGGAGACATATCGGCCGTTGCAGGAGCAGCCGGGTTGGTAAATGGTACCGGGACAGAGGCCAGGTTTAATAATCCGATGGATATTGCCGTCGATAGCAAAGGTAATCTTTATGTAGCTGAATCGGGAAATAACTGTATACGTAAGATTACTCCGGAGGGAACGGTAACCACATTTGTGGGTGGAACTAAAGGGTATGCCGATGGTGATTTGGCCGACGCCCAATTCAATAACCCATTTGGCTTGGCTATAGATGCGGAAGATAATTTATATGTAACCGATCGGGGTAATCATCGTATACGTAAAGTGACTCCGACCGGAACGGTTACGACTATTGCCGGAAGAGGAGGTGCTTCTGCAGTAGATGGGGATGCCTTGACGCAGGCAACATTTAATAATCCGGCAGGAATTGCTATAGATAAAGATGGAAATCTTATTATTACAGAAGCAGGAGGAAACCGTGTACGTAAAGTAGATCTTACAGCCAGTACAGTATCGCTTGTAGCCGGAGATAATTCTGCAGCAGCAGGAGAAGAGGGATCTAAGGATGGAGACCCGCTGTTGGCCAGATTTACCATGCCTATCGGTGTGGCTTGTGACCAATATGGAGAAATTTACGTAGCTGATTTCAATAAACATAATGTTCGTAGAATATCACCCGAAAACATTGTGTTTACTTTAGCGGGAAAAAGCGGTGGAAGTTTTGTTGACAACACCCTTGGTACAGCAGCATTTTTTAAACAACCGGCAAATTTAGCCTATGATACTAAAAATCGTTGTTTATATGTAGCTGATTTTAACAACCATGCCATTCGTAAAATCAATTTGACCGGGTTTAACAATTCTCCGCAATTCCCGGCAGGTATCGGTATGAATATGTTTAATGCCGAAATATATGGAACTCCGACAGCAGTATCTCCGGCAACCGATTATTTGATTAAAGGATTCAATTTTGATGCAACTAACTCTACTATTCTGAATATAGAGGTAGTGGAAGCTACCACAGATGTATATACGATTACTTCTACGGCAGGAGAAAATGGGAAGATAACTCGTTCAAAAGAGGTTGTAAGCGGAAAAGATGCAACCTTTAAAATCACACCCAATGAAGGATTTGCTGTTAATGAAGTAAAAGTAGATGGTACTGTAACAGCTGTTGAAGGAGATACATATACATTTGAAAATATAACCGCAGATCATACGATTGAGGTAACATTCGAATCGTTAAGTACAGGATTATCTAAAAAAGAACTTCTTCCGGTTCGAGTTTTCCCGACTTATGCGACGGACGTAATCAACGTAGAACTTGGTGAAGGAAATTCGGTTGTTGTAAATATTTATGATATAGCCGGGAATGTAGTCATAACTCGTAATGTTATGGATAGTTCTGCTATTTCAGTCGCTCATCTTCCGGCTGGAATCTATTTCGTAAAAGCGGAAGGGGTGGATTGCTGCAAAATCATTAAGAAGTAAAATAAAAAACATGAATAAATTATTCAAAATATTCTGTCTGGCTTTTGTTCCGGCTTTTGCCGGAATAAAAGCTCAAACTCCTCAAATAATCTACAGTGAACATTATAATTTGAGCTGTGGAGAAATGATAGAGCCGATAATCCCTCAAAATGTAGGAGGAGATATCCCGGTAGAGGCATATGGTACCACAGTTACGGTTGCAGGAAGTACCAGAGGAATGGCGGATGGACAAGGAGATAAGGCAAAATTCCAATTTCCTCAAGGACTTACTGTCGATCAGAATGGAATAATTTATGTGGCAGACCGTAATAACCACCGAATATGTAAAATTACTCCGGATAGGGAAGTGATCTCTATTGCCGGTGGTAGTGGAATCGGGTTCGTTAATGGAAATTCTGATTCTGCTAAGTTTAATGAGCCGGGGGATGTGGTTATGGATTCAAATGGAAATTTATATGTCGTTGAGATTAGAAATCATGCTATCCGTAAAATTACTCCAGATGGGAATGTAAGTACATTTGCCGGAGTGGGCACTGTCGGATATGTAAATGGAAAGGGAGATCAAGCCAAATTTAATTTCCCCATATCGATAGTTATCGATTCAGCGGATAATCTCTATGTCGGAGATCGGTATAATAATCGGATAAGAAAAATAACACCGGAAGGTGATGTATCAACTGTTGCAGGGAATAGTGAGGCCTCCGGAATCAACTCCCAAGGAGAAATGGCGACATTCCATTTGCCAACAGGTGTTGCAGTATCTTCAAATGGAGAAATTGCGGTGGCAGACTATGGTAATAATTTAATACGTATAATTGGAACCCAACAATATGTGCGGACTTTAGCCGGATGTTTTTGTGGAGGGGATGATGATGAGACTGGGATTATGGCCGGATTTCGTAGTCCTTATGGAGTGGCTTATGGGATAGATGGAGATGTTTTTGTAGCAGATTATGGAGGACATCGAATACGTCGTATCAATTCGTTAGGAGATGTAACCACTTTGGCCGGCTCAGGAGAGAGTGGGTGTAAAGATGAAATAGGATCAAAAGCTCTTTTCAATTCCCCGACAGATGTTGCTGTGGATGGTGAAGGTTATGTATATGTAACCGATTACGGGAATCATAAAATACGTAAGATTACGACTACCGGTTATACCATACATCCTCAATTGCCCGAAGGATTAGTATTTGACTCGTCGACCGGAATGATTTCAGGAAAACCGCTGTTTGAATCGGAAAGCAAAGAGTATTGTGTAACCGCTTATAATAAATATGGGTGTGATAAAGCCAAGTTTACCATGGAGATACATAAAGTAACTTCAGTGGATAATTTGACTTTGAATAATTTATTTTATGTTTCTGCCCATTCAAAAAACAATAGGATTACAATATCTATCCCCAACCATAATTTAGAGAAAAAGAAAATAACAATAGCCGATACCTCAGGAAAAATAATATATACCAATATACATCAGATAAAAGATGATAAAGTAGATATAAATCAGGAATTAACATCGAATGTGTATATCGTTAAAGTCGAAGGGGTAGGTTCAAAAACGTTTATTAAAGAATGAAAAAAAATAAAGTATTGGTAAAATTGGCAGAACAAAAGCCCTCTCTTGGTGGGTGGGTTATGTCAAATAGTATAACTGCAGCTGAAATCATGGCTCAAGCAGGATTTGATTGGATATGTGTTGATGCTGAACATTCTCAAATTTCTAAAGAAACAGCTCTCAACATGACCAGAAGTATTCAAATGTATGGAGCAGAACCATTTGTCCGCATCAGTAGTAATGATGGTGTAGAGATAAAAAAGTTTTTGGATATGGGAGTGCGGGGAATAATTATTCCCATGATAAAATCTTATGAAGATGTAGAAAAAGCCATTTCTTATATCAAATATTCTCCTAAAGGGAATAGATCTTTTGCTTTACCTCGATGTACGGGATATGGCGAGTGGTCGCAAGACTATTTTGAAACAGCAAACCAAGAGATCTTTATAGCTATAATGATAGAACACATCGATGCAATATTGGATTTAGATAAGATATTTTCTTGCAAAGATATCCATGCTGTTTTTGTTGGTCCTTATGACTTGTCTGGTTCTATGAATATCCCCGGGCAATTTGATAATCCGGAATTTAAAAAGGTTATAAACCTGATACAAGAGAAAGCGGTCCAACATAATGTAACCATGGGGTATCATGAGGTACATCCTACGCAGGAAAAAATAAAAAATCTAATACATAGTGGCATGCGTTTTATTGCTTGTGGTATGGATACTATTTTTTTGCTGGAAAAATCAAAAGAATTTACCTCGATTATTGATTAACCGTAAAAGATATGAAATCAATGAAGTTTATGGCTTTGCTCTTAAGTATGGCTTTTGTATTATCACATGCTAAAAATGAGGATAGTAAATATTGGGAAAACGAGCAGATAAATTATATAAATGTGTTGCCGGCACGAGTGATAACATACTCTTACCCTAATATAAAACAAGCCTTGGAAAGAAATGTCCCTTCGACTGTAAAATCGTTGAACGGAGAGTGGCGTTTTATGTACTCAGAGAAGCCTGAACTTCGACCTGCAAATTTTTATTGTGATACATTTGATATCTCTAACTGGAAACTTATTCAAGTCCCATGTAATTGGGAAAGGGCAGGGTATGGACAACCTATTTATACAAATACAGCCTATCCGTTTGACTTTAACCCTCCGTATATCTCTCATAAAATCAACAATAACAATGTAGGTTCTTATAAACGTACATTTGACTTGCCCGATTCTTATAAAAACAAACGACTTGTATTACATATCGGTGGTGCATATTCGGCCTATTATGTTTGGGTTAATGGAAAGTTTGTTGGTTATAAAGAAGATAGTTGTCTCCCTGGAGAATTTGATATTTCATCAGTGGCACATGTAGGGAAAAATAGCATTTCAATACAAGTGTTTCGTTATAGTGATGGGTCGTATCTTGAAGATCAAGACCATTGGAGGCTTAGCGGAATTACTCGGAATGTATATATAGAGGCCACTCCCAAAACAGGAATATATGATTTTTTTGTACGGACTGTATTTGATGATAAATATAACGATGCAATATTGGAAATTCGTCCCGAACTATATTCAACTGATAATGCAAATCTATGGAAGTGGTCTGTGGTAGCTCAATTGTATAATAAAGAAGGTGTGGCGGTGACTGATACATTCTCGGTTGGTGGACGTATGGCGATGAATCCTTTATCCCAAGTGCGCTATGCACAACCATTTGCATTAATGAGCAAGAAAATTGAGAAACCTATAAAATGGAGTGCAGAAACCCCGTATTTATACACCTTGGTCCTCACTCTTAGAGACCGGTATGGTAAGATTGTGGAATGTCGTTCCGCTCAGATAGGATTCAGAGAGTATCGAATAAATTCTGATGGTGAATTTTTGGTAAACGGACAACCTACAAAACTATATGGCGTGAATCGACATGAACATAGTCCGTATACCGGAAAATATGTTTCGAGAGAAGAAATGGAGCAGGATGCCAAGTTGATGAAACAATTCAATATCAATTGCGTACGAACAAGCCATTATCCGAATGATACATATTGGTATGAACTTTGTGACAAATACGGACTTTATGTAATGGACGAGGCAAATATAGAAAATCATGGTAAATGGACGGGGACATTGATATTGAAACCGGAGTGGAACTCTGCTTTTATGTCTCGTATTATCAATATGGTAGAACGAGACAAAAATCATGCGTCTATATTTAGTTGGTCGTTAGGTAATGAATCTGGATACGGAGCCAATCTTGCATCAGCGGCAGGATGGATAAAAGTATACGATCCTACTCGTCTTGTACATTATGAAGGATGCAGTGGCATAATAGGACATGATCCTTACGATTTTCAAGATTTTGTTAGCCGTATGTATCCTGATATTTCAACAATAGATAGCCTCTCCGCTCCTGAGACAGGGAATAAACCCGTCTTTATGTGCGAGTATGCGCATTCTATGGGAAATTCGACTGGGAACATGAAAGAATATTGGGATTTGATACATCA
>NZ_LN877938.1:271648-394061 GCF_001403595.1 Gabonia massiliensis | reverse complement strand
AAGAATATTGGGATTTGATACATCAAAAAAAACGATTATGCGGAGGATGTATTTGGGATTGGATAGATCAAGGATTGGAGGAAAAATCAGAAACCGGAGAGATTTTCTATTCATATGGAGGTTTTTATGGAGATAAGCCTAATGCTTCGAACTTTTGTTTAAATGGTATTGTTGCTCCTGACCGTACTCCGAAACCGGCATTATGGAGCATAAAATATATTTTTCAACCATTCACCATTAAGCCGGTCAATCTGAGAAATGGTGAGATTTCAATTTATAATCGTTCCGTATTTACTAATTTATCTAAATATCAAGTATGTTGGAGTATTCAAAAAGACGGTATAGAAATTAGAAATGGAATATTATCAGAAATTCAATTGTCTCCCAAGGATTCTACGTTTGTAAGGATTCCTTTCAAAGAAATAAATCCGGATTTTGCCAGTGAGTATTATTTGCGTATATCTATACAGACAAAATATTCTTCTTATTGGGCAGATGCTGGTTTTGAAATAGCGAAAGAGCAGTTTAAATTACCCTTTTATAATTATAATAAGCCGAAATCTGAATTAAAGACAAACGCTAAAATTATAACCAAGAATTCAGAACGAGAGTTGGCGATTTGTATAGGGAAAACTTTTGAGTGTCATTTTGATAAAGAAAAGGCTGTACTTGCCTCAATAAAAAAAGATGGAATAGAATATCTCTCGGAAGCTTTGCATCCTAACTTTTGGAGGCCTCAAACCGATAATGATCGTCGTTGCTGGAAATCCCATGAAACAAGAAAGATATGGTATTCTCTTTCTGAAAGTTTTCCAATAAATGAATTTGAAGTCAAGAATGTATCTTTTGAAAAAATAGATATTGAAGTAAAAAGAATATCTATAGATGAAGAGATCAAATGTGTGGAAAATTATTCTATAGATAATCAGGGAGTTATAAGCGTGCAATTATCTTTGTCGATAGGCAATACATCACCGGATCCTATGCGTGTAGGTATGCAAGTGGGTGTAAACAAGAGTTTTGATCAAATGCAATTTTATGGAATGGGACCTTTTGAAAATTATATAGATAGAAGAGCCGGTGCAGAAATAGGATTATATCAAGGAAAGGTAAAAGACTTTTACTACAGTTATGTTAAACCTCAAGAAAGCTCTAATCACATGGATATTCGTTGGTTGAGACTAAATAATGACTTGACAGGCTTGCTTTTTATGTCTGGAGACTCTTTGTTGAGTTGCTCTGTTTGGCCTTACACAGTACAAGGTATAGAACGTGCCCAATATACTTTTCAGCTGATTCAAAATCAAGGGTATATTGTAAATATTGATCTTTTGCAAGCTGGTGTAGGAGGTAATACTTCTTGGAATCCTTCAGGAATGCCGTTGGAAAAATATCGATTAACATCAAAAGAATATGTGTACAATTATAAGATAATTCCTATAAAGACAAGAAGTGATGTTAATAAAATATATAAAACTAATCGTTATAATTATTTGTAATCATGGATGTAGTATTGCAAAAAGATTTATTTGAAAGAAGTCGTGAGGTGTTTTCGGATAGTGCAGATAAATTTTCCATAAAATATCATCTTACAGATGTATTAGATGAAGAAAAAATGCTTCAGCTTCATAGAAAAGGGATAAAGTGTTTTGTCATAGGAGCGGAAGCTTATTCTAAAGATTTTTATCAATCGTTGGAAGAGGGATCTGTCGTTATTCGGTATGGGGTAGGATATAATGCCGTTCCGATTGATATATGTCGTCAGCGGAAGATAAAAGTTGCCTATACTCCCGGAACATTGACCGATTCTGTAGCAGAATATGCCATGAGCCTTATCTTGTCATTGGCAAAAAATATCCCATATCTGCATAGTACAATGATGAGTGGTATATGGCAGGGCCGGACAGGATTGGAATTAAAAAATAAGACGTTGGCTATTCTTGGATATGGACAGATAGGCCGTAGTGTTGCCCGAATTGCCAAATTGGGATTCGGAATGAAAATACATGCCTTTGATAAGTACGGAGCAAATGATGGGATTGCAGATCTCTTTACCGGAAATTTTGAAGAGGCAGTTGCCGAAGCCGATATAATTTCCATACATATGACAGCGACAACAGAAACCCAAAATTATATCAACAAGGAGACCATAGACAAATTTAAAACAGGCGCTTTATTGGTAAATACCTCTCGAGGCAATCTTATTAATGAGTCGGACCTTTATGATGCTTTATCTACAGGTAAATTGGCTGGAGCTGCCATTGATGTCTTTTTACAAGAGCCATATCTTCCTATCTCAGAAGATGCAGATTTGAGAAATTTGAAAAATGTAATTCTTACACCTCATTGTGGTTCTAACTCGAAAGAGGCAAGTAATCGTATGGCTCAAGCAGTTGTACGTAATATTAATGCTTTTGCACAGGGAAAAGAAATGACTATTATTCCGGAATTAAAATAAAAAATGCTATGCTGATCAGTCAAAAAATAAGAGATTTGGCCCCGGAAATGGATTCTCTACGATTGGGAATGGGGTGGTCTGAAAAAGAGCTTGATATGACGCAAATTATTATAGAAAGTACTTTCGGAGAAAGCCATCCGGGAAGTGCGCATCTTAATAAGTTGGTAAAAAGTGCAAAACATGGGGTTTCAAATGTCGGAGGGAGAGCCGCAGAATTTTATGCAACGGATATTTGTGACGGTCAAGCTCAAGGTCATGATGGGATGAATTATTCTCTTGTCTCTCGGGAAACAATCGCAAACCTTGTAGAAATACACGCTTCGGCAACACCATATGATGCTGGAATTTTTATCTCATCTTGCGATAAAGGTATTCCGGCCCTTTTACAGGCTATCGCTCGATTAAATATGCCTGCTGTATTTGTTCCTGGAGGAATTATGCCGGCAGGGCCAAATTCTTTGACACTCGAACAATTGGGGAAATATAATGCAGAATATATAAAAGGGAAAATTGATTTTGACCAATTTCAATATGTTAAACATCATGCTTGCCCAAGTTGTGGCGCGTGTTCTTTTATGGGAACAGCTTCAACCATGCAAGTCTTGTCAGAAGCTTTAGGGCTGGCCCTTCCAGGAACATCACTTTTGCCTGCAACTTCAGAAGATCTTTTGAAAATGGCACAAAAAGCAGGGGAATGTGCCGTCTCTTTAGCTCATACTAAACTTACTCCTAAAAAAATTCTTACTGTTGAAGCATTTGAAAATGCTATTATGGTGCATGCTGCAATTGCTGGTTCAAGCAATTCTTTATTGCATATTCCGGCAATTGCTCATGAATTGGATATAGAGCTTGATGGCGATTTCTTTGATTGCATTCATAGAAATATACCTTATATATTGAATATTCGCCCAAGCGGATTTTATCCGGCGGAATATTATATATATGCCGGTGGTACACCTGCAATAATGGAAGAATTACGATCTTTCCTTCATTTGGATGCCCTTACTATAACAGGGAAAAGTGTAGGAGAAAATTTGGAAGAACTGAGGCAAAATAAATATTATGATTATTGGAATGAAAAATTAAAAGAACGTCATGTCAGTAAAAACGATATTATAAAAACTTGTAAAGAGCCTATTCGTAAAGAAGGTGCGATCGCTGTATTAAAAGGGAATATTGCCCAAGAAGGTGCTGTTGTAAAGCATTCTGCAATGTCAAGTAAAATGAGGAATGTTATATTAAGAGCTGTCCCGTTTGATAGTGAAGAAAGTGCGATTTCAGCTGTTTTATCAGGGGAAATATCTCCTGGAGATGCCGTTATTATCCGGTATGAAGGGCCTAAGGGAAGTGGTATGCCGGAAATGTTTTATACAACTGAGGCTATAGCTTCGGATCAGGCTCTCTCATCCACTGTCGCATTAATTACAGATGGTCGTTTTTCAGGAGCGACAAGAGGACCGGCTATTGGACACGTATCTCCTGAGGCTATGGAGGGTGGGAATATTGCATTAATTGAAAAGGATGACCTTATACATGTTGATATAGATGCTCGGTCTTTAAATGTTATAGGTGTCAAGGGTATTAAATATTCTTCTGAAGAAATGGAACGAGTATTGATTGAGAGAAAGAGAAAATGGACTCCTCCTGAAAAAAAGAAGACTAAAGGCATATTGAGACTATATACAAAATATGCAGTATCACCGATGAAGGGTGGATATATGGAATAATCCGTAGTTTCAAGGTTAAAAATCTTATTAAAGCAGGCAATGATAAAGAGTAGTATCGAGTTATTTTCTTGGGAAGGGATGGTGAGTTTCTGAGTTTCAGAGGGCACTGCAATACAAGATTTGGAATGAATATATTTTTATTATCTTCAGGAATCTTTCCTGCCTATTGAGGATAAATATTTTCATCGGACAAATTGGTAAAGGGAAACAGTGTATTCTGAAAATGATATTTTTATGACAGTTTTCAAGAGAGCTTTTCTATTCTGATAAAGCGCGTTGGTCCGCGTGATATACAGGAACGGGGGAGATAGACCGGGGAAAAATCTTTATTAGTTCAATAAGAAAAAAATCGTTGAACCGTAAAAAATAATTCAACCCAAATGAAATGTTAATTTAGAATCATATTTCACTCAAATAATGTTAATATAACTCGTTTTTTTATATTTATATTTGTAAAATACAAATTACCCTTTTATATTTGCACTGTGTTTTTCATGGTATTTAGATTTAAGGTTAACAAAGATTGGTTGTCGTGAGACAACCATTTTTGTTTTATCAGCATTTCTTTTCCGGATATTGCCTTTATCGGTTTCAGCCGCTTTTGAGAATTTCTTTAGAAGATGTCTTTAATATCAATAATTATTTGTGACTTTGAAACAGTGTAAAAATGACTGAAAAGTGAATTATTTAAAAAAAATGAACCGGAAGGAGAGCTTATCTTTTAATATATTGTAATAAGTAAAAGACATATAGATGAAAAACGTAGTTATTTTTCCCAATGGAAAAGTCGTACCGGCATTAGGGCAAGGTACTTGGAATATGGGCGACTCCCTTTTGAATAAACAAGAAGAGATAAAAGCATTACGCACAGGCATAGAATTGGGTATGACGGTCATTGATACAGCCGAGATGTATGGTTCGGGACGTTCAGAGAAGTTAGTGGCTGAAGCAATTGAAGGTATTAGGGATAATGTATTTCTGATTTCTAAAGTTTTACCTTCAAATGCAAATTGCCAGGGGACTCGGAGAGCTTGCGAGAATTCCTTAAAAAGGTTGAAGACTGATTATATAGACCTCTATTTGTTGCATTGGGAAGGTCCTTTCCCCTTTGAAGAAACGGTGGAAGCTATGCTCTCGTTACAGCAAGAGGGGAAAATCCTCCAATGGGGAGTAAGTAATATGGATGTGCTTGAAATGGAAAATTTCTATGCGATACCCGAAGGAAACACCTGTGCAGCAGATGAAGTGTTGTACAACCTGACCCGTAGAGGAATAGAATACGACCTGATGCCGTGGTGCAATAATAGGCACATTCCGGTAATAGCCTATTCTCCCGTAGAACAAGGGCGTCTGCTTAAGCATCCTGTATTACAAGAGATTGCATTGCTCCATTCTGCGACACCCGCTCAGATTGCATTGGCTTGGGTATTGCGTCGGCCGGGCGTTATTGCTATTCCGAAAGCTTCTACCAAGAAGCATGTCCTCGAGAATTATAAAAGTCTGTCGATACACCTTACCCAAAGCGACTTATCCCGATTGGATGAAGCCTTTCCTGTACCGAGTCAAAAAATACCCTTGCAAATGTTATGAAGAGTAATTCCTAAACCAGTTTTTGCGTATTTTTCAGCGTCAACATCTCTTCAGGTATCGTCTCTTTCAGACTTTTTATAAATAAGTTTAGCAATTCATGACGTACGAAATCAGACCGGGTTATAAGAAATATTTGTCGAGTCGGTCTGGGAATGGCAAACGGCCGAACCAGTTGCTTCTGTCGGTCATCGAGCTGATAGGTGGCAAGTTCGGGAATAAAGGTCATACCGTTTCCGCTTTCCACCATTCTCATAAAAGTTTCGAGGCTGCCCAGTTTATATGCAATTTGATGCATCCTCACGTTGTCCATTTGGCAAAATCTTACCAGTTGGTCTCTGAAACAATGCCCCTCGTCCAAGAGCCAAAGATGTTCCCCGTCAATATCAGAAGTTCTTATCAGTTCATTTTTGAATATAGCTTCATTATTGGATATATACCCGTAAAATTCTTCATAATATAGAGGATATACAACCAAGTCTTTGTTCTCTATATGAGTAGCGATGATGATAGCATCTGTTCTATTAGTTAGCAAGGAATTTATACTGTCCGAAGTTTTCATTTCCAGCATCCTGATATCGATAACCGGATATTTTTTTAATAATTGAGGAAAGAAGCGCGGCAACAGGTAAGGCGCTACGGTAGGCAATACGGCAATGCGGAACGTCCCGGAAAGATTATGTTTTTCCTCATGGCCTATATCCTTTATAAGAGATACCTGATGCAGAACCTTTCGAGCCTGTTCTATGATTTTTGTCCCGGCACCCGTCGGTCGTACCGGTTGCACACTTCTGTCAAATAACTTTATATCCAGTTCCTCCTCCAGTTTTTGTATCATCATACTCAATGTCGGTTGTGTTACCCGGCAATGCTCGGCCGCTTTCCCGAAATGTTGATATTCCTCTACGGCTACAATATATTCCAATTGCTGTATATTCATTTAGTAACGATATATTAATAGATTTTATCTATGCAAAGATAGAAATTATCAGTTTGATTTATTAAATATAGGAGCATATCTTTGTAACAAACAAATAACAAGTACAATTAAAAAATCAGAAAAGATGAAAACATTAGACTATATCCAATTGGATACAAAAAAAGTAGAGAACGTAGTGACAGGTTTGCAACACTTATTAGCCGATTTTCAGGTATATTATACCAACCTGAGAGGCTTTCACTGGAACATCAAAGGCAAATCGTTTTTCGTATTGCATAGCCAGTTCGAGAAAATGTATGATGACACGGCAGAGAAAGTCGACGAGATTGCCGAACGCATCTTGATGCTGGGCGGAGTTCCGAGCCATAATTTCAGCGAATATTTAAAAGCCTCAGGTGTAAAAGAATCCGGTTATGTCGATAGTGCCGATGAAGCGTTGAAAAATATTTTGGAGACTTTGTCTTACATTATATCCAAAGAAAGACAACTATTGTCCGATGCCTCTGAAGCAGGAGATGAAGTTACGGTTTCTCTGATGAGCGATTATCTGAAAGAACAGGAAAAATTAGTTTGGATGATAAATGCCTATAAATCGTAAACGATACAGACTCAGTACAACTGAATCAGGAAAATGACTGCTAAGAATGTTCCGGTCGTATATCGTAGAATTTCCCAATCCGATAATACGACCGGAATTTATATATAAAAATATTTTATTAGAGATAATATTTGCTGAAATTGCAAATATTCTTTTTACTTTCGACGGCTGAAATCAAACGAAAAGACGAAATGAAAAGAATTATTGTTGCTGCATTACTGTTTTGTTGTTGGGGAGCATCTGTTGCATTTTCGCAAAACGAGTTGAGAAAAGAATTGGAAGCCGTGATTCGGGACAAAAAGGCCAGGGTAGGAGTAGCCGTGATATATGACGGTAAAGATACCCTTACCTTGAATAATGAATATCGGTATCCGATGATGAGTGTCTTTAAATTTCATCAAGCACTATCCGTATTGAATGATTTGGATTCCGGAGGCTTGCCGCTCGATACCGAAATCTTTGTAAAAAAATCCGATTTACATCCCGATACCTACAGCCCTTTAAGAGACTCTGTCCCACAAGGCAATTTCGACATGACGGTTGCCGAACTTTTGAGGTACAGTATAACGTTGAGTGACAATAATGCTTGCGATATATTGTTCAAACATTTCGGGGGGACTGGCAAGACAGAAAAATACATGAAAGGATTAGGCATTGAGAAGATTGTCATACAGTTCGACGAAAACGAAATGCATACATCAGTCGATGCCGAGAGAGCAAATTGGACTACCCCGTTGGAAGCAGCCAAAGTTATGGATATATTCCTGAGAAATAAGCTGTTCTCCGTTTCACTTTCCGATTTTCTTGAAAATCTTCTGATATGTACATCGACCGGAGCCGACAAGATAAAAGGAGGTCTGCCGTCAGGAGTTATTATGGGACATAAGACCGGAAGCTCTTCCAGAACAGCACGAGGAACCAAAATTGCGGATAATGACTTAGCCTTTGTACAACTGCCCGATGGAAAAAGATATACAATTGCCGTTTTTGTCATGGATGCTGACGAAGATGACAAGACGATTGCCGGTATCATCTCGCAAATATCTCGTCACGTATATGATTTTTATACTCGGACAAAATGAACATTCATACATATCGGATGTTATCCTAATACTTACTGTTAAACAAAACAGATTATGAAAATAATAGAAGAGATTTACTTGTTGTATTGGGGAGCCGGCATATTGATAATAGGAGGCTTGGTATATATTCTTATCTCACAATACATGAGAAAGCGGGAGCGGGACAGGAGGCAGAAAAAAAATAAAGGATTGGATGTTTAGAGTCCAAATTTTGCACAGGTTAGCATACAGAATTAGAAAATATTTTTCAGTTTTTATAATTATAGCGGGTTGTTTGATGAATGAAAACGGGAAAAACAGGCCCAATAAAAAGGCAAAAAAGACCAGACAGAATTACCTTTATTGAAAATTTTATATAGGTTCTTAGCCTATATTGGAAACATTGTCGGTAATGGGAAGCACCCGTAGTAGAGAAATGACTGTTTATATTATGGCTATAATCCGAATTTTTTCCGGGATAAACGTTTGTCTTTGAATTCAAAAAAATAAGTGGTTCAGAAAATTAGAACCACTTTATTTTTTTATTAAGTCATAGTAAGTCATTTTCTTTTTCTGTATAGACTTGCATAGACTTTAGGGTCTTACAAATGAGGAACGAGGTCCTTAAGCTCTTGGGCGAGCTTCTTTCACAATCATGGTGCGACCTTCGTATTCGGCTCCGTTAAGCTCTTCAATAGCTTGCTTTGCCTGAGCATCATTTCCCATTTCGACAAAACCGAATCCTTTAGATTTGCCTGTTTCACGGTCTTTGATGATTTTGACAGAATCTACGGCACCGTACTCTTCCATCACTTGCTGCAAGTCAGCTTCCCTAACACGATAGTTAAGGTTTCCAATGTAAATGTTCATAAAAAAATAAATTAAAATAGTAATTTTAGAACAGGCGGGTCTGAAAAAGTTTATTAATTCACGTAAAATTACATGAGGAGTTCAACATAGAGCAAACCAGCTCTTATTCGGATACAAAGAAAAAGATAAAATTTGGATGTACAAGCAAAAGTGAAATTTTTTTTCAAGATAAGAACTGATTTTAAGTTTTGCTCGAACTGGGGTTGAAAATTTATTTTGAAGTTGATTTTTTTGTTTGTATAAAGATAATAGCGGGTTATTTGACGAATGCAAACAAGAAAAATGGCCGGAGGGAAATACCAAGAAGAGTTGACAGAATTTTTTTATCGGAAAATTTAAGCCGGCTCCAACTATTTTCACATAATTACGTCAAGTTTTTGCAATAAAATTGTAAAACCTGTTTGAATATCGAAAGAATAAAATTACTTTTGCGCTGCCAAAAGTGCGAAGAGAATATAAGGTATATATATTTTATGCCGTTTTTTTCTTTGGGGCAATGATTTTGGACGAAAAAAATAGTTTTAATTAAATAATTCGAAAGAATGAACGTTTCACAACAGAACATTGACAAAGTAAACGCTGTAATCAAAATAGAGATTGCAAAAGCGGATTATCAGGAAAAAGTAGATAAAGCATTGCGTGCTTATCGTCAAAAAGCAAATATCCCGGGATTCCGTAAAGGTATGGTTCCGGCTGGGATGATAAAGAAAATGTTTGGAAAATCGGCTTTAATCGAAGAAATTAATAAGTTGGTTTCTGAACAATTGTTCAATTATATCAAAGAAAATAAACTCAATGTATTGGGCGAACCTCTACCTTCTGCCGACCAGAAAGAAGTAAACTTCGATACACAGGAAGATTTTGAATTTTTATTTGATATTGCTTTGGCTCCTGAGATTGAAGTGAAACTTTCGAAAAAAGACAAAATAGATTACTATAACATCAAAGTAGATGATGATATGGTAAAGAAACAATGCGAATCGTTGGCCGGTAGATACGGAACTCAGGAAGAAGTTGAGGTTGCCGGTGAGAAAGACATGATTCGTGGCAAGATGGTTGAGCTCGACGAGAACGGCAACGTAAAAGAAGGGGGTATTGTCGTTGAAAGCACTGTCTTTTCTCCTGCATATTTTAAGAACGAGGAAGAAAAGCCGAAATTTGCCGGAGTGAAAGTGGGTGACAAAGTAGTATTTAATCCGTCAAACACATGCAACGGCCTTGAAGTAGAGCTGGCATCTATGCTGCATATCTCTAAAGAAGAAGCAGCCAATGTAAAAAGTGATTTCGAAATGGAAGTGACCGGAATTACAGGATTCAAGCCGGCAGAGATGGGACAGACTCTTTTCGATGAAGTATTTGGTAAAGATACGGTAAAGACCGAAGAAGAATATGTTGCTAAAGTACGTGAAATGCTGGCTGAGCAATTGAAACCCGAGAGCGATTATAAGTTCTCTATCGATGCCCGTGCCGCTATCGAGAAGAAAGTAGGAGACATTGAATTACCGGAAGCATTCCTCAAACGTTGGTTGGTCGCTACCGGAGAAAAAAGAACAGCCGAATCTGTTGAAGAAGAATATCCGAAAATGGTTCCTGATTTGAAATGGCACCTGATAAAAGAACAAATCGTTAAGAATTTCGATATCAAAGTTGAAGACGCAGATATTCGTGCCATGGCTCGTAAAGCGACACAAGTACAATTTGCCCAATATGGCATGATGAATGTTCCTGCTGATTTGCTCGACAAGTATGCAGCCGATATGCTGAAAGATAAAAATACGGCTCGCAATGTGGCAGACCGTGCTGTTGAAGAAAAGATTACAGCTACTATCAAGAATACGGTAACATTAAATGAAAAAGAAATTTCTGCCGAAGATTTCTATAAAATGTTTGAAAATAAATAATGCATATTGCATAGAATAGGAAGAAGCTATTTCGGAGCCTACAACCGGCTCCGAAATAGCTTCTTCCATTTTTTATACTATAAGTGATGGAGTGGGGTTTGGAAAGAAGGAAGTGAAAGAAAGAACCCGTTTGGCTTTTACTCGAACAGGCTTTGAGAATTTTTTTTGAAATTTTATGAAGAAGATAGCGGGCTATTTGGCGAATACAAACAGGGGAAACACCCCGAAAGAGAAAGAAAAGAAAGCCTCGACGTCATTGGGGAAAAGCATAAATAGGTACTAAAAAAGGCTATATGATACCTTTTCTGATATTCTTCATTGGAAGATTATATTTTCAGTTCACTGCAATAAAAATTTGTCGTTATCCCGCCAGAATGGAAAATTTTGTCGGTATGATTGTAATTTCGACAAAGAAAGTTCAGTAGTGATAATTTCATTTTCACCCGGTCGGGCAGAAACCAGTGGATACCCCTTCATATCGAGAATCATGGAATCGCCCGAATATTTCAATTGGGTACCGTCTTCACCGATACGGTTTACGCCGCATACATAACAACTGTTTTCGATAGCTCTGGCTATCAATAATTGTTTCCAAGCATAGCTCCTCGATTGAGGCCAGTTGGCAACTATCAATAAGATATCATATTCATTGTCCACATTACGCAACCAGACAGGAAAACGCAAATCATAGCAGACGAAAAGGGCCATATTCCATCCTTGATATTGTACAATCAGCCTTTCATTTCCCGCTGTAAAAAACTCACCTTCTCTTCCCATTCTGAAAAGATGTTTTTTGTCATAATATTGGGGAGCCCGGTCGGGGGAGATGAAGAATCCTCTGTTATAATAATCTCCATTTTCGTAAGCAATGACACTTCCGGCAATAGCTATTCGATATCTGTCACTCCAATTCCGTATCGTTTCTATGGTATATTCTGTTATAGTATGGTCATATTGTCCGACATGCATCGTGAAGCCCGTAGTAAACATTTCCGGCAGGATGACAAGGTCAGTTTTACCCGACAGGCTTTCTATATCCCGCTGCCTGCGGTGTAGATTCTCTTCAACATTTTCCCAAACAATATCTGATTGCACCGATGATACACGCAATATATCCATACCGAAAGAGTGTTTTTATAATCCAAAATTCTGAGGATTCCGGGCGGATACGCCTTTATAAAAATCCTTTATAGTCACGATATCCCTCTCGTAATTTCCGGTCGGAATAAAAATTTTGGACAATCCTACTTCTTTCTTTTTATAATCTATATAGGCCAGTACAATAGGTACATTGGCTTTTAAGGCGATAAAATAGAATCCCTTCTTCCAATCGTTGTTTCTTTTTCGGGTAGCCTCCGGAGTGATTGCTATGCCGAATCGTTCCCGACAGTTAAATTGTTCCACAATCTGGTCGGTCAGTTCCGAACGTTGCTTCCTGTCTACGGGCACACCGCCCATCGCTTTGAATATCAAATTCAATGGAAAGAAAAACCAACTCTTTTTTATCATGAATCCGGCATATCTGCCTATAGACAAATACGCCAGTTTCCCTATGATAAAGTCCCAATTGCTGGTATGAGGAGCAACACATATCACACATTTTTTCAGGTCCGGGACATCTACGACAACTTTCCACCCGAATAGCTTCAATATAAACCGGCTCAACGCCTTTTTCATAAAAAAACTGAATTTAAAATCCTGCCCCGATAAAGTGTGACTTTATTCACAAGAATGTATTTCACTCTCTCGGTAGCTCATATCACCATTTCTTTCTACCCGTATGAGAGAGGAACTGGGAGATATTGTACAACAAAAAGAGGAAATACATCACTTCGATGATTTTCCGGACAGAAGCTCTATTATCTGTGACTGTATTTGTTTACTTGTTCATTTCAGCAAATTCGCTGATAATTTCTTCTATACCCTTGTCAAAACTGGCAATGAGGTTTTGATAATATTTTTTTACGATTTTGGGATTATTTTTACCGTCAGTTACATTTACCCGACGCAGGAATTCATCCTGCATAGAGACGATTTTAGCCAATATTTCATCATTTTTTTGAGCATCGCAATCTGTTACAAAATAGCGATTATATAGACATTCCGAAATTAATTCTTCGGTAATGTAATTGATTTCTTTTTTCAATTGTCTTTTATTAGCCATGACTTTTCTATTTTTAAGATTACTTTTACAAATATAGATAAAACCTTTTTCAGAATAAAGTTTTATAATAAAAAAGATTTGTAGAGCCAGTTTCAATTTTGCATAGGTTGGGTAGCTTAGAGAATTACTTTTGGGGTTGTCCCTCTATTTGCCTGAGAAGAATAGCAGGATTTGACAAAAATAAACGGGAACGCGGGCCGAAAGGAAATTTAAAGAGAACCTGACAGATTTTTTATTGGAAAGTTTAAACGGCTGGCTACTATATAAAAGAAGTTTTTTGCATAAGAGTTTTACCATATTTTCTTTTTTTATTTATAATATATAAATAAAGACTATTTTTGGTAAAGATGAAATTTAATTGTACATTTGCGCCTTAATTTAATTGCTTAAAGTGTTGATAATAAATTCAGATATGGAAAAAGGTCAGCTCACTCCCGATTATTTATTTGAAGTCAGTTGGGAAGTATGCAATTTAGTAGGTGGTATTTATACCGTACTGTCCACCAAAGCCAAAACCTTACAGAAGATAAATAAAGACAAAAATATTTTCATCGGGCCCGATTTGTGGAAGGGCAAAGAATCTCCCTATTTTACGGAAAGTCCTTCTTTATTGAAGGACTGGAAGATACAGGCATCCAATGAAAATCTGCAAGTGAGAGTAGGGCGATGGAACATTCCGGGCAAACCAGTTGTTATATTGGTAGACTTTAGCCGGATGTTCGATGTTCGTAATGAGCTATTTACGAATATGTGGAATTGGTATGGAGTAGATTCGTTATATGCCTATGGCGATTATGACGAATCTTGTATTTTTTCATATGCGGCGGCACGGGTTATTGAAAGCCTGTATAAATATATAGGTGGAGACAACTACAACGTAGTAGCTCATTTCGATGAGTGGATTACAGGTATGGGCCTGCTGTATGTAAAACATCAGTTACCCAAAGTTGCGACGATATTTACGACCCATGCTACTTCTATCGGACGGTCTATCGCGGGGAATAATAAGCCCCTGTATGATTATCTGGCAGCATATAATGGAGACCAGATGGCACGTGAATTGAATATGGTAGCAAAACATTCTTTAGAAAAGGCAGCGGCTCACAATGCCGACTGTTTCACAACCGTGAGTGATATTACGGCAAGAGAATGTACCCAATTGCTGGAACGTACTCCCGATGTAGTGACTCCGAACGGTTTCGAAGAAAATTTTGTTCCCAAAGGCGTAGCATATACTCAAGAGCGGGAAGCTGCTCGGGCAAAATTGATAAAAATTGCCGCCTCGCTGATAGGATACAAACCTTCGAAAGATGCGTTTTTTATAGCAACTTCGGGACGGTACGAATATAAAAATAAGGGAATAAATCTGTTTATCGAATCACTGAGACGATTGAAGGAGCAGAGTACCAATAAAAAAGAAATTATAGCGTTTGTGTTGGTTCCGGCATGGGTCAATGCCGCCCGTGAAGATTTGGCAGAGAGGATGAGTGCTAAAAAATTCGGCCGTACAGCTCTTCCTGATCCGCTGATTACACATTCGTTGAATAATTATAACGAAGATATGATTATGAATCAGTTGCATGGTAGCGGATTTAAGAATCTGGCAAGCGATAAAGTAAAGATTATCTTTGTCCCTTCATATCTTCGGGGAGACGACGGCATAGTAAACATGCCTTACTATGATCTGTTGATAGGATTCGACGCGACGGCATTTCCCTCATATTATGAGCCGTGGGGATATACTCCGCTCGAAAGTGTTGCTTTTGGCATTCCTACTATTACCACCGATTTGTCTGGCTTTGGATTGTGGACGGGTTCGTTGGGAGAAGGGGGACTGGAAGCAAAAGGCGTAGCCATATTGCATCGGAACGACTCCAATTTTGATGAAGTTGCCGACGGTTTGGCTATGACTGTCCATTCATTATCAGTCAAGACCGATACGGAAAGAAAGGCAATATCCGGAGCTGCAAAGAAAACAGCCGCAAAGGCTCAGTGGAAATACTTTATTTCCTATTACAGTCAGGCATACGATATAGCATTACAAAAGAAAAAATGACATTTTATATAGAATTATTCATTAATAATTAAGCATATGAAAGTACAAGTAAGTAATACTAACGCACCTTGTTGGCGAGATATTACAGTAAATTCTCAAGTACCTGCTCAGTTAAAAAGTTTAGAAGAGATGGCTCGCAATATCCGTTGGGTATGGGATAGTAATACTATCGAATTGTTCCGTTCCATTTCTCCTGAATTGTGGAAATCAACAAACGGTAACCCGGTTGCCCTACTTCAGCGTATAAGCTATGAACGCCTTGAAGAGATAGCAGCTGACAAGTCGATGATGCGCCATATCAATGACGTCTATGACGATTTCAAAAAATACATGGATGTTGAAAAGAGAAAAGATGTTCCTTCCGTTGCTTATTTCAGTATGGAATATGGTTTGGCTAATGTTCTGAAAATATATTCGGGTGGACTCGGTGTATTGGCGGGAGATTATCTGAAAGAAGCCAGTGACCGGAATGTAGACATGACAGGGGTAGGTTTCCTTTATCGCTATGGTTACTTCACCCAGACTTTGTCTATGGATGGGCAGCAATTGGCCAATTATGAGCCACAGAATTTTAACCAGTTGCCCGTAGAGCAAGTTCTTGATGAGAATGGACATCCGATGATACTTGAAGTACCGTTCCCGGGACGTATTATTTATGCAAATATTTGGAAAGTCAATGTCGGGCGCATCCAGCTTTATTTGATGGATACCGACCTTGAACAGAATAGTGAATTTGACCGTCATATTACATACCAGTTGTATGGTGGCGATTGGGAACACCGTATGAAACAGGAATATATGTTGGGTATCGGGGGTATTATCATGCTCAACCGTCTGGGAATAAAGAAAGACATATACCACTGCAACGAAGGCCATGCCGCGCTCATCAATATTCAGCGGTTGGTAGACTATATACAAAATGATAAACTTAATTTTCAGGAAGCCCTTGAGGTGGTACGGGCATCCTCGTTATATACGGTACATACTCCGGTACCTGCCGGACATGACAGCTTTGACGAATCCTTATTCGGGAAGTACATGGGAGAGTTCCCTCAAAAATTAGGTATCTCTTGGCAAGATTTGATGGACATGGGTCGTGAAAATCCGGGTACGAACGAGAAATTCTCCATGAGTGTGTTTGCTTGTAATACTTGCCAGGAAGTCAATGGTGTGAGTTGGTTGCACGGTAAAGTATCACAACATATGTTCCAGCCCATCTGGAAAGGTTATGCAGCAGACGAGTTACATGTCGGTTACGTGACCAATGGTGTACACATGCCTACATGGGCAGCAACTGAGTGGAAAGAATTTTATACACAGAAGCTCGGTAAAGAGATATTCGAACACCAATCCGATAAGAAAATTTGGGAAAAAATTTATGACGTGCCCGATGAGGAAATATGGAAAATGCGTCAGACCATGAAAAATAAACTGGTCAATTTCGTAAAAGAAGATTTCCGTGAAAACTGGTTGAAGAATCAGGGCGACCCTTCACGCATTGTATCCGTATTGGAAAAAATCAATCCGAATGCACTTCTTATCGGTTTTGCCCGTCGTTTTGCAACCTATAAGCGTGCACATTTGTTGTTCACCGATTTAGAACGCCTTTCCAAAATCGTAAATAACCCCAACTATCCCGTACAATTCCTTTTCTCAGGAAAGGCACATCCTGCCGATGGTGCAGGCCAAGGTCTGATTAAGCAAATTGTAGAAATATCTCGCCGTCCCGAGTTCTTGGGAAAAATCATTTTCTTGGAAAATTACGATATGAAAGTGGCCAAGCGTCTGATTTCCGGGGTTGATATCTGGTTGAACACACCTACTCGCCCGTTGGAAGCATCCGGTACATCCGGAGAAAAAGCCGAAATGAACGGTGTTTTGAATTTCTCTGTGCTCGATGGCTGGTGGTACGAAGGTTACAAAGATGGCGCAGGTTGGGCATTGACCGACAAACGCACATTCCAAGACCAGGGACATCAAGACCAGTTAGATGCAGCTACTATCTATTCGATGCTTGAAAATCAGATAGTTCCTTTGTATTTTGCAAAAAACAGCAAAGGATATTCTCCCGAATGGATACAATACATCAAAAACTCTATCGCTCAGATTGCTCCGGATTATACGATGACCCGTATGCTCGAAGACTATATTGACCGGTTCTATATGAAAGAAGCCAAACGTTCTAAGCTGCTTGTTGCAAATAATTTTGCTAAAGCAAAAGAAATCGCAGCTTGGAAAGAAGACATCGCCTCTAAATGGAATTCGATCGAAATAACTTCAGTGAATCTGCCGGAAGGATTGCTCTATAGCCCGCATGTAGGACAGGAGTATCCGATAGAAGTTGTAATCGACCACAAGGATTTGCCCAACTGTATCGGTGTCGAGCTGGTAGTTACACCTATCGAAGACGGAGTGATGAAACCTTATATCGTACAAGAACTCCAGATAGTGAAAAACGAAGGTTCCAAAACATATTATAAACTCGATTATTCTCTCAAGAATTCAGGAGTTTATAAATATTCGTTCCGTATGTTCCCGAAAAATCCTGATCTGCCTCATCGTCAAGATTTTGCATACGTTCGTTGGTTCTGATTCGAGTAGCGATTATATCGACATATATTATAAAAATAGCAGGGATGTAAGTGAACATCCCTGCTATTTTGTTTTATGAAATTTGGCAAGACAATATCATTTACGTATTTTTAGACAAATTATAATAAGATATTGCATATCCGTTAAAAATATAAAATGATGAAAAGATTCCTCCTGTTTACAATAGCCATATGTATATTTGAAGCAGTATCTGCCCGAAAACAAATAAAAGTTGCCTGCATAGGTAACAGCATAACCTATGGAACAGGTATTACCGATCGGGAAAAATATTCCTATCCGGTACAACTGCAAAACCTTTTGGGAAATAACTATTTTGTGAAAAATTTTGGGAAACCAGGAGCTACCTTATTGCGTCGGGGACATCGCCCTTACATGCAGCAAAGAGAGTTTCTCGATGCAATGACATTCGGTGCCGATATAGCGGTAATTCATTTAGGCATCAATGATACCGACCCACGAGATTGGCCCAATTATAGGGATGAATTTGTAAGAGACTACCTTGCCCTGATAGATTCCTTGAAAAGTAGCAATAAAAAGATTCGTTTCATTTTGGCGCAACTTACACCCATAACCTACACTCATCCACGTTTCATATCTGGGACAAAAAAGTGGCATGACGAAATACAAGAAGCAATAGCGACTGTGGCTGAAGTAAGTGAAGCAGAACTGATAGACTTTCATGAGCCATTATATCCATATCCATATTTGTTGCCCGATGCTGTACATCCGGATGCAGAAGGAGCCGGCATTCTTGCCAAGACAGTCTATTCAGCGATTACAGGTGATTATGGAGGGTTGCAATTATCCGGATTATATGCCGATAATATGATATTACAGCGTAATATTCCACTCAAAATACAAGGGATAGCAAACGCTGCAACCGAAGTTATTGTAGAAATAGGCGGACAGAAAGCGATAGCCATGGCAGATAATCGAGGGAGATGGAGTGTTACGTTACAGCCTTTGAAAGCCGGCAGTGATTATATATTGAGCATAAAAGCCGGAACACAAAAAAGAATATTTCATCATGTGGCGGTAGGAGAAGTGTGGCTCTGTTCCGGACAGTCCAATATGCAGTTTATGCTTCAGCAGGCTATCACTGCAAAAGAAGATATTCCGTCATCCACCGATAACGATTTGCGTTTGTATAATATGAAAGGCCGCTGGAATACTACAGATGCACCTTGGACAATAGAAGCATTAGATTCGGTCAATCATTTGCTCTATTTTCGAAATACCGGATGGGAAGAAGCATCCCCGGCAACCACATCGACATTTTCGGCTGTGGCATATTACTTTGGAAAAATGCTTAGAGACAGCCTGAAAATTCCGATTGGTCTTATATGTAACGCCGTAGGTGGTTCGCCTACGGAAGCCTGGATCGACCGCAATACACTGGAGACCAAGTTTCAACCTATCCTGAAAGATTGGTTACACAATGATTTTATACAAGAATGGGTAAGGAATCGGGCAAGAGTAAATTTGAAGAGCAAAGGAAGAATTTCGGGTAGACATCCATACGAACCTTGCTATCTTTTTGAAAGTGGAATAAAGCCTCTGTATCAATTCCCGATTCAAGGAGTTATATGGTATCAAGGTGAATCAAATGCCCATAATTTTGAAACCCATGAAACGCTTTTCCGGTTATTGGTAGACAGTTGGAGGAATAACTGGAACAGAAAAGATATGCCTTTCTATTTTGTACAGTTGTCGAGTCTCGACTGTCCGTCGTGGCCGTGGTTTCGCAATAGTCAGTTACAATTGATGAAATCCGTTCCATATACCGGAATGGCAGTCTCCTCAGACCGCGGAGATTCGCTTGACGTACACCCTCGGTTCAAAAAAGAAATCGGGGAGCGACTTGGCCGGTGGGCATTATGCGCAACCTATAACAAAAATATTACACCTTCCGGACCATTGTTCAGGTCAGCTCAGAAAGACCATACTTCCATTATCATTTCATTCGATTACGCAGATGGTTTGAGTACATCAGACGGTAAAGAACCCTCCTGTTTTGAAATAGCGGAATTTGAAGGGCTTTATTACCCCGCTAAAGCCGTTATAGAAAAAGATAAGGTTCGACTTACATCTTCGCGCGTAAAAAATCCGAAATATGTAAGATATGCTTGGCAACCATTCACAAGAGCCAATCTGATAAACAAAGAAGCTTTGCCTGCATCTACCTTTAAAGCAAAATGCGAGTAAGACTGAGAGCGAAGAAATTGCCAGGAGTTTATTTATTCATGAATTATCACCGAATAATCCTGACTTTTTTATAATTTTGTCAATTCAGAAAAAATAAATACAAATATCATAAAATAACAATGGCAAAAGAACTGAAAGACCTTACCAAGCGGAGCGAGAATTATTCGCAATGGTATAATGACTTGGTTGTAAAGGCCGATTTGGCAGAACAGTCGGCTGTACGTGGCTGTATGGTTATAAAACCTTACGGATACGCTATTTGGGAAAAGATGCAACGTCAGCTTGACGATATGTTTAAGGAGACAGGACATGTAAATGCTTATTTTCCGTTATTGATACCCAAATCATATCTGAGCCGTGAAGCCGAGCATGTCGAAGGTTTTGCTAAAGAATGTGCTGTGGTCACACATTATCGCCTGAAAAATGCTGAAGATGGTTCGGGAGTTATCGTTGATCCCGCAGCGAGACTTGAAGAAGAACTGATTATCCGGCCTACATCAGAAACAATTATATGGAGTACGTATAAAAATTGGATACAATCATACCGCGACCTGCCCATACTTTGCAACCAATGGGCCAATGTAATGAGATGGGAGATGCGTACCCGTCTTTTCCTTCGTACTGCCGAATTTCTGTGGCAGGAGGGGCATACCGCTCATGCAACTCGGGAAGAGGCAGAAGAAGAAGCACAACGTATGCTCAATGTATATGCCGATTTTGCCGAACAATATATGGCAGTACCGGTAGTTAAAGGAGTGAAATCGGCCAACGAACGTTTTGCCGGAGCATTGGATACCTATACTATCGAAGCGCTGATGCAAGACGGGAAGGCGCTGCAATCAGGTACATCTCATTTCTTGGGCCAGAATTTTGCAAAAGCTTTCGATGTGCAATTTGTCGATAAAAATAATAAGTTAGACTACGTTTGGGCGACATCATGGGGTGTATCTACTCGCTTGATGGGTGCCCTTATTATGTCTCACTCCGATGACAATGGTTTGGTACTGCCTCCAAAATTGGCCCCGATACAGGTAGTAATCGTTCCTATTTATAAAAACATGGAACAGTTGGCACAAATAGATGAAAAAGTAGCCGGTATCGTGGCAAAATTGAAAGCATTGGGAATATCTGTTAAATACGATAATGCAGACAACAAGCGCCCGGGATTCAAATTTGCCGATTATGAACTGAAGGGGGTTCCCGTACGGCTGGTTATGGGAGGACGCGACCTTGAAAACAATACGATGGAAGTAATGCGTCGTGACACACTCGAAAAAGAAACCGTAACTTGTGAAAATATAGAAACCTATGTAAAAAATCTTCTGGATGACATTCAAGCTAATATTTATAAAAAGGCGCTTGATTATCGTTTGGCTCATACTACAAAAGTAGATACATATGACGAATTTAAGAAGAAGATAGAAGAGGGTGGATTTATTTTGGCACATTGGGATGGTACCACCGAGACCGAAGAGCGTATCAAGGAAGATACCAAAGCAACCATCCGTTGCATCCCGTTCGAAGCCGATGAAGAAAGTCTGACACCGGGCAAATGTATGGTTACGGGTAAGCCTTCTGCCCGTCGGGTATTATTTGCAAGAGCATATTGATATAGAGAAAACAAATAAAAAGACAGCCCGTCTGACCTCTAATGTCAGACGGGCTGTCTTGTAACCATAGTATTGGAAATATGGGGTAGATTAGATATATTTGGAGTAGCTTTAAAAACAAATAAATAAAATGAAAAAGTTTGAAGTTGTAGCATGTGCAGTTATGATGACGGCATGTGTGTCTCGGGGAAAAAACGTAAAAGGCATCATTACAGATGCTACGATAAATACGATGACAATTGTATCACAGCAAGGAGACACTTTGATGTTTAGTGTATTAAGTGCCGAGAGAGATACCCCCGAAGGTATTTTATTACAAGACACCGCCATAATTTCTTATACGGGAGAATATCGAGCAGGGATGAATGCCGAAAAAATTAAAGTTTTCCCGGTAAAACGACAGGGTGACCTTGCTCTAGGAGCATGGCAGATTCGTACCTATGAAGGTATGTTGCCGGCAGCTTCAGGGCCCGGTATCCGATATTCGTTGACCGTCCGGAGCCGCCAACATAGTGGTGATGGTACGTTTTCCCTTACAATGACCTATATAGAAGCAGAAGATGGCAAGGACCAATCGTTTTCCTATACCGGAAAACGGTTTACACAGCGAGGTATTCCGGGAGATAACGATGCGACAGTATGGCAATTGGTAACTAATGACAAAAAAGATATTTTCAATTTCCTCTATGAAGATGAACAGACACTGACTTTATTAAATGACAAGTTCGAAAAAAGTAGCTCCGGACTAAATTATACACTTAAATTGGCAGAATAAATATGTAAAACATGATTGTTAGGGGCTGATCCCTATTTTTTCATTTTTGAAAAATGATAATCAAGGAAGTTGTGTCAGAACGCTGGCACAACCTTATTTTTTTATACTTTACAGCCTTGCTATATTTTCTTTTGCTCATACTGCTTTTTTCCATTCATGAGATAACAAGTTGCTATCTTCCAATTGTACCGGGTTATAAATAGACCAATAAACATGGATTCAGCAACTATAATGAACTTCTTTCCTGCTTTTAACAGTCTTGCACACATCCTTCTTGACTCAATTATATTGCCTATACTGTTCTTTCATATTTTTCTCTGCCTACGTGTCTACAATAGTTCTTCTATAAAATATTACTTTTATTGAAAACAAATCGACAACTCAAGTGTTAGACAATTACATAACTTGGTAATATAAGTTATAAGAAATCATAATGTAAGTAAAAGAGCTATTAGAGCCTGATAGTATCATGCATCTATCCCAAAAGCATATATCTGTTGAAGGGCTTTTTTAGCATAAATGGCAAAAATTATTTTGCTGAAATAGAAATATTTGTGCCCTAACATATATTTTGTTTCGATACAATATTTCAAATAATCAATTAATTGTTATGCAATATCTCGTCAAAAGAGGATTAAAACCTCTAAGGTACAGGTTCTTGTTTGTCTTTATGGGAGCACTTTCAGTATGCTTTTCCGGATATGCACAAAAACGTTTTGTGACTTTAGCTGATATGAAATCTGCAAAACACGATTTCACGAAATCCTTCTTGACCGAAAATGTTAGATATCATAACCTGTCGAAAGTGGAAATAAAAGATACAGTCGATATCACAGATGCTGACAACACGATAATCGTTGATATCGGTATAATGACACCTTGGGAGAAAATAAAAGAGAAGAAGATGCATTGGGCCATCAAGACCAATCTTCTATATGCTGCGACACTGACACCTAATTTGGGTTTAGAATTCGGATGGGGTTCACAAATGAGCTTGAATATAACCGGAAGTTACAATCCTTGGAACCGTAAGGGGCGTAAAGGGCACAATGATAAAATAGTACATTGGATGATACAACCGGAATGGAGATACTGGTTTTGCGAGCCGGCAAGTGGCCACTTTATTGGAGTACATGCCATTGCAACTAAGTACAATATTGGAGGACATAAGTTTTTTGACATGTTCGATAAAAAGTACCGGTATGAAGGTTGGGGTGCCGGAGCAGGATTCACGTATGGATATAGTTGGATGTTGTCCGAAAGATGGACGATTGAGACATATCTCGGTCTAGGCGTTGTACAACTCGGTTTTGATAAATCAAACAACAGGAATTGGTGTTGTACCAAGTCAGAACATTATACAAAAACTTACGTTGGACCTACCAAGATTGGTATTTCTCTGATTTATAATATTAAATAAATGAAAATGCAATGAAAGTCGCAACTCATATATCAATAGTAATAGTGTGTTTTTCACTATTGCTCTCTCTCCCTTCCAGTGCAACAGCAGGCACGGGAAACAAGAGAGGACAATTATCTGTCTCTGAAATACAAGTACAAATTGTTGGCGACAATATAGAACTTGGTTTTAATTGTGAGCCTGCCCGGTTTGCTCCCAAGGGAAAAGAGAGAATCATAGTGACACCCGTCATATCCGATGGTATTAACCGGGCTACTCTCCCTCCATTTATGATAGTTACTAAAAAAGGGAAAATATCTTTTATTCGAAGTTCCGATTATCGAAGAGGTATGAAGATGGATAGCAGCAGACAAATACTTGTATATAAAAAGGCGGTTAAATATGAAACATGGATGAGAGGAAGTACCCTCTCATTTGAGAGCTGCATTAAATCATGTTCCAAACGCGCTAAGTTGACAACAGCCATTGTTTGTAGAAAAATACTTCAGAATCCTGAAGTAAAAAGCAAGTTCCCACATTGAAAAATCCCGTAATTACACCGCATTTCCTTTGAAAGCGATTTTATAAATATAACGATGAACTAATAACTAAACTTTAAAATTATGAGAATTAAAAATTTATGTATGATTTCAGCGATGTCATTCGCTCTGTTGTCGTGTAGTGATTCTGACGATACTTCAACCCCGACAAATATTCAAGGCAAGAAAGCCTCCATTACAGTCAGCATAAAAGGAAATGCCGACACTCGGTCATTAGCAGGAGAAGAAGCAGGCTCTGCCGAAGAAAATGATATCAAATCTTTGGAATTCTTTGTTTTTAATGCAGACGGTACTTATCAGAAATATTTCAAACCGGAAGATTTAGCTTTGAATAATCAATATACATTCCTCGTCGACGCAGGTAATTTGACGATTCTTACCGCTGTCAACCAAAATTTGGGAGAACCTTCTCCTGTACCTTCATCATTGGCAGATTTCAAAAAAAATACCCTTTATAAAGCTCTTTTATTGGACGGGTCGAATTCCCGAACAGGTATTGATGTTTCTACCGGATTTGCTATGGCAGCAGAAGGAGCGATTAATGCCGTGGAGGGCGAGACCAATTCGCTTACTCTATCCGTTCGGCGTCTGTTGAGCAAAATTGAAAGTCCGCAAGTAGACCCATCCAATCAGATTACTGCTCCGAAAGACGATTTGCTTGATATATTGGGACTGGGTGAAAGTGGAACAGTACCGAGCGATTTGAAGTGGACTTTCGACGGCTATATGGTTATCAATGGTATCAATCAGTCTCGAACTTTTGAATACAAAGATTTAGGTGAATGGACTCGTTTTGCAACCGCATCCAATTTCAAAACGACATTTTCTACAAATGGAGAAACGGTTGAGTCCGTGTACTCTGTAAAAAATGACGATGCGAGCGAGACGACCAATGGTTTCTTGCCGGCAGCCTATGGAAAACCTGTTTATATATACGAAAATGTACCTTCAATCTTGCAAGGAGGTAGTGGTTCGGCAGCGACGGTATTTGATAAAGATCAGGTAGTAGCATTTATTATCAAAGGTACGTTTTCCGGTACAGGAGTAAGTGGTGTGTCTCGTTATTGGAGAGTAAATCTGTTGAAGGACGATAGTTGGAAAATTTATCGTAACAGCATTTACCGCGTGACAATGAAGGATATCAAGACAGTGGGTTGGGCTACGCCTAAAGATGCAGAAGAAGAGGGCCCGGTAGTCAGTCCGACGGAAAGTTCCATTTCAGTAAATATCGAAGTTGCAAAATGGGACGTAAGAACCCAGAATGTCGATTTATAATGGACACAAATTGGGTGGTTAAATATTTTCCCGGAGGATATTCATATATCCTCCTCGGGGATAATATAAATGATTTATTGTAAATTACTATATCGTGAAGAAATCGATTTTGATATTATTGATAATGATATCTTGTATAGGATGTACTTCTGAGGGTCCTCATGATGGTTGTGACAGCGGCTCTCTGAACCTGATCTTCACGCATGAAGGAACAACGGATGACTTTGACCTTTCAGTAGCCAGCGATATAGAATTATATCTATATGACAATGAAGGTAGAATAATAGAAGAGAGACATATACCTTATGACAATATAAAAGGAGGGAGACCATATCCTTTTGAACAGCAGCATAGCGGTAATGTCCATTTAGTTACTTGGGCCCTATCGGGAGACGAAGATATCAATAAAGTTTCACCTGCATTTCAAGATGAAGAAGACTATTCGACAGTGAATTTTACTATGAGCGAACGGCAATCACGCAGCTCGCGAACATACAGTGGTTCTGTTCAGGAACTTTTTTTGGGAAATCAATCATTTACACTCTCTCCTTTAGAAGAAAAAGTCATTCATGTAGATGTTAGAAAGCTGTTGTGCAGCATAACTGTAACCATAGAAGAAGGAAATAATTTCAAAACCCAATATCCCGGGGAACTCAGTATGAGCATTGCCGGGTCATCTGAGTCATACCACATTCTTGAAGACAAACAATCCGGTGATGCAATTACAATAGAAGATAACTTTTCTTATATAAAGAGTCGCGATGAGTATGTCTCTAAAAATAAGGTATTTCCGGCATCAGTAAATACGGAAAGCGGATTGGAAGACAATATTATAATCACCCTTTTCGAAGATAAGATTGCCCGATTGAGGGTCGACACAGAGACGAAAGCTCAAGAAGGAACTCAGATAGATGTTGTAATCAGACCTACAAAACAAGAGGCAATTATTACAGTAGATTCATGGCAGGTTCGTAAAGCCTTGATTGTACTTTAAAAAACAATAACAGTATGAGAAAAATATTTATATTGTCCGTTATGTTGATAGCCGGATTTGGAGCGTGTCAGACCAAACTTGACGATGAACCGCCTGCCGGTGATATATCTGGAGAGTCTGAAGTTGAATTATCCATTTTGACAAATTCTGCAACCCGTAGTACAGAATTTTCGACCTCAGATGAAAATATTATTGACAATCTGGATGTGTTACTATTTGATGCCGAAAAAAAGTTTGTTTGTTGGCGTACTACCTTCAAAGTGAACGGAAAACTACGTACGACTCTCCCTGTCGGAAGCGGTTACGATGCTTATTTTTTGGCAAATTGTCGTTCGTTTATCGAAAAGATGCTGCCGGACGAAACAGCAATATCCCAATATAAAGGAAAAGCCGATTGGGAAATATTTAAGAATGCACTGATAGATACAAATCCCCAAAGGTTATTGCAAAATAGTGGTTCTTTTACAAGTCTGCCTATGTGGGGGATGCTGAAAGAACAAGAAGTAAAAGACGGAGTGATTAACTACTGGCCATTGCTGAGCCTTATCAGGTCGGTTGCTTCGGTAGATGTCTACGTGGCTGCTGATATAGACAACTTTACATTACAGGATGTTACATTGTACTATGTTCCGGACAAAGGTTTTTTAGGAAATAGTCCGGATAATATCATAGACAACCAAGCTCAGTCCGCATATTCTCCCGAAGGCATGAAAACCGGTTTGGCTTTAGAATCTGATAGTTACAACTCTGTAGACCGCTCTATTGCAAATAAGCTTTATCTCTATGACAATGCAACACATGACGAGACAGAGACACAAAAACATACCCGTCTCATTATTGGTGCCGAATACAATGGAACAAAATATTATTATCCGGTCGATTTTGAAAATACCGATACCGGTGAACTTATCGAAATCATACGAAATAAGAAATATGTATTCAATATCAATTCGGCCAGCGGTCCGGGATATACGGATAAGGAAACCGCTGCCGGCCAACCACCCATCCACTTAAATGTCAATATTATAGATTGGGATATGACAGCTGGACAAATGGGGACAAGTGGAAATTATTATTTGTGGACAGAGAGTCGAGATGCTGTATTGTACCGTGACAAAAACTCGACTACGACCATCGGTATGAAAAGTAACATACTCTCAAAAGCCATTACTTTAACATTTAAAACCGATATAAACGGGTCTGTAATCACATTAGCAAACGGTATTCAGAACAGTCGTTTCAAAGTAGAGCTGGCAAGTGACGCAGACGGATATCCGACAGGGCTTAAGATAACGGCATTAGGCGATTTTGATACGGCTATAGACAGTGCAAATTCCGATACACTGGTATTGCTTTCCGGAAGAATCAGACTGGAAATACAAATATTTCGCTATAATCAGGGAAAGAATGATTGGGAGTTAGACGATGATATTAATGTTGATTTAGGAAAATAATGACATACATATGTATAATTGTAATAAAAAATGTAATATGAAAAAAATATTATGGTTTGTCTTTCTTCTGACGACAGTAGTTTTTTCCTCATGTACTATAGAAGACGATAACCAGCTCTCGGCAGGAGGAGATAGTAAACTTATTATAAATTTTAGTATTCAGGACCCGACCAGCGGAATGGCTACACGTGCAGCTATTGCACCCGAAGAAGGAGAAGAAAATATAAAGACTCTTGATTTGATTTTTTTCGAATCGAATAGTAACGGGACAGGAGTTTTTAAAGGTTGGAAAGAGCTTACAGCAACCTCTTCGAGCCCGTTAATAATGAATACGGATATTACATTCGATTTTTCAGACCTTGGGCTCAGTATGACTGAAGCTTATGATATCCTGGTCGTAGCCAATATGGGAGATAACTATTTGTCTCCCGATAGTACTTGGACTTTAGAAGAATGGAAGACTGTCGTTAAAGGTAAAACCTTTAAACAGGCAAAAGCAGACATTCAGGCTTTTATGACTGGTACCTCCGTGGAGGTACCGGAATATACGACAAAGCCATTGGAAAGTGAAGCATTACTAATGAGTGCTTCACTGAGAAAAGAGTCACAGGATACGAAAATCAATGTTGTATTGCAACGTACGGTTTCTCGTTTTGATATACATAACTCTGCTGCTGGATATACACTCGAATCCGTATCAATATGGAATGCATATCCATCCCTGTTTGTATGGAATGGAGAGCCAAACGCTTTTGACGAGAAGGCAAAACGTATTCCGAGACTTTACGGTGTAGAAAGTGAAGCAGGAGCCGATATTGTAGGTAAATTATACGCTTTTGAAAACTACGTAGCATCACCGGAACAGAATGATGAATACACTACTTGCTTGGTTATCAGAATGAAAAACAATAGCTCTGGTACAGTATCATATCATCGTGTGAACGTACATCCGCTTGAGTCCGGACAATCTCTCAAACGTAATAATGTATATAAGCTGACTGTTAATTCTGTCAAGAAAGAAGGATACACTACCGAGCTGGAGGCATATAAAGGAGAAGTTGCGTCATTGAGTTTTTCAATCAACTATTGGGATATGGACAGCCATGGCACTGTACAGTTTGACGGAGATAACATTTTGGCTATACCGACCAAAAAGGTAATGTTTACCCCTAATGGGGGGAACTATAATCTGGGCATATTTACTTTTGGAGACGGGACACTTTCCCTCAGCAAAAAAGTTCTCGATGACGGTATATCCGTTACTTTAAGCGGCAAGACACTGACAGTTTCCGCTTCGGCATTGAACAATGTAAAAGATAAGCGTAGTGGCATTATAGAACTCTCTTTCGGTAATTTGAAAGCAACTATTGATATTGTGCAGTTGGAAGGAGGCAATTTGTATTTAGAACTAAGTCCAAAAACAATACCTCACTTTACGAATAAAGCTGGTGTTGCAGCTCCTTCCATTGCAGTGAAAGGTTCGGGAGACTGGAGTGCGGCCATTTATCCGCCCGGAGCAGGAGCATTTTTCTCTTTTGAGCAAACTGGAGCTTCTGCTGTAACCGATTATGATAGTGATAAATCCGTCAATAATATTATCCCTATTTATACCCATTCAGCCAATACAGGAACCAGTCCTCGCTATGGTTTCTTGGTTGTCAGCCTGAAAGAAGACCCCTCAGTACAGAGTACTATGCTCCTGATTCAAGACGGAGAACCGGGGTTTGAACTTACACCATCTGTTACTTCTATCGATTTCGAATACGATGGGGAACTTACTATTATAGGAAACAACACCAACACATTCCTTGTCAATCCGGGGTTATCTGCAGATGGTGCAACGGTAAACTCGTGGAAATATGTTCTTGAAGGAGACAATGCCGATGCGTTCGAAGTGAAAGATATCCATAACGATGCAGATTTGAAACTTAATAGGATAACGGTGACTGCAAAGCAAGAAAATGCAAGTAACAATACGTTGAAAGCTAAACTTTACCTGATATTGGCAGATGACTCATCTGTAAAGTCACAGGAAATTATTCTCACTCAACAACCGATGTCTTTCAGTACAGGTGTTGTTGGCAATACTCTTTATGTGTCTGAAAATCAAGATGAGACGCAAGTCATAACATTGCAAGGCAGCAGCAGAATGAAATGGGTTGCAGAGTTAGAACAGCCGGAACCCTCATTGGCTCATACGTATGATGTAAAGATAGTCAGTGAAAACGGTACTGCGATGTCGTGGGGAACCGAATACGCTATGGGCACTAAGTTTAAGATTCAATTACCTAAGACTCTTTATAAAGATGCAAATCGGGATATAACCTATCACGTAAAACTGACTTTAGCCGGGACAGATGTTACCTCTCGTTTGGCAATTGTCAGGACAGTACTTAAGCCGATAACAATCAATGTTGCCAATCTCTATGGAGGATACGGTGCACTTGGTAATGGTATTCTTAGCATGTTCCGAGATTATGGTTCTTACTCAACATTTTTTGGCCCTCAAGGGATAGTTTATACACCTGTAACTCCCGTTTTGCCGAATACCGATAGCAATGATGCTGGAGTAGGAGCAAATATACCGGACAATGTCAATGTCCTTTTCTCGGGAAGATATACGACAACAGTATCCAAATATTACGACAATCTGGTTACATGGTTGGAAAATAGCCCCAATAAAAATAGATTTGCCGTGGTCATTCTTGACAACAGCAATTCCGAAAATCAAGCTTTGTTTACCAAATTCGCCTCATGGGGATATAAGTATAGAAATAATACAGGTTCGTATGCCACCTGGATGACAACCCACACCAATGACCCTGTGTGGAATTATATCGTTAAGAATGGACCGTTCAGTAACTACAAACCATCTCAGCAGATTAGCTTCAGTGCTTCATTTTATAGAGACGGTATAAGTGGAACTTTTGATGTACCTGCAGGAGTAACTAATGTATTGGAAGTTGCTGGTAACGGTTGTTCGTTGTCCATAGACCTGAAAAAAAGAATCATATTCTTAGGTGACTCTCAACATACCAATACTTGGACACCGGCTTGCAATAGTTTGGCAACAGTGACAGATAATGAATATTACGGTCGGGGAGTGTTGTGGGCTTCTTTATGGGCGATTATATACAACACAGCTCAATATGGAGACCACTTTACAGATGCTCTTAAGTAATAGAATACTTAGTCTATTGAAAAGAGGAGAATGCCTGGCGAATGTTAGATATTCCCCTCTCTTCATTTGTAGTAGTTAGAAAAGATGATATAATATCAAGTCGGGGGTATGATTTTAATAAAGAAGTTTACATTTGATAAAACAGGATATACAAATAAAAAATCTCTTTAAAACTTTTAAATTTTAAAGAGATTAAACTTTTCTGTTGTCCTGGAAGGATTCGAACCCTCACAAGCGGAACCAGAATCCGATGTGCTACCGTTACACCACAGGACAAGGTCATTTTTCTATTGCGATGCAAAGGTGCAACTTTTTTCTTTTCCTATGAAATTTTCAACTTGTTTTCTGCTTTCAATTAAGATTTTTTTACAATATTTTCAGCTTCGGCAGGTAGGGCAGAAGCGATGGTTTCGTATGATTTTTCCATTAACTCTTGAATATCATGACCTTGTTGTGGATCTGGGTAAATAGCGGGATGTATGGTTAAAATCATTTTTCCCGGTGTGATAAGGTAGGTATTACGAGACATTACAGCGTATGACCCGTCTATAGTTAGGGGAACTACCGGAAGATTGAGGTCTATGGCCAGTTGGTAAGCTCCCTTTTTGAATCGGTGCAATTTGCCGTCCGGAGTTCTTGAGCCCTCAGGAAATACGACAAGAGACATACCGTCTTTCAATGTTTCTTCTGCTTTATGAAGAGTTTCCATAATACTTTTAGGACTGTTGCGATCTACAAAAATATGTCCGGCAGCAGCACACGCCTTTCCTACGAAAGGAATTTTGCGCAGGCTCTTTTTCATCATCCATTTAAAATTATGTCCGAGATAACCGTAAATCAGAAAAATATCGTAAGCCCCTTGGTGATTGGCAACAAAGACATAAGAAGTGTTTTTATTGATGTTTTCTCGTCCGCGAACCTCGACCCGAACCATGGAAAATATACAAAATAACTTCGACCAGATACGCCCGGGAAAATACCCCCATATATTTCCATTACCCAGAAAACAGCCGATGATTGTGGTCAATGCCGTAAGTATAGTAAGTACGAGCAAAATAGGTAAAGCTATGAGCCATTGGTAAAAAAAGAAAAGCACTTTCATAATATCGAATCTAATTTATGCTTGAAATAATAGAATAAAAAACAAATGTTATAATTTCTAAGGCAAAGATAACGATAAAAAACGAAAAGTCCGTATGGTTTATAACATGGAAGAGCTGACGAAATAGACTATAATAAAGAAAAAGCATACTCTCTGTTACAAAAATACGCTTCTTCCTGAATTTCCTTTTGATAATCTATAAAATAAACTTTATTTTTCAAGCAAATAAAGTTTACCTACAAAATTCTTGAATAACCTTATTTTACTTTCGTGAAATTTTGTTCCCCTTGCTGTCGAAATAGACATTATAGTGCCGTGTATTACCCTGTGCATTTTTACCTTTGATACCGACATCATAAGTTATTTTGTTGCCGAATACTTTTTTATTTGCACCTAATATTTTATATCCGGCGTAGTGTTCCCGGATATACTGAGGAATAAGCTTCGGAAGAGTAGAGATGAGTACATCTTCTTTAGAAGCGTGCAGCCTTCCGTCAGGAGTAATTTGCAATTTGTATTTTAATTTGTCGATTTTGAATTTTGCCTCATACAAGTTGTCATCATCCTCGAAGTCCCAATCAATGGACTGGGCTTTGGGATAATGGCTCATTACATAATTTTTTACTTTGGCTGGTACGGCTGTCTCTTTTATACTTCCAGCAAATGTAGGAGTACAGAAGAGATAAGCAATGAAAAGAACGATGTATTTCATATTTTTCTCTGAATTTTTATTTGAAATTATAACACAAAAAATAACCAGATTGTTGTAAAAACAGTCTGGTTATTTAGAATCGTTTTCTGAAGTTGATTATTTAGTCTTAGCTTCTATTTCTGGTGCAATAAGTTTATAACCCTTACCATGGATATTGATAATCTCGATAGATGGGTCATCTTTCAGATGTTTGCGCAATTTGGTGATGTATACATCCATGCTGCGGGCATTGAAATAATTGTCATCTATCCATATCGTCTTCAAGGCAAAGTTACGTTCGAGAATTTCATTCACATGAGCACAAAGCAAGCTCAACAATTCTGACTCTTTTGTTGTCAGTTTGGTTGTCTTATCATCGATAGCCAATACTTGTTTTTGAGTATCGAAAGTAAAACGCCCGATTTTGTACATAGTGACTTCTTTCCCTTTTTTGCCTTTTACACGGCGCAGAATAGCTTCAATTCTGAATACCAGTTCTTCCATACTGAAAGGTTTGGTAATATAGTCGTCTGCCCCGATTTTGAATCCTTCGAGAATATCTTCTTTCAGAGATTTTGCAGTTAAGAAAATAATAGGTACTTCGCTGTTTACCGTACGTATTTCCTGAGCTAAAGTAAAACCATCTTTTTTAGGCATCATCACATCAAGGACACATAAATCGTATTTCCCTTTCAAAAATGCTTTGTAACCGCTTTCTCCATCAGAGAAAAGGTCAGCAACATATCCTTTTGCTTGAAGGTATTCTCTCAATAACATGCCAAGATTTTCGTCATCTTCGCATAATAGTATACGCAATCTTTCTTCCATAATCATTTGTTTTTTATTAGAGGTAATGTAATTATAAATTTTGTTCCTACTCCGAGTTCGCTCTCTGCCCGGATAGTACCTTTCAAATCAGTTACGATTTTATGTACATAAGCCAGTCCGAGGCCGAACCCTTTTACATTATGAAGATTTCCGGTAGATACTCGATAAAACTTTTCGAATATTTTCTTTAAATCTTCTTTCTTTATTCCGATTCCGTTATCCTGTATCGATATTTCTACCTTATCTCCTTCGATACGTGTCCGGATAAACAGAGCCAAGGGGACATCTTCACGAGCATATTTTACTGCGTTGTCAAGTAGATTAAATATAACATTGGTAAAGTGCATCTCGTCGACCATCACCATGGCATCTTCTGCTGCCAAGTCAGCATCGATAGTACCGCCAAATTTCTCGACTTTCAATTTGAAAGTACTCATTACACTGGTTACCAAGTCGTTTACATCCACAGCATTGAGTTTCATCATGGTCTTCTGTCGCTCGAACATAGACATTTGTAAAACCTTCTCTACTTGAAATCTCAGCCGCTTCGTTTCGTCGTTTATCACTCCCGATATATGTTGGAACATCTGAGGACTTTTAGCTACGGCCGGGTCCTTCAACATTTGCGCAGCCAAGGATATAGTCGATATCGGAGTTTTAAACTCGTGTGTCATATTATTAATAAAATCATTTTTCATTTCGGTCAGCCTTTTTTGACGGAATGCGGTAACGATTGTAAACAGGAACGTTATCAGCAATATAAAAGTAAAGGCAAACGACGGAATCATAAACCGAATAGAACTGAATATATAATCTTTTTTCGTCGGGAAATAAACTTTTAGATAATTCAACTTATTGGGCGGGTCATTGGGGAACAATATTTGAGTAAAGAGAGCATTCTCCTCTTCTGGACTATACTCTGGTGTATTGTATAGTATTTTCCCGTTTTTATTGACAACCGCATACTGAAAAGGAATGTTCAGTCCGTTATTTTGCAATTCCGATTTCAGGTAATTATCTATCCGTTTCGTATCGATTCTTTCCATAATAGGGCGCGTACTGGCTGTACTCAATATTTTCAAGATAACCTCGTCAAGCAATCCTTTTTGGTACAGATATTGCCCTTTGAGCATTTCCTGCATCCCCTTATATGTATTTGTAATCGAGTTGTAGTCTTTCCCTGTCGTACCGCTTATTTTCGGTTTCATGAGTATCGTACTGGTCTGTTCTCTAAAACTGAAGTTTGATACTGTACCGTCGGGTGATACGATAGAGAAGCCGTGTTGCGAAACTATATCTTTTCCGATGGAACTCCTTCCATGCTCAAAAGAAAGCAGTCTTTTCTGCGTTTCTTCTATATCTTCTGCGAGATATCGTTTGGTCTCATCCTGCTCTATACTTGAGGATACGCCGTACAGACTACGCTTTACTGCTTCTGAAAATTGCTCGTTCCGCATTTTTACCATATTCTCCATATAGCTGATTTGCAGATAGAGCAACCCGATAAATGTCAGAGCCATAATCAATACCAACAACCAAATTGTCGACTTCTTCATATTATTCCATCCTTCTCAATGACTCGATTTTTATTATAATTTAAAAATCTATTTGCCTTTATTATTCTATTGTTACGAATATTTCGAACAATTTTATATTATAAACAGAGATTAATGTCAAATTGTTTAACTAAATAAAAATTTTTTCGAACATTTTTATTTAACACTTCAGTGCAAATTTAACAAACAAATGTTTAAATGCAAAAAGTCATCATGAGAATGATGACTTTTTGAGTTAATTTAACATTTTAGGTGTTTTTATTTACAATCTAACTATTCAGCCGATTGCGTTGCTTCATATTCTTTCAATAGTTTATCTTGCACATCTGACGGTACAAGTTCGTATGAGGCATATTTCATGGTAAATGAGGAGCGGCCTCCGGTGATAGAACTCAACGCTGTAGAGTAGGTAGACATCTCTTTCAAAGGTACCTTAGCTTGTATTTTTTCGAATCCTTTTTCACTCGACATGCCCATGATGATAGCGCGGCGGCCTTGTAAATCACTCATTACATCACCCATTTTGTCGGCAGGAACCAGCACTTCTACATCATATATAGGTTCCAGTATTTTAGGGCCTGCATTTTTAAATGCTTCACTGAAAGCATTTCGGCCGGCCAGACGGAATGAAATTTCGTTCGAATCTACTGGATGCATTTTCCCGTCATATACGCACACGCGTACATCCCGAGCATAGGAACCTGTCAGTGGTCCTTGTTCCATACGGTCCATAAGGCCTTTTTGTATAGCCGGTAAGAAACGGGCGTCAATGGCACCACCCACAATACAGTTTACAAATACCAGTTTTCCGCCCCATTCGAGGTCGATAACCTGAGTGTCCCTGACATTCATGCGGTATTCCTGATTATTGAATTTATACGTATCGGGAGCGGGCATCCCTTCATAATAAGGTTCTATGATAAGATGGACTTCTCCGAATTGCCCGGCACCGCCCGATTGTTTTTTATGACGATAGTCGGCTCGGGCGGGTTTTGTAATGGTCTCACGATAAGGAATGCGAGGTTCTTCGAAATTGACCATCAATTTATCGTTGTTTTCTATTCTCCATTTCAATGTGCGCAGATGGAATTCTCCTTGTCCTGAAACAATGGTCTGCTTCAGCTCTTTTGACTGTTCTATCACCCAAGTAGGATCTTCCTCATGCATGCGGGTAAGTATTTCGCTTAGTTTTTCAGCATCTGCTTCATTCTGTGGCTTTATGGCACGTTGGAATTTAGGGTCGGGATATTTAATAAAATCAAAATAATATTCTATACCTTTACCGTCAAGAGTATTTCCCGTACGTACATCCTTGAGTTTTACTGTAGCACCGATATCCCCGGCCACAAGTTCTTCCACTTTGGTCCTGATTTGTCCACATACGCAAAATATTTGAGACAGTCTCTCTTTACTGCCCCGATTGACATTTAGCAAGTCGTCTCCTTCGCGTACTTTTCCTGACATGACTTTGAAATAAGAGACTTCCCCGATATGCGGCTCCACTGTTGTCTTGAAAAAGAACAAGCTGGTAGGTCCGTTGGAGTCAGGAGCTACTTCATCACCCTCGTTGTTGATAGGCTTAGGCATTTCCGATACGAATGGAACTACATTTCCGAGAAATTCCATCATTCGCCTTACACCCATATCTCGTAACGCACTTACACAGAAGATAGGAAATATGCTGCGTGTGACGAGGCCTTTGCGTATGCCTTCGCGCATTTCGTCTTCAGTAAGAGAACCTTGGTCGAAAAATTTTTCCATAAGACCTTCGTCATTTTCGGCCGCAGCTTCTACCAGTTGCTGATGCAATTCGGCCGCCTTTTCTTTTTCGCTGTCTGGAATATCTAATATTTCAGGCTCACCACCTTCCGGTTTCCATCGGTACATTTTCATTTTCAGTACGTCTATCATGGCATTGAAAGACGGACCGCAGCTTATAGGATATTGTACTCGTACTATTTTGTTNAAACAATACGGGTTTGTTCAGTTTTTCGGTATAGCGAAATATGTTCTGTGTACCTACTTCGACACCATATTGAGAGTCGATAACGATGACTCCGGTGTCGGTTACATTCAGAGCGGTGATAGCCCCTCCGATAAAATCGTCGGCCCCCGGACAGTCGATTACATTGAGCTTTTTACCCAAAAATTCGGCATAAAAAACGGTGGAAAACACTGAATATCCATATTCACGTTCCACCGGGAAATAATCCGATACGGTGTTTTGCCCATCTACGGTACCTCTACGTTTTATCACACCACACTCGTAGAGCATGGCTTCTGCGAGAGTGGTTTTTCCGGAGCCTTTACTGCCTAATAAGGCAATGTTTTTAATTTCATTCGATTGATATACTTTCATATTTCAAATGATTTAAGGTGAAACATTCGGTAATCTTTATCCTTGTTAAAAAGGAATAAAGCGTTCGCAAATTATAAATTAATATCGACAAAAACAATGAGAGGCAATATGTTAGAAAACAGTAAAAAATCAATATTTAACATTTCTTTTTTTCAGGATACATACTTATATACCTTATCTTTGTCCTCTGATTATGGCAGGCATTTATATACATATTCCTTTTTGTAAGAAAAGATGTATCTATTGCGATTTCTTTTCTGATACACGTATGCATTTACGGAAAGATTATGTCGATGCTCTCTGCCGCGAGTTAGACATGCGGTATGCAGAATTGGAAAATGCACCCGTACATACTATATATATAGGAGGAGGCACTCCGTCTCAATTATCGGGAGAAGAGCTTGTCCGGATTTTTGATGCCTTGTCATTGCACTTGCCCCTATCTGCTTGTAAAGAAATTACGTTAGAAGCCAATCCTGACGATTTGAAAGCTGATTATATTACCATGTTGAAGCATACCCCGATAAATCGGATAAGTATGGGAATACAAAGTTTTGACGATGACGATCTGCTTTTCTTAAATCGCCGTCATACGGCAGCACAAGCAGAAGAAGCATTTATCCGGTGTCGTGAAGCAGGATTCGAAAACATCAGTATCGATTTGATATACGGATTGCCCGGGCAGACGATACAAGGGTGGCAGTCCAATCTGAGGAGGGCTACAGCCTTAAGACCTGCACACATTTCTGCATACAGTCTTATATATGAAGAAGGAACAGCCTTATTCCGTATGCTCGAATCGGGAAAAGTTTCAGAATGCGACGATGAATTGTCTCTCGATATGTTCGACTGTTTGATAGATACATTGGAGGCTGCCGGATATGAACACTATGAAATCTCGAATTTTGCTTTGCCGGGTATGTATTCACAGCACAATACGTCTTATTGGCTCGATGTGCCGTATCTGGGATTAGGCCCGTCGGCCCATAGCTATGATGGCAAATGCCGTCGTTGGAATATAAAAGACATATCCGGGTATATGAATAAAATCTCCCACGGTTCCAACGCATATGAAACGGAAATACTGGACACAAACAGCCGTTATAATGATATGATATTGACTTCATTGCGTACGATGTGGGGACTCAGCCTCCGCTGTATAGAAGAAAACTTTGGCCGTGATATGAGAGAATATTGCCAGGCTTTGGCAAAACCGTATATAGATACCGGCAAATTGGTTTTGTCGGGTGATAATCTTAAACTGACCCGTTCGGGGCTGTTTGTCTCCGATAGTATTATGTCCGACCTTATGAAGGTAGAAGACTGATAACCATCAATCCCGTTAAAATACAGATTACTCGTGATGATAAGGTTCGTTGTTGAGTATCGTCATGGCGCGATATAGCTGTTCGATAAATATCATACGTATCATTTGATGCGAAAAAGTCATCTTGGAAAGCGATATTTTCTCTTGTGCGGTCGAGTATACCCGTTGGGAAAAACCGTAAGGCCCGCCTATAACAAAAACCAGCCGTTTAGGTACAGTATGCATTTTATGCTCTATATATTCCGAAAATTTGAGAGAAGAATATTCCTTGCCTCGCTCATCAAGCAGCACGATATAATCACCCGGAGACAGGCACTTGAGTATCATATCGGCCTCCTTTTCTTTCTGTTGGTCAAAACTCAAGTTTTTGGCATTCTTCAATTCAGGAATCACTTCCATATCAAATGTTATATAATGCTTGAGTCGGCGACAGTACTCATCGACAGCATCCGAAATATAGGTGGCTGTGGTTTTGCCCACTACTAAGAGATGTATTTTCATTGCGATTGATTCTTTTTTATCACTTTTTTATTTACATTTGCATCAGATACGATGATTCCGGTATCCGTAAGTCGTATTTATAATATTTATAGGCAAAGGTAATAAAAACCTCAGAAAGAATATATAAACTGTGAGACGATGAGTGCTTAGTTGAGGATAAGAATCAGTATGAATTTTGCACGGACGTTTTTTGAAAGTAGTTTTAGAGAAGTCAGGACATATAGTCTTTTTATTGGAAAATTTAGACAAGCTCTAAGATGGTACGGAGAAAAATATCCGGTGGGGTTGACACGAAGTGTACACTAAAACCTGAGAATATGAAATCGAAAATTATGGCTGTTACATGGATGTTTTTACTCCTGGCAACAGTAGCCTATTCGCAAGATGTGGTTCAGGAAACATCAAATGCTTTCCGTACAGGTGATACCGCCAAGCTGGTGCAGGTAATGAGCGATAAGGTCCAGATTATTTTGGACGGACAGCAGCAACAGTTAACTAAAGATGCGGCCGGTAAGAAATTATCCGATTTTTTCTCCCGGAACAAGCCTGCCTCTTTTTCTGTCATCCATCAGAGTCAGAAAGGAACGTCAGGATATATGATAGGTCAGTTGAAGACACAGTCTGGAGATTTCAGAGTACACTGTCTTATTGCCTCGAATGCGAATAAAAACAAGATAACACAAATAAGAATAGAAAAATTGTAATGGATAAATAGAAAAATTGTAATGGATAAGTTGATAGATGACCTTATAAAATTGGCTTTTGCTGAAGATATAGGTGATGGTGATCACACAACATTATGCTGCATCCCTGCCGATGAAATGGGTAAGTCTAAGTTGTTGATAAAAGAAGCAGGAGTATTGGCGGGAGTAGACATGGCTCGACGCATATTTAGTGCTTTTGACCCTGAATTGAAAATGACCGTATATATCGAAGACGGCGCAGAAGTAAAACCGGGCGACATAGCCTTTGTCGTCGAGGGGAAAGTGCAGTCTTTACTGCAGACAGAACGACTTATGTTGAACGTAATGCAAAGAATGAGCGGGATAGCAACCGTAACCCGCAAATATGTAAAACAGCTCGAAGGTCTGCACACTCGGGTATTGGATACCCGTAAGACGACCCCGGGATTGCGTATGTTGGAGAAAGCTGCTGTAAAAATAGGAGGAGGAGTCAATCACCGCATAGGACTTTTCGATATGATTTTATTGAAAGATAATCATATCGATTTTGCCGGAGGGATAGAAAATGCCATAACCCGGGCACATGAATATCTGAAAGAAAAAGGCAAAAATCTGAAAATCGAAATCGAAGTACGCAATATGGACGAGCTCGAAGAGGTTATGCAAGTAGGTGGGGTAGACCGCATTATGCTCGATAATTTTACGCCCGAGCTCACTCGTAAGGCAGTAGAGCGTATCGGGGGGAAATATGAGACCGAGTCATCGGGAGGTATCACCTTCGATACATTGCGCGAATATGCTGAGTGTGGAGTCGATTTCATATCGGTCGGAGCATTGACTCATTCCGTTAAAGGATTAGATATGAGTTTTAAAGCTTGCTAATAGGAAAAATATGGACAAGACGGTTTTACGCAATTTATCATATGGAATGTATGTCTTGGGAGCATGTGATGATGGCCGTCCGGTAGGATGCATTATAAATACATGTATTCAAGTTACAAGTATAGACCCGGTAGTTGCCATATCGGTGAATAAAGATAATTACACATACGATGTGATTCGTAGAACAGGCAAATTTACCATCTCTATTATCCCGGAAGATGTAGACCCTCTGATGATACCCGTATTTGGCTTCCAATGCAGTAAGGAGAAAGACAAATATAAAGATTTCGATTACGAAATAAATTGTGGAGTTCCCTTGTTGAAGAGCAAGTTTGCAGGTCAGTTGATATGTGAAGTTACAAATATGACCGATTGCGGTACACATTGCGTGATATTAGGAAAAGTAATCGATACACGTCAAGGCGAAGGAGTGCCGATGACATATGATTACTATCACAAAGTGATAAAAGGAAACGCTCCGAAAAATGCGCCGACATACCAAGGTGATGCTGAGCCACAAAAAGAAAAAACAGTGGCCGATGATACGGCAAGCCGGTATGTATGTTCGGTTTGTGGATATGTATACGAGGGAGATATAAATAAAGAACCCGATGACTTCCATTGTCCGGTATGTGGGGTGGATAAGACGATGTTCAATCCTGCATGACAAATAAGAGCAGACGGACAAAGAAAAACAGGAAGGGATGTTGGGTAATATACGGCATCCCTTTTTATATAACCAAGAGACTGTTTAACCTTTGCTCGAGCCGGTATTGCAAATTCTTTTTGCCAGAAAATTTAGGCTCTGAAGAACGGTAAATCTTGTTTTGAAGATATTGGAAAAAACTTAAATGCTATGGTGACGAATGTGGAAAATATGGGTTTGGTCCTCGAAGGAGGAGGCATGAGAGGCATATTCACATGCGGAGTACTCGATTATTTTATGGACCATAATATATGGTTCCCGTACGTAATCGGAGTCTCGGCAGGAGCCTGCAATGGACTCTCTTACGTATCCCGGCAGAAGGGGCGGGCTCGCCGGAGCAATATAGACATACTTGAAGAGTTCCGATACGTCGGATTGAAATACATGTTTTCCCAGCGCAATATCATGGATTTCAAGTTACTGTTTGATGATTTGCCCAACCGCATTTTGCCCTATGATTACGCCACTTATTTCCATTCTTCTACCCGGTTTGTCATGGTTACCAGCAATTGCCTTACCGGTAAAGCCGAATATATGGAAGAAAAATCGTCGCCCCAAAGATTGCTCGATATTTGCCGGGCTTCCAGTAGCTTGCCTTTTGTGTGCCCTGTGACTTGGGTCGACAATATTCCCATGCTCGATGGAGGCATTTGTGATTCGATACCGGTAAAAAGAGCAATAGAAGAAGGTTTCTCTCGAAACGTATTGGTACTTACCCGTAATAAGGGATACAGGAAAGACGAAAAGGAAATCAAAGTTCCCCCTTTCTTTTATCGTAAATACCCTTTAATCAGAAAAAGCCTTGCAATAAGAAATAAAAAATATAATGAAACGATGGATATGATAGACCGCATGGAAGATGAAGGAACAGCTATTGTCATTCGCCCGGAACAGCCCATGCAGGTCGGCCGCATCGAAAAAGATATTCAAAAACTCAAGGACTTATATGAAGAAGGCGTTGCTTGTGCTCGTAAGCTTTTCTCATAAAACAGTCCTGCTTCCTGATTATATTACATATGCAAAAGTCCAATTTTTATGTCCTAACCGGGGGGCCCGGCTCAGGTAAGACCAGTGTGTTGCAAGAGCTGGAAAGACGAGGATACATTTGTATTCCCGAAGTAGCCCGGCCTATCATTAAAGAACAAATATCGATAAATGGGGATGCCTTGCCTTGGAAAAACCGTGAAAAGTATTCCGAACTGATGCTTCAACATTCGGTTCGTGATTTTATACAATATCAAAATGAAGACAATATCTGCTTTTTTGACCGAGGCATTCCCGATACCTATGGATATTGTTTATTGATCCGTCAGCCTGTTTCAGATGCTTTGATGAATGCAGTGAAGTCGTACCGCTATAATCCGCAAATATTCATCTTCCCATTTTGGAAAGAGATATACGAGACCGATTCAGAACGAAAACAAGATACAAGAGAGGCTGAAGAGACTTTTTATCAATTGAAATCGGCCTATGAGTCATTAGGCTATCAGACTTGTATACTTCCGCGAATACCGGTAAACCAAAGGGCCGACTTTATACTGGAACAAGTAAGGCATCCATTCTCTTTTTGAAGAAAAATAGGAAAGAAAGGGTGATTCCCTTATGACCTGAAGTTTCCTGTCCTGACCCCCGATAAATTGAACTTATTTGTTAAAATATACGCATATAGTATAAATATTGGGGTCTTTGAGAAAATAATTGCATATATGGATAGCAGAATCAAAATTAATGCTTTCCTTTACACCTACAAACAAAATGAGTTTATTTTGTTCTATTATCAACTTTGTTGTTTTCTTGATAATTATTTATTAAGTTCTCCCCATTGTCATAACAGACCTTCCTAAACTTTTATTGTTTCAAATTTATTTATTATTTATTTTATATTTTTTTGTATGAATATTTACATTGGTAACCTTAACTATGGTGTTAAGGAATCGGATTTACAACAAGTTATGGAAGATTATGGTACGGTAATATCAACCAAATTGATTATCGACCGCATGACAAATCGTTCTAAAGGTTTCGCTTTCGTTGAAATGGAAAACGATGACGAAGCTCGTAATGCTATCAAGGAATTGAACGGTGCAGAATATGCAGGTCGTCCTATGGTAGTGAAAGAAGCTCTTCCCCGCAATTGATTTTGAAGGGTAGTGATAAAGATTTTACTTATCACTGCGAGCTCGTTACCAAATAAGACATGAGAGGTAAATCACAATAGAGCAGGTATATCCTTTTAGGATGTACCTGTTTTTTATATTACCGGTTATGCCATTATTATATAATATCAAAAACAAGAACAATGAAATCTTTTTACATAGGTAACCTTGAAATAAAGTTACCGCTCATACAAGGAGGAATGGGAGTCGGAATATCTCTTTCAGGTTTGGCATCAGCTGTTGCAAATGAAGGGGGTGTCGGAGTAATCTCTTGTGCCGGATTGGGACTATTGTATCCTGAATTATCGACAGATTATTTAAAAAACAGCATATTGGGCCTTCGTGAAGAATTGCGAAAAGCCAAAGAAAAAACCCAGGGAGTAATCGGTGTGAACATAATGGTCGCACTGAGCAATTTCTCGGACATGGTGCGGACGGCCATCGCAGAGAAAGCCGATATTATTTTTTCAGGAGCAGGACTCCCGTTGGATTTACCTTCCTATCTTGATAACAAAAGTACGACAAAATTGGTACCCATCGTATCTTCATCACGAGCTGCCGGACTCATTTGTGAAAAGTGGAAACACAATTATAATTATTTGCCCGATGCGATTGTCGTAGAAGGCCCTAAAGCCGGAGGGCATTTAGGATATAAGAACAATCAGATTGGAGATGAAAGCTATTCGCTTGAACATATCGTTCCGGAAGTAGTCCAGGTTGTGAAAAAATATGAGGACGAGAACCATTGCCAGATACCGGTAATCGCAGCAGGAGGATTACATACCGGCAAGGATATTTATCGGTTGATGAATTTAGGCGCTGCTGCCGTACAAATGGGGAGTATATTTGTAACCACAAAAGAGTGTGATGCCTCATTGGCATTCAAGCAGACATATATCGATGCATCGGAAGAAGATATAGAGATTATAACCAGTCCGGTAGGTATGCCGGGGAGAGCAATCTCCGGAGAATTTATAAAAAGTGTAAAATCAGGCCGGGAAAGACCCGCCAGATGTTCTTTCCACTGTATCCGCACCTGCGATTATACCAAGAGTCCTTATTGCATAATCAAAGCTTTGTACAATGCCGCTAAGGGAAATATGAAAAAAGGATATGCTTTTGCCGGAGCTAATGCTTTTTTAGCCCAAAAAATAACAACAGTAAAAGAAACGATAGATTTGCTGAAACTCGAATTTCAGAAAGCCGTAGAAAAAAGAAGGTAAAAAAACACAAAATAGACCCGACCGAATTACTTCCATGGGAAAATTTAGGCGACCGGTTATATCTGTATATATCAGATGTAGCCGGTTTGTTTCTCGTATTCATCCGTTGTTTTTATCCTGTATGAAGTATAGTTTTTTGAAAGAATATGCAAAAATAAAGCAGTTTCTTATATCTTTGCCCAGCATTTCGAAAACGAGGATAAAAACATGAGTTGGTTCGACAGTTTATTTCTGGATAATACCTCCATGCAAGCAGTTGTCATTATCTCATTGATTTCGGCATTGGGGTTAGCGTTGGGGAAAATACGTATTGCAGGGATTTCATTAGGTGTCACATTTGTATTCTTTATAGGCATTTTAGCCGGACATTTAGGATTATCGGTCGATCCTAAAATGTTGAACTATGCCGAAAGCTTTGGTTTGATAATATTTGTATATGCGTTGGGTCTGCAAGTCGGTCCCGGTTTTTTCAGCCTTTTCAGGAAAGGAGGAATAACACTGAATACATTAGCATTGGGAGTATTGTTTTTAGGTACGGTTATGACACTGATGTTCCATTTTATACTCGATGTGCCACTGTCCGATATGGTCGGTATTCTATGTGGAGCTACGACCAATACCCCCGCTTTGGGAGCGGCACAGCAGACACTGATACAAAGAGGACTTCCCGCAAGCGGTGCTGCATTGAGTTGTGCCGTTACATATCCGCTGGGAGTATTGGGTGTTATTCTGGCCATATTCGTCATCCGCAAATTATTTGTTACACCTAAAGATTTGGTAGCAGCCGATTCTGAACATAATAAGCCGGTATACATTACCGAGTTTCAAGTACATAATCCCGGGATATTCGGGAAGACAGTAAAAGAAGTAGCACATAGCAGTACAAAAAAATTCGTTATTTCCCGGCTATGGAGAGACGGGCGGGTATGTATTCCCACTTCCGAGACTGTATTGAAAGACAAAGACCATCTGTTGGTAATTACCACGTCGGAAAACGATGTCGATGCTCTTACCATGTTGTTTGGAGAACATGAAGCAAAAGACTGGAATAAAAAAGATATCGACTGGAACGCGATAGATAGCCAACTCATATCCCAACGTATCGTTGTGACCCGGCCGGAAATTAACGGGAAAAAATTAAGTTCATTACGTTTGAGAAATCACTACGGTATCAATATCAGTCGGGTATACCGTTCGGGAGTGCAATTATTGGCGACACCCGATTTGGTTTTGCAGATGGGTGACCGTCTGACCGTAGTAGGCGAAGCCGCAGCCATACAAAACGTAGAATCGGTTTTAGGAAATGCGGTAAAAAGCCTGAGTGAGCCCAATTTAGTAGCCGTTTTCGTCGGTATCGTACTGGGGTTGGCTTTAGGAGCATTACCCATAACCTTCCCGGGAATGGCTACACCGGTTAAGCTCGGTATAGCCGGAGGCCCTATTATTGTAGGGATTCTCATTGGTAGCTTTGGACCACGTTTGCATATGATTACCTATACGACACGTAGCGCCAATCTGATGTTGAGAGCAATGGGATTGTCCATGTATCTGGCCTGTTTGGGACTTGATGCCGGCCGTAATTTTTTCGATACCGTTTTTCGTCCCGAAGGTCTATTGTGGATAGGTTTAGGATTTGCCATTACATTTGTTCCGATTGTTATAATGGGACTTGTTGCCATGAAAGTAAATCACCTTGATTTTGGTTCCGTCTCAGGGATGATGTGTGGGAGTATGGCCAACCCGATGGCTCTGAATTATGCCAATGATACAATTCCGGGAGACAATCCCGCTGTTTCATATGCTACGGTATATCCTCTATGTATGTTTTTAAGAGTGATTATAGCACAAATGCTGATTTTGTTTTTCGTTTAGGAATACAATTTTTTGCTGATACTTCTTTGTAAGAATAAGGGGAAAGAAGAATATAATATTCCTACTGCTTTCGAAACATTCGTTCAGAACAGTCCGTCCCGAAACCTTGTCGATAACCGCGTAAAACTTAAAAAAACTATTCTGCTTCGGTATAAAACAAAATAAGCTTTTCGAGTGCTTGTTGACAGACCGGACAGAAACGGGAAGCATTATTCTCTTTCATGCGACAAGAAGGAGAGCCCCGGTAGATACCTTTTCCGGAATATCCGGCACCCTCATATACGCCCGGTTCATACCGTTCTGTACAATCATCTGGAGTGGGGGTAGGGACAGGAGTTCCTTTCTTTAGCATGTTCTGCCATTTAGAAGAGAAGTCTTTCAATGTAGTTATATTTTGTTCCCAAGGTTCAGCATCCAATGGATAAATATCGGGAGTCGTATCACCCTCATAGTGATATTCGTCGGCAAGCCCCCCGAAACTGTGTCCGAATTCATGCACTACCACCGGAGCAAACATATTATGGCGCGATGTAGTGAGTGTAAAAGCATTATATATACCTCCGCCACCATATTCCGGAGTATTGGCCAGTATGATGATATGCTCGTAAGGGATACCGGCCAAAGCATCATGTATGGCCTTCACTTTGCTCGATGTCAAATAACGCCGTGAATAAAATGTGTCGAAATGAGAGCTGAAAGCCGTTTGTTTCCAAGACTTGTCATGCGGTATACTCACTCCACTGTCGGTCGATTCGCTGGCAACCGCAACAACATTGAAGTGCTTTTTCATCTTCTTGAAAGGCTCATGTCCAAACAAACTTTCACAAGCCTTTTCCGCATCATTGTAAAACAGCTCTGTCTCGTCCCTGTTATAACCTTCAGCCAATATGGCAATATCTATACATTCTTGATAATCACCGCTTTTCAGTAAATATTTATACGGGGTGATATGCTCACCTCCTTTCTCTTGAATAAGTATATCTGACGGGATTACAAGATGCTGGAAAGACGCTGTAACTTTTCCGTAACCGTCGGTGAGAGAGACTGTTATCTGGACAGGGTTTATTGGAAAAGGCAAGAGGTAGGAATATTCGAACCCTTTGGAAACTTGCTTTGCCTCATCGGTACAAATCCATTCGTGGAAGAGAGTAGAAAATGAAGTTCGATAAATAATCTTGTTGCTTTCGGTATCCCTCATTTCTATTTGACCGTTTCCTCTCAACGGCAGTTTATCCAGATGATGTCGGCGTCCGGCCCATTGGGGTAGAGAACAGACTTTATCCAAAAATATTTCCTGCTTCTGGGCGTTCCCGGCAAAGATATAATCGATACGCAGAGATTTATCTATGAAATATGAATCAAAATTTTGTCCATAGGAAATAAAAAATATAGAAATAGCGAAAACAAGAATAATATTTCTTTTCATATACAGACGTTTTTGGAATAGCAGACAATTATGAGTCATTGATGACGCCTTGTAGGCGACGAGCAACCATCTTTTGTGCTGCAAATATAACCAATTTTTATTTCCCTGTATTTAATACTTTTCGTCATATTATTACGGAAACGACTGGTTACTGATAGCAGAAACCCGATGACATAATAATCGATATTCAAATTTTATTGATATATTAGGAGCGAAATTCGATTTTAAATTATGTTTTATATGAGAAAGTGGATGCTTTTTATTGTGCTTGTTCCTTTGTTTGCTTTTGCTCAAGGTGGTGATGAGATGAAGTTTGACAAGATTCCGGTAGATGAAAGTGGAAAAGTCGTTTTTGCCGATACGATTTTAACTTCTTCAGATAAAGAAAAAATCAGGAATATGATTTATTATTGGGTGAATACAGCTGAGACACAAGACCGTCATATCGAAGATGTCAAAAATGACTATGAAACAGGAACTTTTTCATGTGAAGTAAACGATTATCTATATATCGTGAGATCTACATGGCTGACATTTTCACTATACATGAAATATACACTCAGCTTTGAATATCAAAATAATTTATGTATCGTCAAACTCCATGATATTAACTATATCGAGCCGAGTGAATTTGAAAAAAACAAAAATAAAGATATGAGTGATGCCATGATTTCAGGAGAATTGCCGTTGGTCGAAAAAAAGTATAGGCCGGCATTTGTAAAAGACGCTTCTGAAAAAATTATAGATAGCACATTGAAAAATGTAAATACCTTGTTTCATTCGATACGGAAGCAGTTTGACCTGTAAAAAAGATATTATATTATACATTAAAGAGATAATAGTGTACATCTACGTAGGTAATCTGTTACTTTTGATATACAAAAAACAATTACCATGAAACGATTACGATTTACATTATTTTTATTTTTAGAGTGTATCATAAGCGGAGGGGCGGTTTTTTTCGCAAAAACAAGTAATATTGAAAGAGAGACCGTTGGTATTACCTACTTATGATGTTGCCCCGACCGATCCTAATCCGTTTTTTTGCAGGTTGCACAAAGGCATGTATACCCTTATCCGATGTATGATGTCATGACCGACCATCGGCATGACCAGACATATCGTTCTGTGATTTTGGAGAACCAATATACACAATTATGTGCGATGCCCGAGTTAGGAGGACGTATTTTATGGGCCTTTGACAAGGCTACGAATTATGATTTCTTTTATCGCCAGCATGTGGTAAAACCCGCCCTCATTGGGATGATTGGTGCCTGAATGTCGGGAGGAGTGGAATGGAACATCCCGCACCATCATCGGGCTTCCTCTCAATTACCGGTCGATTATCGTATGGTGGACAATGCCGACGGAAGTAAAACACTTTGGATAGGAGAGACGGAATTGCGTCATCGTCTGAAATGGGAAGTCGGTCTTACATTATTTCCCGATAAGTCATATATAGAGGCCACTGCCAATATATTCAATCAGACACCTTATATCCAATCATTCCTTTATTGGGCAAATGTATCGGTACATTGTAATAAAGATTATCAAGTGATATTCCCTCCGAAAACCCAGTTCGGAGTCCAACATGCCAAGAACAAATTTGTCGACTGGCCCGTAGGCAAAAGCCATTACGGAGGATTGGATCGTACCGGAGTCGATTTGAATTGGTGGAAAAATCATCCCAATTCAGCATCCATTTTTGCATGGAATTTTGACGATGACTTTTTGGGCGGATATGACTATGGAAAAGATGCCAGAACCGTACACGTAGCCAATCATCACGTTGTGGGGGAGGAAAAAATTCTTCTTGTGGGGAAATAACAAAGAAACCGAAATGTGGAACAAAATGTTGACGGAAATCGATGGAGATTATCTGGAACTGATGGTTGGCGCATTTTCAGATAACCAGCCCGATTATAGTTGGATAGCTCCCGGTGAAACAAAAACGTTTAAACAATATTGGTATCCGGCTATAAAAATGGGTGGTATTAAGGCTGCCAATAAAAATGTGGCGTTGAATATCGAGCGTATAGCTACCGATAAGAGAAATTATGGTGTAAGAAAAGCCGATGTTTCGATAATAGAGGGGGAAATACATTTGCAGATGGAACCTTATTCACTCTATTCTTTAGGTAATAATCTGAATCCTATACCTTCTGTAATCATAAAACAATAACACATATTTTATTGATATTGGATAATTGCAAAATGAAGATTATTTCTTATCTAAAATACTCCAGAAGCGTTGGGGCAAATATATGTTTTCGATGCTTCTGGATTTTTTAAATAAAGGCGCTATATCTTTAGGAGAAAAACCCGCTATCCCGCATCCGATTTCTGTCAATAAAAATTTCATTTCAGGATGCAACCGGGCAAATTCGATAAAACGGTCTGCATAAGGAACTATGTTCTGCACAGAAGCAAACATGGTAGGTATTGCATAAGTTTGCCCTTGTAATCCTTCACCTTGACCATATATCGCCCCCCATTTTAGTGCTGTTCGAGCAGCCCCACCATTATGATGTCCTTGGCTGTTGCTTCCGAATACAAAGATTTCATCCGGATTCAAATCCGTTATCCATTCAGGTGTTATTCTATCAGTTTGCATATCGAAATTATATTTCACTAAAGATACGTCTTTTTTTATATTTAGACAAATTATACTATAAATTGTCGCAATATACCATGTAATAGGTATTGTTTCTCCATTGAAGGTTACCGAACTTTGTATATAATAAATTTGTTCTTGATATATAAAAACTATCATTATGAAAAGAATTGTTTTGCTCCGTCATGGAGAAAGTACATGGAACAAAGAAAACAGATTTACAGGTTGGACAGACGTCGATTTATCTGAAAAAGGAATAGAAGAAGCTTTAAAGGCTGGGGAAGCTCTTAAAAAAGAAAATTTTGTTTTTAACAAAGCATATACATCCTATTTGAAACGGGCAGTAAAGACATTGAATTATGTACTTGACAAACTTGACCAATCTTGGATTCCGGTAGAGAAAAGCTGGCGGTTGAATGAGAAACACTACGGTTCTTTACAGGGCTTGAATAAAAGTGAAACTGCCGAAAAATACGGAGAAGAGCAGGTTTTGATATGGCGTCGCAGTTATGACATCGCTCCGGCTCCATTGGCAGAAGACGATCCGAGAAATCCTCGTTTCGATATTCGCTATAAAGAAGTTCCGGATAGAGAACTTCCTCGTACAGAATCATTAAAACAAACCATAGAACGGATTATGCCTTATTGGGAAAAAGTTATATTTCCGAATCTTAAGACCGCCGATGATTTACTTGTTGTCGCTCATGGCAATAGCCTTCGGGGAATAATAAAACATTTGAAGAATATCTCCGACGATGAAATTGTCAAATTAAATTTACCGACGGCTGTTCCCTACGTTTTCGAATTTGATGACAATTACAACTTGGTTAAAGATTATTTTTTAGGAGATGCCGATGAAATAAAAAAGAAAATGAATGCTGTTGCTAATCAGGGGAAAAAGTAAAACTTGAAAAAAACTCTCTTCATTAAATTAGCTATCGACCGGAGTTTTTAGAAAAAATATTTTGGAAGTTTCACATAAATAACTACCTTTGCATCGCTTTTGAACAAAAAGTAAGGCCGGTCGGGTAGCTCAGCTGGATAGAGCAACAGCCTTCTAAGCTGTGGGTCCTGGGTTCGAATCCCAGCCCGATCACCGAACAATGAGCAGCTAACCCATAGATTAGCTGCTCATTGTTTTTATATGCCACTCTTCGCTTTTCTTGACTTTAAAGATATATAAGAAGTATAACTCCAATACTCCATAAATCTTACTATTTCCTCGTATGCTACAATTTTAAAGCACCTAATATCCTTAATCCCCTCTATTATAACTTCAGAAAAAATGAAGGGAGAAAGAATAAAAGTTTAGAAATTTCTATTTCTCCTGAATATTAGGATTTTGGAAAATGGTTTGTAAAGACACAAATAATCACTATCTTTACAACATTGAGAAAAGTAGAGACTTATTCTCAATAACATATAGTAAAAGCGTTTAGTTTTATCCTTACTTAGGAAATCGCCAATTTCAAGAACGGAAGGATAAGCAGTACAAAACGCTCATGCTTTGCCATATATACACGAGAGTGAATATATAATGGTTGGGCGTGGGGTAACTGTTTATTTTCGTTCGGGTGTTTGGCGATACCTCTAAGTAGATAAACTGAAGTTCCCTACGCTTTTTTATATCCACATGTAAAACCACTTGTTCAAGGGAACTTGGAGTATAAAATTTAAAATTATGAAGAATCAGAATTCTAGAAAGACAATTGTCTGTTTTAAAAGAACAAGTTTTTGTACCCGAACATTGAGAATTAATCTAAAGTTTTTACAAATTATAAGAATGATAATGAATATTGTGGATATTCAATATAGCAAGCTAATATTAGCATTTTTTTGTATATCATTTAGTTTTAGTATTAAAGCTTATGACTTTGAAAATGAAAAAATTTATTATAACATTACTTCGTCTGCCGATTTGACCGTTGGAGTTACTTATAGATACTATGATGGTATATTGGGTTCTTATTCTGGAGAGGTTACTATTCCTGAGACGGTAGAATATAACGGTAAAGTTTATACAGTAACATCGATAGAACCGAAAGCCTTTAATAACTGTACTCATTTAAGTGCTGTATCTATACCAAATAGTGTAATAACCATTGGTGACGAAGCTTTTAGTAATTGTTATAGTAGTCTGAAATCAATAATTATACCTGATAATGTTATTAGTATTGGACGTTTAGCTTTTTATAATTGTAATAACTTAATATCCGTAACTATAGGCAAAAATGTTACTTCTATAGGTGATAATGCTTTTAATAATTGTTCCAAGATAAATTCTATAGTTGTACCTGATAATGTTGAGACTATTGGAAATTATGCTTTTAATAGTTGTCGCAACTTAACATCAATAATAATTGGAAATGGTATAACATCTATTGGTGACAACGCTTTTAGCTATTGCGATAATTTAGTATCAATTTGCTTCTTATCTATAGTTCCTCCGAAAATTTGTTCTGATTGGAAGCCAAATAACGCTAAAATACATACATTGTATCCGGATGCTTATAAAAAGGTATGGAGCGAATATTCATCGTCAATACAAGATATCATAAAGATTAACAGCAATATATATGAATATACCGGTGTGACTCCTCAGATTCAGATTGAAAGTCTGATTCCAAATCTCAATGTTTCTTTAAAAGAAAATATTTTGCCAATAAATGTGGGAAAACATTCGGTCAAATTGGTTATTCTTTTGTCTAAAGATAGTTGGAGTATGGAAACTCGAAGAATATTTGATTATACCATAACACCTGCTCCATTAAGAATTAGAGCAAATAATATATCTCGATTATATGGAGATGAAAATCCCCAATTAACTTTTACCTGTATAGGATTCAAAAACAACGAAACAGAAGATGTCTTTATTTCTAAACCTTCAATTAAAACAGATGCAATAAAGACAAGTAATGTTGGAAAATATCTTATATATGTAACAGGAGGAGAAGCTGTTAATTATGAAATTACGGAATACCAGGGAATATTAACAGTAGAAAAAAGACCTTTGAGTGTAAGTGTTGGTAATTATACCAGAAAATACAATGAACCCAATCCTGAATTTAAAATAATCTATTCAGGATTTGTAAATAATGAGACTGATAAAAATATTTCTGTACCTCCAATTATAACCTGCAACGCTACAAAATCGACTGATGTAGGCACATATTCCATATTATTGTCTGGAGGAGAGGCAACCAATTATACATTCAATAATTATACAAATGGTTCTTTGACTATAAAGCAAACTTCACAAGAAATTATTTGGGAACAGGACTTATCCAATCTTGAAATAGGTTCGCAAGTAGAACTGACCGCCTATTCCACTTCAGGGTTAGACATTACCTATTTAATTACAGAAAACAATACAGCCTCCATTTATAAATATAATGGAAAAACTATGTTAAACTGTTTTGGCCCTGGAACGATAACCATCAGGGCTACACAAGATGGTAATCATAATTATTTATCAGCTTTAAGAGTAGCTAAATTTTTAACAGTACAAACAACAACAGAAATAGGAAATAACCAATATAAGGATATTTCCTGTTATCCTATTCCGGTAACAGATATTCTTAACATTAAAGGAATAGATAAAGGGTCAATCCAATTGATAAATAGTAATGGTAGCTTATTGAAAACAGAACAAATTAAGGAAAAGAAATTACCTCAAATAAACGTCAGCGAATTGAATCCCGAAATTTATTTTGTAAAAATTCAAACTGAGAATAAAATTATTGTAAAGAAAATAATAAAAGAATAGAGTCATTTTTAAATTTCGAAAAAGAAGATATTAAAAAAATATCATTTATACTTTTTATACTTATATTTTAAAATAGCTGTAATATTGTTATATTCCTTTTTCTTTTATGGTTATTTACAATATTACAGCTATTTTTGTATACAGATTCTATTTTTAGAGAAGAAAAGACAAAATTTGCACCAGAAGATATTATCACCGAAGTAATAATACCAGGAATGAAAACAGATTTTAGAATATCGTTATTGCAATATATTTTTATCTTTATATTCAGTACAGTAGGCATATCCCTATATGCAACTGACGACCTGCAATCGATGTCTGATTATTTAGACCATATCATCGATAATAAGGAGCTGTTCACAAAACAAAAAGAACAGGATATTACAAACCTCAAAAAGTTGCTGGAAAAGAAAAATGCGTCCCTTGAATATGAATATGAAATCAATTTGAAGTTGTATAACGAATATAAAAAATTCAAACTTGATTCCGCCATACATTATGCCGAAAGAAATGTCCAGATAGCAAATACATTGAATAAAACGAATTTAAGATATCTCTCGGAGATAAATCTTGCAACATCTTATTCTTATGCCGGGCGTTTTCGTGAATCAGAAGAAATATTGAAAAAAATACATCCCTCCAAACTATCCAAAGATATATTATGTGAATATTATAATGCTTATTGCCGTTTTTTTGAGCACTATGAGGCTATCAGTAACCAACCTAAATATTCACAACAAACACGTTTATATAAGGATTCTCTATTACTGGTTCTCGATCCGTCATCATTTGACTATAAGATAAATATGGTAAGCAAGTATATCAGCCAGAAACAAAATGACAAAGCGGAAGAACTATTGTTCGATTTATTAGACACCGAGGATATCGATACTCCGAATTATGCCATAGTTACACATTATTTAGGATATATATTCGGATGGAAAGGAGAGCCCGAACTGGGAAAAAAATACTATATTATGTCTGCCATTGCCGATGTAAAAAATTCTATTAAAGAAAACTCTTCATTTTTACGGCTTGCCCTCATTTACAATGATAATGGAGATATTGCAAAAGCTTTTAAATATACCCAGTCTGCCATAGAAGATGCGATGTTTTCACAAGTACAGTTTCGTACAGCCCAGATGGTTCGGTTTTATTCTATTATAAATGCTTCTTATCAAGCTAAAGAAGCAAAAACCAACGCTGCGCTGAAAACATATCTGATTTTGATAAGTGTGCTCTCTTTGTTCCTTATATTGCTGGTTGTATATATTTACAAACAGATGAAAAAATTGTCCCGGATAAAAAAGGAACTATCGAATGTCAATGAGAAACTTACCGAATTAAATAGAGAATTGAATGATACAAATGATTTGTTGCACAGCAAGAATGCCCAGTTGAGAGAATCAAACGATGTAAAAGAGCAGTATATAGGCCAGTTCTTCAATCTTTGTTCTACCTATATTGATAAAATGGAAGATTATCGTAAAACACTCTACAAATTGGGGATAAACCGACAATATGAAGAACTGATAAAGATACTCAAATCTACAACCGTTGTAGATAATGAGTTGGAAGAATTATATACCCATTTTGATAGTATTTTCTTAAGTTTGTATCCTACATTTGTTACCGATTTTAATTCACTTCTGGCAGAAAACGAGCAAATTGTATTGAAATCAGGAGACCTTCTCAATAAGGAACTTCGTATTTATGCCTTATTGCGTTTGGGAATTACCGATAATGTTAAGATTGCAGGTTTCTTGCGCTGTTCTATGAGTACGATATACAATTATCGTACAAAGATGAGAAACAAAGCTGCAATCAACAGAGACGAATTCGAAGATATGGTAATGAAAATCGGAATAGCCGGACGCAAAGAAGAGTAGGCTATGTGTTTAGAACCTATCTAAATTTTACTCAGGCCAGATTTGAGAGTTTCTTTCGGGGATTTTTTGTTCTTATAAGAATAATAGCAGGTCATACTGACGAGTGAAAACGGAAGAAAAGACCGAAAGAAAATGTCCAGATAATATATTTTCTTATTGGAAAAATTAGACTGATTCTTGAAGAGCGGTTTTCGTAGGCATTTTTCTATGACGATAAGGAGCATAGCAGACTACGGTGACGGAGACTGTCACTTTTGGGTAAGAATGGATGTGCCACGCCCGGCACAATTTACTCTAAACCCAAAGCTGCCACTGAAAAAGTTATAAACTCAATATTTCAATCCAAACGGCTTTCTTTTACATAAGTGAAGGCAATATGAGTATTTTTCATAAAAGCAGGCGTATGAGTACGGGATATAAAACAAAAAAGCTTTATTCAAATGAAAATTATGATTATTTTTTGATTAATAAAAAGTTAATCATCCAGGCATTTCTTAAAATTTAACTCCAAATAGTCTACATTTTTTATCACATTTTTTTTGCTAAATAATTAATTTATAAACTTTTATTTATTCTACTATTCTACAAAATGATGTTTGTCTTTAAAATTGAAAATTATAAAAAGTAGCTTTGTAATAACGGAAGGAAACCGAAACGAATTTGTCATGAAAAACAAGGCTACATCGATACTTTTCCCTCCTTATATATAATATAGCGTGTGTGTTATAAGTTGAAATTTCAGATTAACCAAAATAATCTTTAATACTAATATATAAAATATGAGCACCAGAATAAAGACAGGGTTGATCGGCCTAGGCCGGATGGGGAGATTCTATTTGGAAGAGATGCAGAAGAGCGGGGAATGGGACATACGCTACATATGCGATGTCAACCCGGGCATTCGGGCATTGGCCGGGGAGCTGTCTCCCGGAAGCAAGATCATCGAAGACGAGCAGGTCATCTTCGAGGACCCTGAAATAGAGGTCGTAGGCCTGTTCACACTGGCCGATTCGAGGCTGGAGCAAATCAGCAAAGCCGTACATTATGGCAAGCATATCATATCGGAAAAGCCCATAGCCGATACCGTCGAGCGGGAATGGGAGGCCGTGCGGCTGAGCGAATCGTCACCGCTGCTCAGCACGGTCAATCTCTATTTGCGGAATTCATGGTACCACCAGTGCATGAAGCACTACATCGAGCAGGGAGAAATCGGGGAGCTGGCCATCCTCCGCATCTGCCACATGACTCCGGGGCTTGTGCCGGGCGAGGGGCACGAACATGAGGGGCCGGCTTTCCATGACTGCGGGATGCACTACGTTGACATCGCGCGGTGGTATGCCGGGTGTGAATACAAGAGCTGGCACTCGCAGGGGATCAACATGTGGAACTACAAGGACCCCTGGTGGATACAGTGCCACGGCACTTTTGACAACGGCGTGGTTTTCGACATCACCCAAGGCTTCGTTTACGGGCAGCTTTCCAAAGACCAGACTCATAATTCCTATGTCGACATCATCGGTACCAAAGGCATTGTCCGCATGAGCCACGACTTCAAGACGGCCGTGGTGGACCTCCACGGGGTCAACCAGACCCAACGCATCGAGAAGCCTTTCGGGGGAAAGAACATAGACCGTCTGTGCCGTCTCTTCGCGGAATCCCTGCGCAGTGGCGTGCGCCATCCCCTGCTGCCCCGGTTGCGCGATTCGGCCATTGCCTCGGAGTATGCCTGGAAATTCTTCCTGGATGCCAAGGAGCACGAGCTGCCTTCCATCGGCAAAGTCCAGACGCTGGAGCGTATCCGGGAGCGGCGCCGGAACATGAAAAACGGTTACGGATTGATCAAACGTTTTTAAGCAAACTATATAAAAATAAATGGTTAACTAAAAATTTAATTATTATGTCTGACATTTCAAGAAGAGATTTTCTCAAGACGGGTGCCGCCGCTCTGGCCGGCCTGACCATCGCCCCGAGCAGCATTCTGGGCAAGAGTTTCGGGCATGTCCCTCCCAGTGACAAGCTGAACATCGCGGCTGTAGGTATCGGAGGCATGGGTAATGCCAATCTGAAAAACATGGAAAAGACGGATAATATCGTGGCCTTGTGCGACGTGGACTGGCGTTATGCCAAGCCTGTTTTCGAGCGTCTTCCCAACGCCAAGAGGTATTATGATTACCGCAAGATGTATGATGAAATGGGCAAGAGCATCGATGCGGTCCTGGTGGCTACGGCCGACCACACCCATGCCATCATCTCGGCCGAAGCGCTGACCATGGGCAAGCACGTGTATTGCCAGAAGCCTTTGACCCACTCGGTATATGAGTCCCGCCTGCTGACCAAGCTGGCCGAAAAGTACAACGTGGCTACGCAGATGGGCAACCAGGGGGCTTCGGACGAGGGCACCGACCTGGTGTGCGAATGGATATGGAACGGTGAGATCGGAGAGGTCACCAAAGTGGAATGCGCTACGGACCGGCCCATCTGGCCCCAGGGTCTCAACGCGCCTGAGAAGGTAGACCGCATTCCCAAGACTCTTGACTGGGACCTGTTCTGTGGCCCTACGGAGGTGATTCCGTACAATTCCATCTACCATCCTTGGAACTGGAGGGGTTGGTGGCGTTTCGGGACCGGAGCTTTGGGGGACATGGCCTGCCACATCCTGCACCAGCCGTTCAAGGCCTTGAACTTGAAGTATCCCACCAAGGTACAAGGCTCGTCAACCCTTCTGCTGCAAGACTGCGCCCCTACGGCCCAACACGTGAAAATGGTCTTCCCCGCCCGGGACAACATGCCCAAGGTGGCCATGCCCGAAGTCGAGGTGCACTGGTATGACGGAGGCATGATGCCGGACCGGCCGGCCGGTTTCCCTGACAACAAGCAGCTGATGGGACCTGGAGGGGGATTGACGATTTTCCACGGGACCAAGGATACCCTTATTTGCGGTTGTTACGGGCAGCAGCCTTACCTGCTTTCGGGCCGGGTGCCCAACGCCCCCAAAGTCTGCCGGCGCGTGCCCAACGCCATGGGAGGAGGCCACGAACAAGACTGGATACGGGCTTGCAAGGAAAGCCCTTCGAGCCGGGTAAAGACCAAATCGGATTTCTCCGAAGCCGGACCGCTCAACGAAATGGTGGTCATGGGGGTACTGGCCGTGCGGCTGCAGACTCTCAACAAGGAGCTCCAGTGGGACGGGGAGAACATGAGGTTTACCAATATAGCCGACAACGAGACCATCCGCAACCTTGTCAAGGACGATTTCAAAATTGTGGACGGTGACCCAAAATTCAACAAAATCTGGACTGACCCGGTCAACGCACAGGCTTATGCCCAGGAGCTGATCAAGCACAATTACCGCCAGGGGTGGAAATTGCCCGACATGCCCAGATAACAGCCGGGGGATTGAGTATAAAAAAAACAGAAATAGAAATTTATAACTTGAAAATCGTATGAAAAAAGTATTTTATTTTGCTGGCAGCATGATGGCCGGTACGTTAATCGCCTGCAGCGGTGGCAACCAGAAAAAGGCTGCAGAAGGACAGACTGCTGAACAAGCAGGTAATGAAGTGGCAGTTTCTTATTCCTCTTCCTTGAAAGCCCCCGAAAGCGACACGTTGAATCTTCCGGTGGATGCGGATGGGTATATCACCATTTTCGACGGGAAGACTTTTAATGGATGGAGGGGTTACGGCAAGGACCGTGTCCCGGGAAAATGGACCATTGAGGACGGTTGCATCAAGTTCAACGGCACCGGAGGGGGTGAAGCCCAGGATGCCGACGGCGGCGACCTTATCTTCGCCCACAAGTTCAAGAATTTCGAGCTGGAACTTGAATGGAAGATTTCCAAGGGGGGGAACTCGGGCATTCTTTACCTGGCCCAGGAGGTGACCAGCACCGACAAGGACGGCAAGGAAATCGTGGAGCCTATCTACATTTCCGCACCGGAGTACCAGGTATTGGACAATGCCAACCATCCTGATGCCAAGCTGGGCAAGGACAACAACCGACAGTCGGCTTCGCTGTATGACATGATACCGGCCGTGCCGCAGAATGCCAAGCCTTTCGGCGAATGGAACAAGGCAAAAATCATGGTATATAAGGGTACGGTCGTACACGGGCAAAACGGGGAGAACGTGCTCGAATATCACCTGTGGACTCCGCAATGGACGGAAATGCTCCAGAAGAGCAAATTCAGCGAAGAGAAATGGCCGCTGGCTTTCAGCCTGCTCAACAACTGCGGGGGAGACAACCACGAAGGGTTCATCGGATTGCAGGACCATGGGGATGACGTATGGTACCGGAACATCCGCGTGAAGGTGTTAGATTGAACATATTTCCAAGACTGACTTTTTTTTTAACCGGGGAGCCTGTTTGCCCTGTAAACAGGCTCTTCAAAAAAATCTACGACATGAAATTCAAAACTTTGTTATTTATGACTGCCATGACGGTCGTGGGGTGTACGGGAAAGCCTGTTTCAGAAGCCGGAGAGGCTCCGGCCGCAAAGAAGGACATCAACATTCAGTTGTACTCGGTCAGGGACAAGATTCTCCCGGACTTCAGTAATCTGGACAGCCTCCTCTTCCAACTGGCAGAGATGGGCTATACCGGAGTGGAAGCAGCCGGCTATAACGACGGCAAGTTCTACGGCCGTACCCCGGAGGAATTCAAGGAAGCCGTGGAGAAGGCCGGAATGACGGCCCTCTCTTCCCATACCGGACGGGGACTCAGCGCTGAAGAGCTGGCCTCGGGCAACTTCCAGGAAGCGCTCAAGTGGTGGGACCGGTGTATCGCCGACCACAAGGCCGCGGGGATGAGCTACATCGTCACTCCGTGGATGGACGTGCCCGGGAGCCTGAAGGATTTAGAGACCTACTGCCGGTATTATAACGAAATCGGGAAGCGTTGCCGGGAAAACGGGCTCCTGTACGGTTACCACAACCACGCACACGAGTTCCAGAAGGTGGAGGGCGAGACCATGTATGACTATATGCTCAGCCATACCGACCCCGAGAACGTCTTCTTCCAGATGGACGTGTACTGGGTGGTACGGGGACAGAACAGCCCGGTGGATTATTTCTTCAAGTTTCCCGGACGGTTCAAGATGCTGCACATAAAGGACAACCGGGAAATCGGACAGAGCGGAATGGTGGGCTTCGATGCCATTTTCCGTAATGTGAAGAAGGCCGGCGTGATGGATATCGTCGCCGAGATCGAAAGCTACAGCGGTGAGGTATTGCCAAGTGTCAGACAAAGCTTCGACTATCTGAACCAGGCCGAGTTCGTTCCTTACAATTTTTAAAGATACCTTTATATACATATTCCCTTTTTCAAAATATGATTAAGGGGATATGTTATAGAAATGACCAAATAAAGAAAAAAGTCTGATAAAGCTTAGATACTGTCTAAATTTAGCTCAGGTCAGCTTTGAAAGTATCTTTCGAGGATGTTTTTCTATTTTTATGAGGAGGATAACAGGTTATCTGACGAGTGAAAATGGGAAAAAAGACCGAAAGAAAACACTAAAATGACCGGATAATATTTTTCTATTGGGAAGTTTAGATTAGCTCTTAGAGCCGGTTCCAATTCTGTAAGGCTCATTTATCAAACTATAAAAAAATATTTTTAAATTTCCTGTAATGAACAAATCAATTGCAATATGGCTATTGTTCGGACTTATAGGGCTGAGCGCATGTACGAATACGTCCAGCAGGATATTGTTTGACGGTACCGACGTCGATAATTGGTATACTTCAGGCAATGTCTCTGTAGAAGACAGTATATTGGTAATTTCTGGCCTCGACTCCTATGCCGTGCTGAAAAACAGCAAATACAAAGATTTTGATTTAAATCTAAAAATGCGCACTGTTCAGGGAGGTAAAGGGTTCATCGGCATTCATACCGATGACACGGGCAAAGGCTATCGAATTGCCGTTAATAATGATATAAAAGACCCGGTATGGTGGAAGATGACAGGTAGTCTGTTGTCGGTACGTAATCTGACCAAAAGCTTGGTAAAAGATGGACAATGGTTCGATTTGAATATTCGGGTCGAAGGTCAAGCCGTTTCTGTAAAAGTAAATGGAACGGTAGTTGTAGAATACATTGAACCTGCCCGGCCGTGGCGCATATCTCCTAACGAAAATGCCGTATTGTCAGAAGGTACACTTTCTCTGGTAAGTGAAAGTAAAGGGAATATCGAGTTCAAAGAAATTTCGATAAAGACATTGAACCGTAAAGACATTAATATCCCGGCACAAATAGCTGTTGCTAAAAATGAGCAAGACGACGATATTTTGAGACTCCACCAAGAAGACTTTCCGGTTCTGGACTACCATGTCCATTTAAAAGGAGGCTTTACTAAAGAAGCTGCGGCAAGGCAATCAAGGCGGACAGGCATCAATTATGCCATAGCTCCTAACTGTGGTATAGGATTTACCGTTACTGATGATAAAGGCATATATGCTTTTCTCGACTCTATGCGCACACAGCCGTTTATACTGGCTATGCAGGGCGAAGGACGCGAATGGGTAACTACTTTTTCAGAAAAAGCCAGAAATGAGTTTGATTTCATTTTTACAGATGCTCTGACCTTCACCGATATGAAGGGCAGGAGAGTACGCCTTTGGATAAATGATGAAGTTATTATTGACGATGAGCAGAAATATATGGATATGATTGTCGATAAGACATGTCAGGTAATGAAAGAACCCGCTAATATTTTTGTAAATCCTTTTTTCTTGCCCGAACAGATGAGCGACAGGTATGACATGTTCTGGACAGATGAACGCGTAGAAAAAGTTATCGATGCGATAATAGAAAACGGAAAGGTACTTGAAATAAACGAATTGTACCATATTCCCAGCAAGGCTATTATTGCAAAGGCCAAGAAGGCTGGAGTGAAATTCAGCTTTGGCTCCAACAATGTAAGTCCGGAAGTCGGACGTTTGGAATATTCTATTCAGATGAAAAAAGAATGTGGCTTGACATCGCAAGATATGTATAAGCCTCCGGTTAAATTATAATAAAGAGGTAATAAAGATTGTTTTTAGGTAAAAACGCCCCGTCTTTCTCAAACAGGGCGTTTTTGTTTATTATCAAGAGACAGCCGTACAATTTGCACAACTGGCTCTAAAGAAATTTTTTTATCCACGAGACTGGACAAAGAATTCTATCCACAAAATTATCTACAAATTAGTTACACTGTTTTTAGTACCTCCGTTCATAAAGCTCCTGAGGTTGTCGACAGCAATGCCCATTAATCGGTTACGTGCTTCAAATGTGGCCCATGCAATATGTGGAGTGATAAAACAATTCCGGGCAGTCAATAGCGGATTATCGGCTTTAGGAGGCTCGTTGGAAAGAACATCGACTCCGGCAGCAAATATTTTTTTACTGTTCAATGCTTGTGCAAGGTCAGTTTCATTGACTAATGGTCCCCGACTGGTATTGATAAGAATGGCAGTCGGTTTCATCATGTCGAGCACTTCTTTGTTTACAAAATTTCGAGTTTCAGGAGTCAACGGACTATGTAATGAGAGCACGTCACTCCGTTTGAACAACTCAGCTTTTGACACCGATACAATGTTTTCAGGCAATTGGCTTTGTTCCTTTGACGTAAAAGCGATGACTTTCATACCAAAAGCCAATGCAGCGTTAGCTACAGCCATTCCGATATGGCCCAGCCCGACAATACCCATCGTTTTCCCGCTCAATTCGAAAAGGGGAGTATCCCAGAACGTAAAATCAGGACAATTGGTCCACTTTCCGTTTTTTACCTCATTCGTATAGTGGGCTATCCGGTTCGAAATATTCAGTAAGTGGGCAAATACCATCTGGACAACTGAGTCTGTACTATATGCTGGTATATTGGTTACGGTTATACCCATATCTTTAGCTGCACCGATATCGATGATATTATACCCAGTTGCCAAAACCCCGATATATTTCAAGTGCGGTAAAGACTCCATTATCTCCCTTTTAATACCTACTTTATTTGTCAAGATAGCATCAGCATATTTAGCACGTTCGATAATCAATTCTTTCGGAGTGCGTTCATATACCATACATTCGCCGAGTTCTTCCAACCCTTTCCAGGAAAGGTCTCCCGGATTCAAAGAATATCCGTCTAAAACAACAATTTTCATGTACCTTTTATTTTTATATGATTCAAAAACGACAATTTAAGAACTGTAAAGAAAAAATAATCTCGGCAATTCCAACAGTTCGCAAATATATACAAAATACAATTCAGAATGTTTATCGGCCTTAAATAAGTCATCTTCTTTTTTATAAAATTCATCGCCCTTTTGGCATGTAGGATGATATAGGATAATAGAAAATTTTTAACTTTGCATGTACGTTAATATAAAAAACGAAAACAGGATGAAAAAATGGGTATATGCAATATCTGTTGTTGCAATTATAGTTTCTTGTACAGGCAAAAATAATAAGGCCGAAGAGCAATATAAAAAAGCAGAATTGCTTTTTGAACAAGGTGAACATAATAGAGCAAAAGAAGTAATTGACAGTATTGAAATTCTGTATCCCAACTCATTTGATGAGATAAAACAAGGTATGCAATTGATGCGTAAGATAAATTTGAAAGAATACGAACGTAACCTGGCTTATGCAGACAGTATGTTGCAAGTAAGAAAGGACGATGTAGAACGTTTGAAGAAAGAATTTTACTTAGAAAAGGACGCCAAATATCAAGAAGAAGGAAATTATATATACAAGACCGAAAAGAATGCCGGTGTTATAAAACGCAGCTATGTACGAGCACAAGTAAGCGAACAGGGCCAAATGATGATTTCAAGCGTTTATTTTGGCCCGTCAGGTTTGAAGCACCAATCCATGCGCGTAGAAGCTCCTGACGGAACTTATGCTTTGACTGCTGTCATACCATACGATGGAGCACGTAATTTTAGTTTTACCAACGATGGCAATACGACAGAAGTCGTTACTTATAAAGGCCCTCAAATGATGTCGGTGGCCAATTTCATTTATAATACTTCTGGTAAAATAAAAGTCAGTTATGAAGGCAAAAGACCATATTCGTTCTATCTCGACGACCGCTCCCGTAAAATGATTAATACTTCATACGAATTAGCTTCGGCTATGCGTGCGGTAAAGGATTTTACACGTGAACAAGCCATTGCTTCCAAGACTGTAGAAGTGTTGCGTCGTCAGATTGCAGAAAAAGAAGCAGAATTGAAGAAATAATAATTTCTTAGAGCCCCCTGTCTAAATTTTACTCGAGGTCAAGTTTGAGAGCTTCTTTCAGGTCTCTCAGGATGTCTTTTTGTTTTTATGAAGAGGTCAACAGACTATCTGACGAATGAAAACAGAAAAAAGACCAAGAAAAAACACAAAAAGACCTGATGATATTTTCTTATTGAAAAAATTAAACGGTTCCTATATTTCCCCGGAAAACGAGATTCCGGAAGGAAATAAATAAGATGGCCATTTCGTCCGAGAGATTTAGATACATCCTTTATTCTTTATACTTTATCCACTTGGCAATTTCCTTATAGCCGATTTTTTTTCCATACATCAGAATGCCTACACGATAGATGCGGCTCGAAATCCAGATTGCACCGATAAATGAGGCAAATAAAATGGCAAGCGACAATACTATTTGCCAGGCAGGTACTCCGAACGGAATGCGTACCATCATTACAATAGGGGAGGTGAATGGAAATAATGAACTCCACAATGCAATACCGCTGTCAGGAGACTGTGCACTGTATATCCCGAGATATAGCGCAACAATAATGATGACTGTTACAGGTACCATAAATTGTTGAGTATCAGACTCACTATCGACAGCCGAGCCGATAGCTGCAAATAGAGAGGAATACAGCATATAACCGCCAATAAAAAACAAGATAAAGCAGATAAACAATTCGGGAAAATGAATACCATTTATCAGATACTCGATATTGTCGAATGCTTCGGAAGGAAGCGTTGTTGCCGGTAAACCCTGCATTGAGCTTAGGGCATTTGTAGCTTCTGTACTCATTTTACCGGCACCAAACAATATTCCCATAGGAAAAATGATACCGGTGATGAATATAGCCCAGATGATAAATTGCGTAAGTCCTACCAGACCGATAGCCGTTATCTTGCCAAACATCAAGTCAAAAGGTTTTACGGACGATACCATGACTTCAACAATGCGGCTGGTCTTTTCCTGCATTACCGCCTGCATTACTTGTACACCGTACAATAATAGGAACATATAAATGGCTATAGTCGAAATAATACCGATAATTGTAGCAAGTTCTGTAGAAGTTTCAGCCTCTGTCCCGTCTTCTTCGAGGCGTATAGTAGCTATATTTATATTTGTTTTCGAATCGGCAATGAGCTTTTTTATGTCAGGAATATTATATGACGCTATTTTTTCCTCTGTCAAATAAGTATTTATAAGCTGTTCTACAGTGCTTTTAAAATCAACATTAACTTGTTTCTCAGAATAAATGACAATCCCCTTCGGGTTATTTAATAAATTGTCAGATATGACAATGTAAGCATACGTTTCTTCACTGTCTCCGTCTGTATCATATCGGGGAGTTATATGCTGAGTAGTATAGTGGAAAGAGTAATTGCCGGTGTCGGTAAATACACTTTCGTACAATCCGGTTTGGTCTGCAATTACGATATTCCGGTGTTCATTGTCCCCGGCTTTAGCCAGCCATGTCGGTACCAGCATGACAGCAATAAATAGGAGAGGAGTAAGCAAAGTCATAAGGATAAACGATTTTTTCTTTACCCTTGACAGATATTCTTGTTGTATGATGAGTGATATCTTATTCATATAGATTTGCATTTACGGTATCGATAAATATCTCATTCATAGTCGGTAGTATCTCTTCAAAAGCCGATAGCTGGCACAACCGTGCCAAATGCAAGATAAGCTCCGAAGGAGCAAGATTTCCGTTTTTCATGACAATACTCTCAACATAATCACCTTTTTGTCGTTTATCGATGATTTTATATTCATGACTCAAAGATTCGGGGAGAGGAGCAGCAGTACGTATACGGAAAAGGTTTTTCTTATGTCTCTCTCTGATATCATGTACATGGCCCGATAATACAGCCTTAGAACGGTTTATTAACGTGATTTCATCACAAAGTTCCTCCACCGAATTCATATTATGAGTAGAAAATATAACAGTAGCACCTTTTTCCTTCAATTCTAATATTTCCTGTTTCAATAAGTTGGCATTCACAGGGTCAAAGCCGCTGAAAGGTTCGTCAAAAATCAATAATTCCGGTTTATGTATGACTGTAGTAATAAATTGTATTTTTTGCTGCATACCTTTAGATAGCTCTTCGACTCTCTTTTTTTCCCAGTTTCCGATACCGAATTTTTCGAGCCAATAATGCATCTCATGTTGAGCATCGTTTTTGCTCATACCTTTCAGCCGGGCTAAGTAAACAATCTGTTCACCCACTTTCATTTTTTTATACAGACCACGCTCTTCCGGCAAGTAACCGATGCGTGATATATCTTCCTCGCACAGGCACCGTTCCCTAATATTGACGATTCCGCTATCCGGAGCTGTTATCTGGTTGATAATACGTATAAGAGTTGTCTTGCCTGCACCATTAGGCCCCAGTAGCCCGTAAATACAATTTTCCGGAACCTGTACAGTTACACCATCCAAAGCACGGTGATTTTCATATTGCTTTATAATGTTGAGAGCCTCCAGATAGTACATAAATGATATTATTTTTTTACAGAGGGCTGATGATACGTTCACCCAATTGTTTGGCTAAAGCAGCTTTCACTCCGTTCAAAGCTGTTATTTCACTCATTAGTTCGGTAATACGAGCAGTATCTTTCTCTTTTCCAGCTTTCTTTATTTCATCTCTCAGTTTTTTGATATTCATACATACGATGGCATTTTTCAGTTCAAACAAAGCTCTGGGAACAAGCTCGGCAAGTCGCTCTTCCTCGGTCTCTACCTTTTGAAATTTTGTATGTATTTTACTGAGCTGATATTTTTCACTTACCATATCCACCGCAGTTTTACTTATTTCCGGGTCAGGATGTGACAGGAAATACCGTTCCAGATGTTCTCCTTCACTCTCATACTTATCGACAGCTTCACGGGCCATTTGCGAATATAACGGGTGTTGAAACTCTATCTCGTCCTGTTGAAGGTCAGCCATGATATAAGGCAATACAGCCCAGTCGAAAGTTTGGCCCGTTTCCTCATCCGGACAACTGAAAATTATCCGATGTCCGTAACGTATCATATATCTTACCAGAGACCGCTCAAAAGTATCCAGTGGAGATGCTGCTCTTCTTCTTGGAAGGTCGGGGGCGTTTTCAGAAGAAATATCCTGTTCTGTATTATCGTCCGACTTTTTGGTAACTTCAGCCTCCGCTGCAATATTGTCTTTAGACGGAGTATTCTCCTTGGTTATTTGGTCGAATTTCTTCTTATTGACTTCCCGCAAGAGAATCTCCTCGTTCACATCAAGCAAACGGCTACACTCTTTGGTATATACCGAACGGACAATGGCATCGGGAATAATTGAGATACTCTGTACAATATCTGTAATCAAGGCAGCCCGTTTTATCGGGTCCTCTCCGGCACTCTCCAATAGAAGATTAGTTTTGAAACGAATAAAGTCCACTTCATGACTTTTGATATACTCTGTAAAGGATGCAGCACTCTGTTTTCTGGAAAACGAGTCCGGGTCATCACCGTCGGGCAACAACACGACCTTGATATTCATCCCCTCTTTCAAAATCAGGTCTATACCTCGCAAAGAAGCCTTTATTCCCGCAGCATCACCGTCATATAATACGATAATATTATTGGTAAACCGATGTATCAGCCGTATTTGGCCTGGAGTAAGTGAAGTTCCGGATGAAGCTACGACATTTTCGATGCCGGACTGGTGCATCGACAATACATCAGTATATCCCTCCACCAGAAAACAACAATCGTTTTTCACAATAGATTGTTTCGCATGATATATACCGTACAATTCATTGCTTTTATGGTAAACCTCCGATTCAGGAGAGTTTACATACTTGGCCATTTTATCGTCCTTTTTCAAGATACGACCGCCAAAAGCAAGTACTTTACCCGACAAGCTGAAGACAGGAAAAATCACACGTCCGCGAAAACGGTCGCTGACATAGCCGTTTTGTCCCTCAAGACATAGTCCGGTTTTCAATAAATAATCTTTTTTATAACCTCTCTTTTCTGCCTCTTTAAAGAGGGCGTCTCGCTGTTCGAGAGAATAACCGAGCGAAAATTTTTTGATAATATCATCCCTAAACCCTCTCTCGTGAAAATAAGCAAGTCCTACCGAACGACCCTCAGCATGTTCAAATAGAATATTGGTAAAGTATTCTTGTGCAAAGCTATTGACGATGAGCATACTTTCCCGGTCACTTTGCATCTGCTTTTCTTCATCGGTAAGCTCCCGTTCTTTAATCTCGATATTATACTTTTTCGCCAGATATTTCAATGCCTCATAATACGAAAGCTGTTCATGCTCCATAATAAAATGAACAGCACTTCCTCCCTTGCCGCAACTGAAACATTTACATATACCTTTCGATGGGGATACGCTGAACGATGGCGTCTTTTCATCATGAAATGGACACAGTCCTATATAATTTACCCCCCTCTTTCGCAGGGTAACGAAATCAGAGACTACATCCAGAATATTAGCAGCATCAATAATCCTATCAACGGTTGCTTGGTCTATCATTTTCTTTACTTCCTTTCGGCAACGAAGATAATTAATTAATTGCAAAGGGGGAGGCTACAAGTATATTTAAATTTTCCAAAAATAGAGTGAAGCCCATATCTTCTTATCATATTATACAACAATCCTCCTGCTTTATTTTCAAATAACAAGAACAGGAGGATTTTCTGAAAAAAGAGTTTAGAGCCGTAAGACCTTTTATTTTCAAATTTTATTTCAAAAAATTTTCTTTTTAATATACGAGTACTTTATTGTTATTGACGATATAAATTCCCTTCGGCACTGAAACTACTTGTTTACCTGCTGTAACAGTCATACTCTTTACTATTTGTCCGTAGATATTTAATATTTGTACCTCCGAATTCTCTTGAGCTTCTACAAATATTTGATTTTTCCCTCCATAGACTTTTATATTTTGGTCTTGAGATACAGTGGCAGTAGTCAGCCCTGTGGGTAATTCCATTCCAGGAATTTCATAAGAAGAAATGGTAGCGACCCAGGAGCCGGCGTCTTTTCTACCATCCAAAGTAAATGATTCATCAACAAAACTGGTAGAAGATGTTGCGCTACTACGAGTAAATGCCAGCAATTGCTTTCCATCGAATAAGCATCCCCATGCAGAAGCAGAACCACCTTTAACCAAGTTGTATTCATTATCTATTGTCCATGTTTTACTATCGTACGTTAAAAGATAAACATTACCTAAAGCATAGCCGTATGTGTAGACTTTCCCATTCTCATCCTCATATGCGCCATAATATCCTCCGATTGTTTTATCACCGATGGCACCGCCTTGCCATGTCCCGTCAGTTGCGCTGCATTTGATTAGGAATCCCGATTGTAAAGTACTCGAACCCGAAATCAGAGCCTCTGATTTATCGGCTCCGAATCCACCTACGACATGTCCCATCAAATATAAACTTCCGTTCTGGATATCCATTTTCTTATTCTGGGTAGTATGCTTGCCGTTACTGGCTGCAAAAGCTGGAAAATGTTTTACCCATGCGACAGACATATCGGTATTTACAGCACCTGCAATAATATCGTCAAAAGTAGTCGGTTGTATTGTAGTATCACCCAATTTTATTTCAGAAGTTTCCGTAGTACTGCCTTTTACCATACCTAAAAAATATATCTTTCCATCTGCATATGCTATATCATTGATACTCTCTCTGGCAGCAGACCCTGTAGTGGTCACATGTCCCAGATAATTGCCTTCTTTATCCAGTTTCACTAAAAACAAGTCCCCTACAGTCCCTTGAGGATCACCATTCCATCCTTCGGTATTGTGAGGAGTCAATATGACCTTGTCTCCGCCCTCTTTAGTAAAAGTCATTTCTTTTCGGTAGTTCCCGGCGATATATAAATTCCCCTCATTATCCTCCGTTGCACCATAGAAGTAGAAACCTTGTGGAGTATATTCTTTGTAATAAGTTGCATTCGGTTCTCCGGAATAATCGACATGAATCAGTTGAGTCCATTCAACAGCTCCATCAGTACTGATTTTGGCCAGTATTCCCTGGTATACCCAGTGACCCGGATATTCCCAGATGACATCCGTCGTTTCACCCTTAGCATCGACTAACGATACCAGCTTGCCGTTTCCAGCGGCATCATAATTGGTATGGTAGAATTTCAGTGCAAGAAACGCACCTCCGTCAGCAGTAGGAGTATAAGCACAATCAGAAAGCGAAGCACCGCCCCAGCAGCTGTTTATCGACCAGATAAGATCTCCATTTTTTTCTAATTTCTGGAATACGATATTTAAATTTCCTGATGAGCTGCTTCCATTATAAGGAGCTCCGGTTCCCAATATCTCTCCTTCATAAGAGATAGTATTGGATTCTCCTGAAGAACCGAAATTCGAAAATGCGAATATCTTTCCATCCGCACTTTTGGCAAGAGAGTGGGCATTAGTACCCATTGGAGCAATTAAAGGTTTTGCCCACTGAAAATTAACGTCTCCGGCATAAGCGGATACCCCGCATACCATCGAAAAAACAAGCAGTAAAATCTTTTTCATTGTCAGTCAATTTTTTAATATATTTATAATATATTTTATCGTGGGCAAAAGTATATTTTGGATAAAAATTGTAAAATCCCTTGATTTAGGTATTTTGAAAAGAACGAATCGGTATTTGTAGGTATTGTTAAAAAAGTGATGTCATAAAAACAGTCGGACATAATTTTTATGCCCGACTTAAAAAATAAAATGAGTATTGAGAGATATGGCATACATCCTGTCGGTGTATGTACAAATAAATATTGAGCTACAAGTCAGAACACCTGTTCCGAACAAAAATGAAGACGAACGATTTTTTATTTTAATCTTTTCACGATTCTTTTTCCCAAATTATCATGTAAATTACTTTTTATATGCAAAATTTCTGAAGCGTTCCAGCCCTTCTATCAATACTGCACGAGGGCAGGCTATATTCCAGCGCATGAAACCTTCTCCCTCAGCACCATACATCCTACCGGCATTAAGCCATAGTCTTGCCTCATTGACCAATCGATGCTCGAGTTGCTCTGACGAAATTCTAAATTTACGACAATCCATCCATACAAGATAAGTTCCTTCCAATATGGTAATTGGAAACCCCGGTAGATACGTTTTACAAAAGTCCCGCATGTACAGATAGTTCTGGTTCAGATAATCCAACAGTTGTTCCAGCCATTCCTCACTATCGTTATAGGCAGCTTGAGTAGCGATTACACCAAACGGATTGACATCGCACACCTCATTGTCATTAATCGCGCGGTCGATTTTAGCTCGGACAACATCATCTGCACAAACAATATTCGCAATTTGCAATCCGGCAATATTAAATGCTTTGCTGGGAGACAAACATGTTATCGAATGGATAAGAAATTCATCTGAAATAGATGCGAATGGAGTATAAACATAATCTGGAATAATTAGTTCGCAATGAATTTCATCTGCAACTACCATAACTCCATTACGAATACAGATTTCTCCAATACGTGTCAGTTCCTCACGTGTCCATACTCGCCCGGCAGGATTATGCGGATTACAAAGTAACATCACCTTAACTTTCGGGTCAGTAGTTTTTCTCTCTAAATCGTCGAAATCGATGAAAAAAGAATTGTTGGCATAAATCAATGGAGAAGAGACTATCTCGCATCCATTATTGCGGATAGAGGAGAAAAAACAGTTATAGACTGGTGTCTGTACCAGTACTCTATCTCCGGGTTGAGTCAGAGCCTTGATAATGGCCGACAAAGCAGGAACTACCCCCGATGTGTAAATAATCCATTCGCGTCCGATGGCCCAACCATGACGACGAACAAACCAATCTGTTACAGCCTTATAATAACTGTCAGGTACTCGGGTATATCCGAAGATACCATGCTCTACCCGCTGGCGCAAAGCATCGACGATAGCAGGAGCCGTACGGAAGTCCATATCAGCCACCCACATGGGTAGTACATCTTCATTTTTTGCACTATCCCATTTATAGGAACAAGTTCCACGACGAGGTACTTGCTCATCGAAGTTGTATTTCATATTCATTCACCTTATTTATTGAAACAAGTTTGCTCATCTCTGAGACGAATATCACAGTTAGCCGGAGCCTTGATATTCTCATCAATCGTTACCGAACCGATTGCATCGGCAACAATCCGTCCGGACATTGGGTTCTTGATGTTGGTTATAGCACCGCGAATATCTGCTTGCAATGTACTATATTCAAATGCTCGGTCACAATCAGTACCGAAGGTACAGTTTTCCAACACGAGGTCGTGTGCATAACAGAGTGGTTGTTCACCCGTTATATGACAATTTATCAGACGCAGATTTTTTGAATGCCAGCCGAGATATTCTCCATTCAGTTCAGAGTCGTAAATGGTTACATTCTCCACTTCCCAAAAAGCATCTTTCGTTGTAATTTTGGCATGATGTATCTCTACATTCTTCACATATTGGAAGACATACTTGCTATCGCTCTCCAAACCATCCACATAAATGTTATTGCTGAACATAAAAGGGTAGGTGCCTCCGTGCAATTTGAGATTTTTGATACGTATATCGTTGCAACGCCAGAATACTTCATCTGCATCGTTCATTATGACGTTCTCGATATCGATTTCATTCATCTCACGAAACATTTTCGGAGCATCAATCACTGTATCTGTCATTTTCAGGTGGTCACTATACCATAATGCCGAACGACCACCTACATCGAAATAACAGCGGTCTATCTTGAAACCATGTACATGCCAAAAAGGATAATTACCCTCAAAACGGCAATTGGTAGCTATAATGTTGCTGCACTCTTTTATAGCCGATTCGCCGGTGCGAATGGTCACATTGTCTATATGGAGGTCGTGAGATTCAAACAAAGGTCGTTCGCCTCCGAATTCGGTATCTTTTATTAATTTCATTTGTAATAATGTTTTAGTTGTCAGACTATTTGTTTCGAAAAAGACGCTCACTCCATTACTCTTGGAACCAACAGTCTCTCTATTTTTATATGGCAAAATTAAGTCAAAACCTCATTTCTCATAGTAGATAAATTACAGATAATATAACCTCAATTACTGATATTGCCCCAAGCAATTATCAATAAAAAAACTCCAGCGTTCCTTTATCAAAACATCCAAACCTGTCACTCTTTTTTCATCCAACGTTCCCGCTTCAGGCGGATGAGAAAAATCGCGCCTCGGAAACAGAGTTCCACACACATAGCTATCCATACGCCTTTCAGCCCCAATGACGGTGCAAGTATAGCAGCCAGAGACAAACGCACGGCCCAGATACTGAAAAAATTCATCAGACACGGTACGAGTGTATCAGTTGCCCCGACGAAAACACCATAGGCGACAATCGACGCAGCAAACATCGGTTCTGCAAACGCTTCGATACGCAATGCCATCACACCCAGTTCACGAATTTCATCGACAGGAGTCATCAACCCGATAATTTGTGGTGCAAAAAGATACATGAATACCCTCATAATACCCATGACAACCATACCCATAAATACGGTCATGTGCGCAAAACTTCGGGTCAACTCACGGCGTTTTGCCCCCAAACTCTGGCCGACCAATGTAGTGGCAGCATCGGCAATACCATAGCCGGGCATATAGCAAAGACTTTCTGCGGTGATGGCAAACGAATTGGCAGCGATGGCAAAGATACCTAATGGCGCTACGATAACTGTTGTCATAATTTGAGCCCCACAAATGACAATGTGCTCTATACCCATCGGTAGACCGATATGTAAAGCCTTTTTCAAAGTATTCAAGACTGGACGGAAACTACCACGTTCTCCGGTCAGACGCAATTCAGCGGAACGAGTCCAAAGGTATCTCAACAATATGGTAGCGACAACAACTTCGGCAGCAGCTGTTCCCAAAGCAGCACCTTTGACTCCCAACCCTGCTCCCGGCATTGTAAAAAAGAAACCCGCTATGTTCCACTCACGCGAAGGAAATATCAAAAAGAAGTTGAATATGACATCGAGCACGCACATTACCACACCTAGCAGGCTCGGTACACGCATATTACCGCTACATCGGAGCATGCCTCCTGCAAGGAAATTCATCTGTAAAGCAGGGAGAAAAAGGGAAAAGATAAGAAAATAAAGCGACGCGTCGTGACGGATGGAAACATCGCCTCCCAGCCATTCAGGCAAAGCACTACTGATCGTTGCCCCTATTGACGCTAATAACAAACTGAAACAAAGCGTTGCTGTGACCGATTGACGTAATATGACCCTTGCCCCTCGCATGTCACCGGCACCGATACGGTGTGCCACTTGTACAGAAAAACCCGTAGCAGCAGCTACACACAACCCCCAAAAGAGCCATGTGGTCGTCGAAACTAAACCGATAGCGGCTGATTCCTCGGCACCAAGACTGCCCACCATTGCCGCATCGATATATTGCATGACAATGGAAGAAAGTTGTGCTATAATAGCCGGTACACTCAATTGCACTGTCAGACGTAACTGTTGGGACAGAGTCATTGGCTTACCGTCTCGAATCATGGCGAGGAGAGCATCACTACGCATTTTCATACGCTTTTTTTCTTTAGGAGATTGAATACTCTTCCGTAAGTCAGCATACGCCATATCCATTCCAGTGGGCCAAATTGGCAATAATGTAACCAGACGTTACTGAATAGGGCTTGGACTATCCATACTCCTATAGCAATCAAGATTACATAGACAAGTCCTGTTTCGGCACCAAAGCCCCATCCGATACCATAGAAAAGCAACATTCCGAACAATGATTGCCCGATATAATTGGTAAGAGCCATACGTCCTGGCATGGCAAAGAAACGGAATATGCCCCATCGGGGATGACGTAAAAAACAGAGGCAGATACTTGCCACATACGCAAAACTGAGTGGAAATACACTGGTAAAGTATAGTACGGAATGTGCTCCGAGGCTCTGCGGACAATTATTCATAATACTCCATGCATAGAAAAGAGACAATGGCAATCCGAAACCGAATCCATAACGGGCAATCTGCCGCAATACGGGTCGGCGGCTCTCCAAATCGGCATAGAGGCGATTACGACCGATATAGAACCCCAAGAGAAACAGTCCCAATACTTTAAAGTAGCGATTGCCGTCGATAAATTCCTGAATTCGGACCAGTGCTCCCTGAACAAGAAATTTAAAAGTTCCACTATAATGTTTTGCATCGCGTAACCAATAAGCAAAGTTTTCATCCGTAATGCCATATTTGTCACAATAGGTTTGCTGAAGTTTTACAACAGAAGCTGACGGATAAATGCCGGAAAGTTCCACGGTAAAATCTACCGCTATGGGAACAGCTAACAATCCGAAAGCCGATACCAGTAACATCCGGTTAGAGACATTACGGAAAAGCGGTAACAACATCCCCAACAAAGCATAAAGCATCAGAATATCTCCACTCCAAAGAAACATCAAGTGCAAAAAACCGACCGATAACAATATCACCATCCGTCGATAAAAAATACGGAAACCGTTGGTTCCACGCTCCACGGCATTGGCGATGATAATCGAAAATCCTATACCGAACAACAACGAGAAAATGGTGTAGAATTTCCCGTCGACAAAGGTATATTGCAAATAACGCACAATCCGGTCAACATCTACGGTCGACATGGATTCTGTTGCCTCCGTCGGAAGGAACGAATAGAGCGAAAACTCCGTAAAATTGGCCAGTGCAATACCCAACAAAGCCACTCCACGCAACACGTCCAAAATAATGTGTCGCTCAGACGGCTTGACCGGCATAGCCACACGACAAGAAGCAGACTTCGCTTTCATGAACTACAGCTTTTGGGGAATATGTTTGTTGATGTCAATATGGCGGATACACTTCGCCGGAACACCACCTACAATAGTATTTCCCGCCACGTCTTTTGTAACGACAGACCCGGCTGCAATGATAGCGTTATCACCGATTGTCACGCCACGCAGGATAGTACTGTTCGAGCCAACCCAAACATTTTTACCCAGTCTAATCGGTGCTGGATACATCGAAGCACGGTCATCTGGTGCAATGCCATGATTGAGCGTAGCAAAAACCACATTATGACCGATAAGACAACCGTCTCCCAGCGTTATCCCCCCATGGTCCTGAAAATGGCAACAAGCATTGATAAAGACATTCCGGCCGATTGTGATATTTTTTCCAAAATCAGTATAAAATGGAGGGAATATCTTGAACGTACTGTCCACAGGTTTATCGAGCAGTCGCGACATCAGGACACGGAGTTCCTCCTGTGTATGATAAGCGTTATTTATTTCGAAAGTAATGCGTCGAGCTTCGTCACTCATCTTATCCATGAATTGACAAATCTCCGGGGTATCAAGACTCCCTCCGGAACAAATATGCTTCAGAAAATCACCAAGTGTCATTTATTGCCCCCCTTATGCACGTTTACCCATCTCAAATGCTTCTTGCAACTTCGGATTGCCTTTAATCTCCCCGACATGCCATACCCCGCCACAAAAGACTGTGCCTTTTATCACCGGGTTCTCCAGACAGTCGAGAAATCCCATAAAGTTGGCAACAATACGGTCCATAATTTCCTCGTTCTCTTCAGCCGCCGTGGCGATAAAATAAAACTCCTTATTCTTCATCTCTGTATAAGGACCACAGCAACGGTCAATCAATATCTTCATTTGAGCACTCATAGCATAAAAATAGACCGGCGTCCCCATGACAATTACATCTGCAGCAAGCATCTTGCCAATAATCTCTGCAGCATCGTCCTTTTGTGGACAAGGTTTTTGGTATTGGCTACACACACCACATCCCGTGCAAGGGTAGATGGTCTTATTTCGCAGAAAGATTTTTTCTACTTGATTTTTACCTTCTATAGCTCCGCGCATGAATTCGTTGCAAAGCGTGTCCGAATTACCACCTAAACGGGGACTGGACGATAAAATCAGAATATTTTTTGACATGGTTTTATATCTTTGATATATATTTCATTTTCGTATACAAATGTAGTGAAGAAGTTTATACTACACAGTAGATAAATTACGGATATTATAACCCTAATTACATATTTTTGGAAAAATAAATGCAATGCAAATAAAAAGAGTATTTTTTTTATCCGGGAAATAGTGGTTGAAGGCAGCAATTCAGGCAAAACAAGTTTGGACAATCGGCTCTTCTATTTACAATTCAAAACAATGATGTCATTTATATTAGTAGTATATCGCCGGCTGATATACTGGCTTTTAAGGCTCCACTTCCGGAAACAATTGGGAGGTTGGGCACAACTGCGGAGAGTATCGGTTCCATATTTACGGTTTACCGTATCGATGACAGAGAGAATCTTAGCTTGTTTATGTCGGTCAGTAGCGTCGAAAAGACTACATTGGACATTGGATGCAGACGTAATGTCAGAAACAATGACTCCAGCTTTTTTGTATTTATATCCCGGACGGTAAATCTGTTTCAATGACATCCGGGCATATTTGATAAGTTCTCCGGGATTGGCAGAAGGGACAGGAAGATGTACCGTTATAGACGGATAATACTGGGGAACTTCTTTCTTGAACCGGTTTGTATATAGAAACACAGTAATAATCCCCGCTACACTTTTCTGGCCCCGTAATTTACGAGCACAAGATGCGGTAAAGTATGCCACCGATTCCAGAAGAACCGGAAAATCCGAAATTTCTTCTCCAAAACTCCGAGACGTACAGATGTTTTGCTTACCGGACGGATTTTGCTCAATAGCTATACAAGAGATACCTTTAAGTTCAAGCCATGTACGTACCCCCGTGACAGACATTTGCTTCCGTATCCAACTTTCGTTTTTTTGTATGAAATCCCATGCCGTTTCGATACCGTAATAGTTGAGCTTTTGCTTGTATTGCCTGCCTATGCCCCACACGTCTTCAATAGGAAAACACTTTAAGGCTTTGACACGCTTCTCCTCACTATCGATAATACAGACATTTTTATATCCCGGATACTTTTTTGCATACCTGTTCGCTATTTTTGCCAAAGTTTTTGTAGGTGCAATTCCAAGACAGACAGGAATACCGGTATTTTTACGGATGGTTTTCGTAAGCTGTTGGGCATAATCGGGAAGAGAGGACATTTGAAATCCCTCGAAGTTGATAAACGCTTCATCAATAGAATAAATTTCTATCTCAGGAACAAGCCGGTCTATTGTTGTCATCACCCGATGCGACATATCTCCATATAAAGAATAATTGCTGGAAAATACGGCCACATGATTCGTCTCTATCAACTCCCTGATTTGAAATACCGGAATTCCCATTTTTATTCCGAGGGCTTTAGCTTCATTACTACGGGCAACCACACAACCATCATTATTACTGAGTACAATAACAGGCTGCCCAGCTAAAGACGGATCGAACACCCGCTCACAAGAAACGAAAAAATTGTTACAATCGATAAGCCCTATCATAGAATACCCACACTGTTCTTCAGAAACAAAGAAAACAATTAATTGTGTTAAACGGTTATTTTCTTGCCTTTTTAACAATATAGGTAACGACTCCCCATATTATAAATTCATTTTCCGGTGTTATCAGTATAGGAGAATACTCAGGATTAGCCGGAACGAGCCGAATCTCTTTTTTTTCCTTGTTCACATTTACATACTTTACCGTAAATTCTCCGTCAATGAAGCATACGGCAATATCTCCGTCTCTCAAGTCAAGAGACTTATCGATAACGAGAATATCCATATCGTCAATATGAGCGTCAGTCATCGAGTTGCCGTCGACTCTTGCCAGAAAAGTACTTTCCGGATTTTTAATTAGCTCCCTGTTCAAGTCTATAGCAATATCGATATAATCTTGTGCCGGAGATGGGAAACCTGCCCGTATGCCTTGGTCGGCGAAAGGAACGGATATCGCAGTTTTTGTTTCCACAGGATACAGGGTAATTCGACCTTTTTTCATTGTTTTTTGTTTTATAACAACAGTCGCACCTGAATGTATCTCTGTTTTTAGAATATTTACATCAGGGAAAATACAACTTTATATAAAATAAGACAAGATGAAAGAGTATACAAAACGCGAGACCCAGATAATTATTGCCTGGGCAAAAGAATGTAAGTTCGAAGGGGCATTTGATTTATCGAAGGCCGAACACATCGAAGATGTACAAATGTTTCTCGATGCAGAAGTATGTCAAATTCAGGCACACGAAGGAAATCCGGTATTTAATTCGTCGATAGACCGCCTGTACAGGCTCAAAAAGGCTTTAGAAGAGGCAGGAAAATAATAATAGTTCCGGATTCCTAATTACTCCTCTCTATTTTCGAGAGGATAACTTCATATATGTCTGACAAAGATTCGCTCAAATACAATCAGAAAGAGCAGGCTGCGGTTTTTCCTTGCATTTGAGAATTCTTTGATTTTGAAAAAGAATAGTATTATAAAATCTGAAAAATAAGAATGCAAGTAATTACGACAACCTAAAATAATTCTTTTCAAATATGTAATTCGCATCTTTTAAGCGTTCTTTATATTCTTCTTCTTTGTTATGGTTTCAATTCACCATTGCATTCTGGTAATCTCCGATTTACTGACATTATTTTGTCGAAGCGGGCAATTATATATTCCCATTCTGTGTACAGGTAGTTTCCATGGTCTTTAATTTTATCGGGAGATAAGTCTTTCAGTATATTTTGATATTTCAAATGTATATGTCCGAAAAGCCACCTGTAATAGTAATAATCATATCTGAGGGCATTTGCAGTTACATAATTATAGTTGTAGTTGGAAAGGAGACTGAAAAGACGTGTTATTTGCATAAAGTCTAAGTAATATTTATATGTCTCGGTATTGACTAACTGATCCATTTCCTTTTCTAAATTGAGATAGCCACAGGCCTCGCATTTTAGTATACGGGTTAGTTCCTCGTCTATTTGCTTGTTTTGTAATTTTGAAACCAAAATATCACAACTTTTACGGCAGCGAACAATGGTATCACTGTTAAATCGTTCTATTACATTAAGGATTTGTGCGTCGTAGTTTTGTCTCGCAAATTTAAAGTTGGTTTTGATTTCTTCCTCATGAGATATACTTGCTCTGTTTTGTTGCCATATCGTGTAGATTACCGCTATAAATGATGTACTGGAAAGCAGTATCGATGTATATTGAAGCCAAAACTCCGTTACACTGGGTCGAGTACCATACAAGAAACTGACAAGAATAGGAAATAATACAATGGCAAGGATAAGTAAAACTATTGTGGCTATCAATATATATTTTTTCATGTCGTATTTTTTTACAAATATAGAAAATTATATATTGCAAATTGCTTTTCTACTGCATTAAACACCTTGCTTTATAAGCATTAACTGTAGATTTTCTTCAAATTATCTCAAGACAGGCCTACTTTGACCGATAGAGGTGAGGATACCTGTCAAGCTTGCATAACTACCTGAAATAAAACGAAAAATTTACTCTCGTTATTAAAAAACCAAGTGAAACAATAAATCAATTTACGATTCTCTTATTCCTATTACTCATAATAATTAAATCTTAAGTCATATCCATTTTTTTTGACTCTTTATGAAAGAACTGTACAAATCTTTTGTACTAAAAAGATAAAAATAAACGTTAATTATATCTTTTTAAAGCATAGATTTTGAAAACGGTGGCAACATGTCTATCTTTGTTCGTTTCTTTTCGATGATATATTCTAAAATAAAAAAATATGAACGTAAAAAATTTGTTGATTATGGCGGTAACCACTGCAATGTCTTTCGGATTTGCCGCATGTTCTTCTGACGATGATGATGACACAAGCGGATTACTTTATAATGATGTAAATTCGGAATATAATGACTATGTCAGTGTCTGTGGGATAAAGTGGGCGAGAGGTAATCTCCAACATTTGGGTGAAGAGTGGAAGATTGCCGACCATCAGTGGGAATATTTTAATTATGTCGATGGAAATACCGGGTCATCTGTCACTCAAAGTTCTTCACAAATGGATCATTTCAATTGGGGTGTATGCGGAGTAAATGCTTTGACTACCAGTTTTACCGTTTGTGCAAAGAAAGTATCCCAAGATATAAGCGGCAAGATGTTTACCGACGAGGCATGTACTGCTGAGACCACAGACTTTTCTGCCGCATCGTATGGCGATATCGCTTATTGGGCAACTCAAGGCTCATGGCGGTTGCCGACACAGGCAGAATTAGAAAAACTGTACAATGAGGCCTCGTACCAGTACGGATATTATACGACAGAAGACGGTAAGGACGTTTACGGATATTTGTTTACACCTCCGAAGAAAAGCGGTCGTATAGAAAATACTACAGCACGTCAGATTACTGACGAAGAATTGATAGGCGGGCTCTTCCTTCCGGCAACCGGCTGCCGTATCAACCCGGGAACAGTAGTCTCTAACGGAGGAAAAGTAGGTTATTATTGGACATCCCAATATCGTAATGCCGGTAATAACGATTATGCCTATTATTTGGAGTTGCAACCGACTCAGATCCGTTGGGCAGGAAATGCCAGTTACTATGGACGGTCGGTACGTCCTGTAAAAAATTGATTTTACAACCACGACAGGCTGCAAGAAATATCAGACATATTAATCGTTGCTGGCTCAATCCGGCAACGATTTTTTTCAGATTTAGCTATTACAATAAATTGGATATTCTATTGTTTCTGTCTGGCTTATATTTTACTATTGGCAAATTTATCTTCCATAGAATAAGAGTTGGTAGTCTTTTACCTCTTCATATATGAGATTCTTTGTATATAAGAAAGCGTATAAACAAAAAAAGGTTGTCATCACGACAACCAATCTTCATTAACCTTAAATCTAATACTATGAAAAACACAATGCAAATATAGATGATATATGTTATATAACATAATTATTTGATGATAAAATGCTTTTAATTAACATTAATTATCCTTTCAAAAGATTTATGATTGTCACAATGACAATACTTTAGTTGATAATCATGTATATTTGTCTATCATTAGAATCATCTACGTTAAAAATAAAGTTTTTTTATAAAAATGAAGTCAATAATTTATTGGTCAGCATTACTATCAAGTGCATTATTTATGACTCAATGTGCAAACAGCAAGAAGATAACCCAGAAAAATGATACCCCTAAAGAACGGAATTTTGCTTATCAAGATAGTTTTTCATCTTCAGTTTATTATCAAGACCTCTATAACTGTGCCGAAATGAAATATGCATTCAAAGGCACCACATATAAGGAGTTTGAAATCTGGCAAAAAGAATTTAGGGATAAATTAAAAGAAAGACTGGGTATCACTAAGTTAGAAAAACAATTGGCCTCATTTGAAGTTAAAGCTCGGAAGATTGATTCAGAAGATATAGGATATGCCATTAGAGAAAGATGGGAGATATGGACTGAGCCCAACGTACCTCTGCCGTTTGTATTATTATTGCCTAAAAATAAAGAAGGAAAATTGCCCTTAATGATAACACCGCATGGGCATGGAAAAAATACGGAAACCTATGCCGGGATATATCTCTCTGAACAAGAGCGTATTGAAGGTGAAGTGGGTGAACGAAATGTCGCTGTACAGGCAGTACAAAATGGTTTTATTGCAATTGCTCCTACTTCGAGAGGTTTCGGGAAGACTCGTACCCCGGAAGATAAGGCAAAAGATATACCGTATTCCTGTCGTACATTATTGATGCAAGATTTGCTGGTTGGACGTACACCTATCGGAGACAGAGTGTGGGATATTTCCAAACTGATAGATTGGGCATTGGCAGAATTACCCGTTGATAAGAAAAATATTATTGTTTCCGGTAATTCCGGAGGAGGTACTACAACCCTTTTTGCCGGAGCGTGTGACACCCGTATATCGATGTCAATTCCTGCTTCATATTTCAGCACATTTACAAAAAGTATTGGAGCAATGTATCATTGCGACTGCAATTACATCCCGGGGATATTGGAATACGGTGAGATGGCCGATATTGCAGGATTGACAGCCCCTCGCTTATTCTGTGCTTTAAATGGGAAAAAAGATCCTATGTTTCCTTTGAAAGAGGCTCAAAAAGCTTTTGCAGACCTGAAGAAAATATATACAGCAGCTGGAGTGCCTGATAATTGTGAGCTTTATATCGGTAATGAGGGACATCGCTACTATAAAACAGGAGCATGGAATTTTATAAATAAGCATCTGTCAAAATAGAATAGGTCTTTATAATAAAAAAACAGAAAAAGCCGTGTAGAGTAAAACTTAAAACACGGCTTTTTCTGTTTTGGATGCGATAAAATATCTTTAGTTATCTATTTGAATTGAGGAACAATTTCAAATAATTCTACATCACCTTCTATCTGTATTTGAGATACACCATCACTAAGCTCCGTTGTATAATATGCTGAGTCGATAGCGGTCTCAGACACCGGTGTACCATCCGTTTTGAGTTGTTTGATTTTAGCGGAAGACGTAGCTGCAATCGGTTTTATCAATAAAATATAACCTTTGACATTTTCCGGCACTTCAAAAGTAAGAATACCCTGATTTTTATAAGATGTACCTAAACGTTTGTCAAACGCATAAAGGGCTTCTTGCTGGTTTTCCGCATCCAAATGAAATCCTAAATTTTCAATCCGAACCGGATTCACATCAAACGAACGTATGGCAGCATAATTTGTCCGGGCAGATTCGAGCCTTTTCAATCGCACATATCTGGCTTTTACAGGCTCTCCGTTCCACTGAATCACATATTGCTTTTTCAGCTCTTTAGATAAAGGCGTCCAGGCTGTTCCGTCTTCAGAATATTCCAGTAGTGCATGGTCGAAGTAGTCAACGTCATCAACAGAGTTCCTTCCTTGCAAAATAGAAATATCGGAAATATTCCGGACACTTCCCAAATCTATCCCTATCCAGTCTCCCGTCTTTTGAGCAATACCGGAAGTGTAATAAGTTGTAGAGTCGTTATCGAACATCAGTTTGGACAACGTCGTTTTAGCATTATTGAATGAACCTATACCTTTATAATACATCGGAGTTTCACCCATCAGCCTTGCCAAAAATCCATAACCCATATCATCCATGGCATTTTCATAAAACGGCTGTAGTTTCATGGTCCCCGATTTATGAGCTTCGTAATTTTCCCGCTCTTCCTTACTCATCAGGTTTTGTACATATTTGTTCCAAAAAACAGCATTATCCTGACCAGAACGATAAATACGCATAAGTTCTAATGCCAGTTTTCCCCTCGTCCCTAATTTGCCGAACTCTATAAGCCAAGGTTGCAACTCTTTGAACAATACACGATTGGTACATCCGTTCTTAATCTCTTCAGGAGCTTTTTCTACTCTGTCAAATTCTTCCCGGAGAGCCTGATAATCGCTTTCAGTCCAATTGTCCATTCTGAAAGTGTTTGTTTCCCACGATTCATCTCTGCGATAGCCGGTTTCCGTGTCACAAGAATGGATGGCAAAAGTCCGGTACGCTTCTTTTGCTTCGGGCATCAATTCTCCTAAACCTCTTTCCCAATTGTCTATAGGATTATAGTTTGCTGTATTCCATGAATAATCGGCAACCCCGTACAAAGCCAGCTTCGAAGCCTCGCCATGCTCCATCGGGTTACTGGCTATACCGCATAAATGGGTACTGTTAAGAGACGTATTCAGTCCGTATACCGGACCTTGTAAAATTATATTCCGTACATAGTCGGTAACCGGATAGTTCCACCAGAAATAGGCCGGTCTTTTGATGCGGGAGTTTACCCAGTCCAACGTCTCTTTTGTCAAATCACTACAAACGACATCCCCTGTCCAGAAAACCTCGACCGATGGGTCAAGTGTCTCTCCGTATATGGCCAAACTTCCTTGGGGAGTCGGGTTGGCCCAAAGTCTGGAGTAGTCGGTCGGGCAGACAATTAAAGACGATACATCCCCTTTTGCTTTCACAAAGTCATTGGTCAATCTGTTCAGCAATTCCGTCTGCTTCACCGGATTAGTTCCTTCTCCCGAAATATCATCGAAAAAGATAGCAAAAGAACGCACACCGAGGTCATACATCCAGTTGAATTTGTTAATGAGGTTTTTATAATCTTCCTCATTCCATTTGATATCCTGTCCCGGGTGTATAGCCCAGACAAAATCCACCCGGTTCCGCTTACAAGCCTGTATCAGCTCCGCAATGTTCTTAGCCTCTTTTTCAGGATATGGAAGTCTCCAGTTCGGGCAGCTGTGATAAGGGTCGTCTTTGGGACCATACAGATAAGTATTCATTTTGAATTTACCGTAAAAATCAATCAATGACATCCTTACATCATGTGACCAAGGAGTTCCGTAAAATCCCTCGACTACACCCCTGTATTTCAAGTCCGGGTAATCATTTATTTCCAGATAAGGCAATTTCCCTCCCGCTGTCGCCGGGCTTTCAACAAGTTGTCTGAGGGTCTGTATTCCATAAAAAGCACCTTTTTCGTCATAACCTGTAATCGATATCCCCTTACTGTCTATACTCATGACATATGAGCCCGATATAGCTTTTGCCCCTCGTTTTGATGCCACCTTCGTTCCGAAATCAATAGAAAGTTTCACCCCTTTTTTATTAAAGGTGACAAAACCCAAATCGTTGGAAAATTTATCTTGTCTGTCTTTTAGACATACTCCTTCTGATATATTGAGCGTACTTTCTTTATGGAAAACCAATCTTTGCGGAGTAGGGTTGATGATTATTCCCTGATGATCCAATTTTTTACCGGGAACAGGCAAAACGTCTTGAGATTCCGATCTTTGGGAGGACAAATCAAAATCACTCTCCTGAGCAGAAAGTGTTCCACATATCAATGCTCCGGCAACCCAAATAACCAGTGATTTTTTACAATTAATCATTTTCATAATAAAAATATATTATACATGGCATCTTATTTCTAAAAATAGTTATTAAAAATAGAAAACTTAACAAAGTTAATTAATTATCTTATCCAGACAACTACTCCGATATCTTTAATTCTATTTTTTTACTAAAAATCTTTTACTTAACCATTTTCTTACCGGTTCGTCATACAACTTCAGACAGAGATACGCCAATAGAATGTTTCCGAAGAATAAGCCCAAAGCGACAGGCCAAGTTTGGGAAAAAGTTAGTTTTTCTCCCCAAACCCATGCATAGAACAAGTACATGAAAGGATAATGTACAATATACAGAGGATAGGATATATCTCCCAAAAACTTACAGATTCTTGATGTTCCTTTGTCTGTTGTCTTTCCCGAAGCTCCCAGATATACCAGTATCGGGAAAATGATAATAGAACATACCGAATCGTAAATACCATTCATCCATAAAGCTTCGGTTCCTCCGATGTGAGGTACGGAGAGAAGAACAGCGATTGTCAAACTACATATCCAAAAAGCTCCTCGGATATGTACCGGTTTGAAAACACGGGACATCAGCAATCCCATAGAGAACGAAAACAGCAGTCGAAGAAAACCTCCGAGCAGATTGTAATCCAATAATGACCAGCCTACACCCAAATGTCCGAAACCGGAAAGGTTGGAGATGGCAAATGACGCCAATCCGATTCCGGCAAAAATGACAAGAACTGTAAGAGCCTTGGTAGACATTCTACGTATAAACAACGCATACAGAAGATTACCGATATATTCGAAAAATAAAGACCAGCTGGGCCCATTTAGCGGATACATCTCTCCATTGCCGCGAACCTCATGGCCTGAACCCGGTATTGCCGGAATCAAGAACAGATTGAGAAGCATTGCGAGCATCAACATGGATATGGAAACTTGTGTACCATCCCATTTTTCACAACCTTGTATATAGAATGTAATAGCCCCTAAAACGGCTCCCATAACGACCATCGGGTGCAGACGTATCAACCGGCGCTTTATAAAATCTTTTATTGTCATGGATGTTTTCCAGCGGTCGTCATAAGCATAACCGATAACAAATCCTGATAAAATAAAGAAAAAGTCGACAGCCAGATACCCATGATTGAATCGTTGGTCGATGGGACTTGTTGCAAAACCTTCAAATACATGATACCATATGACAAGGAGGGCTGCAACACCTCTAAGGCCATCCAGCAGTTCGTAATGCGGTTTAGTGTCTGCAAAAGCAGCGGAAGAAATTTTTTGCATGATGAATTTATAAATTATATTATTGTAATCAGCGCATTTTATGATGCCGCAAAGATAAGTAACTTACAAATTCTAAAATTTGTCCTGCGTCAAAATATTAAGATTTATCCAAAATTTATTGAAGAAAAATACAATGAGACACAGAGATATTTTATAACATTCAGCAACAAGCCTCAGCTCGTTTTGACAACGAGCAAATAATTTATCTCTAATTTGCATTAGAACTCATAGCAAAGAAAATCAATCCTTTATACTGTAATGATTATTTCACATTTTCTGGAGACCGGTACATTTCCCCTTTTCTGTAAATGATATGTGCCAAACATTTTTTTTCTAAACCCTCTGCCCGACAAGAAGCTTCAACCCTGTATAATTTGAAAATACCTGTCTTGTCATAACTATTTTTGAGCTCTGAGACGACTGAGTGTCGAGAGCGTTATACCCAGATAAGACGCGATATATCCCAGCTGTACCCGCTGGCACACCTGGGGAAACTGTTGCATAAACTTCTTATATCTTTCCTTGGCCGATAGAGTAAGATGCTCTTTATGGGAACGGTGCAAGCGCCGGTATTCGTTCTGATGAATAATTCTCCCCCAATTAGCCAGTTCGATATTAGTCTGGAAAAGCCGGAGCAAATCATTTAGTGATATCCTATAAGCAACAACATCCTCAAGTGTTTCTACAAATTCCTCGCTCATTTTATTATAGTATAGCTCATCCATACTGAAAACGATACTCCCTTCCCACGCAAAAGACGTCGTTATTTCTTCACCGTTTACCAGCCAGAAAGAACGAGTCATCCCTTTTTCAATAAAATAAGCCGATTTACAAAACTGGTTTGCTTTTATCAGTTGAAATCTTTTAGGAAAATGGCACAAACTCACATTTTCTTTAAGCGTTTGTATGGTATCGTCGGAAATCGGATATAAAGAATTTATTTTATCTATCACATTCTTCATAAAGCAAATTCATAATTATTTTCTGTCATCGTCAAATATAACAAAAATAACCAAGAGCCGGAGAAAAATATATTAAGATAATTATCAGCTCAAAGAGCCCTGGCTGAATTTTGCTCGGGCCAGGTGTATGAATATCTTTCGAGGATGTTTTTCTGTTTTTAATAGCAGGCTATTTGACAAGTGAAAACGAAAAAAAGACCGGAAGAAAATGCAAATAATTTCCTTATCGGAAAATTTGGACAACAGCTCTTAATCTCAGCGCGAGAACTCGAAAAAATCAATGAAACCCCTCTCATTTCCGCAAATATCCCATATAGGTATCATAATCTATGTGTCGGCCTCCCATGGATAGCAGATGAGGAGTTTCAAACTGGCAATCTATCATGACACCGCCATTTTCATGAAAAAAGTCTGCCAAGTAAACAAGAGCCAGTTTTGAAGCATTAGGAACCAATGAAAACATACTTTCACCGAAAAAACATCGTCCCAATGTCACCCCATAAAGTCCGCCCGCTAATGCATCTTTATCCCATACCTCTACACTGGCGGCAAATCCCTGCTCATACAAGCGGGTATATGCCTCTGTCATTTCCGGTCCGAGCCAAGCCCCGTTTTGATGGATACGCAAACGGCTGCAATGATATATGACCTCATTAAAAGCCCGATTGATGGTTATACGATATTTTCCCTTATGGATAAGGGTGCGCATAGAGTGGGAGACATGTATCTCATTCGGGAAAATGACAAAGCGGTCTAAAGGGCACCACCATTGTATAATACCTTCTCGAAAAGCATACCAGGGAAATATTCCGTTAGAGTAAGCCAGTATAAGCCGGTCGATGGAAAGATCACCACCCACAGCCAGCAATCCGTCCGGGTCCCCGTAATGAGGGTCGGGAAATATAAGCTCATCGGTCAGTCTGTAAACCATCTTCTAATCCCTCCCGGCATTAGTTTCTTCATCTATACTTTTTTCAGATTCCGTAAGCTGTAGTTTCAATGTATCATCTTCAACAAGAACAGAAGTCTTTCCTCCTTTTTTCAAAGACCCGAATAAGATTTCCCGCATCAAAAGAGGTTTCAGGGATGAAGCTATGACCCGGTCCATTTCCCGGGCACCGTATTCAGGTAAAAAACCTCGTAGAAGTAACCATTTCCGAGCCTCATCTCTAAGTTCCATGGATATTCGTCGCGCTGTCAATTTCTGATTCAATTCTCCAAGTTTTTTGTCAAGGATAAGTGAAGCCATTCGGTAATCCATATCATGAAAGACGACTGTGGCTGACAGCCGGTTTATGAATTCCGGTTTGAAAGTCTTCTTCACCTGCTTAAGCATGACTTCTCCGGCAGCTATTCGGCTGTTGAACCCGACAGAAGCTTGACGGGCATATTGCGCACCGGCATTGGAAGTCATGATGAGTATCACATGGCGGCAATCGGCTTTACGCCCTTTATTATCAGTAAGTACCGCATAGTCCATTACCTGTAGTAAAATATTGAATATATCGGGATGAGCCTTTTCTATCTCGTCAAGCAGCAATACGCAGTTAGGTGTTTTCCGTATCGCATCAGTCAGTAGTCCCCCGTCTTCATATCCCACATAACCTGCCGGAGAGCCGATAAGCTTGGCGACGGTATGTTTCTCCGTATACTCGCTCATATCGAACCGTTGCAAAGATATGCCCAATTCAGAAGCAAGAACTTTGGCCACCTCTGTTTTTCCTACTCCGGTAGGGCCGACAAAAAGAAAGCTGGCCAATGGCTTGTTCTCGTCCAGCAATCCGGCTTTCGACATCTGTACAGCCTCCACTACTTGGCGCACAGCTTCGTCCTGACCATATATTTTTGCACTGATACGTTCGTACAAAGTCTCTAGAGTAGAAGCATCATCTTCCTTCATCGCAAGCGCATCGACTTTACAAACACGGGCCAGTATCTCCGTAATCAGGTTTTTATCTACTGTTTGTTGTTGAGCCGAAGGGGTAGGATGCATTTCCCTGTAAGCTCCGGCTTCATCCACCAAATCAATCGCCTTGTCAGGAAGAAATCTGTCATTGATATAGCGGGCACTTGCCCTGACGGCATAAGGAATGACATCAAGTTCATAAACTACCCCGTGATATGATTCATATTTCTCCTTCAAGCCCTCCACGATATGTATTGTCTCCTCTATACTTGGCTCCAGTATATCTATTTGTTGAAAACGACGAACCAAACCTTTACTGCGGGAAAAATATCGGTTAAATTCTTCATAAGTCGTAGAACCTATGAAACGTATGTCCCCGTTTTCCAGATAAGGTTTCAGCATATTGGACGCATCCATAGAGCCATCTCCCGTACGTCCGGCACCGATGAGGTTGTGTATTTCATCGATATAGACAATGGCATGCCCTTCATTTTGTACACCATCCATGATTGCTTTCAACCGTTTTTCAAAATCCCCCCTATACTGAGTACCGGCCAGCAAAGCCCCCAAATCCAACTCGTAAATACGGAAACCCCGAAGCCGTTCAGGGACGTTACCCGCTTCGATACGGGCAGCCAATCCATAAGCGAGAGAAGTCTTTCCCACACCGGGTTCACCGACATGAAGCGGATTATTCTTCTCCTTGCGGCAAAGCACCTGTATCGTACGTTCCAACTCGCTTTCCCGGCCTATAAGTGGATTATGTTCCTTTAAGCAATCATTGAGACACGTTACATAACTTTTCCAACCCTCTTTTTTCCCCTGTTCATCAGAGATAGGCATTTCATCCTCGTATTCAACCGCTTCATACTGAGAAATCAGGCAACTAAGAAACTCAGGCATTTCTTCACCCAAAGTCTCTTTGAGAAAATGACAAGCCCACGAATCCTGTAATCGGAGCATTCCCTGTATAAGGTGGGGGACATCCAGTTCCTCGGCGCTCGAGTAGTTGAGCATTATATAAGCATGTTGTAGCAAAGAGTTGAGCTGAGCCGAAATCTCCAGATGATATTCCACACCTTCAGGGATACTTTCTATCTCTTTTGTCAGATAAGCTTCTATGCGGTCAGCAAGCTCTTGAATGTTGCAGAAACAGTCTTCCAGTGCATTTATAAACGGTCTTTGGGTGAGAAAAGCACATAACAGATGTTCCGGCATGATAAATTCATGCCGCAATTCAGTAGCTTTATGTTGTGCGTAAGAAAATGCAACGTCGACAAACTCTGTATTTTTTATATCCATATTTTTCCTTCGATAACTTATTCATCTTCTGGCTCTACAGTAAGTCGGAGGGGAAAGCCCTTACTTCGAGCCATATGGGTAGCTTTTTGTACTTTAGACAACGCAATGTCATAAGAATAGACTCCGACTACGGCAGAATTGCTTTTATGTACCTGTAGCATAAGCCGTTCCGCTTCGGCCTGCGATTTGAAGAAAACAGTAGTAAGTATTTCCACAACAAAATCCATGGTTGTGAAATCATCATTGAAAATTCTTACTTTAAACCTCCGCGGCTCATGTATATCTACGCGTTCTTTATTCTTGAAAGAAGATTGTTGCTGTTCCATAATGAGACAAAAATACGAAAAATACGCATTCTATACATCACTTTCATTTAAGTAAAATCGATGATTAGACGAGAAACGAGGCAGCCTCACTTTTTTTGATATTCGGTTTATAGCTTTGTAGTATTTACCACAGAAGCCATTCGTCGAAATCCACCCCATATGCCCGTTCTTTCTCCATACACATTCCTAAAAACATTCCGACATTAGAGCTGAATGTACCGACAAACAGTTCTGACATTCTCAATATTTCCATTGAAGCAAACAATTTTATCAAGTCTTTTTTCTTGCTTTCTTTATCCTGACTTTGAAATTTTGCATGGAAATATCCTCTTTCCGAAGATTCTGTCAAAGAATAGAAACGCCACTGAGGATAATTTTGCTTCAACGTCTCAATGATTCTATAATCATCAGTTAAGACAAAAGCTTTTCTCAACAAAGACAATTTTTCCGCTTTATCGATATATGCCGAGCATTGCAACAATTCATGTTCGGTAAACTTATCGCCACCACGAATATGAAACCCGATATATTTATCCGGTAAATCCAGAGGCTGTATCAATTTCCGTATCTCACTCAAAGTCTCGGGATTGAAGCGATAAATCATTTTTATGATTTCATGAGCGACAGTGCGCAAATCTCCTTTCAGCTCTAATTGAGGAATAGAATACTCGATTCGGGCACATGAGACCTGCCGGAATTTGCAAAATAAGTCAAACGTAAGATAAGTATGCTTGTGCTTCAATCGCCATAGTAAATACTCCCAACGGGCCAGACCGTGAACAGAGAACCAAGGGTTTTCAGTACGTGCATTATATTTATGGTGAAACTTGTCATTCACCTCCTCACAAAAAGGTAAAAAATAATCTTGCCAACCATCTTTATATCCGAAATTTGCATCTGCCGAATACATAGAAAATCTTATCTGGGATTTCAGACAATAAATCATGGCCAATACCATATTGTTGAATTCTGAATAAAAGCCGGAATCACAACCCAAATGGAAAATTAATTTCCAGTAAGAAAAAGAATCATTGACCTCTTTATACTTTTGTATCATAATGCAAACAAAAACGAATCAGTATAAAATATTAAATATAAATAATTAAAAATCAAAATATTAATCCAGAAATTATTTCAAAAAAATAAATATTGTCGATATTATGTATACAAAGATAACCAATAATTTTAAAAATAAATTAGAGCCTGTTCATCTTTCGTTCGGGCCGGCTTTGGAAATTTCTTTAGAGATACTTTTTCTATTTTATCTTTCCTTTCGAGAAGGGCAGGAACGTACGACAGTGAAATGCCCACCATCGACAAACACTACAATCTCACCTCACTCAACAACAAATTACTTTTTTTGGAAAAATCAAACAAGCTCTTATTGGAATTATGGATAATCGTATATTTTCAACACACCATTGGAGTACTTGTTTTTGTCTAAAAAACAATACGAATTTATAAAAAAAGGTTGTCTCACGACAACCAATCTTCATTAACCTTAAATCTAATACCATGAAAAACACAGTACAAATATATAGAATTTTATGTTACATAACATAATTATTCGGCAGAAAAACGCATAAGTTAACATTAATTATATTTTAAGCGAATTTCGCTGTAATTTACCAATACAATATCAGCCCCGCAACACCGGCCAGACATATCATCGATATAGGATGAAGATTATATTTCCAAAGCAGGATAAATGACATTACAAAAATAATCAAGCTTTTATAATCAATAAAATTTTCTTTGTTTATCAGTAATAGAACTGCCGCTGCAATCAGAGAAACAGTCATCGGTCTCAATCCGGCAAAAGCAGCTTTTACAAATTTATTGGTTCTGAATTTGACAAAACAATACGAAATAACGAGCACCATTAAAAAGGAGGGGAGACATACCGCTATCGTAGCAACTACGGCACCCCAGACACTCCCGGTTGCCGAGTAGCCGATATATGTCGCACTGTTGATACCGATGGGACCGGGAGTCATTTGCGATATGGCAACGATATCGGTAAAAGACTTCAGGTCGAGCCAGTGATACTTGTCGACAACTTCATGCTGTATCAGTGACAACATGGCATATCCTCCGCCAAATCCCAAAATACCGATTTTCAGGTAAACCCACAATAACTGCCAGTATATCATATTTTACCACCTATCTTTTCTTTTATCCAGAATGTGTAAACGAATCCTCCTACGATAGCCCCCAGTACGATATATGCAGGAGATATTCCTGCCAACCATATAAGTAGTGCTCCTGCAATTACGAATATGATATTCAGGCCTCTTAACCGGATGGCTCGTGCAGTATGGATACAAGGCACGAGAATCAGAGCCACCACTGCAGGTCGTATCCCGTTAAATATTTTTGATATCCATACATTATCTTGAAAATGAGTAAAAAATACAGCAATCGATAACATGACTGCAAAAGCCGGTAAGATACTGCCCAAAGCGCAGACTATGCTACCTTTTATTTTTCTTAATCGGTACCCCACGAAAATAGATATATTGACGGCAAATACACCCGGCAGTGATTGCGTAACAGCAAAAATATCCATGAAATCTTTGGAGTCGAGCCAACCTTTGTTTACAATTTCCCTCTCTATCAGAGGTATCATGGCATATCCTCCACCGATAGTAAACATTCCGATTTTAGCAAAAGTAAAAAACAGTGTCCAATACATTGATATAAAGTCCTCTCCGATGTATATGTAAAATAAGAGAAAACAAAATTAGCCATTTTTTATAAATATGAAAGCTATTCTTGAGAAGGATTGCCATGAGTCTTTACCGAACGACGGTTTAGAAATTCTGCAAATTCATTTTTATATGAATCCGAAATGGGAATATATTGTTTCCCGAAAACAATACGGTTACGCTCGATAATTTTGATTTTATCCGGTTGTACGATAAATGAGCGATGCACTCTCATAAAACGGGACGAAGGAAGCATTTCTTCCATAGATTTCAAGCTCATCAAAGAAAGTACAGGATGGGGCTCATCTTCAAGATAGATTTTTATATAGTCTTTCAAACCTTCGATATACAATATTTTCTTTAACTCTATCTGCCGAAGTTTATAATCCGATTTTACGAAAATCGATTCTATTCCAGTATTACCATTTTCTGTTTGGACATGTTTATTTTTCAGTTCAAACCACTCAACAGCCCTGTTGCACGCCTCCAGAAAGTCTGCATAACTGATAGGTTTCAGCAGATAATCTATAGCCGGGATTTTATAACTGTCAACTGCATATTGGCTGAAAGCTGTCGTAAATATGATACGACATCTGTTCCGTATCATTTTGGAAAGTTCCATTCCATTTATATCAGGCATCTGTATATCGAGAAAAGCCAAGTCTATATCGTCCCGATTAATAAAGTCAAGAGCCGAAATTGCATCGGTAAATTTGCCGCACAATGTAAGGAAGGGTGTTTTTTGCACGTAACTTTCAAGCAAGTCCAAAGCCAAAGGCTCATCATCTACAATACAACATTTCAGGTTCATTTGTATTCCGGTTTTAGGAACAAGGTTAGCAACGTAGAATACCGGTCACCGGTTTGTTCCGTATGTAACAAATAACTATTGGGATACAGTAGTTCGAGCCGTCTCCTCAGATTTTCCAATCCTATGCCCGAACCACTTTTATCATGTTCATTTTTAGGGAAAAAGCTGTTTTCGATACAACAACTGATTTTTTCTTGTGGTACGATTTCAATGCAAATACTGACAAACGATTGGCAATTATTGCTCACACCATGCTTGAACGCATTCTCTATCAACGAAATAAACAGGAGTGGAGCAATATTCATACCCGTTACGGCTTGAGGAAGGGATACATCCAACTTTACCTTGTCCGATAAGCGTAATCTCATCAGCTCTATATAATTCCGTATAAAGTCGAGTTCTCTTTCCAATGGAACATAATTGCCTGTATTCTCGTACAGGACATACCGCAACAGCTTACTCAGGTCATGCACAGCCTGTTGTGCCTTCTCGGGGCTGAAGGTAATAAGAGAATAAATGTTGTTGAGTGTATTGAACAAAAAATGTGGATTCAACTGGTTCTGCAAATTTTTCAATTCAGCCTCGGCTCGCCTTTTCTCCAGTTCTTTTTGGGTGTTTTCCGACTCTATCCACTGGGATGTCATTTTTATAGCCACACTCAATCCTGCAGCCAGAAAAAGAGAAAATACATCTCGCGTAAGGAAAAAAAAGTCCCGATACCACACCCTGGGCCCCATTTTTACCATTTCCGGAGGTGGTGGGAAGTTTATGAAGTTCAAGTCTTTCCAGTACCGTATGCCCATACTGACAATGATGATGAGCAACAAATTCCAAAACAAATACTTATACGTCTGCTTTTTAAATAGAAACTTGTCAATGAGATAGAAATAATTGATATAAAAGACAACAGCCAAAGAAAAAGGAATTATAAAAAAATCCCAATAACGTATCATGCGACGGCCGGCAAAATTTTCTTCAAAAAAGAACAAAGGCAACCCGATAATAAGTCCCCATACGATAGCATGTATAGCGACTTGTAATATTCTATTTTTTTGTATATGCCCGCTCATAAAAACAATCTGTTACACAAAAATACAATTATAAATGGATAAATAACCGAAAAATAGTTCGAATTTCCACCTGACCTCTTAAAGAAAGAATGTACAATTCTTTCTATCATCACCGATATTTTTTTTCCTGCAAGGAACTATATCCCTTCTTATTGAAGCGAGGGAAGGAGCAAGGCATCCAAATCCCCCGGACGTTACAATATTACTCGTATCTTATAGCATCTATCGGATCGAGATCTGCAGCCTTTTTAGCCGGGTACCAACCGAAAAATATCCCGGTAACGGTACATACGGCAAAAGACAGGAATATACTCCATGGTTGTATGTATATAGGCCAGTGGGCAATATTTTTTACAACCCAGCTTGCTCCGCAACCGATAAGAACCCCGATAATACCACCCGTTATACTGATTAGGATAGCCTCTATGAGAAATTGGCTCAGTATATCGATACCCCGGGCTCCAACAGACATGCGAAGACCGATTTCCCGAGTCCTTTCCGTTACCGACACATACATGATATTCATAATGCCTATACCTCCGACAATCAACGATATTCCGGCAATACACGCGAGCAGAGTCGTCATCAAGTCGGTAGTAGAATTCAACATACTGCTCAGCTCCTGTTGGCTACGAATCGTAAAGTCATCCTCGTCGCTATCTTTCAATCGGTGTTCACGTCGTAAGATAGTACTGATTTCTTCCGTTGCATAATCAGTCATATCTTCCGATAAGGCAGATGCATATATCCCGTTCAGATAAGTAACAGCCAGTATCCGTTTCATTACTGTAGTGTAAGGAGCCAGCACGACATCGTCTTGGTCCATACCCATGGAATTGTAACCTTTCGATTCCAGTACACCCACAATCTGAAAAGGTATCTTATTGAATCTGATGACATGTCCCACAGGATCACTGCCATCCGGAAACAGGTTATCGACAATGGTTTTCCCGATAACGCAAACTTTTGCCGAACTTTGAATATCGGCTTCGGCAAACATCTCCCCACTCTCTATTTTAAGCTGTCTTATCTCTAAATAGTCGAGTCCGACGCCATAAATTGTCGAAGGATAGTTATTCGAGCCGTTGACTAACTGTCCCGAAGAAGATACGTTGGGGCTTATCGCTGCAATGAAATTTGTCTCATCTCGCAATTTTTCATAATTTTCGAGTTTCAACGTTTGCATTTCCGAAGGGTCACGACGCACCCCGCCACGCATGTCACCTCCCGGGTGAATCATAATCATATTTGACCCCATTTCAGCAATTTGGGTCTGGATGCTTTTCTTCGAGCCTTGTCCGATAGCCAGCATCGTAATGACCGAAGCCACACCGATAATGATACCCAACATGGTCAAGAAAGCTCGCAGTTTGTTATTGGCAAGGGCCCGAAGGGCTATTTTGAATAAATTGGTTCCGTTCATATTCTATATCTTAATCATCATCGTTCTTCGGTAATGCAGCCAAAGCTTCGCTTGCCGAAAGAATATTATTATTTACGGTATCTTCTATGACATGCCCGTCGCGCAGCCGTATATTTCTGCTACTGTATTGGGCTATATCCGGATTATGAGTTACGAAAATAATCGTACGCCTTTCGGCATGAAGTTTCTGAAACAGGACCAGTATTTCAAAGGAAGTACGCGTATCCAAATTTCCGGTAGCTTCGTCAGCCAAAATAACAGCCGGATTGTTTACCAATGCCCGGGCAATAGCGACTCGCTGCATCTGTCCCCCCGACATTTGATTCGATTTATGTTCCAGCCGGTCACCTAAGCCCACTGCCTTCAAAGCCTCTATTGCCCGATTCCTGCGTTCAGCCGCACCGACTTTTGCATTATACATAAGTGGCAATTCCACATTCTCGACAGCTGTCGTTTTAGGTAGCAAATTATAGTTTTGAAACACAAAACCGATTTTCCGATTTCTCAATATTGCCCGTTCAGACTTACTCATAGTACGTACCGAAATACCGTCAAGGTAATATTCCCCGCTCGAAGGAGTATCGAGACAACCTAACGTGTTCAGTAACGTAGATTTACCCGATCCTGAAGTTCCCATAATCGTTACAAATTCTCCTTCATTGATGGTAAATGTGATACCTCGCAAAGCATGCACAATTTCATCACCGACTTGAAAATTTCGTTTGATATTTTGCAGTTCGATAACTTTTTTACTCATAGCTATCTCCTTTATTTTTTCTTCTTATTACTTCCCGGAGGGCCAGGCATGAACGGACTTCTTTCTGCCGATTCACCTGGCGCATTCATTTCGGGAGCTTGACCTGTATTCCCGATAGTCGCTTCGCTTATCACTTGAGTACCTTCTGCTATACCTTCGGTTATTTCAGTAAGTACACCGTTACTTATACCTATTTTTACCGGATGTGCCATAAAAATATTTCCCTCCTTAGTCCACAGCTTATGCTCTCCTTCGCAATCTTTAATGATATCTTCTTTTCCCACCAATGGAACTTCCGGAGTAAACCGTAGAGCCTTTACCGGAACACTGAGAACATCTTTTTTGTCCAGAATATAAATAGTAACATTGGCTGTCAGACGAGGCTTTAGTTTTAAATCGGGATTCTGTGCCGAAATGACAACTTCGTACGTAATGACACTTTCGCTGCTCGTACTGCTGCTACTTGTGCTACTGCTGCTCGTACTACCCAGGCGTATTTGCGTAACTTTTCCTTCGAAAACGTCGTTCGGATAAGCATCTACCGTAAAACTGACCCGTTGGCCTTCCTCTACACCACCTATATCAGCTTCATCGACATCCGCTACAACCTGCATCTGAGTCAGGTCGGCTGCAATGGTAAACAGGGTAGGGGTTTCAAATCCGGCTGCAACCGTTTGGCCTTCCTCCACCGCCCGGTCTATAACTACTCCGTCGATAGGAGAAGTAATCGTAGCATACGATAAGTTGCGTTCAGCCTTTGCCAGAGAAGCCTTGCTGCTCTCATATTCGCTTTTTGCCTTTTCGTAATTATAAGTGGCAAGTTCGTAATCTGTATCACTGATTAGCTTTTTCTCATATAACCCCTTGTTACGCGCATAATTTTTTTGTTGGTATTCATATTCAGCTTTACTTCCGTCATAGTTGGCCTTTGCCGACTGGAGCTCGCTTTGCAAAGTTACTTTATCCATTTCTGCAATTAATTGGCCTTTAGTCACTATGGAATTATAATCGGCATATAATTTATCGATGATACCCGATACCTGCGTACCCACTTGGACCTCAGTTACTGGCTCGATAGTCCCGGTGGCTGTGACAGAATTTGAAATATCCCCTTTACTTACCGGGACTGTGATATATGAAATCTTACGCTTGGGAGCAGAGCCTCCGGCTATCCAGACGATAATTCCCGCTATGACGATAATTGCAATAACGATGAGAATGATTTTCTTTGTTTTTGTCTTCATATTTATATTGTATAAATTTTTTATCCGTTTATTTTTATAGGCTTGTCCTGATAGAAGTTGAGCAGTTGGAGATTTAGTATGGCCATATACTTGGCTTGTAACTGTTCTTGCTGAGCAGAGAGGTAATTGTTCTTTTCCGTAAGCAATTCTACCGTATTCTTCATCCCCAGATAAAATTGTTCTTCGGCAAGTTCGTAACTCAATTGACTGGCTTTCAATTGTTCTGATGCCGCATTGTATTGGTTTTGAGATGACCGCGCATCCTGATAGATTGACTCTATGGTCTTCAACAACTCTTTTTGGCTGTTCAGATAATCAAGTTTGCTGGTCTCGAGTTGTAATTTGGCTTTTTCTACGGCCGATTTATTTTCCCGATTACTATAAATAGGCACAGATAAGGTAACACCTATATTTTCATTGAATTTATTTTTCATCTGAGTTCCAAAACCGTAATCGCTCCCCGTAATATGCCCTGTTCCAATACCGGCATTCAAGGAAATTTGGGGGAAATAGCCTGACTTGGCATTTACCTTTTCCAACTCGGCCATATTGATAGACAATTTGCTGCTCTGGATACTTGGTATAAAGCCGAGAGCTATATTATACACCGATTCTTTTGATGGCAGGGGAGTCAATATATCACTATCATCGAGATTAGGTACATATACCGATAGTTCATCTGTAATTTCAAGTTCGAGTAGCTGTTTCAAGTCAAGTATCAGTTCTTCAAGTGACGATTGGGACACTACCAACTGATACTTGTCTTGACTGTATTGTGACTCCAGTTGAGCATAATCGCTTTTCGAGATAGAACCGGCATTGAGTAACTCTTTTGAACGTTCACATTGGGCTTTGGAAACTTCCACTGTCTGTTCATTGATTTTTACAGACTCCATTGCATATAATATCTGCAAATAAGCCGTTGTAATTGCTATCTCAATATCATCTGCCGAAGCATCGATTTCCAATTGTTGTATCTGTTCTTGCAACTCCTGTTGCTTGATGGTATTTTTCCGTTTTCCCCCATTGTACAAAGTATAAGAAGCATTCAACCCGTAACTACCGGTATAGCTGTTTCGACTGGCTCCGGTATTTCCCGGAGCAGGATAATTGGTATACCCATGAGAGGTGGAAAACGATAACGAAGGAAACAACTGGGCCTTTGCCAGTTTCGTATCTATCCGGCTTTCATTCAGCGAAATTTTGTTCTTCTTTATTTGGATATTCTGCTCATGAGCATAGCGGATACACTCATCGAGAGTCCACTCTTTCGGTTTCTCCTGAGCTGGGAGTATTGCCGGAGTCAACAACATCAATCCGCTCAAGCTGCAAATGTGTATTATAGACGTGATTTTTGCCATAAAAAATATATTTTATTGGCAAACTTACCCTTAGCACATATCGCATACAATTATTATATAAAATCACCCTTTTTTTATCGACGAATCATCTATTTTTAACGATAAATGACAATACCACGAGCACGTCAAAAGTTTTCATCGTGAAAATATACAAATTTTTCCTCATTAGAAACTGAATTATTTTTATTGGAGCATTTAAACAGATTCTTATTAAATAAATTTTATCAGTCAATATCAATAACTCTAGAAATACAAAAACATTTTTTACATTGATTTTATACAATATTCATATAAGGAAATAATCGGAAGCCTCAAAAAATATTTTTGAAAATTATGAAAGATGATTTTTAACCTTTTGCATGTTTTATCATCTAATGTAATAAATCAGTCAATCTTACATGTCGAAGGAACAACAAGACCCTATATTAGAATGGATACTCAATCCGGATACGCGGGCCGGAGGTTTCGAAAGTTTGATAAAAACGTATCGAGAACCTTTGTACTGGCATATACGCCGATTGGTTGTTTCTCATGAGGATGCAGAAGATGCATTGCAAAATACATTTATGAATGTATATCGTTCCATTGATACATTTAGGAGAGACAGTTCATTGCGGACATGGCTTTATAAGATAGCGACAAACGAGGCTCTTACCATATTGCGCAATCGTAAGCTCGAATATACTTCATATGACAACGAGGCATGTGAGCAACTTATAGATAGGCTCTATGCAGATAATGAAATAGATGGAGACAATATATTGCTGAAATTCCAGGAAGCTATCCTTCGATTACCTCCCAAACAGCAATTAGTGTTCAATTTGAGATATTATGATGAAATGAGCTACGAAGAAATCAGTCAGTTGACAGGAACGTCGGTAGGTTCTTTGAAAACAGGATACCACTACGCTGCCGAGAAAATAAAAAAATATATGATGGATAGTCAGATATGAAAAAAAGAGATTTTGATTTCAACCAGGTTGGCAAAAAAATGCCATATAAAGTAGACGACAACTTTTTTGAAGACGTAACTTCCAAGATTCTCGAACAGTTGAAAAAGGAAGAAAAAAACAAGTTGCGTTATCCCCGCATACATCATGTGCGTCCACGCCGTCGTTATATATTGTATTGGAGTAGCTCTGTCGCTGCACTTATTGCATTGGCCTTTTTGTGGCAGGTTATTTATCACGCTGACAAGCCAAACTCTTTTGTATCGGAAAATCGAACAGAAAAAAATGTTTCCCAATCATTAAACGTACTTCCGATATTGACCGATACTCAAGTTACCGCATATCGGCCGGGTAATACTTATATCGAAGACATATCGGTAGCATATAATCCTGAACCGGTTTCAGAGATCACACAAGCAGCAGATAGTCTTATACAAAACATTTCGGATGAAGAATTACTGCTATTGGCTGAGATGATTGGAGTGAATACATATGAATATAAAAATTAAAAAATCAATAATTATGATAAAGATACTGGTAAATAGTTTTATGGCGATTACTTTGGTTTTGTCATTACCTCTGAACGCTCAACCGCAAAAACCGCTGAAACCTAAAAATGTACAAATGGCTATGATTAATGCCACCCTTTCAGAGATACAAATGGCATTATCCCTGACCGAAGAGCAAATGGAAATCCTTCGTCCGGCCTATATCCACTATCAAAAGAGAGTAACCCGATTAAATGCCGACAACAACCGCCAATTCAATCGGGTAAGAGTAGATACTCTGACCGACGAACAGGCCGAAAAACTATTGAAGGAATCTATTACCCGTAGCCGCCAAATTATCGCAGCCAAAGAAAAGTTTAATGCATCAATCAGTACATTGCTGACTCCTCGGCAAATCATGCGTATACATCAAATCGATTCCTCTTTCAGACACCGGATAAGAGACATATACGATGCCCGACGTCCCGGACTAAAAGGCAAAGACAATATCAAACATAAATAAAACTATTCAGGAATATACCCTTTGTATTTTCCTGTCAGTTCATGCTTCATTAGATACTGTGCCGCTTGTAACATGGAAAAAGCATAACTTTTCATACTATCCTGTAAAGCCGGTTGCACCGACGGACCGGCTTCCTCGCTGTTCTCGACTTGTAACAGCCATTCTTGCCCATTATCGGGCTGGTTTATATAAAAGAAATTTTTGTTTATACAACCGATAGCATCGTCGGAAGTAAAGAAGATGTAAGGACGTTTTTCACGCATCAAATCTATTCCGAAACTATTATTTGTATAGTCGATATTCAACATTCCGAGTAGGGTAGGAGCAATATCGATTTGGCCGCCCAACTCATCATTGGCTTGTGGAGTGATGAAGCCCGGACTGTAAAACAAGCAAGGCACATGATTATAAGACAGTGGCATATCACTTTTTAGTTCTCCGACTTTTTTGCCATGGTCTCCCACAAATACAAAAATAGTATTCTTAAACCAAGGCTCGGACGAAGCTTTTTTCATAAATTCACCGATAGCATGGTCCGCAAATTCGACAATACGCATTTCGTCCGTCTGGCTATGGGATTTGAAATCTTTGGGTATTACATAAGGTGGATGGTTGCTGATACTCAGCAATACACCGAAAAATGGCTTACCTGTTTTAGACTCCTGGTTAAAGATATCCAACGCATATTCATATAGAAAATCATCTTGCACGCCAAAACTGTTGACAACTTTTTCTCGTGGATAATTTTCCTGTGCATATATTTGCTTAAATCCGTTTGTCCGCAAAAAACCGTTCATATTATCATATTGAGACTCGTGAGTCATAAAAAACAGGGTTTCATAACCGTTGTCCTGCAATATGGTAGGCAGTCCCGCATAAAACGGAATAACGGCCCCTTTCATCGAGTTTCGTTTCATCAAAGCAGGATATGAATACAACACCGAGTGTATGGCATGATTGGTATGAGTCCCGGCAGAATAAAACCTGTCGAAGCTGAGCGACTGTCGGGCTAAACTGTCGAGAGTAGGGGTGAGGTTCTCTGTATTCCCGTAGCGGCTTAGCAGTTTGGCCGACATCGATTCCATAAATACCAATATGACATTTCGACGCTCAGGTGACTTTCCTGCAACAACTTTCCGTGCAATAGGAGATATCTCTGGTATAGAATCTGTTATTCCCAACTCTTTACGGACAAGGCTGAGTGCTGCATTTTCATCCATCAGCTCCAATCCTTTATTTTCAGACTTAGAAGCCTCCAAAGAGCTCCTCAGAAGATTAAAAGATGGGCTTATACCCAATTGGTTAAGGAAAGTATTGTTACAATAATAAGCAGCACTGACACGTATAGGATTATACCCTGTACGCCCCCTGATACCGAACATACAGGCTCCGATAAGCAAGGCCGAACAAACGAAGATTACCGATTTTGTCTTTATTCCCGTATTTCTCCGATGTGATATGGAAAAGTCCCTGACAGTCAATTTCAAAATACGTTTGGAAAGAAAGCAAAATAAAGCAATCATAAGTATCAAAAAAGCCATAGCCAATAAATATGAAGCCTCTCCGAACATCATTCCGGTCGTAGTACCTACATATCCGAACCAGTTGAAGATAGATGCATTGATATGTTTAAAGAAATAATCGAAATAAGGAATATCCGCAGCCGATATAGTAAAAGCGACACCATAAAAAATACAGAAAAATATATTTACACCCCGATATATGTTCCTATTATAACAGTTAAAAACTGCTGATAACGAACATATCGCCAAAGGCAACAGCAGTATATAGCAAGCTACCACATTATCCATCCATACACCTCGCAAGAATGCTTCTGCTATAATACCGAATTTCCGGCTGGTTTCATCAATATATCCAAAACCTTGTACGAGGAGAACTAAACGGAACAACGAGAAAAAAAATAGTCCGAGTATATGTATCGAAATAAGGTAACGCAATGATTGCAAATATGACTTCATTCCTGTATATTTTTTGATAAGAAATTATTTTTTGAGAATTTCAAATGTATATGATTCAAAAAGCTTTTTTTAATTTTACTCGAAGCCGGCTTTGAAAATTTCTTACAAGGCTGTTTTTCTGCTTACATAAGGATGATAGAGGGTTACTTGATAATTGCAAACGGAAAACAGACCTAAAGAAAATACATAATAACCTGACTATATTACTTTTATTGAAAAATTTGAACAAGCTCTGACTCTTTATCTGATTTGTAATACCGTATGTATAGGGCTATAATAGATTTTCCTCTCGCTCTTCCACCGAACAATCGCAAAAATGAAATTCGGCGCGAGCTTTCTCTTTAGAAAAAAGAAAATAAGTACATACTGCCTTGGTACACAACTCATTCTGCATATTGTAAATACAAGCGGCAATTTGTACCAGATTTCGCCTCTGTTCCTGTACAGACGCTCTCAAAACAATACGGTCATCGGTAGTATACATCGGCTTTAAGTAACGTATCTCCATTTTTGAAGTTACACCGCTGGTCTGAAACTTCCGAAATACCACCCAACCACATATTTCATCGGCTAAAGCTGCTTGTATACCTCCATGCAAAGTATTTATCCAACCCTGATATTCCGGTCGTGGCTGCCATACACTCACGATATCGTCTCCGTCTTCATAAAATTCCATTTTTAACCCCAAATGATTGTCCGGAGCACAACCATAGCAATGATAACCATCCATTCCTTGCCACGGGTTTATTATTTTTTTCATCTCGAATAGTGTTTTTGAATACTTACCGGTAAAAAATACGCCCCAGCTTCCGACATTAGAAGCCCGGGGCGCTCGCATTTTGTAAGCTGCGAGAATATTTTAGTTTTCCTCTTCGGTATAGCGCACGATTGTCTGCTCACGATCAGGCCCTACCGAAACGATTTTGATAGGAACTTCGAGTTCGTTTTCAAGGAAAGAGAGATACGCATTAAATTCTTCCGGGAATTCATCTTCACTTTGCATCTTGGTCATATCACACTGCCATCCGGGGAGCTCGACATATACCGGTTCTATATCATCACCGATTTCAAAGGGGAACTGCTCGGTCTCCTTCCCGTTTATTTTGTAAGCGACACAAGCTTTTATCGTTTCAAATGTATCGAGCACATCGCTTTTCATCATTATCAGATGAGTGACACCATCTACCATAATGGCATACTTCAAGGCCACGAGGTCTATCCAACCGCAACGGCGCGAACGTCCGGTAACGGCACCGAATTCATGGCCGATAGCCCGTATCTTTTCTCCTGTTTCATCAAAAAGTTCAGTAGGAAAAGGCCCGCTACCCACACGGGTACAATAAGCCTTGAATATACCGTATACATTCCCGATTTTATTGGGTGCTACACCTAAACCTGTACAAGCCCCGGCACATATCGTATTGGACGAAGTTACAAACGGATATGAACCGAAATCAATATCAAGTAGTGTGCCTTGAGCACCTTCCGCTAAAACTGACTTGCCTGATTTCAAATAGTCGTTGATAACATGCTCGCTATCTATTAAATTGAATTTTTTCAAATATTCAACAGCCTCAAACCATTGCGCCTCAAGCTCGGTAATATCATAATCATAATTCAATGATTTTAATATAGCCTCATGCCTTGCCTTAGCTTTAGCATATTTCTCGTCAAAATTATGCAATAAATCGCCTACGCGCAATCCGTTACGGCTTATTTTATCGGTATACGTCGGACCGATACCCTTTCCGGTTGTCCCGATTTTTGCATCACCCTTAGCTGCTTCATAAGCTGCATCGAGAATGCGATGTGTCGGGAGAATAAGATGCGCTTTTTTAGAAATGTAGAGTTGTTTAGTCAGGTCGTGTCCGCTTTCGGCAAGACTTTCGGCCTCAATTTTGAACAACAACGGGTCGAGAACCACACCATTGCCTATAATGTTTATCTTTCCCCCTTGAAAAATACCCGAAGGAATAGAACGGAGTACATATTTTTGTCCGTCGAATTCTAATGTATGGCCGGCATTGGGACCTCCCTGAAAACGGGTGATAACATCATAATTGGGAGTGAGTACATCTACAACCTTGCCTTTACCTTCGTCTCCCCATTGTAATCCTAACAAAACATCTACTTTCATTGGTATAATATTATAGTAATTATTTTCTTATTCAAAAAAAATCCGTCTTATTTACGGACGGTTTGTTTCTTTTTCTTTTCAGCTTGCGCACATCGGTTACAAACTCCATACACATAAAGCGAGTAATATGATGCTGTAAATTTTCCGAATTTTTTATTCGACAATATATCGATAATTTCCTGGTCTTTGACTTCTTGTACCTTTCCACATCGGGTACAAATAAGATGATGGTGATTTACTGTGTTATAAGATTTCTCATATTGGGCCGGATTGTTTCCAAACTGGTGTTTCCTTACCAATCCCGCATCTACAAAAAGGTCTATAGAATTGTATACAGTAGCCTTACTCACACGGTATTTGCTATTTACCATAAAATCGTACAAGGAATCTACGTCGAAATGTTCATTCGTCGAATATATCTTATCCAGTATCGCATACCGTTCCGGTGTTTTTCGAAGCTTTTTTGCCTCTAAATACTGGGTCAGCTTCTGTCTAACGACTTCTTTTGTTTTCTCTTCGGGCATAGCTTTTTAACTCACAGCAGACAAAGATACATATATTTTTTTTAATATCCGATAGCGACAAATAAATTAAAAGAGGAGATTACACACTTCTGAAAGAAAGATAAATGCAAATTTTTTAAGAGCAAGATAAAGCGATTTATACATTATTGAGAGTTCTCTGATATTTATCGAAACAGAGATTTACGATAAAAGCCCTTTTAAATTTTGCCCGGGGGCAGCTTTGTGTTTCCTTTTGTGGCTGCTTTAAGGACGATAGCAAGTATGTGACGAAAAAACAGGGAGCCTGCCTCAAAAGGAAACGCAAAAAAGGACTGAAAAATCATTTTTATTGGAAATTTTAAACGATTGGCTCTGAGTATAAAAAACAAAATTCGTCCATAATATCCTCGGCAATACTTTTATTTAGAGGAGAATGATTCTTCCAAGATTCGATTGCTGTTTTTATGGTCAACGCTGTCGGCCTATCAATTTGCAAGATGCGTTTTACACAGTTTATAGCAGCATGAAGAGTAGTTGTTGAAAAGCTGCCGGCATTTGTATTTATGATATCCATAATACAAATCGGGACTTCTGCTGTAAATACATTTTGGGTCATAGCCAGTCGTGCTATCAATTGAAATCCCGTATAGCGGAGCATTTCATTATCAGAGCTTATCCATTTGAGAGCTTTATCGAGAGCAAAAGGAACTTTATCAAACAGATTCATGCAACACATATCGGCAATCTCTCTGTATACGATTGTATCGGCCCAGTGCTGCATTATCTCGGGTGTCAACTCTTGTGCAGGATATAATAAAGTGGCCAGAATTTTAGATTCCCGAATATTTTCTTTCCACAACAATTCAGCAAGTTCCGCGTTCGGAGAATATCTTTCAGCAATACGTTTTATCAAAGGAAGAGTGAGACCGAAATTTATCTTATAATCCATACCTTTTTCCCGCATGCTGGTCGATACGATACCATTCATTGCCATACGGAACTGTCGCTTTATTTCACGTATTTGAGCATCCATATTTTATTGGTTGATAAGTAAAACAACCAACGATTAACAAAGAATACGACAATTCATTACTAATCGTTGGCTAAGAAATTGTTTCTATTTTATCAAGCCTGCTTTTTGAATTTTCTTTTAAGAAAATTTAGACTGTTTTCTTAGAGTTCTACAAACAATAGCAAGCTGAAAACCTTATCCAAAATATATCCGGTTTATTAATAATTGTATGTCGGTAAATTAGAATAATCTTTTGAATAACGTAACATTTGGTCTATGTAACTCTCGTCATAAGAAATAGTCACATCCGTAATATCTCCTTTCTTATCAGTTACAGCTGTATAAACAGGATTTACAAAACCTTTATAAGGAGCAATATTCAACTTTTCATAACGGCTGAGTACCTCTTTGTGCAATTCTGGGTCTACTTTGACACCATAAGTTTCTACCAAATCCCGTCCGGCTTCGTAATCTCCAGTAGACTTTATCCGTTGTATTTCAGCCAATAGCTCTCCCAATAAAGAACGCATTTTTGCATAATCATTAATTACGACAAACGTTTTACCATCCTTTTTCTTCATTTCTACAACATTGTCCTTTTGCCCTTTTTCAAAAACATAACGGGCAATAAGTTGTCTGTTTCTCATATGGGCTTCTTCAATATTCTTGCCTGGTTCTATACGTGTAAGCTGGGTCATGAGCCCGTTCATCATATATTTATAATATTCCGATTTATAAGCCTCAGCGTTGGGCAATAACTTTAATTCTACAATTTTGGGATCTGCCATATAATATAAAGCAAACAAGTCGGCACGGGCTTCTTCAAGAGTAGAACTATGAGCTTTCAGTGCATCGGAGTCCGTACCCGGAAGCAATTTTCCCGAAGCATGCCCCAGACATTCATGTAAGTCAGTATGTAAATTATCAGCCTGAAATCCGTATTTTTCCATCAATTCTCTTTCTTTATCACTCCATACAAACTCTTCAGCAAATCCGTTGCCTTGAGCCGCTTTATCATAAGCTTCAGTGATATTTTCTATCGTTACCGATTTGGAACCGTGTTCGTGACGTATCCAATTGGAATTGGGCAAATTGATACCAATAGCCGTAGAAGGATAAGTATCTCCCCCAAGAATAGCAGCTGTAATGACTTTTGCCGACACACCTTTTACTTTCTCTTTTTTAAAGCGGTTGTCCACAGGCGAATTATCCTCAAACCATTGGGCATTGGCGCTAATGATGTGAGTTCTTTCGGAGGCTTCTTTATTTTTGAAATTAACCAGAGCTTCCCAACTGGCTTTCATCCCCAAAGGATCCCCATACGTTTCGGTAAATCCGTTGACAAAATCAATATCGGAGTNTGTAAAAAGCCTCGGCTTCAGCTTGTGTTACACCATCATAGTAATTCCCGGCAGAAGTCAGTACAAGGTCTTCTCCTTCCGCCTGATTTACCCGCTTAGCATCTATTGCAGGGTCAAAGATAACCGGAGATATATTTGCAAGTAATTGGTTTACCGTCTCACCTTTTTGAAGAGGCAAATATCGGGTATCGACAGACTTTACAGCTTTTTCAAAAAATTCCTGTCCGAATCCGGGAACAAATTTATCGGTAGAGTAGTGGTGGTGTATACCGTTGGCAAACCATACTTGTTTCAGATAGGTTTCCAAAGCCTCGAAATCATCGGAACTTCTATCACCTTTATATTGCGTATAAACAGCTTCGAGAGTTCTACGGATAGCCAAATTCCATTTACAGTTCTGGTCATAAATAATATCGCGTCCCTCTATTGCCGCTTGAGACAGATAATATAATAATTTCTTTTGTTGCAATGTCAATTTTTCGAACCCCGGAACTTTATATCGCAATACTTCCAGGTCTGCAAAACGGTCGACCCTGTAAAACGGATCGACACTTTCGANTTCCGGTCTTATTATAAGAGATAAGCTTCTCTATGACAGCCTTTTGTTGAGCATTTTCCGCTACAGATGCAGCCTTTTCAAGCCAATACACAATTTTTTCAAGAGCTTTTGAGTAGAGACCTCCTACTTTATAAACACGCTCCTCGATTTTCCCATTTCTCTTTACCAACCGACTATTCAGTCCATACGAAACAGGCCTCAAATCGTCCGGATTTTTCATCTTATTGTAAAAAGCCTCGGCTTCAGCTTGTGTTACACCATCATAGTAATTCCCGGCAGAAGTCAGTACAAGGTCTTCTCCTTCCGCCTGATTTACCCGCTTAGCATCTATTGCAGGGTCAAAGATAACCGGAGATATATTTGCAAGTAATTGGTTTACCGTCTCACCTTTTTGAAGAGGCAAATATCGGGTATCGACAGACTTTACAGCTTTTTCAAAAAATTCCTGTCCGAATCCGGGAACAAATTTATCGGTAGAGTAGTGGTGGTGTATACCGTTGGCAAACCATACTTGTTTCAGATAGGTTTCCAAAGCCTCGAAATCATCGGAACTTCTATCACCTTTATATTGCGTATAAACAGCTTCGAGAGTTCTACGGATAGCCAAATTCCATTTACAGTTCTGGTCATAAATAATATCGCGTCCCTCTATTGCCGCTTGAGACAGATAATATAATAATTTCTTTTGTTGCAATGTCAATTTTTCGAACCCCGGAACTTTATATCGCAATACTTCCAGGTCTGCAAAACGGTCGACCCTGTAAAACGGATCGACACTTTCGACCGAAGCTATACCGGTCGATACGGAGAAAGCAGTTGCTGCAATCATCATAGAAATAGTTTTTTTCATAATTTATAAATATCTTCTTGTTTTTCGGATTTCTATCCTTTCTCATATTTCACAATGGCAAAGTTAATGAAATATATTTTTCTCCCCAATTCGCAAACTAATAATGAAAAATAAACCCCGTAAAAGTTTTATAAGGCTTTTACAGGGTTTATCGCATTTTTTATTCTGGCTACCGTTAATATCCCGGATTTTGTGTAAGATTTGGATTTTCCTTCATAGCATCTGTCGGTATTGGCAATAACTGATGCTTGTTTTGGGCATCCGGCATAGATGCCACATAGATGCCCCACCTTCTCAGGTTGAAGTATGTTGCGGACTCGAGTAACATCTCATTATTCCAAGTATTCCAAAGTACACGGCGTAACTCATCCTGTGTAAGTCCGTTCTCGATAGGAGGATATCCTCTAAACAGCCGGGTCTGATTTATATATTCATAAGCCTCCATGGTACGACCGGTTTCGAGAGCAGCTTCTGCAGCCGTGAACATAATCTCACAATAACGTACCGGATGATAATACAGGCCTTTCGCATATTTAAAGTCGGAATCATCATATCCTCCTAAAATTACGTTATTTCCGTTTTTCTGTGAAAATACCAACGAACTATCTGCCGGCAGACTGTAATTACCGGTACTCATAATTTTTTTACACTGGTCAAGTGCTCTATCATATTCTCTATCGGATAAATATATGCGCGACACCAAAGCCGATACGGCTGTAGAATACTCAGAAGGGAGCATATTGATTAGGTAATTCATATAGTCAACCAGTGCGTCATTGTTTCTCGAAGGCATCTGCCCTGTTATATCGTTGATAACGGAGACTTCACCGAAAAATTTTGATAATTCCGAATATATCAATGCACATTCGGCTTGCATACGTAAAGAAGCCGTGGCCCATTCCGATTTTACATTTTCGGGACAATCATCCGAATTGGCAAACTTATCATTTGCCTGTAAATAACTATTAATCAAGCCATATCCACTATTCCATATATTCTCTCCCCATTGATTAAAATAGTTGGAATTGAACATATTAGGGACTTCAATATAGCCTATCAATTTAGCATCTGTTTCTCGGGTCAAATTAAGGAAACTTTTCAACTGTTTGTTCCACTCATCCTTTTGGGATTGCAACATTTGAGCCCAGTCATTAGAAGGTACAACGCTGTTGCTTGTCAGATAAACTACTGAATTCTTTAATGTTTCCCCGTCGGCATAACGAATGTATCTTTGAGGTATACCATTGACTTTATCGTTGTTATCGATTACCCCGTCTCCATTTATATCAGCAAATTTTAAATCGCCCGGTTTAGGAGTCGATATGATATAGCTCGGCCATGAATCTATTTCTACTTGACTGGTAAATAACCCTTCTACCATGAATCCATCGTATATATTGCTGAGAGAATCACCCGAAATAGCAGTATAACTTATTTCCGGTTCATTATGCTTTACCGAAACTTCGCCATTTGCATCAGTATAATATACACCCAGTGTCTTGCCGTCGGCAGTATACACCGTAACCTCTGCCCCTTCTATCGGTCTTCCCTGAACAGAGTCCATCACAGACCAATTTGTATTACAACGTTTCACCGAAATAATAGCCTCTTTGTCTGTAGTAGAAGGGATTGAGTCGATAGATTCATTTACGGGAATCACCTCAGGAACAATATACATATAACTGTTTCCAATCTTCATTCCGGTAGTTTCGATAGGAATACCATTTATGGCAACAATCGAATTTTGATTAGTAACCAATAGCGGTTCGTTGCTGACACTGGTCAACAATAACGAATCCTTCAACTCATCTATACTATAAGCGCCACGAGCAATGTGACGTTTGATATTTTCCTGGTTTAATTGATTTTCTGAAACTTCAGAGCGAACCTTCAATTCCTGATTTTTAACAGCAAATACTGTAAGCTGGTTTGTTTCTACATCCGGAATAGAGACTTTTTTAAGCTCTTCGGTAAAATCACTTATTTCTGGAATTTTTTCCAGTTCTTCAATAACTTCTTGCACCTCCTTATCGGCTGGCGACAATTCTGCTGGATCGTCATTCTCTTCGCATGAAATAAGACATAGACTCACCAGACTCAAAAAAAAAGCTGATAATCGTAAAAATTTCATATTATGTGGATTATATTTATATATACACTGCAATATTACAAAATAAATTAGATGTCGACAATAATATGTAAAATAAAATTTAATTTAATAAATATATTATTGAATCTACAAATTATAACAGTTATAATTGTCTTTTTTCTATCAATAAAAGAATTAACTCCTTGTTTCTTTACTAACTTTGTATAAATAATAAAAAGAATATGAAGATAAAAGTTAAGCTTACATGCTTTTTTCTGTTTACTTGTTTTCTTGTGATGGCTCAGACCGGAGAGAAAAAACGGCCTTTCCGCTTTGAAAAAGTTGATTCCGAAACAGAAAGAAAGATTTTGCAAAATGAGCAGTCTGTCAATCAGACGACATCTGATTATCAGGAAATAGAAGAAAAAAAATCGCAACCTGAACCGGTCCGGACACGAAAAAAAGGTAAGATAGAATTAGGCGGTTCGTTCGGCATGACCTTTTCCAACGGAACCTCTATTAACATCTCTCCTCAAATAGGATATCGCATAAACTCCTATTTTTCTTTTGGTGGTGGTATCGGTTACAATTACTATCGCTATAATACCTGGGACGATAGCCGATATACAATGAATTATATGGGGCTTAACCTATATGCCCGAGTCAAACCGATTCCTTATATTACAATTCAAGCTCAACCGGAGATACAACGCAACTGGGGACGTAGAGACGGACACTCATATAAGGGAGAAGTGATACCCTGTTTCTTGGTAGGAGCAGGGGCAAACCTCCCGATAGCCGGTAAGAGCGGTATATCTGTGATGTTATATTATGATGTCGTACAAAACAAATTTACTCCTTACGGGAACAAAATATTTTATTCCGTAGGATATAGTTTTGGATTTTAGAGCCGGCTTAATTTTTTATTCGAGCCTCGTCTTTTGAAAATGTCTTTAGAGCGATATCAAGCAAATGAAAGCAGTAAAACCAAACTGATAAATAATATATAAAATAAGCCCGACCAAACTTCATGAAAAATCTAATCAGGCTCTGAATATCATTAAATGAATTTTTAAGCAGCAAATTTTATTCTATCTTTTCAATCATCAGGTCCGGCAATTGCTGAATGTATTTGAACACATTCCCTTCCTCACTATGATTTCGATTTTTAATAACGATAGTAACGTGATACACAACATGATTTTCTCTCCATTCCTGCTTGGCTTCATAACTGATGATACGATAATTTTTCTGCAATACCATATCCGTTATCTTAGATAAATTATCGGGATTTCCGGTCGAAAATTGTATCATAGCACTATGAAATCCAACTTTTTTGAAAATTATGGTCAACAACTCAAGCCCCAACAATGTAAATATGGTTGCCGATATGCCGAGCCAGTACATGCCGCTGCCAATAGCTAAACCTATACCGGAGGTTGCCCATAGTCCTGCGGCAGTAGTCAATCCTCTTACAAACTGTTTCTGTATAATGATTGTTCCTGCACCGATAAACCCGATGCCGCTTACGACTTGGGCTGCTACCCGACTGGGGTCAAAATCTATATGATGTTCCTTCGCTATCTGCATAAAACCATACTGAGACACAATCATAATAAGTGCGCTTCCTAACGATACCAGAAAATGAGTTCTGAATCCGGCTTCTTTAGCTCGATACTCTCTGTCGAGTCCTATAATAGCTCCCAATATACCGGCAGTAAACAATCGTAAAATAAATTCTCCTGTCATATCATTCCTTTATAAACTGTATCATAACAAATCCGGGACATATCCGGTTTATGACAAATATATGGAAATTCTCTGTAATAACCTTACAAAAGCACAGATTAGCTCAGCAGAATTTGACAATTAACAATATCAAGAAAGATTAACGTATACAAGATAACCAAACTTATGTACATCGTCTCATTTCGACACAACAATATTAACAGAAACAAACGTTCGATGGTTACGGGATTTACTGGAAATCGTACAGAGAAACAGTGAAAAAGAAACAGCCCATCCCCACAAACTTAATGTCTTGTTCCAAGCAACCTTCTCAGATTTCAAGTATTCACATGACCGATTTAAAAAAAAACACCTATATGCTTCCCATTTCGAAAATACAAGCACCTCATTAAACCTGCCTGAGGGACATTTCATAATAGTATCAAGAGCCTTTTTTGCCTTATCTGCAAATTTAACTAAATTTGCAAAACTAAGCAGATAACAAATAAAATTATGATTAGGAAAATAGAACAATCAGACTATCCGCGATTGATGGAAATTTGGGAAAGTGCAGTATCGCATACGCATGATTTCCTGAAAAAAGAAGACTTCCTGTATTATAAGGAGCATGTTCCATCTTATTTTCCTCATGTTGCTCTATGGGGGTTCGAGCTCAGAAATAATTTGGTCGGCTTTATCGGCATAGCTGGAGATAATATCGAAATGCTGTTCGTTGATAATCACCACAGAGGAAAAGGAATCGGCAAACAATTGATTATTCATGCCATCAATAAGTTACATGTGGACAAGGTAGATGTGAATGAGCAAAACACTCTGGCTGTAGGTTTCTATAAACATTTAGGATTTCACGTGGTAACGAAGTCAGAATTGGACAATGAAGGCAAACCGTATCCTATTCTGCACTTACAATTATAACAAACAGTCGATGAATACACCCACATTGGAAACAGCACGTTTGATTTTAAGGAGATTCACGAAAAGAGACATGGAAGCTCTCTTTCTTATACTCAAAGATGAAGAAACCAACAGATTCCTGCCATGGTATCCGATGAAAGACATCGAAGAAACCAAACTATTTTATAAGGAAAAGTATGCGATAAAGTACAGACAGCCACAGGCATACGCTTATGCTATCTGCCTTAAAAGTGATGATTTCCCGATTGGCTATATAAAAGTCGATATGGAAGAACATCACGATTTCGGTTACGGGCTTCGCAAGGAATTTTGGCATAAGGGAATAACGTCAGAAGCAGGCAAAGCCGTCATCAAACAGGTTAGAAAAGACGGCTTGCCCTATATTACAGCTACGCACGACAGAAACAATCCAAGAAGCGGGAATGTGATGCAGAAGCTTGGCATGATTTATTGTTACTCGTATGAAGAGCAATGGCAACCCAAAGACTTCCCCGTAATATTCAGGATGTATCAGTTAAATTTAAATGGCAATAATGGTTTCGTGTATAGGAAATACTGGAATGCATCAGACAATCATTTTATTGAGCATTTGTAACCGGCACAAAGCTCGCTATCCCCAACAGATACATCACTTCCTTATTTTACTGATATACCAATGGAAATAGAAAAGAAAGTAAATAGAAAGAAAATGATTTGATTCTTCTTTTCACACGCTCTCTTTTTCATACATTTGTATTCACAAGAGTTACTTAAACAAGCAAGGCGAAACAGGCTACAGCAATTAGAACGGTTACTTATTCATTACTCCAAAATAAAGATATTTTCTAACTATCTCGTGTTCAAAGAAGTATATTCCTTATACAAATATGCATAAAATTCTTGATTGCTTACCATACTTGACTTTCTTAAAAATGTTTCCATATCGAAAGAAAAAGATACGGAAGATATTATCGTACATTTTATTTTTAAATACCATTTTATTGGAAAAAAGTATTGGTTATACTCTTTTATAATCTGAATCGAATAATTAATTTTGCCCATCTTTTTATAAAAACTTTGACGAATATTGATTCTATAAAAGAAAGTTGGAGTATTTGCTCATTGAAAGTTTATTTTTTAGTGTTTTTTTAGAATAGAAATGATGGAAGAAAAAGAAAAAAATACAAAACCTGTTTTGTGGAACAGCAACTACTTGAAAGTATGGATAGCTAATTTTATGCTTTTTTTTGCATTTTATTTGCTCGCCCCCTTGCTACCGCTTTATTTACGAGATACTTTTTCCGCCGGAAAAGCGATGATAGGTATTGTACTAAGTGGATATACGATTACAGCCTTGATAGTCCGGCCATTTAGCGGATTTGTTGTCGACAGTTTCTCTCGTAAGAAGGTTCTGCTACTTTGTTATTTCTGTTTTGCCCTGTTTTTTGCAGGCTATTTCATCACAGGTTCCCTTATACTTTTTGCTGCCATCCGTACTTTACACGGCGCACCTTTTGGTGCGACGACTGTCGCAAGCAGTACTATGGCTGTAGATGTCCTGCACCCGGAACGCAGAAGCGAAGGCATTGGATATTACGGACTTAGCAATAATATAGCTATGGCAATAGGACCGTCGATAGGACTTTATATCTATCACACAATCCAGAACTTCAATATACTGTTTGCCATGTCTCTTGTAATCGCATTCATCGGTCTGGCCATCGATTCTACCATCAAGTGTCGCGAACGCCAACCGATACAAAAGAATCAAAAAGTTTCTCTTGACCGATTTATCCTTTTACCGGGATGGAGCGAGGGCCTTTGTATTACTGCATTTTCTTTTTCATTCGGTATTATTTCTACATACATAGCCATATATAGCCAAGAAGTCATGCACATAACTTCCGGCTCAGGAACATTCTTTATGCTTTTGGCTATTGGTCTTATAATGTCGAGAATTATTGGGAGTAAGTCCCTTCGAGAAGGTAAAATTGTACATAACGCCTCTGCCGGAATGCTGATGTCAATGTGCGGTTATCTGGTTTTCACAGCTATACCCAATATATACGGGTACTATGCTGCTGCGCTTATGATAGGTCTCGGAAACGGTCACATGTATCCGGCTATGCAGACAATGTTTATCAATTTGGCACCCCATGAACGACGTGGAACAGCCAATTCTACCATACTCACATCTTGGGATATAGGTGTCGGTATCGGTATCATTGGAGGAGGCGCTGTAGCTGAACACCACGGTGGTTACTCTGCTGCATTTTGGCTTGCTTTTGCAATAAATGCCATTGGTGTCATTTTTTATTTCCTTTATGCACGCAAGAGCTTTCTGCGCCACCGCCTTCGTTAGTTGATTTTTTAATGTCACCTGATTTGGAAAAACAGATAAAGAACAACAGCTCGATGAAATTACCAGATAGAAAATTTTAGATAAATCTAAGAGCCTGGCTAAATTTTACTCGGGTCAGGTTTGAAAATTTCTTTCGAAGATGTTTTTCTGTTTTTTATGAATAGGATACGGGCTATCCAACGAGTGAAAATGAGAAAAAAGCGAAAGAAAACACAAAGATGTTCCGGCAATATTTCCCGATCGGAAAAGTTAAGCTGGTTCTAGGTTGTGAATTTCATCAATTACTTGTAATATTGCACTGGCTTTTGGCCATAAAGTAACGAATAAATTATGGGAAATTCAGATTATGTTTCTTTCCTGAAAGAAATAGCCCGTTTCATTCCGAACAATCGGATATATACCGACGATTTGCGTCGATTGGCATGGGGGACAGATGCCGGTTTTTACCGTTTGGTTCCTAAAATAGTAGTTCGTTCCGATAATGAACAAGAAATATCTCAAATACTTTTATTGTCAGGAAAATATCATATTCCCTTAACCTTCAGAGCTGCCGGTACGAGTCTGTCAGGGCAGAGTATCAGCGATTCAGTATTAGTAGTTGCGGGAAAGAATTGGGAAAGTTATTCCGTTTCCTCCACCGGAGACCGGATTACCTTGCAACCAGGGCTTACAGGTGGAAGGGTAAATGAAATATTAAAACCCTACGGCCGAAAGTTTGCCCCTGACCCGGCATCGGTAAAATCCGCTATGGTAGGTGGCATTGTTGCCAATAATGCTTCAGGAATGAACTGCGGCACCCATGCCAATAGTGATAAAGTGATGCTGTCAGCCCGCATTATCTTGTCAGACGGTACAATATTAGATACAGGTAATAAAGAAAGTAGACTTGATTTTATCCGTAGTCATCCGGAATTTATACAAAAAATAGAATCGGTCAGAGACCGCATAAGAAAAGATTCCGAATTAGTATCGCGTATCCGTCGCAAATATTCCATTAAGAATGTAGTAGGACTTAATTTGTTCCCATTTATAGAATATGATGACCCGTTTGACATCATCGCCCATTCGATAGTAGGCTCGGAAGGCACACTTGCTTTCTTATCGGAAGTGACGATGAAAACCGAAGAAGATTTGCCCTATAAGGCAAGTGCCATGGTTTATTTCAGCGATATAAGAGAAGCTTGTAAAGCTGTTGTCGCTATGAAAAAAGCCCCCGTTGTCAGTGCCGAGATGTTAGACAAAAAATCTCTACAATCGGTCAATGATACTACAGGAGAAGGGCTTACTGCTATTCTTACCGAGACCAAAGGGCACACCAGAGAAGAATTGGTCGACAATATACATAAGATTGAAGATATTTTAAGCTCATTCAATACATTTACACCAGTACATTTTACTGATAAAGAGAACGAATATGCCTCTTACTGGGCTATTCGTTCTGGTATATTCCCTTCTGTCGGAGGAACACGACGCCCGGGAACAACATGCCTGATTGAAGACGTAGCTTTTCATATAGAAGATTTGCCCCAAGCAACCTTCGAATTACAACAATTACTCGAAAAAAATGGTTACCACGATGCATGTATATACGGACATGCTTTAGAGGGAAATTTTCACTTTATAATAAATCAGGCATTTGATACCGACGAAGAAGTAGCAAGGTACGAACAACTGATGAATGATGTCATAGCTCTGGTAGTTGACAAATACGACGGTTCTTTAAAGGCCGAACATGGTACAGGGAGAAATA
>NZ_LN877938.1:92773-271546 GCF_001403595.1 Gabonia massiliensis | reverse complement strand
GCCGAACATGGTACAGGGAGAAATATGGCTCCTTTTGTAAAATATGAATGGGGAGAGACGGCTTACCAATATATGCGGGAAATAAAAGAAATTTTCGATTCTGAGTATCGTTTGAATCCCGGCGTTATTTTCAATGATGACCCGAAATGTCACTTGAAAAACTTTAAGCCACTACCTTTGACAAACGGACATATTGACAAATGTATCGAATGTGGGTTTTGTGAAGTCAACTGCCTTTCCTGCGGATTCACTCTTTCCTCTCGCCAGCGCATTGTCATTCGTCGAGAAATATCGCGTCTAAGTCGATTGCCGGGAAAAGAAAAGCAAATGGAATTGCTTGAGAAACAATACAAATATCCCGGGAACCAAACCTGTGCCGGTGATGGGCTCTGCTCCATGTCGTGCCCGATGGGAATCAATGTGGGCGACCTTACACATGACATCCGTCAGAGTCATTTGCCTAAAGGAAGCTTAGGATATAAAGCCGGAGATTTCGCAGCTCGCCATTTATCGGGTATAGAATCTGCATTGCGTCCGGTGCTTTCGGTTGCCAATACCGCATATTCCCTGTTAGGAAGTAAAGCTATGGTCTCCTTAACTCGCGGACTTCGCTATTTATCCGGCTCCAAAATACCTCTATGGACACCGGCTATGCCCAAGGCACGTTATCCACATAAAACAGCTCAGAAAAATAAACCATTAAAAGTCGTCTATTTCCCAAGTTGCATCAATCAGACGATGGGAGTATCGCAACATTCTCCGGAAAGTACGCCACTTATCGATAAAACCATTCATTTGTTACAAAAGGCCGGTTATGAAGTGATTTTCCCGACACACATGGAACGCCTTTGCTGCGGAACTATATGGGAGAGCAAAGGCATGCCGGATATTGCCGACAGGAAATCAGCAGAACTTGAAGCGGCCTTATATGAAGCCAGTAATAAAGGATTGTATCCGGTACTTTGTGACCAAAGCCCATGCCTGTATCGCATGCGTCACACGATAAAGAAAATAAAGTTATATGAACCAGTAGAGTTTATTAATACATTTTTACTTGATAAACTTGTATTCAAAAAAATTGATGAACCGATAGCCATACACATTACTTGTTCTATGAGAAAAATGGGACTCGATAAGCAACTGATAGAACTGGCTGGAAGATGTACTTCTAATGTCTTGGTGCCTGAAGGTGTCGGATGCTGTGGATTTGCCGGAGACAAAGGTTTCACTCAACCGGAACTCAATGCCTACGCTTTGCGAAAATTACGTCCGCAGATAGAAAAAGCAGGAATAAAGACCGGATACAGTAATAGCCGTACTTGTGAAATCGGTTTAGAGACTAACTCTGGCATTCCTTATATTTCGATTATCTATTTGGTAGATAAATGCACTACTCCGGTCGGGCAATAATTGCCCGTGACCGGAGCAATAGTATATTTAATATGTAGAATTTACAACTTATTACTATATAACCATTCGAACATAGTCTCATAAGTTTTCTCCCGGGCACTTTTTTGAGACAAGATAAGGTCATGCAGACCTTCCGGTATCACAACTTCCGTAACGTGGGGCCCCAACCGTTTACCATATTTTTCAATGTCTTTCACATCGAGTACAGCATCTCCTTTCTGATGCTCCGGAGTCCAGTCATCGCCATAGACTGATTGACTCGAAAACATCACCAGAATAGGGCAGGAGATATCCAAGCCTCGATGTACTTTTTTTTGTCCTCGGTGTATCGCCCTTATCCAACCACTGGTTACAGGAGGAGATTGTTTGAATTTTTTACTCGTATCATATATCCATTCTCCATGATGGTCTATAAGAAGACTCTCAGCATAAGCAGTAGATTTACTTTGCTTTATTTTAATATTAGGAGAAAATAAACCTAAAAACGATACAACAGGAATCAAAATCTTTTCTTTTATCCAACTTTGATTCATATCGAGAAACGGACTGTTCAGAATCAACCCTTTCACCGAAAGATTATTCCTGCGTTCATTACAATAAAGTGCAGTGATAAGTCCCCCTGTCGAATGGCCCATTAATATGATTTCTGTATTTCCCTCCGATTTCATGATGCTAAGTGTAGTATCAATATCAGCAAAGTATTCATTGAGATTGTGCACTTGAAAAGCCGTCTGGCTGGCCATTAGCGACCGTCCGTATTTCCGAAGGTCGACAGCATAAAAATTGTAACACGAATCGTTGAAGATTTGGGCCAATTGACTTTGGAAAAAATAATCATTATATCCATGCACATATAGTATAGCTTTATGTGTAGGAACCCTGGCCTCTCGCCGGATAATAGTCGTGATTACTTTCCCGTCATAATCATCGGGCATATTCAATGTTTGCATTTCGAATCGTCCGCCTAAGACATCCATCGAATATTGAGCCTTTACACAAACTACCGACAGGACGAAAAATAAGAATAAGAAAATACTCTGTTTCATTATTGATTTAAAAATAGTGACGAACTTTATTCGTCGAGCGATTTTTTAATATTGTTGAAAACCTTATTCAGTAAATTTTGTGCAGTTTCTACCTCTTCATTCGTAAACCCTTGCAAAGCAGCATTTTTAGTTTCTGTAACGATGGATTGAGTCGCTTCATCCAACTGTCTGCCTTTCTCGGTCAGAGTGATGATATTTATACGTCTATCCTCACGGCTGGCCGACCGTACCACCAACCCCTGTTTCTCTAAATTATCAATAAGACGTGTCATACTGGGTTTATCTTTAAAAGTGGCATTACACAACTCTTGCTGATTGACACCGTCTTTTAACCATAAGTAATAAAGCACAGTCCATTGTTCCGGTGTAATATCTATATTTTCTTTACGAAAACTACGATAAAGCTTTCGATTAATAGCTGCAGATATTTTGCCGCTCAGGACGACAAAAACAGTTTCAATATCCAATGGCGAAAAGTTCATAAGGTAATAATTGTTTAGGCAACAAAGATACGTTTTTTTGTCCTATTAAGAAAGAGCTATCATAAAAAAAATGTTATGGACAATCTGCGAACAAAGAGATAAAGCATAAAATTTGTCGAAATATCTTGCAGGTATATAAATAATTACTACCTTTGCACCGCATTAGAAAAATTTTAAACAAACAAGTTAATTTGAATGAGTATGAATCATTATGAAACCGTTTTCATTTTAACTCCCGTTTTATCTGACGTACAGATGAAGGAAGCGGTAGACAAATTCAAAGAAGTTTTAGTATCGGAAGGTGCTGAAATTATCAATGAAGAAAACTGGGGATTGCGCAAACTGGCTTATCCTATCCAGAAAAAGTCAACTGGTTTTTATCAGTTATTGGAATTTAACGCAGATCCGTCTGTTATCGCTAAATTGGAAATCAATTTCCGTCGGGACGAACGAGTTATCCGTTTCTTGACATTCAAAATGGATAAGTTCGCTGCAGAATACGCTGCAAAAAGAAGAAGTGTTAAATCTAAAGATGTAAAGGAGAACTAAGTCATGGCACAACAAAATCAATCTGAAATCAGATATTTGACTCCTCCCTCAGTGGATATCAAAAAGAAAAAATACTGTCGTTTCAAAAAGAGCGGTATTAAGTATATTGATTACAAAGATCCTGAATTCTTAAAAAAATTCCTGAACGAGCAAGGCAAAATATTACCCCGTCGTATCACAGGTACATCATTGAAGTTCCAACGTCGTGTTGCACAAGCTGTAAAAAGAGCTCGTCATTTGGCGTTACTTCCTTACGTAACAGACATGATGAAATAATTTAAAGAAGGAGGAAAATAATAATGCAAGTAATATTAAAAGAAGATGTCCTAAATCTTGGGTATAAAGATGACGTGGTAACTGTAAAAGACGGATACGGACGTAACTATTTGATTCCTCAAGGTAAAGCCGTTATCGCTACTCCTTCTGCATTGAAGATGTTAGCCGAAAACATGAAGCAACGTGCTCATAAACTTGAGAAAATTAAAAATGATGCTAAAGAACTCGCTGCTAAACTGGAAGGTGTTGCACTGACAATTGGTGCAAAAACCAGTTCCACTGGTAAAATCTTTGGTTCGGTTAACAATATTCAGATTGCTGAAGCTCTTGGAAAACTGGGTTACGAAGTAGATCGCAAAGTTATCTATATCAAGGATTCTGTAAAAGAAGTAGGTGCTTACAAAGCTACTTTGAGACTTCACAAAGAGGTAAGTATAGATATACCTTTCGAAGTAGTTTCTGAATAATTGGGATATTAAAATTATATTCTCAAATATAAAATCCGAATCTCATTTGAGATTCGGATTTTTTGTTCATAAATCTCTTTTTTCGGAAAGATTATCAAAAATAGTTCTTCATAATTTCTTGAGATAAACGCATCTTATCAGATCTATCTTACCTTTCAACGCTCTAATAATATTGGATTTACATCATTGCACAATGCCTATGGTAAAATATAAAAGTATTTTTATAGATTTGGACGATACAATATGGGATTTTCGAGCCAATTCCAAAGTTGCACTTCATGAAGTGTATGATATTTATAATCTTTCCCAATTCTATGATACATTTGAAGAATACTATTTAATATATTCAGAAAAGAACACTGAACTCTGGAATATGTATCACCACGGAAGAATATCAAAAGAAGATTTGATGAACGAACGCTTCAGGTATCCTTTGCAGCGTTTGGGCATACAAGACAATGCTCTGGCAAAAGCTCTTGACAAAGATTATCTTTCTATTCTGTCGACACAGAAAAATGTCGTCCCGGGAACTTGGGAATTACTTGATTACCTGTCGAATAAATATAATCTTGCCATACTTAGTAATGGTTTTGAAGAAGTCCAATATAAGAAAATGCGCTCATCAGGTATAGACCACTACTTTCAAGAAGTAATACTTTCCGATAAAGTGGGAGTAAACAAACCTCACCCTGATATATTTAAATACGCTTTGGACAAAATGGAAACAAAACCCGATAGAGCTTTAATGATTGGAGACAACTACGATGCCGATATTTTAGGAGCTGCAAGATGTGGAATAGCACAGATATATTACAATCCGTTGAAGAAGCAAATTACAGAATCCAAACCGACCCATCAGGTCGAATCATTATTGGAAATTATAAACATCTTATAATCTATGGGCCTGTCTAAATTGTATTTTGAGATTTTTTTATAAAAATATTTTTCTGTTTTCACAAGGTATTTGACAAATGCAAACGAAAAAACAGTACGGAAGAAAACGCAAAGATGACCTGACGAAATTACTTTTATCGGAAAATTTAGACGAGCTCTTAAATAATAAATGTCAGTTTAAATTTTTCTTATCTAAATTTTTAAACTGTTCCAATCAACAAATGTTTATTACAATAAATAAAAACAATATAGAGATATGCTAACATATATCATCATTGGTATTACGGTAATTATATCGTTTTTGTGTTTCAACAATCACAATCTATTCATGAAGCTGGCCTTCATTCCATATCGTACAATCAAGTGCAAAGAATGGTACCGTATCGTTTCTCATGGTTTCGTACACGCTGATATAATGCATCTGGTGGTCAATATGTTTACATTTTGGTCCTTCGGCCTATACATCGAAAAAGCATTTCAATATTTAGGATTTGGCTTAGGTAGTTATATAGCATTGTACTTTGGAGGTATGATAACAGCATCACTTCACGACCTGATAAAACGGCGTAAAGACCCGTCATTTGTATCTATTGGGGCATCCGGAGCTGTATCGGCAGTCCTTTTCTCTTTTATATTTTTCGAACCATGGGGCAAAATCCTGTTATTTGCCATAATTCCCATACCAGGGATTGTTTTTGGTATTTTATACTTGGCATATTGTCAATATATGGAAAAAAAAGCCGGTGATAATATAAACCACAACGCACACTTCTATGGAGCAATTTATGGTTTTATTTTTCCCATTTTATTGCATCCATCTTTAATACACGTATTTTTAAAACAGATTATGAATTTTTAGATTTACGTAAAATCAATCTCCTCCTGTCTTAACTCACTATATTGTTTTTTACACTCATTTACAATACAAACTTTCCTTTTCCAAGTCACATTAATGCCAATATAGTCATTTCCATTAAAAAATCAAATACTCCCTTTAACCATATGTTTTTGGCAATTCTCAATTTCATCTGTAAAAGATTACATGGAAAGCCCCTTTTCCATTTGCATTCAAGCCTGGAAATACAGCCGGTCTCTAAAATGTAAATAGCGTTTTTACTATCAAGTATTTTTAAATACGGCATCAGGTCTATTAGTCAAAATTTAAGATTGACAAGTTCAGATATATTATTAGATATTTTTGCTTTTATATGAATATTCATTAATAATATCCATTTTAAAGAAAATGCTTTACAAATACTCTAATAGACAATATTTATTTGCATCAATACAAATATTTGTTAATTTTTTAGAAATACTATTAGCAATATAAGATAAAAAAAACGAAGTCAATATTAAGGATTCATTAGTCTATTTTTAATATTTTGATTTATGCAACACATATTTTAGTATATTTGTGCTAATAATTAAAAGAGGAGAAAAATGATAAAGATTGATTTCCCTCAAGTCGACATACCTCAGGATTTTATAGTCGGAACTAATATAACCGAAGATGTCCTAAACTTTTATAGGCAATCTTGTCGCTTGAGAGCCGGTATATTTGCTTTATGTCTCGAAGGAAATGTAGAGGTCTCTATAAATCTAACAAATTACAACCTGAAAAAAAACGATTTTATAAGTCTATTACCCGGAAGTATTATCCAATATCGAGAACAGAAAAGTAATGTTCGTCTTAGTTTTATCGGATTTTCGAATAAGTTTGTCAGTAGTGTGAATCTGATAAAAACAACAATGGATTTTTTTCCGGTAATTTCCAACAACCCTGTATTCCCATTGACGGATTCCATTGCCAATTTATTCAGTGATTATTTCTCATTACTTGAACGGGCATCCGCAGAAGCCAATGAAAATCTCGATCCGGAAATAATAAAGAGTATTCTTACAGGCGTTCTTTATGGGGTAGGTAATTTTTACCGGGTGCAAAACATCGAAGGCAGAGCCGAAAACAGAAGCGAAGAAATATGCAAAACTTTGGTACAGCTTATCATGAAACATTATGTTTCAGAAAGACAGATATCGTTTTATGCCAGCCAGTTGAGCATATCTCCCCAACATCTTAGTTCTACCGTGAAAAAAATGACCGGAAAGACAGTTTCCGAAATTATTGCCAGTATTGTAATCATGGATGCTAAAGCACAATTAAAATCGACAAATCAAACAATACAGGAAATTTCGTACTCTCTGAACTTTCCCAATGTTTCATTCTTTGGTAAATATTTTAAGAGACATGTAGGGATGAGTCCTAAAGAATACAGAAATAGCTAAAATATAGAAATATATTTGGTTCTCTTCAGAAAAGACACACACCATTGGCAAACATAAACAAACTATTTCTATCGAAAAAATAATCAAGCTCTTAACTACATAAAATATTTGATTTGTTACTGAAAATAAGATTTAATATAAATATATAATTTAACAGAACATTTCACTTAACGAACAGATTCGATTATCTTTGTATTTAAATAGATAGAATCTATATATAATCAAATTTATTTAGAAATATAACGGAAGTCAAATACAGAGACAAACAGAAATACAATTTTCAAATTGGGCTATGTTAAAGACACATCCTATATTATTCAAACATAATCGATAATTGAACTGGTCTTATGAAACGAATTGGCTGTTACTTATTTATTATTGTATTGTCTATAATAACAAAATCATGTGAAGAATTCCCCGACAATGAATCTGATACAGATTTTAATGTAGAGGAAATAAAATTCTTTTTCGAAGAGAAAATACTATCTGGGAAAATATTAGAAATCCAAGTAAACCAAAAACTTACAGAACCCCAAGTCTTTTTGAACGGAGATGCCGTTAATGTAGAAATAGAAGACAATACACTATCAGACAACGATACTTCGATTTCAGATACAAACGTAAAAAGAGGATATTTCCTAAAAATAAAGATTCCTGAATCCTATAAAGGAGAGTATCATATCAGAGTTTCTGCCGGTGTTGCAGATTATCCCGACTTACAAAGAAATGATTTTGATGCCGGTAAAGTAAAAATATATCAAATGGAAGAATCTAAAGACTTTGAGGTAGGTCGTCCGGCTTATGCCTCTGTTGAAGACGCTATTTTACTGATCGAGACGGCAAGGGGAGAGGACCATTCAAACTTAAACGGTTACCCTGGATACAAAATAACGGAGAAAAATACAGTAGAAAAGATTGAATGTTTGGATTATAAACGAGAAACATTATCAGATGCCGAAATTTACGGATTTAAAACTATCTCTGACAAATACTGTTTTTCGTATATGACTTACGTCTCCAATGTAGACACAATATATCAAGATTATACAGATTTTGTTGCAATTCAACAACCAGTTGAGGTTACTTATCCGGTAATCATTCGATCTGCTGATGGATTATTGATACCTTTACAATCCTATTATGAAAATGAAAATCCTGTTTTCTCGGACCAAATATACGAAGCACAATTCCGTTGTTATGAAGAAAATATATTTTATTTTATGCCCGATAGAGAATACTCCTCCGGTTTTAGCAATAAGCCGATCTATAAAATCGAAATAGACGTTAGTCAGATTCCAACTGACGGTTACGTATTTAAAGAAGAAGACGAATATCTTAGTTTAAGGAGCGGAGTTGAAATAACCGAAGTTTACGATGGCTCTTGCTCTGTATTTAATGGAGAAAGTCGTCATTGGGTGGTAGATGCCGATGGAAGTATTCTTCTGAATGAATCGCAAATGGTGATAAATCATCGGATTATGAATATTTCTCCTTCCAACTATTCAGGAAGCCTGATTGGAACACCCTCTGTATTCAGGACTCCCAATGGCTCTATTCTTGCTATGCGAGGAACATCAAATGGTCCACAAACAGAGTATATTAGTCCATCTCTTAAATGGAATGTACATTATCAATATTTTGAATTAGGTCTCTCTCCTTTTACTGTAGTGACCCTCTCCAATGGCAAATTATATTTTACAGGAACAAATAGATACTATGTACTTGAGAAGAATAATGATATAGATAGTGGTAAAGACTATTCGCCTTCAATCGATAAATTTCATTATTACAACAATCTATACCCATATCAAGAACATTATATATATGCATTTAAAGCAGGAGACCTGTATCGAATCAAGCTTTCCAATCCTTCTGAACAAGAACTAATTTACAGTGGACTGCAAGAGTCTGATATATCTTACTTTGGAGTTCTTAAAGACAGGGTCGTAATTGTTGATATACATATGAAAGTAGTTATTATAACAGACGGAAAAGCCGAATGCGTCGATGCCTCAGATTTAGAAGTATGGGGCAACCCAATGGCAATTGTACGATAACCTCTTATAAAATCGATTCCAACTTTTTCAGAAAAGAAAATAATATTTCACTTCCACAAAAAAGTTCAAGAGCCTGTCGTCTGAATTTTGCACGGGCCGGATTTGAGAGTTTCTTTCAGAGATATTTTTTCTGTTTTTATAAGGAGGAAGCAGGCTATCTGACGAGGAAAAACAAGGAAAAAGACCGAAAGAACACACAAAATGTCCGGATAATTTTTTTATTGGAAAAGGTTAGGCTGGCTCTAAGGGCAGCTGCAAAAGTTTTTCTATTTATTATACCGGTCGCCCCATAAATGTTTTAGATGTTCCTTCAATTTACTTTCTGCAGGATTGGATTGTGCATGCCATATCGATTTACCATTCAACTGGTCAGGAAGAAACTGTTGTTTTACAAAATTATTCTCATAGTCATGAGCATACTTGTAATCCTTGCCATAATCCAATTCTTTCATCAAAGAAGTTGGAGCATTTCTCAAATGAAGGGGTACCGGCAAATTTCCCGTCTGCTCTACTAACTGAAGAGCATCTCCGATGGCCTTATATGCTGAATTACTTTTAGGACTGCTGGCCAGATATATGGTAGCCTCTGCCAGAATGATACGTCCTTCGGGCCATCCTATATTCTGGATAGCATCAAAACAAGCATTAGCAAGTAATAAAGCATTGGGATTGGCCAATCCAATGTCTTCTGCTGCTGATATAACCAACCGGCGGGCGATAAATTTAGGGTCTTCACCTCCGGCTACCATTCGGGCCAACCAGTAAATAGCTCCGTCAGGATCACTTCCCCGTATCGATTTTATAAAAGCCGATATTATGTCATAATGCATTTCTCCACCTTTGTCATAAGCAGCCGGATTTTCTTGCAAACGGTCAGTCACGACAGCATCATTAAATATGATTTTTTTACTATCATCCGAGTTTACAATCAAATCGATAATATTTAATAATTTACGGGCATCACCTCCTGAAAACCGGAATAAAGCATCTGTTTCCTGAATTTCTATATCTTTTTCCTTAAGTACACTATCTTCATGGATAGCTCTATCCAATAATTTTTCCAGATTTTTGGCAGTCAACGACTTGAGAACATATACTTGACAACGAGACAGCAATGGTCGTATGACCTCAAAAGACGGATTCTCTGTCGTAGCTCCGATGAGAGTCACTGTTCCGTTCTCTACGGCACCTAACAAAGAATCCTGTTGAGATTTATTGAACCGGTGTATTTCATCGATAAATAAAATCGGACGTCCTTTCTGAAACATTCGATTATTTCGGCACTTATCCAATACATCCCGCACATCCTTTACTCCTGAGTGTATAGCACTCAAAGTATAAAAGGGTGCATCAAGCTGATTCGATATGATTTTGGCCAATGTAGTTTTCCCCACTCCGGGAGGTCCCCAAAGAATAAAAGACGATACCTGTCCCGCATCTATCATGCGACGCAATACGGCACCTTTGCCCACAAGGTGCTCTTGTCCGATATATTCATCTAATGTCTTGGGCCGTAATCTCTCTGCTAATGGTTGAAGCATTTCACGATTTCTTTTCTAACAAAAATACACAAATTTTATTTGCTTCGAAATTCCTTTTTCGATTAAATAACGATAATCATCCCGATTATTCTTTTTTTCGAATTATTTAGGAGCCTTGAAATATAGGAATACTGCGATTACCGTATATATAATATTGGGAAGCCACATGGCCAATCGGGGCGACATCGCTCCACTGACAGCAAAAGTAGACGATACTGTGGTAAATAATATATAAGAAAAACTCAATAGCAATCCTATACCGATGTTAATCCCCATACCTCCCTTGACTTTCCGGGAAGCCAGCGACATTCCGATAGTAGTCAGTATGAATGAAGCCGCCGTCATCGCAAACCGACGCTCATATTCTATCTCAAAATCTTTTATATTGGCAACACCTCGTTCTTTCTGTTTATCTATATAAGTACGAAGTTCTTTCGTTGTCATAATTTCGCTGTCATATCGGGATATAAGAAAATCCGACGGCTCTATACTGATAATCGAGTCCAATTGATTGCCCGAACGGAGGGTCTCCCGCAAACCATTAAAATCTCTTATCATATAATCCTTTATAACCCAGTGATAAGCCGAGTCATAAGTAACCGATTGTGCAGTCAACCTCGATTTCAACAACTTTCCTTCAAACTTATCCAAGGAAAAACGATATCCGGTTTTCGTACTGTTGTCAAAACGACTCAGATACGCAATAACTCCTGGTTCTACTTGCAGTTGTATATTACTAGCATAGTCGACCCGTTTATTTTTGACATATTTATTTTGGAATTCTATACGTGTTGCATTAGCCGGAGGTATGACAAAACTGTTCAGATAAAACGTAACTCCGGCAATAATAGCCGCAGAAATCATGTAAGGAACCATAAGTCTTTTAAAGCTGATTCCACTCGATAACATAGCTATGATTTCGGAATTATCGGCAAGTTTGGACGTAAAAAATATGACAGCGATGAAGGTGAACAATGGACTGAACAAATTGGCAAAATACGGAATGAAGTTCAGATAGTAATCTATAACAATTGCCTTCATCGGGGCATTCAGAAATTTATCGAGTTTCTCGTTTATATCAAAAACGACAGCAATAGATATAATCAACGCAATAGCGAAGAAATATGTACCGAGAAATTTTTTGATGATATAGAAATCTATCTTTTTCAACATTGCTTTTCGGAGCGATTATAAACGGTGAGTTACTCTTTGTACCATGTCTTTTTTCCAGGACTTAAAAGTTCCTGAAATAATTTGCCGACGAGCTTCTTGGGTAAGCCATACATAAAATGCGAGATTATGTATCGAAGCTATTTGCATGGCCAATATTTCATCACTGATGAAAAGATGACGCAAATAGGCCTTAGAATACTGTCGGTCTACATAAGAAGTACCATCTTCATCTATAGGAGAGAAATCATCGGCCCACTTCTTATTTCGCATATTCATGATACCATTTCGGGTAAATAACATTCCATTACGACCGTTACGGGTAGGCATTACGCAGTCAAACATATCTACTCCCCGTTCTATCCCTTCAAGTATATTAGCAGGAGTCCCGACCCCCATCAAATAACGAGGCTTGTCTTTCGGCAAAATTTCATTGACAACTTCTATCATTTCATACATTTTCTCAGTCGGCTCTCCCACAGCCAATCCCCCGATAGCATTTCCATCAGCCCCTAATTGAGCGACATGCATGGCCGCATCACGGCGTAAGTCTGGATACACGCATCCTTGTACTATTGGGAAAAATGTTTGCCGATATCCATATAGGCCCTCCGTCTCACAAAAATGCTTCCACCCCCGTTCCAACCAACGTTGCGTCAGTGCCAGAGATTTTTTTGCATACTGATAGTCTGCTTGCCCCGGAGTACACTCATCAAGGGCCATCATTATATCCGAACCGATAATACGTTGCGTATCGACAACGTTTTCAGGAGTAAACAAATGTTTCGAACCATCTATATGTGAACGGAAATATGCACCTTCCTCTGTTAACTTGCGGTTGTCTGATAACGAAAATACCTGAAATCCGCCACTGTCAGTAAGTATTGGACGGTCCCAGCCATTGAACTTGTGTAGTCCCCCGGCTTTCTCCAAAATATCAAGTCCTGGACGCAAATATAAATGATAAGTATTTCCCAGTATAATCTGGGCTTTAATGTCATCTTTCAATTCATGCAGATGTACCGCTTTGACCGAGGCAACAGTACCTACAGGCATAAAAATAGGAGTCGTGATAATCCCATGATCTGTCGTAATAGTTCCGGCTCTGGCGTCACTGTTAGCGTCGGTATATTCTAAAGTAAAATCCATTCGTACGTTCAAATTTGTTGCAAATATAGTTCTTTTTCAAAAGAGTTCATGCATCTTTTTGCTCTGATTCTTTAACAGTGCATAATTACTAAGAAATAAATAAACATTTTTACATATATTCCATTCTGTTTTTTATTGTTTTGTTTAGTTAATTTTGATTGCAAAATACGATAATACATTATAAAACAATATCTTTGTTATACGTAAAATACGTAAATAAATGAATAAGCAGGTAATTTATAAATTTATAGTCCCGATATTGATTGCTCTTCCGTTGACAATATCAGCACAAAAAGCAAACAACGATGTGCAATCCATGACATTCGATGGCAAGACGCTGACTATCCCGTTGCCTGGAGCAAAAATAAAAGAAGCCTTGAAAGCAAACGATTTGAAATCACTTTCTATTGATACGTATATACAACCGATTGATTTTAAACAATATATTACCAAACCAAGAATTTTCCCGGCCAATCCGTCTGAAACAATGAAACGTGCCATGCTTCGTCATATGGCTACTACCCCAGATGCAGCAGTTTCCCAGATATTTATGATAGACAGGGCTTACGCTAATGTGGCAAAACAGGTAAACAAATGGCTGAAATCAGCAGGATACGGAACCCCGGTGACTCCGAATGGCCCGATGATACGTGTCGCATCTTTTTCCGGGACCCTTGACCCGGTTGAGTTGATAAGAAATTATAAGCGAGAGAAGCAACAAGAAAAAACATGGGCCGTCATTGCCGAACTAAATCGGTTACCCGAAAAATCACAGACCTCTACATTGCAATCGGGTTTCTTAAAAAATGAAACAGAATTAGACGCAGATAAAGTGTTACAGGCATTTGTATCGGTTCAGATACAAGATTCCCTAGGTATAACCTTACGTAAAGATACAGTGTTTCTTGTAAAAAAAGACTCATTGCACACAGATACCCTAAAGATTGAACAAATCAAATAATATCATTGTTTTCTTTTCAGACAATTACTGTTTTAGAAAATTGAAAAAAAGACAAAATGACAGTATAAGAAATTGATTCTATATGAGACCTTTATATATAATAAAGAACATTCTCTATTCTTTTCAATACGTCAATTTGTCATATTAAGTCATTCATTTACAGACGTTTTGTCTTATTTACACATTGGCATTTTCTTTGGTATTTTTAAAACAGAACAATAAAAAATACTGTATGGAAACATGCAAGGTATAATAAAGAGAAAGGAGTAAACAAGATATGAATTTTAACAATTTTACAATTAAATCACAGGAAGCGGTACAGAAAGCAGTACAGATTACCTCTGCTCATAACCAGCAGTCCATAGAGCCTGTGCATTTACTGAAAGGAGTACTTGATGTAGGTGAAACCGTCGTCAACTATATCTTTCAAAAATTAGGGGTCAACACCGGTATATTAAATAATGCGATAAACCGGGAAATTGAGATGCTGCCAAAGGTAAGTGGCGGTGAACCTTACTTAAGTAGAGAATCAAACGACGTTTTGCAAAAGGCAGTTGACTATTCTTCCAAGATGGGCGACCAGTTTGTAGCATTGGAATCAATTCTGATGGCTTTGCTACAAGTAAAAAGTTCAGCTTCTACTTTCATGAAAGATGCAGGAATTGCAGAAAAAGAATTGGGAGCGGCTATCGATGAATTACGAAAAGGCAAGAAAGTAAACGATGCCTCGGCAGAAGATACCTATAATGCATTAAGTAAATATGCGATAAACCTGAACGAAAGAGCCCGTTCGGGAAAACTTGACCCTGTTATCGGTCGTGACGATGAAATACGTAGGGTATTACAGATTCTGAGTCGTCGAACCAAGAACAATCCTATTCTGATAGGAGAACCTGGTACAGGTAAAACAGCTATTGCCGAAGGACTGGCACATCGTATTGTCCGCGGAGATGTACCGGAAAATTTGAAGAGTAAGCAAATCTATTCTTTGGATATGGGTGCATTGGTAGCCGGAGCAAAATATAAAGGAGAATTCGAAGAGCGGCTGAAAGCCGTTGTCAATGAAGTGACACAAGCTGAAGGTGAAATAATATTATTTATTGATGAGATACATACACTCGTAGGAGCCGGTAAAGGTGAGGGTGCTATGGATGCAGCTAACATCTTGAAACCTGCTTTAGCCAGAGGAGAATTACGTTCTATAGGAGCAACGACTTTGGACGAGTACCAAAAATATTTTGAAAAAGACAAGGCCCTCGAACGTCGTTTTCAGATTGTCATGGTAGACGAACCGGACGAATTAAGTACAATCTCAATTTTGCGTGGTCTGAAAGAACGATATGAAAACCATCATAAAGTACGTATCAAAGATGATGCTATTATTGCAGCCGTACAATTATCGGAAAGATACATAACTGACCGGTTCTTACCCGATAAGGCTATAGACCTGATGGATGAGGCTGCTGCCAAATTAAGGCTCGAAGTCGATTCTGTACCGGAAGATTTGGATGAGATAAGCCGTCGTATCAAGCAACTCGAAATCGAACGTGAAGCAATTAAGAGAGAAAATGATACTGCAAAGTTGAAACAACTCGAAGAAGAAATTGCCAATCTAAGAGAAGAAGAGAAGAAATATAAAGCACAATGGCAGGCTGAGAAAGAATTGCTCAATAAAATACAGCAAAATAAAATCGATATAGAAAATCTTAAGTTCGAAGCCGACAGAGCTGAACGAGAAGGAGATTATGGCAAAGTAGCAGAGATACGCTATGCCAAGATTACAGCCAAAGAAAACGAGATAAAATCGATACAAGAACAACTCCATAAGCAACAAGGCGGTGCAGCAATGATAAAGGAAGAGGTCGATGCCGAAGATATCGCCGATGTCGTTTCTCGTTGGACAGGTATTCCCGTCAATAAGATGATGCAGAGTGAGAAAGAAAAACTCCTGCACTTGGAAGAAGAACTCCACAAAAGAGTAGTAGGGCAGGACGAAGCCATTCAAGCTGTCTCTGATGCTGTACGTCGTAGCCGTGCAGGACTTAGCGATCCTCGTAAACCTATCGGCTCATTTATCTTTTTGGGGACCACAGGTGTCGGTAAAACCGAATTGGCAAAAGCACTGGCCGAATACTTGTTCGACGATGAAAATATGATGACTCGTATCGATATGAGTGAATATCAAGACAAATTTAGTGTAACTCGTCTTATAGGTTCGCCTCCCGGATACGTTGGATATGAAGAAGGAGGGCAACTGACCGAAGCCATCAGGCGTAAACCATATTCGGTAGTGTTATTCGATGAAATAGAGAAAGCTCATCCCGATATTTTCAACATATTATTGCAAGTTTTGGATGACGGGCGTCTTACCGATAATAAAGGAAGATTAGTTAACTTCAAGAATACGATTATCATCATGACCTCTAATATGGGCTCTGCTTTGATTCGCGAGAATTTCGAAAAAATGACTCCGGAAAATCGGGAAGAAATTACAGAGAAAACGAAAATTGAAGTTCTCGATTTATTAAAGCAAACCATACGTCCCGAATTTCTAAATCGTATTGACGAAACGATTATGTTTACACCGTTAAATGAAAAAGAAATCCAGGAGATAGTCATGTTACAGATAAAATCGGTACAGAAATTATTGAAAAACAATGGCGTGGAATTAGATATAACACCGGCAGGGCTTGAGTTTATTTCAAAAGAAGGTTATGACCCTCAATTCGGAGCTCGTCCTGTAAAAAGGGTAATTCACCGCTACATTTTGAACCAGTTGTCGAAAGACCTGTTGGCTCAAAAGGTAAACAAGAGTAAACCGATTATTATCGATTCTGATGGTAATGGCTTGATATTCAAAAATTGATGCTAAACAACTTATAATTGATAATTGCTCTAAAATAAAAAACGTATATAGACATTGTAATCTATATACGTTTTTTTATGATAACTATTTATGTCTCAAATGTACTGTTATTCTCGATTTTTTATTTTCGGTTCATCCCAGTTTATTTTTTGAGAACAATACATGATAATGGCAAGAATGATAAACAGTCCGATACTGCCTACGAGTAAAGCGTAAATTTCCATTTGTATAAGAATAAAAATATAAATGTAGAGAAGAGATAACAAAGCTCCTATTGTAATAGCTGTCTTCCATATTTTCAATATACCACCTAAATACAATGTCAGAAGTGCAATAGTCATTAATGAGGCCAAAGCATACGAAAGCGAGAAATTGAGATGTTCCGATATAGCGATTAGAAGTGTATAGAAAAGACAAAGAGCCAGCCCGATAAGAAGATATTGTATAGGATTGATATTCCTTCTGTGCATAATCTCAGTAAAAAAACAAACGACAAATGATAATATAATAATCAAGAATGCATATTTTACCGACCTCATAGATTTTTGATATTGGTCTACAGGCAACAGCAAATTAACTCCGAAAATAGAATTTTGAATGCTCTCACTCCATGTCCCGTCTCTGAAGATTTGAGGATAATTGCGATTGAGATGCAGCACTGTCCAATCAGCAGAAAATCCAGATTCTGAAATCTCTCTCTTTTCCGGCAAGAAAGCACCACAGAAACTCGGAGTTATACAATCCGACTCCAATGTCACATGAGTAGTTTTCCCCAATGGCGCAAAAGTGATAGATTCCGAACCTTTTATATTCATAGATATAGAAAAAGAAATATCCTCTGAAAGTTCCTCTAAACTCAACTGCACAGGAGATGAAATTCCCGACGAAGTCAGCACATTATTGACTCCGGGATTGAATGCCAAATTTTTTTTATTCCAAGAACCTTGAACTTGCTGTGGTATACCATGCAAGTCTGTTATACCTATTACAAGCCGTGCTTCCGACAGCAACATATCTTGGGCAGATATATTCTCTTCGGACAAAGATGCAAAACTAAATTTCCCTGTAAAATTAAGAGGTGTATGATAAACAATAATATCATATAAGCCTCTTTTAAGTTCTTCTGTCTTCACATTTCCGTTAATCTGTAGACTTTCAGGTAGAATATAGAGATATCGAATATCTCTTTCTACCATTTTTTTATCATTTTCATAAATAACCTGATAGGGTATAATCAGAAAAGGACCGGTAACTTGCTGTGAACGGCTCCATTTTTCCTCGACTTCATTCATGGCTTTACTGGCAGTATCCGACCTTTCGGAAATAAGATTTTCAATCATGCTTATCGGAATCAACAATAAGACAATTAGGAAACCGATAAATAAAATTTTCAAAGCAAGTTTATTATTTATAAACTTCTTTTCTTTACTTTCTGACAATTTGGGTTCTTCCATAATTTCTGAATTTTATATATAAATTTAAAAGTACTTTGTATTTCAAAGTATATAAGTAAAAAAATTTGCCCTGCACCTCTTGGAACTTGTCTAAATTTTACTCAGGTCAGATTTAGGAATCCCTTTCGAGGAGGTTTTTCCGTTTTCATAAAGAGGATAGCGGGCTATCTGACGAGTGAAAGCGGGAAAAAACCAAAAGAAAACATAAAAATGTCCTGATAACATTCCTTAGACAGGCTCTTATAACTTTTGATTTTTCAAAAAATCTTCTAATGCGCGGATATGCTCAGCAAAGGCTTTCCGACCTTCCGGAGTAATCGAAAATTGAGTATTCGGTTTGCGTCCGATAAATTGTTTACTACTACATATATATCCCAATTCCTCCAAACTTCGAGTATGGCTGGCCAAATTTCCATCGGTCAAGTTCAATAAATTTTTTATTGTCGTGAAATCGGCCGATTCGTTAACAGCCAAAATAGACATAATGCCCAATCTGACTTTACTTTCAAAAGCTTTGTTTATATGTTCAAGATTGTATTTCATTGCCTTTTACAATCGTATTTCAAGTAAAAGAAAATCCCATATACAATATGAAACAAACCGAAACCTATAGTCCAAAACAAAAGTCCGTATCCCACCGTAAAACTGTCGATTAATCCCAATGACAATTCAGCATATCCTAGATAACGAGTATTTGAATATGTATACTTCGAACCATTTATTAAAGCCATACCATAAAATATCAACATGATACAGGAAGTAAGCCCATAATGATGTTGCATAATCAGGGCAAAGCACAATATTCCACCGGCTAATAGAGGTATGAAAAAATTGACCAACAACCGTTTAGAAATACTGTCAAAATAGAGTTTTTGTTCGTTTCTTTTTGCTTTTTGCCATGAAAAAGCAAATACAGTGAGTAAAGAAATACCCAATAATATCAAAGCCAAAATGACAATACCGCCAACTTCGCCTAATGAGTTATTGTAAAGTGGATAACTTGCATTTTGACAACCGATTATATAATAGGCTATACCAGCTCCTATCAGAGCATATATACCGACCAATATAGCAGACAAACCACTCAATGATAAAAATTTAGATGATTTCTCCATCAAATCTTTTATCTCATTCAAAGTATTATAAACCTCTATTTCTTTCATAATTAAAGTACTTTGTTTTGCAAAGTTAATTTTATATTTTGGAAAAACAAACATGTAGACCTATTTTTATATCATATATAAATAAAAGAGCGGATAGGGCATATACAAAAATCCGCAGAATGTAAGAGCAGAAATAAACATCATTAACATCAAGCCCAGCCTGCAACCATTCTATTACTTTCTATAATCAAATATAAGAATCTGTTTAACTTTTGAATCAGCTTTATGAACCTTCTACTGAAAAATTTAAACTGACTTTAAATATTTGTCTCGACAATTATTTGAATAAATTATTGAGATTCATAACTAATAAAATACAAAGAGAGGTTATCCAAATCATGAATAACCTCTCTTTATATAATAAAAATATCGTGATTATTTTTTGAAAAGATTATCGATAGTTATAATCTGGTAGTCATAAAAATCACGAGTAGCAGCATCACTGGTAGCCGCTCTGTGTTGTTTGTACAAAGCCGATATTTTTTTCAGACTTCCAGCCATTAAAGGAGCTAAATAAGTTTGATTCAACCCCGGTCCGAGGAGAATACGGGTAAACGACTCTTCATTATTGTCCATATCGTTGTGTTCACATTTCTCAAGACTACAGGGTAGGGTAGCTGATGCAGTTTCGTGAATAACCGACTCATATGCTTTTTCAGCCTCTAATGCTCTAACCTTAATAGGTTCAGAAGCTTTCAGACCACTGGCTTTTATCATCAGAGCAACAGCATTAGCCTGTATATCTTTCTCTACCAAATCCAAAGCCTTATTTTGGTACGTTGCTTTAAATAGTTCTGCAATGGCATCATCCATATAGCTATTCAATGTATAGTTGTTTTTGGGATCTGCCAAACTAGCTTCCTGTATACGATACAATGTTCCTGAGTTGAGTAAGGCAGAAGCTACTGATTTTACAAGGACTCCGGCCGTCATACCGTAACTGGCATCTATCTTGCGTAAAAGGTCGGTAGGAGCTATCCATGATTCACAAGTCCTTGCCTGATTTAGAATCCATTTCATCGCTTTTTTCTGCTCAGCTTTACTTACATAGCTTACAGCATACTGGTCATCTCCCTGACGTACTTCTTTGAATATGAACCCACCCAAATAAGGATAGGCATGGCGTAAATGACGGGCATATTGAGATAATATAGATTTGTATACATCGATGACATCATCATATGTATCACCTTCATTATAATACCATTTTTCAAAATTATTCATGATATACTTCAAATTGCTGATAGCCAAATCGCCCGCTTTTAAATGGTCATTGCCCAAATCTTCCGTTTGGTCGGTCGGGTCGAAAGTCATAGGATACTGTTGTGCCCCAAATTCAAACATCGGGTCATTGCTTTTTTCTGCAATCCATTTGTTTAGAGTAGCTTTTTCTTCTTTCGGAGATTTCACACCAGGAATAAGGCGATATCCCCAGTTGATTGCATATATATCATATACACCCAAAATAGGAGGTATCAAACGCACACCTTTTTCATAATCACCAGGTTGTGCGATAAAGTTATTGCGGGCATAATCCATAATACTGGGAGTTGTCCCATATTTTTGCGTAAATGATGCACTACGAAGAGAATCTACAGGAAAGGCATAACTGGCACCCATATTATGCATAAGGCCGATAGTATGCCCTATCTCGTGCGATGCTACATAACGGAGAGATTCGCGCATGACATCATCGTCAAATACGGCTTTTCGTACACGAGGGTCTACAGCGCCTGTCTGTACCAGACGCCAGTTGTGCAACAACGATATTACATTATGATACCAGATAACATCAGCTGTCAGAATTTCACCGCTACGAGGGTCAACATAACTTGGTCCCATAGCATTAGCAACACTTGTAGTTGCATATTTTATACAACTATAGCGCATATCATCTGGGTCAAAATTAGGATCATTTTTAGGATAATCTTTAGCTATAATAGCATTTTTAAATCCGGCAGCTTCGAATGCCTTTTGCCAGTCCTCCACTCCTTGACGAATAATATCGCGCCATTTATCAGGAAACGCCGAATCCACATAGAATACAATAGGTTTTACCGGCTCTACCAATTCACCTCTGAGATAAGCATCCTTATCTTTCGGCTCAAGTCTCCAACGATGTATATATGTTTCTTTGTCAATTTTATCGGCATTACTTGTATATATATTTTTACTGCTTGAGAAATATCCCACACGATTGTCCTGTAAACGTGGTTGCATCGGTGTCTCCGGCAACAATACGATAGAACGATGCATAGTGAAAGTATACGGGCCTTTATCCGAATTGAAATTCATTACCGAACGTATTTCTACATTCTGAGGGAATGCTTTTACCTCCTTTATATAGGATGCACTTCCGTCATATGTCCCTTTTGGTGCAGAACGGGACAATGATACAGGCATAGGAGTAATGGCTTTCTCATTACCCTTGAAAAAATCCGTCATATTTATGACAACACTTTTTCCATGAGTAGTCTCAATTTTGAAAGCTTTCAACACCGGGTCTGTAAAGTTTTTCTCAAAAGATGCAGCAATAGGATCATTCTTATCTACGACATTACTGTTCTGTACCAAATGCATAAATACACTTTGGTTATTCTTACTGAACCTTACCATAAACGGTTTCGTAATCATCTGGCCTGCTACATAGTACGAACTGTTACTGGTAGAAGCCAGCCGATTAGAAATCAAAAAAGTACGTTCCATAATTGAATCAGGTATTTCCACATACAACACATTATCCTTATTGACATGAGTTGTAAATAGCCCCTTTTGAGTCTTAGCCCCTTTAATCAGTTTGTCATACTTTGATTCCTTAGCGGTAGTATCCTTTTTGGCTACCTGTTCACTCTTCTTACTCTTCTTGTTTTTTCTTGCATAAACATTAGGCGTCATCCCGCTTAATGTAACGGCCGCTACCAATGCAAGAACTAAGGTTCTTCTTTTCATATAATATATTTCAGTTTGTTTTTCGGAGGTGTAAATGTATATAGAACCTGACTAATAACCAAAAATATTAGGGACTTTTAGGCCCTATTTATATTTTTCCCGTAATTATCTTAGGAAATCTCTTCGGGCTATAATCTTCCTTTTTATGAAGAGGACAACATTCAATCAGACAAACAGGAAAAAGAGCAGTTATCTGAAAGTCTGAAACATTTCCGGAAAATATTCTTCACATCGTTAAAAACAAATGTTTCTATAACATGGTTATTACTATGAAAATAAAGAAATATGATGAAAAAATATATTTTAGTATTTATAGCCAATTTTTTGACCATACCGCTTTTTTCGGCATCATTTGCCGAATCATCTTATGCTCACAAACGCCATGAAGTTTCAATTAGTTATGGTATTCTACCTATAACCGGCTGGATGGATACGTTTACCGATTTATTTTCAGATGCAATTACTGGTGCAATCGAAGGTGCACAAACCCGTTCGCGAAACAGTACCAGCTGGGGTGCACTGAATCTGATGTATAATTATCGGATAAACTCAAGAGTTGCTTTCGGAGCCATATATTCCTATTCAGGAATGAAAGAAGACATCTATTCTGACAATTTACAAATAGGTAAATCTCGGACTTCTTTCCATACTATCATGCCGATGTTCAAGTTCAATTGGTTCAATAAGCCCTTGGTTACAATGTATACTCGGATAGGAATTGGGCTAGTATTATCTTTCGACAAAGAAGAATACTTTACGGGAGTAGGGGATTACCACAGTAAAAATGCATATTTGGCATGGCAAGTTTCCCCGGTAGGTATCGAAATAGGGAAGTCTCTTGCCGGATTTTTAGAATTGGGCTTCGGGACTACCGGACTATTCTCTGCCGGATTACGATATCGCTTTTGAATATGGTTGACAGACACGGAAGCTTATTTTTTTGAAACATCCCTTGCAAAACTCAATCGTGTTTCTTACTTTTACCCAATAAACCGCTAATTAATGAGATTATGAGCCAGCAAGATGATTTGTTCGATTATGACGAAGGTGATTCTGTGAAATTCATTCGAAATTATCTCCCACAGGAATTAAAGGAAAAATTCTCTGACGACGATATTAATTATATCATCGACCTGATTTATGAATATTATGAAGAGAAAGGTTTCATGGATGACGAAGCTGATGACGAAGTCAACATAGACGAAGACGAACTTATTGATTACGTCATAAAAAATGCAAAAAGAAATGGCTTTACTAATTTCGAACCGGACGAAATACAATTCGTGGTTCAAGGGGAATTAGGCTATTGTGATTCATTGGGGATGTTCGAAGAATAATAAATTGATTGTGCCCTATACATAGAACGATATAAAGTTTGATAGTATATTGACACAGAAAAAAGGTTGCTTGCAATAACTATTTTTCTGTGTTTGTTTTTATGGTTTTTAGATGATTGTTTGAAATTTGATGATAAAAAGAAAGATTATATTATCGTTTTCTCTAATCGGGTGTATATATTTATTTCCGATGACATCGGTTTTTTCCCAAGATAACACACCCATTACCGTTGTTAAAAGTGAAAAAATTCCTTTTTGGAAAAAAATTTTCTGGTGGAACAAAAAAGATACGGTATATGTACATCCTAACATACAAAATTTCACTTTAGAAGGAAATTGCATGGTACCTGCCATCTCGGCTAAAGCCTTGCCCCAAATAAGGAAAACAGTATTGCAGGAGATGCGTCGGTTGTATAAGATAAAACAAATAAAAGTATCTACAGTGAGAAACGGAGAAGTCATAAAAGTCGTAATCCCCATGTCCCAACTGTTTCAGCCCAACGATACAACCCTCTGGAATAGGGCAAACCTGATGCTCCGGCCTTTCATACGATATACCCAAATTCCCGATTATTATCATATCCTTATTGTCGCCCACTCAGATGATACAGGAACTCAAGCATATACCGAAAATCTGACCCGCATCAGAGCTGAAGCTGTAAAAGAGTGGCTTTTGGCATACGGAGCTGTTCCGGAATACGTAGTCACTTATGCTCAAGGCAGCAAGAACCCCTTATATTCCAATACTTCGGAAGTAAATCGTGACCGTAACCGCCGGTTAGAAATATATCTGGTACCGGGAGAAGAATTAATATGGGATGCAGAAAAAAATAAAATCAATTTTAAAGAATAAAACATTGCCAGCAACTCTGTAATAAAATTTCATCAGTCCATATAACTAACTAAAAACAAGTTTTATGAAAAACTGATAAATCAAACTTTTGTAAACATACATTTTCACACTCACATAATCGGCTTGTACATGAAACAGCAATTATTTATCTGGTATATAAGTCTTTTCCTATTAGGCGGCTGCTATACAAATAAGCAAGCAAGTAAATTCGTAACTTCGGCTATAAGCCTGGGTATAAGTAAACAAGATTTTTTAGCAAAATATGGCCTGCCTTTCAGTCAAGAAATGAATTATAACGACAACGGACAGAAAGAAGAAAAATTATTATATAAAGAAGAACTATATAAAGGTAGTTGGTATATTGTCACCACATCTTTCACATTCCAAAATTCAAAACTCATAAAACAAGAAATTGTAAAAGAAGAACGGAAATTTAAAGATTGCGATTGCGAAAAAAAATGATATCGTACAAATATCAAACAAGAATTTGTTTCTTTATTCTCTCGAAGACAAACAATATAAAAAAATCCGGTAACCGCATTAAATATAGGTGGTTACCGGATTTTTTTATAAACTTTTACATTCAGTCAACCATAAATCACTGCTTGCATCGCTGGGCATACGCCAATCCCCTCGAGGAGATAAACTTACCGAACCGACTTTTGGACCATCTGGAAGACAAGACCTTTTGAATTGCTGGCTAAAAAAACGCCTGAAAAAAGTATATAGCCACTTTTGTATAACTGCAGAATCATGCTTACCTTTAAAAGCATGAAGAGCCAAAAAATATATCTTTCGCGGACGAAAACCAAACCTGAGAAAATAATATAAAAAGAAATCATGAAGTTCGTAAGGCCCTACAAGGTCCTCTGTTTTTTGCTTTATATTTCCATGCTCATCTGCTGGTATCAATTCCGGACTAATAGGAGTATCCACAATATCAAGCAAAGTCTTACGAGTATCATCATTTGTCTCATTTTGAGCTACCCATCGTACCAAATAACGAACCAGAGTCTTAGGAATACTGCCGTTGACACCATACATAGACATATGGTCTCCATTATACGTAGCCCATCCCAAAGCCAGTTCTGATAAGTCTCCGGTACCGATAACCAACCCGTTAACCTGGTTTGCTATGTCCATCAGTATTTGGGTCCTTTCTCTCGCCTGTGAATTTTCATAAGTAATATCATGTACGGAAACATCATGTCCTATATCTTTAAAATGCTGCATACAAGCATCTTTTATAGAAATTTCCCTAACAGAAATACCCAAAAACTTCATCAAACCTATGGCATTGCGATATGTTCTATCGGTTGTCCCAAATCCGGGCATGGTAATTCCATATATATTTTTTCTGGATATGCCCAATCTATCAAAAGTCTTTACACACACCAATAAAGCCAGCGTCGAATCCAATCCCCCGGATATTCCTACTACAGCCGATTGCGTATGGGTATGCACGATTCTCTTTGCCAAACCGGAAATTTGGATATTAAATATTTCCTCACATCGCGAAGACAATTTTTCATTTTCACTCGGCACAAAAGGATATGCACCTATTTTTCTCGAAAGAAGATTGACTTGCGTAGTCGGTAGTTCAAATTTTACGGTACGGTAATTATTATCCTTTCCGGTCCTGCATGACATATAACTGCTATTCTGCCGTCTGTCATTCTGTAATCTTTCTATGTCTATCTCAGTATAAATTAACTGCTCATCCATACAGAATCGCGTACTTTCGGCAAGTAATTCTCCATTTTCGGCAATGATACCGTTTCCACTGAATACAACATCAGTAGATGATTCTCCAAAGCCTGCAGAAGAATATACATATGCAGACATACACCGGGCCGACTGTTGTTTTATCAATGATTTCAAATAATCATGTTTGCCTATCAGCTCATTACTGGCCGATAAATTAATGATAACATTCGCTCCGTTTAAGCACAAATCAGAACTGGGAGGAATCGGTACCCACAAATCTTCACATAACTCTATTCCTATAACAAGATTGCCACCGCTAAAAAGTAATTTGTTGCCAAAAGGAACCTCTTGGCCGCATAAACATATTTCGTTGCAACCTGTATCATGGGCCGAAGCAAACCATCGTTCTTCATAAAATTCTTTATAATTAGGCAAATATGATTTAGGAACAACCCCTAATATTTTCCCATGCTGGAAGACTATTGCCGCATTGAACAACTGATTATCGGCCTGCACCGGCATTCCGACGACACATAAAATAGAATGGGAAGACGTCATATCGAGTAAATCACCCAAATTTTTCTCAGCCTCCTCCAATAACAATTCTTGTCCGAACAAGTCTCCACAAGTATAACCGGTAATGCCCAACTCAGGAAAAGCCACTATTTGTATTCCCTTTGAAGAGGCTTCTTTTATCAGTTGAGCCGTATGTTCCACATTAAACACACAATCGGCTATTTTCACATTAGGTATGGCTGCAGCAGCCCTCACGAATCCATAGTCCATATTTCAATATTTATAACGAATGCAAATGTATTAATTTTGATTGTGCTTTGATGATTTGCCAACAAAAAAACGACAATTTAACGGAGTTTTTGCATATGAATTTTTCATTTGCTTTATGATTATGTACCTTTGTGAAAATTTAAAAACGAAATTATATCATGAAGCGTATATTTTATATGGCTGCAATTTTATTTGCGGGATTACAGCCTGCAGTGTATGCAGGAGATTTGGATTTAAAGGACATTGTGTCGGGCAAATACACTCAGAAATATCAGGAGACCTTTTATCCATTGAGCGATGGCATACATTATTTACAAAAAACTCCGGATAAAAAGATGATTGTAAAATATGCGTACCGTACAGGAAAAGCAGTAGATACACTTTTCAATGCAGAAAAAGCAAGAGAGTGCCCTTTTGAGACTTTTGACGGTTTTGTTCTATGTGAGGATGAGACTAAAATCATGCTATACACAGACGTAGAACGTATATATAGGCGTTCTTTCAAAGCAAATTATTACACTTTTGAAATAAAAAGAAATTTAGTAAAACCTTTATCCGACAAAGGTAAACAGCAAATTGCAACATTTTCTCCCAACGGTCGTATGGTAGCTTTTGTTCGAGACAACAATATCTATTTGAAAAAATTGGATTATGGAACCGAATCTGAAGTGACAACAGACGGGAGCAAAAACAAAATAATAAATGGAACTACCGATTGGGTGTATGAAGAAGAATTTGCAGAAACTAATACATTAGCCTGGTCTTCTGATAATAAAATCCTTGCATTCCTTCGATTTGACGAAACTGAGGTGCCGGAATATTCGATTCAGTTATTTGAGGGACAATGCCCTCAGTTGACACAATATGCATTGTATCCGGGTGAATTCAAATATAAATATCCAGTATCCGGACAAAAGAATTCTACAGTCGGAGTATACACATATACCGTCGAGACCAGAGCAGTAAAAAAAATGAATGTCCCTTTAGATTCCGATGGGTACATTCCTCGTATCTGTTTTACTAAAAATCCCGACCAATTGGCAGTCATGACATTGAATCGCCATCAGGATGAATTTAGAATGTATGCAACAAATCCGAAATCCGGGATAAGCAAATTGACGATTCAGGATCAAAGCAAATATTGGATAGACCCGGATAACAAAAATTATGTAACTTTCTATCCGGAATTTTTCATATTTGCATCAGAAAAAGACGGACATCGTCATTTATATCAACACTCCTTGACCGGAACCCTTATTCGGCAACTTACCAAAGGAAACTGGGATGTAACCGGATACTTAGGATATGATGGGAAAAATGAATTTTACTATGAATCAAATGCAGAAGGGCCTTTGTACCAAGCAGTTTATAAAGTAGATACTAAAGGTAAAATCACCAAGATTTCTACAAAAAAAGGGACAAACTCAGCGACATTCAATCCATCATGCACATATTTTGTAAATGCATACAGCAATGCAGATACACCTCTCAGATATACTGTAAATGACAAACAAGGCAAAGAAATCAGAGTTTTGGAAGATAACAAAAAATTGATTACCCTGCTGTCATCTACCCATTATTCCCATAAAGAATTCTTTACTTTCAAAAATGATGTGGGTATCGATTTGAACGGATATATAATGAAACCTTCAAATTTTAAAGAAGGAGAAAAATATCCGGTTGTCATGGTACAATATAGCGGTCCCGGTTCACAGATGGTCTTGGACAAATGGGCATTCGATTGGGAACAGTACCTGACTTCCAATGGTTTTATCGTAGCTTGTGTCGATGGCCGCGGTACAGGAGGTCGCGGTGAAGCTTTTACAAAATCAGTATATCTTAAATTAGGTATTGCCGAGGCACAAGACCAAATTGCAGCAGCTCGATACTTAGGCTCATTAGAATATGTAGATAATAAAAATATAGCAATTTGGGGCTGGAGTTTTGGAGGATATATGACTTTGATGTCGATGTCTTTATCGTCTGGTGTGTTTAAAGCAGGAGTTGCCATAGCTCCCGTTACCGATTGGAGGTATTACGATACAGTTTATACAGAACGGTATATGCGTACACCAAAAGAAAATATGGAAGGCTATATAGAATCCTCTCCATTAGAAAAAGCCGATAAACTGTCAGGAAACCTTTTGATTATATCAGGTACCGCCGATGACAATGTCCATTATCTGAATACTTTGCAGTATAGCGAAGCATTAGTGCAGGCAAATAAACAATTTGATATGCAGATATATACAAATCGTGACCATCATATAACCGGATGCAATACACGCTTGCATCTATATACTAAAGTCTGCAATTTCTTAAAAACACAGTTAACAAATAATAAATAAATCGTCTTTGCAAAAAAAACAAATATAGGGAAAGAGTAAAAGTAAAACTTTTTCCCTATATTTTTTTATAATATGTGATATTTTAAAGAGCTTTACTCCATGATTCATAATTACAGTTAAATGCTGTAAATCAGCAAACATTCGAATTTTTAATATTTTATGCTAAAACGATAATCAGATTTTTCCGACATAATGTTAATTATACTTTTATTTTTGCATAATCCACAAATTTAGCGCATCTTAGCTGCATCAATTCTTTTTTGAATAAATAAGTTTAATATTTTGTAGGGAAGGTACAATCGCTATAATCGGTAGTGTTAGAGCTTTTACGATGGACATCCAAATAAATAATAGCAAGAATGGTTAGGTGTCGTCAAATGTTGGTTATCATAGTAAGTAGCTATTAAGATTAATAGAATAAAGTGCCGAGCGTTATTTGGAAATGAAACATAAGAAAATATATAAACGACGTTTCTTATCTCTTCAGACATTAGGATTATTACCAGGTTTTATAGTGATGCTGGCCAATAACTATATAACAGAGAGGGAAACCGTAAATCTCTCTTTGTGGATAGGTATCTCACTATTTTTTTGGTTATTATTTAGAAAAATAAAAGGATTTCATCCACTATATATGTTTTTTGCCTCAGCAATAACATTGGTCGGATTTTCTTTTCTGAAACTTTACTTTTACAATTCCTTATTTATCGTATCCAATACCGTAATCATATTTATACTGTATTTAATAAGTTTGATTTCAGTTAGGGATGTATATCCTATGATACGCAATTTTTTGCGACGGAAGTTTTCGCGTAAAATAAAAAATGGAACCGAAGTACATGAGTTCAATTATATATCGAAAATACTATTGTACGGATTCAGTCTTTACCTGACAATCCTCATTTTATTTAATGTCGAAGGACGAGAACTATATCCGGGATTGTTTCGTTTTCTAAACTATTATTTAAATCTGATTTTAATACTCATATTCTTTATTTACGATATCATTCGATTCATTCTTCTCAATAAGATGTTGAGTAAAGAAACCTGGCTCCCTATTATAGACAAAAATATGAATGTCACCGGATGTATAGAAGAACAAGCAAGTTTGGAAGCCGGGAAAAGATATACTCATCCACACATACGTATCATAGCATTATGTGGCTCCAAGATATATTTGCAGAAAAATAACAACCCCTTATCCATATCTGAAGCTGCGGTAGATACTCCGTTTTCTTATGATTTGAAATACGGAGAAAGTGTCGAAGAAAGTATAGACCGAGTGCTCTCCGGACTGTCCGAATCTCCCCACTTGGCTGTACGTCAGTTGTTAAAGACTAAATATGAAAAAGAAAACATGAGCCGTATCATTCTGTTATGTGTGTTGAATGTAAAGAATGAAGATGACCTGAAACGCATTGCCAATTTGAAGGGATGGTTCTGGAATAATTCTCATATTGAAGATAATCTGAATCACCATATATTCAGCGAGTGTTTCGAACAAGAGTTTGAATTTTTGAAAAATACCATACTTTTAGCATATCAATATAAAGCGGAAAACACCATAAAATAAATTATGTCAAATCTGATTACTATTCTGGGACCGACGGCATCAGGCAAAACTGCTTTAGCTGTTTCTTTAGCGGCAAAATTAGATGCAGAAATCATTAGTGCCGATTCTCGACAGATATACCGGCGTATGGATATCGGCACAGGAAAAGATTTATCTGAATATACAATAGGAGATACAACTATTCCCTATCATCTGATTGATATATGCGAACCCGGATACAAATATAATCTATATGAATACCAACGAGACTTCAAAATCATATACAAAAATATCTGTGACCGGAAGAAAACTCCCATATTATGTGGCGGCACCGGATTATATATCGAAACGGTACTCAAAGGATATAGTATGCCCCAAGTTCCGGAAAATAAAGATTTAAGAGAAAGTTTAAAACAAAAAAGCCTCCCTGAGCTGGAAGCCATTCTGAAAACGTATAAGACGTTACACAATACTACAGATGTAGATTCTTGCAAAAGGGCGATAAGAGCCATCGAAATAGCCGAATATTATCGTTTGCAGCCCCCTGGTACCTTGGAAGACAAACCCATCGAAAGTTTTATTATCGGTGTTGATATTGAACGAGAAAAGCGGAGAGAAAAAATATCGGCACGTTTGCGTTCCCGTTTGGACGAAGGGATGGTCGAAGAAGTAAAAAAATTATTGGACGAAGGCATACCTGCCGAAGATTTGATATATTACGGATTGGAATATAAATATCTGACAGAATATATCATCGGGGAATTATCCTATGAAGAAATGATTTCGAAATTAGAAATTGCCATACATCAGTTTGCCAAAAGACAAATGACATGGTTTCGCGGAATGGAACGCAGAGGCTTTACAATACATTGGCTCGATGCACTACTCCCTATGGACGAAAAAGTCGATACTATTTTGCATTGGATAAAAAAATAGGTACAGAGACATTCGGGCAATTCAGTAAAGAGAATGGAAAAGTCAATCAAAATAGAGAATGCCCCTGTACCTTTTTTAAGAAGTCCATATAGGACCAAAATAATTGTTGCACTTCTAAAACATTTCTCCCCCGTGATAAGTTCATGACTTCTCTGATAAATTTTTAAAACGTTTTCTATCAAAATATAGGTTTTATTTGTAAAATAATATATTTAGAACTATTTTTAAACTTATCTTTGCATCCGTTTTGAAAAAGTCGGTATGCGTAATTTCATTAATCGTTACAAACAGAATTATATAGAGTTATTAAAGCTCGGTATACCTATTATGATAGGGCAGTTAGGCATTATCATCGTCGGTTTCGCAGATAATATAATGGTAGGACACCATACTTCTGAAGAATTGGCCGCGGCATCTTTCGTAAATAACCTATTCAATTTACCGATCATGTTCGGCATGGGATTTTCTCTCGGACTGACACCTTTAATCGGGGCTTTAGTTGCCAAAAATCATGTAGCAAAAGCAGGTCAAAGTTTAAGATACAGCCTATATACCAATTTCATCCTTTCTTTGTGCCTCATACTGATTATGACCGTTGTCTATTTCAATATTGAGAAAATGGGACAGCCCGAAGACCTGTATCCATTAATCAAACCATACTATCTGGTTCAATTATCCGGATTGGTTTTTATTATGTTGTTCAACTCATTCAAGCAATTTGCCGACGGTATAATGGATACCCGCACTTCTATGTTTATTCTATTAAGCGGCAATGTACTGAATATTATAGGAAATTATATTCTTATCTTCGGTCATATAGGGATGCCTGAGCTTGGATTGTTAGGAGCCGGTATCTCTACATTGACATCCAGAATATCCAATTTACTGCTTTTCATATTTATATTTTTCTTTACAACCCGTTATAGTCGTTTCAAAAAAGGGTTCTACCACTATAAAGATAAAGAAAATACATTCTCTTTTTTAGTAAAGAGTGGCTTACCCATAGCACTCCAAATGGGAATGGAAACAGGAGCTTTCAATCTCAGCGTAATCATGATGGGATGGTTTGGTAGTGCTGCATTAGCAGCCCATCAAGTAGTAGCGACATTTACAACCATCGGGTTCATGCTATATTACGGTATTGGAGCTGCAACTACAATTTTAGTAAGTAATGCCGGAGGAGCCGGACGTTATACCGATATAAAGCCCATAGCGAATGCAGGCTTCCATGTTATACTGACAATGTCTTTATTTATCGCCCTGCTTATGCTTTTCTTGAGAGAGCATATCGGATACTTATTTACCGATTCGGACGAAGTCAGCCATATCGTAGCCTTACTGATAATCCCAACAGTCGTGTATCAGTTCGGAGACGGCTTACAAGTAGCTTATGCCAATGCACTCCGAGGAGTAGGCGATATGAAGCCCATGGCTGTAATTGCATTTATCAGTTATTTCATGATTAGCTTGCCTTGCGGATATTTGTTCGGAGTTATATTCGATGGCGGTCCCATGGGCATTTGGTGGGGCTTCCCTCTGGGGCTGACAACCGCCGGATGTTTGTTTTACGCGCGTTTCCGTTATAAGACAAAAAGTTTCGATAGCGTAATGGCTATTTAAACGTTTATTATATATAAAATTAGAAGGTTTATCCCATATCATCTTTTTATCATCTGAAAGGAAACGTTATATTAGAAATTAAATTACGGACACCATTCTTCTATTCCGGTAACCGGATATTTTTTTCTCCATTCGAGAAATTCCGGATAAGTCCGTACACCGTCCTTTATGACCGCTTTATAATATTCTATTCCCATTATCGAAACATCATCCGGAGTAAAATATTTTAGAGACAATATAGCCATTCTCATTTCCGGAGTTAACACTTCATTTATTCGCCTGGCTACATTTTCAAAATAACCATCATACTTTGACCCTTTTTCTATATGAATCATATCTATTTGCCAGTGCATTTTATCCTTATCTTCATATAAGGCATGCCATTCAATACAAGCCTCATCCGTATCTAACAGATTAGTATACTCTATATGTATAATTCGAGGATGTTCGGCAATTTTAGCTATTGCCTCAAAACTTTTTTTAATATCGACAGGGAACGAATAGATATGAAAATCGATATCTCTATGCTTCATCAGAAGACCCGTCGATAAAGATCCTACAAGGCCGGGAACTGCTCCTATCGACTCCCAACAACTGACTATCTGGATATCATTGATAATCTCAAATGCTTTACGCTGATTTTCTTCAGCCATTACTTTTATATCGAAACTATCCATATTATGATGCTTAAATGAAAATGGGCATAAATGTAACAAATAATTTCTATAAAATTTATACAAGATTATTTTGTTTTCTATATATCTACAAACATATTTTTAATGAATATATAAAAAATCAACTAATAAATTTGTTTTTATAATAAATTATACATAAATTTAATGAAGTAGTTATAATCCATTATATAGAATAGAATTCGAGTCAACAATAATGATATCAGTCTCAACATTAAAGGAAGAGAACGTCTAACCTTTCAAAATAATATCATTATGAAACAGACATTACTTCTTGTGTTCTTTTCCATTTTCCTATGTATTGTACAAGCACAGGAAACATTGGAGTTTGAGGATTTATTCCCTGAAATATCTGTCCCTCAAAAATACGTGGCAGCCCAACCCGATAACATTCGGCTCAAAAACGATGTATTTGGTAAGTTTTATGTCGAATATGTAGAGTTCAATGACGAACAGAAATTTGCTTTCCAGCATGCATTAAAATTATGGGAAGAAGCCATTCCATTTTCCAAACCTATTTATATCAAAGTAACATTTAATGCTTCTGGATCAAACGCGTATACTACATCAGTTAGTATCAGGACAAATACATTCGAAGATCCGCAATCAACAATAAATTATCCGATGGCTCTAAATGCCCAGAAAACAAATATTTTTGATAATGAACATCAATTACGGTCAATTCCGGATATGACCATAAATTTCAATAAAAATATGGATTTATGGGATTTTGGTACAGACCCGAATATACCACTCCCTAATGGAAAGTATGATTTCGTTACTGAGGCTCTGAGAGCAATAGCCAAAGGGTTGGGATTTGGAAGTTCTTTAATTAGAGAAGAAAATCAGATTTCATTCAATGTCAGATCAGGGACAAGCTATATTTTTGATAGCCACATAAAAGATACAAGTAATACTTATTTGATATCCTTTAGCCCATATACATCAGAATTGAATACTTTCGTAAAGAATCCTTTATACTGGGACAGGGACAATTATACCGATTATCAACTATATACTTCGGAAAATACATTCAATAAATATGCTACACTGACGTACTTTAGCCCTTCTTCCTTTGAAGACCGGGAAAAATTGCTGATGATGCCCCAATGTAACGGACGAGTACATCATATAGGATCGAAGATATTGGATATTCTTGAAGACATCGGTTGGCAAAGAAATAAGAAATTTAAAATTTATAACAATGAGATTCCGGAATCCGGCATTGTTGAGCACCAACCCGGACGAATATTGACATTTTTTTGTACCCCTAATACATCCATAAATAACTATAAATGGTCGTTCGATATAACTCAGAAAGATGCGACTTTCCGTAATATATCAACAGGAACAGAGGCCGTATTTCAAATACAATTATCTTCTAAATACGAAAATACGGACGATCATATCTCCACCGGGGCCACAAAGGGCAGAATACACATAGAAGCAACGACTATAAATAATAAAACATTACAAGCTGATTATGCACTATTTATTAACTATTATCCTCAAGCACCGGAAATTGAAATAATTGACATAATTTCGACAGGAGATTACACATGTGATATAGTATTAGGTTTTGGAGCTTTCGGAGCAGAATTTTACGATATAGAAGTGATTGATGAGGATGCATTTTCCATTTGGGATATACCAGTACATAAATCCGGATATATCACAGAAACTCTCCATGGAATATATAAAAGCGGCAATTACACCATTACTGTATCAGCCTCCAATAGAAGAGGTTATACAAATTCAGAACCACTCTATATTAATACTGATAACTACCCGGATCATGGTACTCAAAAAATAGATGTAAAAATTCAGAATAAAATTTCAGTTATAAACATGGAAATAATTAATATAAGCCCCTATATAACTGAAGTTTCTATTATCGATTTGAATGGATGTGTTGTAAAATCACATCATAAGGAAACATCAATATCAATAAAGGATTTACCCAAAGGCGTGTATATTATCTCAGCTAAAGAACAATCTGGTCGCATTTATAATCAGAAAATCATAAAATAACGAAAACAATAAATGAAACAATACAGGTCATTGATATTGACATCCGGTAAAATCCTGAATTTCTCAATCCTATAAAAATTCACTCTTTTATATACCCAACCTTAATTTTCACATTCGACGCAGGTTTGAATTGAAGATTAATCTCTGTATTCGTATGCGGATATAAAGGAGCTATATGAGGAGACATATTGATAGTACCTTCTCTTAAAGATTGCTGATGCTCTATATTAAACGAAAAATGAGGTACAAATTGATATGACAAACCAAAGTTCAAACCGAAATCATCATTGACTCTTCTCCCCAACGAATATTTGCTAAGAAATACACCTATATACGCTGACAAATTGGAAGTAACTGGAATCGAACGAGTAAAACGTACATACGTATATGCACCTAAAGAAGGAAGAGTTTGATGCATACTATATGTTTGCATTTTCCTTAAATAACTATAAAAACTATAATCTTGAGCAAAAGGATTGTTCCCTGGCAATAAAGAACCGTGGTAGAAAGACGCTGGTGAATTTCCAATATAATAAGAAGTCACAATCGGCAATTCATAGAATAAAGAATCAAACTTCTCATTAACGGAATTTTCCTTTATAGATATATTCGTCGGATGATAATCATGTTTCATTAAAGTCTTATCGAGAGAGCGATCAGGCATTTTGGAAATCTCCACTTTCTGGGAAAGAACATACGAAATATTAAAACAATAGATGAAACAAACGATAAAACCTATATATTTCATAATTTTATTCCATATAAATATAATAAAAGAGAAAACTAAATCCTCGTCTATTGATGAGTAAAGATATAGAATTTTTCGATAATCTCTAAAAGCCTGTCTAAATTTTACATCGACATCTTTTAAGAGCAATTCTCAAAAATGTTTTACTGATAAGGCGCGTAACACACAGGAAAAAAATAGACTGGAAAAAATTTCAAAAAGTTAGAATATATTATTTTATTAGGAAATTTAGATAAGCAATCAGGATCAATTTCAAATTTCAATTTATTTTAGATTTTCAACAGCTTGATACAACCATTTGAGGAATAAACATTTAACGGATTATTTGAGAAGCTGCGGTAATGAGTTAGAAATCGTGCTGTTTTTAGCGATTTGCGGGGCTATGCTGTCAAATAACTTGTTTCTTTTACAAAATAAGGAAATATCCAATACATGCAATGTTGAAGAATAAATAAAATGCCGACTATTGGATGAGTTTATTTAATCGCATTACAATTGAAGTTTGACTTCTGCCCATTTTGGCCGCAATATACTTTACGCTCTTGCCCTCACTGTGTAGTTTCAATAAAAATTGGTCTGCTTTTCTTGTCCATCTTTTATTGGCGTTGGGGTGTTTCACATAATTTTCTTCCGAAACCTTTTCAGGATGTAAAAACTCATTCACAAATACAGATGGGAAACGCTTGTCATATAGCACAAGTGTTTTCATCTTTGCTCTTGTTATTGCCACATAAAACAATCTACGCTCTTCTCCATATGGAAATTGGTCGCTTTTAGTAAGTACATAGTTAAGCACAGGGTCGTCACTCACAAGAGAAGGGAAACCATAGGTATCTTTATTGCATTGTAAAAGTATTACATAATCAGCTTCAAGACCTTTTGACTTATGTACGGTCAAAAACTCGATTTTTCGTCCTCCTATTACGTAAAAGAACCTATTACCCTCTTTAATGGATTGATATATAAAAGAGAGGTAATAATCATCAAAGGAATAACGCCCCAACAAAAATATAGATTTATCTGATGGAATAGAAGCCACAAGTTGTCCTATCGTATTGCAATAATCTCGTCTGTCATAAGAATGGAATTCCAACTCTGTTTTCATTTCAGAACTGAACGAGTGTATATCCTTTTGTATTTGGGCTTTATTACGTTGTATGAAGTGAGAGGACAACGAAACCAAAGGCTCTCCAAATCTATATGTAGTTTCAATTTTATTTATCTCTGTTACTCCAAAGTATTCAGGGAATTGATTAAAAAGAGCCATATCACTTCCCGAAAAACGATATATAGACTGCCAATCATCGCCCACACAATACAACTTTGCAGGCGGATTTCCCTCTCGTAATACCTTTAAGAAATTGTAACGGTCAACTGATATGTCTTGAAACTCGTCCACAATGATATAATCATACTCAACAGGGTGTGAAGTACGACATATTTCTGTGGCTTGAAGAATAGCATCGGTAAAATCAATTTGGTTACTATCGCTTAATGCACTTATATAGCGTTCATATACAGGTTGAAATATGTTCTTGATAATAAAAACACTTCGTTCATCATCTGCATTCTTTGCTTGTTTCAGGACTTCTTTAACTGATTTACAACTTGATTTTACCAATGTTACAAAAGTAACTACAAGTCGTATAAACGCCTTTTCTTGCTTACTACCTTTGGGCAAAACCAAATCATATAATTCTTCATCTGTTTTTTCCTGGATTGGCACACCCACATCCTCTAACATTTTTTTGAGTTTAGCCCTTATATTAGAGTAGTGGAAATCAGTACTTGATGTTACTAAAAGCTGAGTGTTAAATTTCTCATGAGCAGCTTTCTTCCAAGTTATACCATCATTATACTTTTGATTGGCTTCTTCGTATGTTATATTTTTATCCTTTGCGAACCAAGCAGGAACAAGACTATGTTCATCAACTCCAAAATGTTCTAAATAGATGCGTTTGGTTACTCCTGCTTGCTCAAAATATATTGAGAAATCGGGGCGATATTGAGAGTGCATCTCATCTGCTAATTGATGTTCGTATGGCTCTTCATATCTGAATTTTACTCCAAGCGCTGATAAAACAAAGCATATCTTTTGTTCCTGTTCACTTTTCACATATATGGCCCTACCGTCCATATCGGGAAACATCGCTTTTAGCTGCACATTTTTTTGTTCCGACAACTTTTCTTGCCTTTCATTCTTGCGTCGTTCCCAATCTGTTTCATAGGTTTGGTAATCAATGAAGTATTCAACTACGCTATTCTTAAAAGCTTTATTCTCTAATAGAGTGTGATAAATATCTATAAATAAGGCATCAGTATTGTCGCAAATAGAGGGTTTTATGCCTGTTGCTCTCCCTATAATATCAATGGCTAATTTATGAAATGTATAACCTTTCAAACCATCAGTGGTCATTCTCTCCGTAAGTTCAGCTGCTGCTTTGTTTGTGTAACTAATTAGTAAGATTTTATGAGGTGCAATATCCTTTACTTCTGTGAGATACTTGACTTTTCCAACAATAGAAGAGGTCTTTCCACTACCTGCACTACTAACGACCAAGCAATTATCTTCTTCTGAAACGATAGAGCGTCTTTGTTGCTTGTCTAATGGATATTTTAGACAATGGTCGAAAAAATCTTCATATGTATCAAGTAAGGAATTTATTACCGTATCATTATGTTGTTTTACAAGTTTATTGATGGCTCCAAAATCATTGATGAATTTGGTAATGGTTTCAGATGGAGTGATGTTAAAGACTTCAAGTTTCTTCAGAAGAGAATACGCCTCTTGAAAATGTGGTTTATAATAATTGATAAATTTTTTTTCTTGCGTTGCAGAGATTATCTTGCCATAAAAGCCGTTATTAAGGTCTGTCGGAATATCAGCAAATACAACGTCTTTGAGTTTAGATAATCTCTCTTGGGCTTGCTCGTAACTGGACTTCTCACTATAAGCGGATATATGATTTAATTTTTCTGATAATTCTTTGGATTTGTTTTTTAGGCGTTTTCGGATGGTTACTATAATAACAATAGAGGTAGCAACGACACAGATAAGTATGGCAAGCAAAAAGTTCATATGTCAATTCTAATACTAATTACGATGAAATTCCTCCATTATATCTTCACGAATTTTCTGTTTGCTATCGCCTAATGCAAACAACACGATAATCCCCCAAAGTGGAGAAATTATCCAAAAGAGTAAAACCCATCCAATGGCGCTACGACCTCTTTTTCTTGCCATTTTTGCAGGGAGAAAAACGTAAAGCCATAGAATTAATATCAAAGCAATGATTATCGCTATTATTGAAATGGATTCTCCAGTCATATTATTGAAGCAAAATACTGATTATAAATCATTCATAGCTGCCGAGCGAACGGTATCAGTATTTATTTTGTCATAATACTCTAACAAAACGAAGCATTGTCCGTATTCGCCTTTTTGTAAAGACAATTGTATATCGCCATTTTTAGTTTCAAATGTAGTGTACCAAGTACATCTATCCATATATAATTCATGCAATTTTTCATTGTTAGTATCAGAAGTTACTCTTCCTTGAAATTTCTCGACAACTTCGGCAGGTTCGCCATATTTTTGAGTAAGCATAGATTTAAGGTGTTCATAGTCACGTTCAAGTGAACTCCAATCCTCACATACAGGGAAAATAACACCAATTGTACTAACTACATTTACTGCTTTAAGTGTTGAAACATCGACAGTGCAACTCTTAAACCCTGCAAAATCTCTTTGTAAAATTGCAGTGCCATCTTGTGTGCCAATATGCGTAAAACCTGCTTGCTTCATTTATACCACATACTCATTCAGTGTACCATCAATTGAAACACCTTTGAATGTTAAGTGTTCCGATTCTTTCTGGGAGAATGCTGTTGTAAAAATTGTAAATGTGAGAAACAGCGAAAAGAAGATTTTTTTCATAACTCAAATCGTATTAGATTGATTATCAAACTGCATTTTATTTAATGATAGGAAGAACTGCACGATTTTCTTCGTCAAGCGACCATTGAACCTGCCATGTTTTTCCTTCTATTTTGTCAAGAAGGATAAAGTTGTAAATATTTTGAGTCGGGTAAAGTTCAAAGCGACCATTAACTTTCTTTCCATTAACAACAAGTGCATTAGGATTAAGGTCATACTCAAACCGTCCTTTATCATCATTTATACTATATTGCAATTGCCACATTTGACCTGTTTGTGTATCAAGTTTGATAAATGTCCACATATTTTGTGTTGGAAAGAGTTTATACCGTTCTACGGTATATGTTTGCACAAGTTGCTCGTGCGCTTCTGTTTTTGTTCCCGTTTTAGACGCATTGTCTGTACATCCACCTATTGCAAAAAGGGGAAATAACAAAAAAGGCAACATAAAGTTCTTCATATTTCATCCTCCATTTTTTCCTTTAGTTTCCACAAGGACTTTTATTAAACCACGAAGCGTAGAGCTGTATGCCATACTCTTTACTTGAAGGTTGTAGGAAACCACATATGCAGATGTAACAATAATAGCCCATGCTATAGCGTGAAAACCACTATGCTATCCCTTGTACATCTTTGAAAGTTTCTCAGGTTTTCAAACCACAAGATAAGCATAACGCTTCTTCTTATTTCTAATATATCCGGAAAGAATTATAACTCAATCCAATTACAAAAATAATAAATATTACCAATAATCATTCGTTTTTAACACATTAATTTTCTATAGTTTATTTCGTTTCTTTCCCTATTTGGCTGTCGATTAGTGTACACTTTATTTATTGTCAAACTGCTCCTTAAATCAATTGCCCGTTGAGGCAAAGAGTCTATTTAGTAATATGTGGATAACACACCTTATCTTATATACACTCAATAATTCGCTTTTATTTTAAACAAAAAGAAGGTGTCTAAAAGAAATGCACCCCAAAAGTTCTATGTCTAACTTTTGGGGTGCATTTCACTTTTTGGACAGCCTCCATATTTCTTCACTCCATGTTGATTTTAAATATCATCCAAATCATTTTGGATTTTAGTTTCAACATTTTGAAAGTCTCGATAACGAATCATTACCATACCTTCGTAAATTTCAGAGGACTTTTCAATTGAAAGTTGTATATCTCCACCTGTTACTTCCCATGCGCTACCGTATACAACTGTTCCTTCATGCACCTCTGCCATTAAAGCAATATTGGAATCTGAATAGGCAGGATTGTTTTCTTTTGAAATTGTTGGCTTGCCATATTTACGAGTGTATAAATCTTTATAATAGTCGTAAGTATTAACAAGGGTATTCCACTCTTTACTTGGGTCAAATAAAACGACTACAGCAAAAACATTTTTTCCATCGTCTGTAGCAGTCACACCTACCGTTGCTTTGCGACCTGTAAAGTCTCCTGAAAACAAAGTTATACTGTTTTCACGACCAATTGAGGTAAATCCTTTAGTTTTGAGTTTTTGACAGAATTCTGTCATACTTCCTTCGATAGGAATACCTTTAAATGAAAGATGTTCTTGCGCCATAATGTTAATGGCAACAAAGAGTATTGTTAAATTAACTAAAATTTTCTTCATACTCATTATTTTTAATCAATTATATTGTGGTTAATAAATCGAAATCCTTAATGGATATTTTACCTATTGAGACAAGCCATTCAAGATAAAGGATATCGTCTTTAATATCGCTAAACTTTTGTCCCTTATATTTCCCAAAATCAATTGTTCTATCTGAAATAAATACATCCGAATGTTGCTCTATATTTGGATATAGTCGTTTAAGTTCCTCAAAGTCAATTTTGAAAAATCTATCTGTTGTCTCCAACCAATGGAGATATTGATAATCTGCTTTATAGATCTCACCAAAAGATTTTCCCTTGTATTTTCCAAACATAAGTATCTCATTTGCTTTGTGAATAGGAAATATTTCATCAAGAGATACACCTGGGACATCAATTAAAACCCATTCTCCACATCCGGCACAAGGGATTTCTTCGTCTTTGATATTCGGATAGCACTCTTGTCTATAAGTGTTATCAGGTTTACCATTCACAAAGCATTTGCCATAAGCTTTTCCATACCTACCACGCGGTTTTACTATTTCAACTAAAAAGATTCTATCTTGATTCAGGTCAATACGCCTCTCCTCACTTGACGACCGCTCTAGTCCCAACTCACATCGTTTAACCAAGAATGGAATTCGTTTGCCTATATTGTAGTAAATATTGAAAATATTATCTTTTGGGTACATAACTATTCAAATTAGTAAATTCCATTTTTTCTTATTTTCATTAACCAAACACCGTATTCTTTAGATTTGTATAATGTAAGTTGAGTTAGTGCATTACCTTTACCTACTTGAATAGTACCATCTGAAAAAGCATAAAGATAAGACTTTGAAAAACGCTTTTTATATATTTTTTCCCCTGTTTTAGCATCCTTTACAGTTATCTTTACCCCTTCTACAAATAAGTCTCCTAAATCCGCAGATTTCAACTCGACTATTACGTCTTGGTAGGTTTCTTTTTCTATTATGGCAATAGTCACTTCTCTATCCAATTCAACTCCAAAAGTAGGTTTGGCGCTTTCACTTTGCGCAAAGAACTCAATTGCACAAAAGAATAACAAAAGGGTAATAACAATTTTCCTCATAAATTTACTATTTTAATGGTTCTTCTATTTACACTTATTGAAAAACATAAAAAGCGTGGTACTACAAATATCACATCTTAGTTTGAAGGTCCTGAGAAAACCCGAATGTACAGATATGATAACAGCAGCCCACGCTATATGCGCGAGAACCACTATGCTATCCCTTGTACATTCTTTGAAAGTTTCTCAGGTTTTCAAACTACAAGATAAGCATAACGCTTCTTCTTATTTCTAATATGTCCGGAAAGAATTATAGCTCAATCCAATTACAAAAATAATAAATATTACCAATAATCATTCGTTTTTAACACATTAATTTTCTATAGTTTATTTCGTTTCTTTTCCTATTTGGCTGTCGATTAGTTTATTGTCAAACTGCTCCTTAAATCAATTGCCCGTTGAGGCAAAGAGTCTATTTAGTAATATGTGGATAGCACACCTTATCTTATATACACTCAATAATTCGCTTTTATTTTAAACAAAAATACAGTCCTTTCAAAAAGGGAGTGTACACAAAAAAGAAGGCACCCTTTTCAGACACCTTCTTTCCTTATTTCAATAAAGCAACAAATCACTTGTTCTCTTCCGGTTTCAGCCAATGGTCAAGCCAACGGAAAAATACACGTTGCCACAAAATTGCATTTTGTGGTTGAGATATCCAGTGAGTTTCATCAGGGAATACAACCATCTCTGCCGGAACCCCTCTCAATACAGCAGCATTAAATGCTGCCATACCTTGCGAAGCCAATATCCTGTAATCATGCTCACCGTGAGTAACTAATATAGGCGTATCCCATTTATCAATAAACTTATGAGGAGAATTTGCATAACTCCGTTGAGCGATAGCATTATCTTTTTCCCAATATGCTCCACCCAAATCCCAGTTGGCAAACCACATTTCTTCAGTTTCTACATATTGCTGTTCTAAATTGAAAATTCCGGCATGAGCAATAAAAGCTTTAAATCGTTTTTCATGATGTCCGGCCAGCCAATAAATGGAAAATCCTCCATAACTTGCTCCTACAGCTCCCAAACGGTCTTCATCAACAAAGCTTTCCTTTTTCATCGTATCTATAGCCGAAAAATAATCTTTCATATTTTGACCACCATAATCACCACTTATCTGTTCGAGCCATTCTTGTCCGAATCCATATAATCCTCGTCTGTTAGGTGCAACGATAACGTATCCGTTAGCTGCCATCAGTTGTAGATTCCAACGATATGACCAGAATTGACTCACAGGACTTTGAGGTCCTCCCTGACAATACAGTAATGTCGGATATTTTTTATTCGGGTCAAAATGAGGCGGATATATAATCCACGTCAACATTTTTTTGTTATCCGTAGTGCCTATCCAGCGCCCCTCGACTTTACCCATCGTTAGTTGATCCAGAATATCCTTATTCTCAAAAGACAGTTCAGACACCTCTTTAGTCGACATTTTTATAGAATAAATTTCATCGGGCTTTGAAATAGAATGACGCAAAGCAATCAACGTTTCATCATTAACCGGAGAGACGGAAGCATAATCAAAATCCCCATTAGTAATTTGGTCTATTTTTTTACTTTCGACATTTATTTTGAATATCTGTTCTGTCCCTTGGACAACACTTAAAAAATAAATGTCTTTGCTATTCTCCGCCCATACAAGCTGATCGAGACTGTAATCAAACTCATCTGTTAAGTAACGCTTTTCCCCACTTTGTAAATCAAGAATAAATAATCGGTTTTTATCCGACTCATAACCATCGCGCTCCATACTCATCCAGGCCATATAATGTCCATCAGGAGATATGCGTGGATTAGTATCATATCCCATCATTCCTTCAGTCAAGTTTCGTGCATTCTTACTCTCTATATTGTAAATATATATATCAGAATTTGTAGATAGAGAATATTCCTTACCTTGTTTCTTACGAGATGTATACACAATATTTTTACTGTCAGGTGTCCACGCAAAATCATCTGTTCCACCAAAAGGCTTCATCGGTGCCTCATAAGGTTCCCCTTCCATAATATCAGAAATATTCTTTATCTCATCCTTTCCATTAAAATCAGCAACAAATGGATGCGGAATGCTCTCGACCCATTCATCCCAATGCTTATACATCAAATCATCAATAACACGACCCGTAGCCTTGGGAAGGTCAGGATATAAGTCAGAAGCCCTTTGTCCATATTTTATATTGGAAAAAAACACTATCTTGGTTTCATCCGGAGATATAACGAATCCATCTATTCCATTCTCCTGATTACTTATCTGAACACGTTGGCTGCCATCCGCATTCATTACCCAAAGCTGTGAATTCCCGCTCTCGGTCGACAAAAATGCTATTTTTTCTCCATTTTGGAACCATACAGCATTTTGTTCCGATTTCGGAGTCCGGGTAATCTGCTTTTTATCACTTCCATCAATATTCATGACAAAAAGCTCCCGGTTACTTTTATTTTCTGGGATACTTACATAAGTAACTCCATACAGAATCTTTTGTTTATCAGGCGATAATTCTACACCTCCGACTCTTCCGAGGCTCATCATAACTTCAGGAGTCATAATTCCGTTTTCAATCTTCGGAGAACTTTTGCCGATAATCTCGCCTGTATCACTTTTTTGTGTTTGACAGGCTGATAATACAACGGTTCCGGCCATAATTAAACTGTTTATTGTTCGTTTCATATATAACAATTATTTTATATTATTTCTTTCTTCGTTTCTGCTTATCGGCAAAATTATCATATCGAATAAAACTACCATACAATTTTTGCAATAAATCTCTACGATGTATGCGTATCAACTCTTGTTCTATCTTTTTCCGCTGGTCAGGTTTATACCAGAAGAAAAATTGCCTTTGCGCCAATTTTTCTTCTTGGCTGTGAGCTGTAAATATTTTTTCTCCGGTATAAGGGTGATATCCGGTATAATATATTTCTGTTGCCAGCGTCATCGGGGTAGGGGTGAAGTCTTGAACCTGTTCCAAATGAAAATTCAGTTTTTTTGTAATGACAGCCAATTCAGCCATATCTTCTTCATGACAACCCGGATGGCTTGATATGAAATACGGGACTATCTGTTGCTTTAGACCTTCTTCTTGATTTATCGTGTCAAATGTTTTTTTAAAAGTTTCAAACTGTTTGAATGAAGGTTTTCTCATAACATTTAGAACCCGGTCGGATGTATGTTCCGGTGCAACTTTCAACCTTCCTGAAACATGTCTGCTAATAAGTTCTTTAGTATATCTTTTATTAGCTTCATTTATTTTTTCATCTTTATGACGATATTGTAGTAAATCATAACGAACACCACTGCCAATGAACGACTTTTTTATCCCTTTGAGAGCATCCACGCTATGATATATATCCAGCAATGGAGTATGGTCCGTATTCAAATTCGGACATATTTCCGGATAAATACAGGAAGGGCGTTTACATTTACGGCATATCCTCTGGTCAGAACCGTGCATTTGGTACATATTGGCCGACGGGCCGCCTAAATCACTCAAGTAACCTTTAAAATCCGGCATACTTATAATTTCTTTCACCTCCTTTAATATCGACTGTTTCGAGCGGGAAGCAATAAATTTTCCCTGATGTGCAGATATAGTGCAAAACGCACATCCTCCAAAACATCCTCTATGGAGATTTACCGAAAATTTTATCATCTCATAAGCTGGAATGGTTTTCCCCTTATATTTAGGATGAGGCAAGCGGGTATAAGGCAAATCAAATGAAGCGTCTATTTCCTCTTCACTTATCGGAGGAAAAGGAACATTGACTTTTACGACAACGTCCCCGCATTTTTGCCATAATCGGCGAGCTTCATATTTATTCGACTCTGTTTCTATATGTTTAAAATTGGCCGATTGCAATTTTCGGTTCGCAAGACATTGTTCATGAGAAGCCAAAACAACATCCGTATCATTTTCTGTCTCCTTGGGAATTTCATGAATAGAGGTGATTACAACTGTTTGTCGGATATCTTTTATAGAGTCCACTGTTTCTCCGTCGAGCAGACGGGCAACTAACTCTCTTATTGGCTTTTCTCCCATGCCATATATCAATAAGTCGGCTTTCGAATCGACTAATATACTGGGACGCAAACGATTTTCCCAATAATCATAATGGGTAAGCCGTCTCAAAGAGGCCTCTATCCCTCCGATAACAACCGGAACATCAGGATATAGTTTTTTCAATATTTGAGTATAGACGATGGTAGGGTAGTCCGGACGCATGCCGGCCCGGCCATCGGGAGTATAGGCATCGTCCGACCGAAGCCGTTTATTGGCCGTATAGTGGTTTACCATCGAATCCATAGCTCCCGCCGAAATTCCGAAAAACAATCTGGGTTGACCTAATTTTTTAAAGTCTCTCAAATCATCTCGCCAGTTCGGTTGGGGGACAATTGCCACTCGTAGCCCTTCAGATTCCAAAGTCCGCCCGATAACTGCAGCCCCGAATGAAGGATGATCTACATAAGCATCACCCGAGAAAAGAATCACATCTATATAATCCCATCCTCTGAGTTCAATCTCTTTTTTAGTAGTTGGCAACCAGTCCTGTAATTTATATTCTTTCATTATATCCTTTAGCTTAATCCCGTTATTTCCCCGTTGATGACGTCTATTTTATAAGCATTCGGTATCTTCGGAAGTCCCGGCATACGTATAATATCACCTGCCAATGCGACAACAAATTCTGCCCCGTTATTGATAACTATATCATTTATTTCGAATTCAAAATTTTCAACAGTTCCAGTCTGCTTTGGATCATTTGTAAACGAATATTGAGTCTTGGCAATACATACCGGATAATGATTGAGTTTTAAATTCTCGATTTGCAGTAGCTTTTCCTCCGCCTTTTTACTGAATTTTACATTTCCCGCACCGTATATTTTACAAGCCACTTTTTCTATTTTAGTACGTATTCGGTCTTCATTTTCATACGTAAATTTAAGAGGAAGAGAAGGCTGAGACCCTATCGCCTCTACAACTTCCTTAGCTAAATGCAGTGCACCATTACCGCCTTCGGAAAAAGCATTGTTTATTGCAAAACGAACACTTTTTTTGGCACAATACTTACGGAGTATGTCGATTTCCTCATCACTATCAGTAGAAAAACGATTTAGAGCAACCAATACGGTCTGTCCGAAAGCCTGCATATTCTTTATATGTTTGTCAAGATTATCAATACCCTTTCTAACTCCGTCCACATTTGACAATTTAATCTGTTCTTCAGGAATATTCCCATGCAACTTCAATCCTTGCAAAGTAACAACGATAACTGTGAGGCTGGGAGACAAACCACTCTGTCGACATTTAATATTGAAAAATTTTTCCGCTCCGAGGTCTGCACCGAATCCGGCTTCGGTAATGGTATAATCACCATATGTCAAAGCCATTTTAGTAGCTATCACAGAATTGCAACCATGAGCGATATTCGCAAATGGTCCTCCATGAATAAATGCTGCCGTATTTTCTGTCGTTTGTACCAGATTGGGAAGAATCGCATTTTTCAACAAAGCTGTAATCGAACCGCCTATACCAAGGTCCTTTACCAAAAAAGGGGAACCATCGATACGATATCCTAACAAAATCTTGTCGATGCGTCTCCTCAAATCAACCAAGTCCGAAGCCAAACACAATATTGCCATCAACTCCGATGCCGGAGTAATGTCAAATCCGGTTTCTGCCGGAACGCCATTGTAACCACCACCCAGTCCGGATATTATTTGTCGCAATCCCCGGTCATTAATATCCAAAACCCGTTTCCATACAACACTCTTCAATACCGTTCCCTGATTGCGATTTTGATATATATAGTTATCCAGTAAAGCAGATATCATATTATGGGCAGAAGTAACTGCATGGAAATCCCCTGTAAAATGAAGGTTAATGTCTTCCATGGGCAATACTTGAGCATATCCGCCTCCTGCCGCCCCTCCTTTGATTCCGAAACATGGACCTAAAGACGGTTCACGCAAAGCTACAACGGCCCGCTTACCTAATTTATTCAATCCTAAAGCGAGTCCTATACTGACTGTCGTTTTACCTATTCCCAACCGAGTAGGGGAAATAGATGTTACCAGTATCAGACGATGCCGTTTTATTTTTGATTCACTTATCAGATGTATCGGAACTTTGGCTATATATTTGCCGTAATGAACCAGTTCATCATCATCTATTCCTATAGAACAAGCTACTTTATTTATTAATTCCAACTTGGTCTCTCTGGCAATTTCTATATCCGATTTCATACGATATATCAGTAAATTTAAAGGGTTGCATATTTATCTTCTAACTTTATCAGTTCGTCACGTAATTGCGCTGCTTCAATAAATTCCATCTTCTTGGCCGCTTCAACCATTGCTTTACGAGTTTTCTCGATTGTTTTCTTCAATTGGTCTTTACTCATATATTGTATTACCGGGTCGGCAGCTATATTCGCACTCTGGCTGTATTCTTCTCTATACAAAATAGGTTCTGCACCGGTATTTTCCCTATTAAGAACAGAATTTTTNGATCTACACTCTCAATGGATTCTATTTCTTCACCCCAGAAAATAACTCTTAATATAATATCTGCATAAGCCAAAAATATATCGACAGTATCGCCTTTCACTCGGAAATTACCTCTATCCAGTACGACTTCATTTCTTGAATAAAGGCTATTGACCAAAGAACGAAGAAAATTATTTCTCTCCAGTTTCATGCCTACATGAAGGTCGATAACATTACTATGAAAATCTTCAGGATTCCCGATACCATACAGACAAGACACAGACGAAACCACAATGACGTCCTTCCGCCCGGATAGCAAAGACGATGTAGTCGATAACCGGAGTTTCTCTATTTCATCATTTATCGCAAGATCTTTCTCTATATACGTATCTGTGGTTGGGATATAAGCTTCCGGCTGATAATAATCATAATACGATACAAAATATTCCACAGCATTATCCGGGAAAAAGCTCTTAAACTCACCGTACAATTGTGCTGCCAAAGTTTTATTATGACTAAGAATCAACGTCGGTTTTTGGACCCTTTCAATGACGTTAGCCATTGTAAAAGTCTTTCCTGAACCGGTTACCCCCAACAAAGTCTGATAAGGAATATTATCCTTAATGCCCTGACTCAATTCATCAATAGCTTCCGGTTGGTCTCCGGTAGGTTTATATGAAGAAACTATTTTAAACTCCATAAGACAATTTTGTATAGCCAATTATTATCCAGTTATTATCGAGCTTCAGGTATGATGAATATAAGTATCACGTAAGCGACAGTTATCGGGAAAAAACCGGTAAATACCGCAGCTAATACGACGATTACTCTCATGAGAGTAGCATCTATATCGAAATAATCGGCCAGCCCGCCACAGACTCCGGCTATTATTTTATTGTTTGACCGTAAAAGTTTTTTTTCAGACATAATTTGTATGGATATTTTGATGCGAATATACGAAAAAATGGTACAATATTAGGGAGACATTATATAGAATTAAAGCATTATAATTCTATATAATAGAATATTTATTTCAAATAAAATTTTATCAATCCATTTTTATAACATATTAAAAGTTTTTCCGTTAATATATGTATGAATCGGCATTTTTTGCTTACTTTGCCTAAAATACATAAAATAACAATAAAAAGCAGGAATATTAGAAATGATTTGGAACGAAACCATGGAATGCATGAAGCGTGAAGATATGCGCAAATTGCAAGGGATACGCTTGAAACAAACTGTCGAGAGAGTATATCATAATACACCTTTTTATCGAAAAAAAATGCAGGAAATAGGAATAACACCTAATGATATAAATTCTATTGACGATATTGTAAAATTACCGTTCACAACAAAACAAGATTTACGGGACAATTACCCGTTTGGCCTCTTTGCCGTACCTATGTCTGAGATTGTGCGTTTACACGCATCGTCAGGAACTACTGGACGGCCTACTGTCGTTGGATATACTCGTCAAGACCTTGTAACTTGGGCCGAATCAGTAGCGCGATGTCTCTCTGCTTACGGAACCGATAAAAATGATATATTTCACGTATCATATGGCTATGGTTTATTTACTGGAGGAATGGGACTACATTACGGTGTCGAAAATCTAGGTGCGACAGTCATACCCATGTCAAGTGGAAATACTGCAAAACAAATACAACTGATGCGAGATTTCGGGCCCACAGCTCTGGCTTGTACACCTTCTTACGCATTATATTTGGCAGATGCCATACAGGATTCTGGCATACCGAGAGAAGAGTTTAAATTGAGAGTTGGCATATTCGGTGCAGAACCTTGGACCGAAAATATGCGCCGTGAAATAGAATCCAAACTAGGCATAAAAGCTTACGATATTTACGGGCTCAGTGAAGTTATGGGACCGGGAGTCGCCCATGAATGCGAATATCAGCATGGAGCCCATATCAGTGAAGACCATTTTTATCCGGAAATAATAGACCCTAAAACATTAGAACCCTTAGCCCCCGGAGAGTCAGGAGAATTAGTATTCACTACAATCACTAAAGAAGGTCTGCCTTTGCTAAGATATCGTACCAAAGATTTATGCTCGTTAATATACGAACCATGTCCTTGCGGTAGAACCACAGTTCGTATGACCCGAATTACAGGACGCAGCGATGATATGTTGATTATTCGAGGTGTAAACGTATTCCCGTCCCAAGTCGAAAGTGTAATACTTGAAATGCAAGAATTCGAACCTCATTACATGCTGATTGTCGATCGCAAAAATAATTTGGATACTCTCGAAGTATTGGTTGAAGTGCGTCCCGAATGCTATTCCGACGAAATTACCCGAATGGTAGAATTAAAAAAGAAAATAGCTCACCGTTTGCAAAGCGTACTGGGCATTGCCGCAAATGTAAAATTAGTGGAACCACGTAGCCTCGAACGCAGTCAAGGAAAAGCCAAACGAGTGATAGATAACCGAAATATACAATAAACCTGTAAATATTATGATTATAAAGCAATTATCGGTTTTTCTCGAAAACAAAACTGGACGTATAAATGAAGTGACCTCAGTGTTAGGAAATGCTGGAATCAATTTATCGGCATTCAGTATGGCTGAAAATGCAGAATTTGGTATTCTTAGAGTCATTGTGTCAGACCCGGATAAGGCCTACAAACTACTTAAAGACAATCATTTCGGAGTAACATTGACGGAAGTTGTCTGCCTAAATTGTCCGAATACCCCGGGAGCCTTATCAAAAGCATTGCACTATCTGTCAGAGGCAGGAGTATTTATTGAATACATGTATGCCTTTTCTTCAGGCGACGTTGCACATGTGGTAATTCGCCCCAACGATATAAATATGTGTATCGATATTTTGCGTAGACACAGCCTTGAGTTGATGGCTGCACACCAACTATATCAATTGTAATCTTTTTTAATAATCATATATATAGAATAGTACAGGTCGGCAATACACAGCAGAGACCTGTGCTATTTTATTTATTTAATAGAGTATATCCGTTAAAATTCATTTTTTTGTTTTTGTTATTCGATGCTATTTCCTACATTTGCACATTATTTAAGCATATGAAAAGAAAAATTATATATTTATTTGCCATAATCATGCTTTTCGCTTCATGTAGCGAATACAATAAAATACTTAAAAGCCAAGATTATGAGCTAAAATATGAATATGCTAAGAAATATTTTGAACAGAAAAAATATTCGAGAGCGTATACATTATTGGAAGAGTTGGTAACCATATTCAAAGGTACCGACAAAGCTGAGGAATCACTTTATTTACTGGCAAGAAGTCATTATCTGGCCAAAGATTATATCACCTCAGGGCAATATTTTACAACATATTATACCAATTATCCTAAAGGACAATATGCCGAATTATCCAGATTCTACGCAGGATATGGATATTATCTGGATTCTCCCGAACCGGCACTCGACCAGTCAGGAACATATAAGGCAATAGATGAGTTACAAATGTTTTTGGAATACTTTCCCAAAAGTGAAAGAGCCAAAGAAGCGCAAGACATAATCATTTCTTTACAAGAAAAATTGGTAGAAAAAGAATTGTTAAGTGCTCAATTGTACTATAATTTAGGGAACTATATGGGCAATAATTATGAGTCGGCAGTAATAACGGCTCAAAATGCATTGAGAGACTATCCCTACACAAAATATAGAGAAACATTATCTTTCCTTATTTTGAAAGCTAAGTTTCAGGAAGCTACTCAAAGTGTTGAAGAAAAGAAAATAGACCGTTTTCGGGACGTAATTGATGAATATTACAGTTTCATAAATGAATTTCCCGAATCTTCTAATATGAAAGAGGCCAAACGCATGTTTAATGTAGCAAATAAATACGTAAAAGAATAATCGAAAAGAGATATGGATTACAAAAAATCGAATGCACCCACTAACACGGTGACCCGCGATATGATCGCATTGTCAGAAGATACAGGTAATGTATATGAAACAGTTTGTATTATTGGTAAAAGAGCCAATCAGATTGCGGTTGAAATGAAGGCTGATTTGGAAAAAAAATTACAAGAATTTGCTTCTTATAATGATAATCTGGAAGAGGTTTTCGAAAACCGGGAACAAATTGAGATTTCCAAATATTATGAAAAGTTGCCAAAACCCACATTGATTGCAACTCAAGAATATATTGAAGGGAAGATATATTATAAAAATCCAGCCAAAGAAAAAGAAAATCTTTAACTCATAAGAAAATAGAAAAGCTGTCTCAAAATAAATTTGGGGCAGCTTTTTTGTGTCAATGCTTATTGATAAAAATATCTGACAAAACCTACCTTTTTTCTGTCAAAGCTTATTTTTGTATCATATATTAAAAATGATATTCAAAACTGTACAAGAAAATCTCCGGTAAGAGAAACCACGGAAAAGGAATGAGGAAAATTTCTTTTTTAAAGAATATCAATGATTCATGTTTAGAATAAAATAGAGGCCATCTCAATATATANCAATTGGTCTTTACTCATATATTGTATTACCGGGTCGGCAGCTATATTCGCACTCTGGCTGTATTCTTCTCTATACAAAATAGGTTCTGCACCGGTATTTTCCCTATTAAGAACAGAATTTTTGGCCTTTTGAATGGCTTGAGGAGTAATATTATGCTTTTCGTTATAAGCTAACTGTTTCTCCCTTCGGCGATTGGTTTCATCTATAGTTTTCTGCATGCTTTCCGTAATCCTGTCGGCATACATGATTACCATTCCGTTTAAGTTTCTGGCAGCACGACCTGCAGTCTGAGTCAGGGACCGATGAGACCTTAAAAAACCTTCTTTATCAGCATCAAGTATCGCTACCAATGATACCTCGGGCAAGTCAAGCCCCTCTCTTAATAAATTAACTCCGATAAGGACATCATACAATCCATTACGTAAATCGTCGATGATTTTTATCCGCTCCAGAGTATCTACATCCGAGTGGATATAGTTACAACGGATATCGAGACGCAGAAGATATGTATTCAACTCTTCCGCCATACGTTTGGTCAACGTAGTTACCAATACCCGTTCATCTTTTTCTATACGTACTTGAATTTCTTCCAACAAATCATCTATCTGGTTTAGGCTTGGACGAACTTCTATAACAGGATCCAATAATCCTGTAGGACGTATCACCTGTTCTACAATGACACCTTCACTCTTCTCCAGTTCATAATCGGCAGGAGTAGCACTCACAAAAATTACCTGTTTGGCCAATTCCTCAAACTCTTCAAACTTTAACGGACGGTTATCTATAGCTGCTGGCAGGCGAAACCCATATTCCACCAAATTAGCTTTACGAGAATTATCCCCTCCGTACATAGCTCGTATTTGAGGTATAGTAACATGACTTTCATCTATGATAACCATAAAATCCTTTGGAAAGTAATCCATAAGACAGAAAGGCCGTGTCCCGGCTGCTCGTCCGTCAAAGTATCGCGAATAGTTCTCTATTCCAGAGCAATGGCCAACCTCTCTAATCATTTCCAAATCATAAGTAACCCTTTCTTGTATACGCTTGGCTTCCAGATTTTTCCCTATCGACTGAAAAAATTCAACCTGCTTACCCAAATCAATTTCTATTTCTCCTATTGCTCTATCTATACGTTCTTTTGTTGTAACAAAAATATTAGCAGGATATACCTTATAATCATTGAAAAGAGTAATAGTATGTCCACTCACCGGATCTACACTCTCAATGGATTCTATTTCTTCACCCCAGAAAATAACTCTTAATATAATATCTGCATAAGCCAAAAATATATCGACAGTATCGCCTTTCACTCGGAAATTACCTCTATCCAGTACGACTTCATTTCTTGAATAAAGGCTATTGACCAAAGAACGAAGAAAATTATTTCTCTCCAGTTTCATGCCTACATGAAGGTCGATAACATTACTATGAAAATCTTCAGGATTCCCGATACCATACAGACAAGACACAGACGAAACCACAATGACGTCCTTCCGCCCGGATAGCAAAGACGATGTAGTCGATAACCGGAGTTTCTCTATTTCATCATTTATCGCAAGATCTTTCTCTATATACGTATCTGTGGTTGGGATATAAGCTTCCGGCTGATAATAATCATAATACGATACAAAATATTCCACAGCATTATCCGGGAAAAAGCTCTTAAACTCACCGTACAATTGTGCTGCCAAAGTTTTATTATGACTAAGAATCAACGTCGGTTTTTGGACCCTTTCAATGACGTTAGCCATTGTAAAAGTCTTTCCTGAACCGGTTACCCCCAACAAAGTCTGATAAGGAATATTATCCTTAATGCCCTGACTCAATTCATCAATAGCTTCCGGTTGGTCTCCGGTAGGTTTATATGAAGAAACTATTTTAAACTCCATAAGACAATTTTGTATAGCCAATTATTATCCANATATATTGAAGGGAAGATATATTATAAAAATCCAGCCAAAGAAAAAGAAAATCTTTAACTCATAAGAAAATAGAAAAGCTGTCTCAAAATAAATTTGGGGCAGCTTTTTTGTGTCAATGCTTATTGATAAAAATATCTGACAAAACCTACCTTTTTTCTGTCAAAGCTTATTTTTGTATCATATATTAAAAATGATATTCAAAACTGTACAAGAAAATCTCCGGTAAGAGAAACCACGGAAAAGGAATGAGGAAAATTTCTTTTTTAAAGAATATCAATGATTCATGTTTAGAATAAAATAGAGGCCATCTCAATATATATTTTGAGACAGCCTCGTTTTCATCAACACATAATCATCTAAAAACAAGTTCATCAAAATCTATTTGATAGTGGAACTTGTTTTTTCTTTCGCCGGGTATTTGCTCGTATATTTCCGATAGAATATTTTTCACCATAATAAAACTCATACCGGAAACTTCTATTTTTATTTGATTTAGAGGAATTAACTTCGGAACGACTTTTGTCATCAAAAAAGCCAATTCTTCAGAATATTTACTTATTGCTTCTTTTTTTCCTTTATCTGAGAGGCAGACAATGATATCGTCGATATTAATATTCATATTGTCTGTTATAAAGTCAAATTTTTTGTATTTTTGTTCAAAATTTTGGGAATTTTCTATGACATTCTTTAACTCTTTCAGCCGATGGATAATATCGTGACCAGGCATTAAAAGATAATTGGAGGATGTAATATCTTGTTCCCACGAAATAGTAAATTCTCTATTTTCAGATAATTGTATTTCTGTAAATATTTGAGAATGATTATTTTTCAAATAAAGACATATATCTTTGAGACCTTCACCAAGAGATATATCATCACATTGCTGGTCAATGGTGGCATTTATATAGTCTTTGTTGTGGGTGTATTTTATGATAAAATAATTTGTCATATTAATGTTGTTTCTTAGGTTAAAACAAGATTAATGCAGAAATGTTTTTACTTATTATGTAAACAAATATTTATTGAACTTGTTTTAACTTATGGCAAACGAAATTAGTATTAAATAAGATAAAATTTGCAATATGGCATTAAAGAGGTTTGGTGTTTCATTAGATGAGGAATTGGTCAATTCTCTTGACCGGTTTGTTATAGATAATGGTTTTGCCAATCGTTCACAGGCTATTCGTTTTCTTGTAGAAAAAAACATAGCGGAAAAAAAATGGCAATGCAATCATATCGTTGCAGGAACGATAATTATTATGTATGACCAGTCTAAGAAAAATATACCTCAGCGAATCGACGAAATACAACAATTTTATCAAGATGTTATTTTATCATCGGCACAATATTATCTGAATAAAAACTTTTGCTTGCATATTGCTACGGTTAAAGGAGAAGCTTATCGATTGACAGAGTTATCAGACAAATTGGTCTCCATACGGGATATTAAACACGGTAAATTGGTTATGAGTCGGGCAGATTAATTTTTTTGGGGTACAAAGTAACACGATTCAGAAAAATAATAACACGAATTAAGGGTCATTTTTTTTGTGCTCAAATAATATATTAAGAAATAATTATTTTATGTATCATATTTGAAAAATGTAGGTTGAAATATTTTACAACTAACTAAATACGATTCTATCGTAACACGATTTTATGAAAAGATATTACAAATAATAAATAAAAAATGAAACAAAAACTTCAAATTACAGCATTATTCGTGTTTTGTTTGGCAGGATATAATCCCGCTAAAGCAGACCGTTCATTATCTGATACCTTAGAAATAGAGCAAGTCGTTGTAACTGCTAATAAAACTTTGGTAAATAAGAACAATATTCCACTATCTGTATCTGTTATAACAAGGGAAGAAATAGATAAAAGTAGTGAATCGGCTCTATTACCAGTATTGTCACAACGAGTTCCCGGACTATTCGTTACTCAGAAAGGTATCACAGGATTCGGTGTATCGAATGGAGGAGCAGGGGCAGTAAATATTCGAGGGGTCGGGGCTGGGAACAAAGTCCTGATGTTGTTCGACGGACAACCTCAATGGGCAGGAGTTTTTGGGCACAGCTTACCCGATACCTATGTAGCTTCCGACGTAGATAGAGTAGAAGTGATACGAGGCCCAGGCTCCTTACTATATGGTTCCAATGCTATGGGCGGAGTCGTGAATATCATAACCCGTAGCCAACACGAAGAAGGGGTTACAACACATGCCCGGATAATGTATGGGTCGTATAATACGCAGAAATATATGGTGAACAATGGAGTGAAATTGGGTAAATTCAACAGCTTTTTCTCTATCAATCACGACCGTACTGATGGTCATCGTCCCAATTCTCAATTTAATATAACTAATGGTTTCGGCAAATTAGGCTATAATATAAATAACCACTTTTCAGTGATGGGAGATGTCAGTTTAGCATACTATGACACTCATAATCCCGGTACGATAGATGAACCTATGTATCATAACTGGATGAAAATATGGAGAGGTACAGCTTCTGCCTCCTTGTCCAATAAATTCGATAAACATAACGGTGCAATACAACTGTTTTATAATTGGGGGAATCATAAAATAGACGATGGACAGAATACAGATATCCCCAGCACATATTATTTCCGTTCTACCGATTTCAATTATGGCGTTTTGGCATATGAATCGTTCTTTCTGTTTCCCGGAAATCAATTTACTTTAGGGGTAGATTATAAGAATTGGGGAGGACATGCATGGAATGATAACTTCGACGGAACAGAAAAACTAATTATAGATAAAAGCGTGCATGAACTGGCTGGATATATTGTTATGCAACAAGAATTGTGGAGCATTTTGAACTTGAATGCCGGAGTCCGTTATGAACATAATACTACATTCGGAAACGAATGGGTTCCGCAAGCCGGATTGACGATTAATCCCTTCCACGGAAATACGATTAAAGCATCCTTTTCTAAAGGTTTCAGAAGTCCGAATATAAGAGAACTATACATGTATGCTCCGGCTAATCCCGATTTGAAACCGGAAAGTATGCTCAATTATGAAATATCGGTCGGACAACAATTCTTAAATGGGAAATTGCATGCGGAAATTACAGCATTTTATATCGATGGAAAAAATACCATTGTGGCGACTCCCGTTAACGGGAAAATGAAAAATATAAATACGGGAAAATTTTATAACAAAGGGGTGGAATTTGATTTATCATACCACTTTCTTAAAAACTGGAATTTCGGAACTAACTATAGTTATTTACACATGAATAAACCTTTGGTCGGTGCTCCTGAACATAAATTATTCGGAGAAATTGACTATACCCCTGGAAAATGGAGCTTTACACTTAATACTCAGTCCATTTTCAATCTTTATGTTACTACAAAACCGGTAGATAAAGAAAACTATACTCTTTTGAATGCTCGGATAGCATATCGTTTCGGAAATGACAAACGTAATATAACTTTATTTGTAAAAGGTGAGAATTTAACGAATACTTCGTATACAATCAACGAAGGCTTTCCCATGCCGGGAATTATCGCGATGGGAGGTATCGACGTGAGATTTTAATTGAAGTAATCACAAGAAAGAAGGAGGTATCCCGAAAACAGTATACCTCCTTCTTTCTATCTTTTTACAGAATCATTTATATTCTTCCCAACTCTTAATTTGTATTTCACTGATATTCATACTACAAAATGCTCCGATAAAAGCCGAAGCTAAACGAGCATTTGTAATCAATGGAATATTGAAGTCTATAGCTGCTCGACGTATTTTGTAACCGTTGTCTAATTCAGTTTGAGTCAGATTCTTAGGAATGTTTACAACAAAATCTATTTCTTTATTGTGAATCATATCCAAAGCCTGGGGAAATTGCTTAGTTTCGCTGGGCCAATATACCCGTGTAGAAGGGATTCCATTATCTGCCAAGAATTTATGGGTCCCGCCTGTTGCGAAAAGCTTGTATCCTTTGTTATGTAGCATGACAGCAGCATCGAGCATATCAGTTTTTTGCTTTGCCGTACCCGTTGATAACAAGATATTTTTCTCTGGAATAGAGTATCCTACAGATAGCATCGATTTCAACACAGCTTCATAAGTATCGTCTCCAATACAACCGACTTCTCCGGTAGATGCCATATCTACACCTAAAACCGGATCTGCCTTTTGCAATCTGGAAAAAGAAAATTGAGATGCTTTTATCCCGACATAGTCCAAATCAAATTCGTTTTTGTTCGGTTTCTCTACCGGAAGTCCCATCATCACCTTTGTCGCCAATTCTATAAAGTTTATTTTCAATACTTTTGAAACAAATGGGAAACTTCTCGATGCTCTCAAATTACATTCGATTACCTTGATATCATTATTTTTAGCCAAAAATTGGATATTGAAAGGTCCGGATATTTTTAATTCTTTAGCGATTTGACCGGCAATTTTCTTTATGCGACGAACGGTCTCCACATATAATTTTTGAGGAGGAAATTGTATCGTTGCATCCCCAGAATGTACTCCGGCAAATTCTATGTGTTCCGATATAGCATACATAACTACTTCTCCGTTGCAAGCAACAGCATCCATTTCGATTTCTTTTGCATGTTGTATAAATTCACTTACAACTACCGGATGTTTTTTCGAAACATTAGCTGCTAATTGAAGAAATTGTTTCAACTCCGTATCATTGGAACATACATTCATTGCAGCACCCGACAATACATAAGAAGGACGTACTAATACTGGATAGCCCACTTCGTCGACAAAATCAAAAATATCGTTGAGAGTACTTAATTCTCTCCAACGAGGTTGGTCGATTCCCAGTCTGTCAAGCATCGACGAAAATTTATGTCGGTCTTCCGCATTATCTATAGATGTAGCTGAAGTTCCCAGAATATTTACATTCTGTTCATCAAGGCGAGTTGCTAAATTGTTGGGGATTTGTCCTCCGGTAGAAAGTATGACACCATGAGGATTTTCGAGTTCGATGATATCCATCACCCGTTCGAAAGTCAATTCATCGAAATAAAGTCGGTCGCACATATCATAATCGGTAGAGACAGTTTCAGGATTATAATTAATCATTACCGATCTCCAGCCTTCTTTTCGAATCGTATTAAGAGCGTTGACACTGCACCAGTCGAATTCAACCGAACTACCGATACGGTAGGCTCCAGAGCCTAAAACGATAATCGACCGTTGATCTCCCCAGTATTTTACATCATTTTCTGCACCGTTATACGTCAAATATAGATAATTGGTTTGTGCTGGATACTCTGCAGCTAAAGTATCGATTTGTTTCACTACAGGAGTTATGCCCTTCTTTTTTCTTAAATTCCGTATCGTAAGTATCGTAGCTTCGGCATCGTCCATTTTGTCTTGCAATATCGAGCGGCCTATTTGAAAATCCGAAAAGCCTTGCTTTTTAGCTGTTCTCAATAAATCTTCAGGTATTTTCTCTATATCCTGGATAGTTTCAAGTTCAATAGCTGTCCTGATGATATTATGAAGTTTTTGTAAAAACCATTTATCTATATGAGTCAGTTTATGTACTTGATCTATGGTGTATCCCTGCCGGAATGCTTTCGAAATAACGAAAATACGTTTATCGGTCGGTTCTCTTAAAGCCTTGTCTATATCTGTAATAATAAGCTCTTTATTGCTAACAAATCCATGCATTCCTTGACCAATCATGCGCAGCCCTTTTTGAATAGCTTCTTCAAATGTACGACCGATAGCCATAACTTCACCCACTGATTTCATACTCGAGCCTAACTCTCTGTCTACACCTTGAAATTTGGCTAAATCCCAACGAGGTATTTTGCACACGATATAATCTAATGCAGGCTCGAAAAATGCAGATGTCGTTTTTGTAACCGAATTATTCAAATCAAATAATCCGTATCCTAAACCCAGCTTTGCTGCGACAAAAGCAAGAGGATACCCCGTTGCTTTCGAGGCCAAGGCCGAAGAACGGCTCAATCGGGCATTGACTTCGATAACCCGGTAATCTTCCGACTGTGGATCAAAAGCATATTGGACATTACATTCCCCTACAATACCAATATGCCGGATAATTCGTATCGCCAGCTCTCGTAATTTATGATATTCACTATTGGTAAGAGTTTGAGATGGAGCCACAACGATACTTTCTCCCGTATGAATACCCAATGGGTCGAAATTTTCCATATTACATACTGTAATACAGTTATCAAATCTGTCCCGCACCACTTCATACTCGATTTCTTTCCAGCCTTTCAACGACTTTTCGACCAATATTTGGGGAGAAAACGATAGCGCTTTTTCGGCCATACGTTTCAGTTCTTCAGGATTGTCACAGAACCCACTACCTAAACCACCTAAAGCATAAGCTGCACGGATTATAATCGGATAACCCAATTCATCAGCTGCTTCCAGAGCACCTCCTAAATTGTCGGTAGCAATACTCTTTATTGTTTTTACATTTATCTCATCCAGTTTTTTCACGAAAAGTTCTCGGTCTTCAGTATCAATGATTGCTTGTACCGGAGTTCCTAAGACTTCCACATTATATTTTTCCAATACTCCAGATTGATATAATTTGACACCGCAATTCAGGGCTGTTTGCCCTCCGAATGCCAGTAAAATACCATCCGGTGTCTCTTTTCGTATTACTTTTTCGACAAAATACGGAGTCACAGGCAGAAAATATATTTTATCAGCGACACCTTCCGACGTTTGTACCGTAGCAATATTAGGGTTTATCAGTACGGTATAAATACCTTCTTCTTTCAAAGCTTTCAGAGCTTGTGAACCTGAATAGTCAAATTCCCCGGCTTCTCCGATTTTCAAAGCACCGGAACCCAGAATCAAAACTTTCTTAATGTTATCTTTTATATGGCTCATCTATTTCTATTTTTACAAGTTTAAAGCATATTTACAAATTCGTCGAAGAGAAATTCCGTGTCAGTAGGTCCACTGGCCGCTTCTGGATGGAATTGAGCAGAAAACCACGGTTTGGCTTTATGTCTTATACCTTCATTTGTACCGTCATTCATATTGATAAAAAGAGGTTCCCATTCATCACTTAGTGTGTTGTTATCTACGGCAAAACCGTGATTTTGTGAAGTTATAAAGCATCGGTCGGTACCAATCATACGTACCGGTTGGTTGTGGCTCCTATGTCCGTATTTTAACTTATAAGTAGAAGCTCCGCTGGCCTTCGCCAATAACTGATTTCCCATACAGATACCGAAAATCGGTTTATCCTCTTTCATGGCCTTTCGAATATTTTCGACAGTAGCATTGCATAAATCTGGATTTCCCGGACCATTCGATATGAATAATCCGTCATAACTGAGCATATTAAAATCGTAATCCCAGGGAACTCGTACCACTGTTGCATCTCGTTTCAATAGACATCTAATTATATTATGTTTCACCCCACAGTCGACCAAAACGATACGCTTTCGACCCCGTTCATATGTGATAATATCTTTACAACTAACTCTTGCTACCTGATTTTCCATATTAGGGTCTATAAAATCGATTTCATTATCGTTATCAAAAACGATTTTTCCTTTCATCGAACCGTTTTCTCTCAACCTTTTCGTCAGTTCCCGCGTGTCTATTCCGAAAATACCGGGTATTTTTTCCTCTTTTAACCAAGCGGCAAGACTTCGGGTCGCATTCCAATGACTATATTCAAACGAATAATCGGAGATAATAACGCCTTCGACGTGTATTTTCTCCGATTCATAAAAAGTGGATAAATTGTCATTGTTAAAAGAACGGGGAGGAACCCCATAATTTCCAACTAACGGAAATGTTATAACCAAAATTTGACCTGAATAAGAAGGATCTGTCAGACTCTCGGGATATCCCACCATTGCCGTATTAAAAACAACTTCTCCGGCTGTAGCTTTTTCATAACCGAATGATTTTCCCCGAAATACAGTTCCGTCATCTAAGATTAGAGAGACGCTTTTTATATTCTGCATATACGATAGATTAATGTGATTATTGTTATAGTAAGGTGGTTTCTATCGTAAAAACCATGCAAAGCTAAAGAAAAAAAATGAAATATCGGCATATATTCATATATTATTTTTCTATTTTTAATTGAAATAACAAATTGCACAGTATATATAGTAATATGATAACAATTTGTTATATATATTGTATTTTTTATGATTATATTGTAATAAATAATTTTTTTATGTAATTTTTGTACACAATATTTTTGTATATAATATATCAATATGTTTATATTTGCAGAAAAATAATAACAAAAAGATATATTATTTAGTTTTTCAGTTTACAAAATGTAAAAATAAGATGAGATTCACTAAAATGCAGGGTGCTGGTAACGATTATATATATGTAAACGGATTTCAAGAAAATATAAAAAATCCTGAAAGGTTGGCCATAGAATTGAGTGACAGGCATTTTGGTGTCGGATCAGATGGATTGGTTATTATTTTGCCGTCGAAAAGGTGTGATTTCAAAATGAGAATGTTCAATCCAGATGGCTCGGAAGCGGAGATGTGTGGTAATGCATCCAGATGCATCGGAAAATATGTATATGATAAAGGGTTAACTGATAAAAAGGAAATTACTCTTGAAACTAAAGCCGGAATAAAAAAGCTGAAATTTACAGTTACAAAAAATAAAGTAAAAAACGTGTGTGTTGATATGGGAGAACCTATTATTTCTCCTTCTCTAATTCCCGTATCGAAAATAGGTGATTCCATCATCGGAGAACCATTTTCTGTCGGGGATGAACAATATAAGATAACTTGCATATCTATGGGAAATCCTCATACCGTTATCTTTTTGGAAAGTTTTGATAATATAGATTTACATCAGACAGGTTATTCTATCGAACATCATCCTCTGTTCCCTCAACGAACAAATGTTGAATTTGCAATAATAGAATCAAAAAACAATATACGGATGAGAGTGTGGGAAAGAGGGACAGGAGAAACTCTTGCTTGCGGAACAGGAGCCTGTGCTACGTTAGTAGCTGCGGTACTGAATGGATTTGCAGAAAGGAAGGCTGTGCTTCATTTATTAGGAGGTGACTTGCTAATAGAATGGAATGATTTGGATAATCATATCTATATGACGGGAGATGCAATTACCGTTTTTGAAGGGGAGACAGTCGATCGATTTTAATAAAGTATGAAAAGAGACGAGAAATATTTAGTTATATGGCATTAGTTAATGAGCAGTTTTTAAAATTATCGGAGAGCTATCTTTTTAGTGAAATTACTAAGAAAGTAAACGCTTTTAAAGTGATTCATCCTGAAGCAAAAGTAATCAGATTGGGAATTGGAGATGTAACTCTTCCTTTGCCAGAAGCAGTTATTGATGCATTGCACAAGGCTGTAGACGAAATGTCCGTTTCAGAGACATTCAAAGGGTATGGTCCAGAACAGGGATACCGTTTTTTAATCGATACGATTATCAAACATGATTATGAAACAAGAGGAATTTCCTTAGACCCGGATGAAGTCTTTATCAATGATGGAGCCAAAAGCGATACAGGGAATATAGGAGATATATTAAGCAAAGACAATCGCATTGCGGTGACCGACCCGGTGTATCCAGTATATATCGATTCCAATGTGATGGGGTGTCGTGCAGGAGAGAAAAACGAGGACGGCCGTTGGAGCAATATTGTTTATATTCCTTGCAATGCAGAAAACCATTTTATTCCGGAACTTCCAGAGATACGTCCCGACGTGATTTATTTGTGTTATCCGAATAACCCTACCGGAACAGCTTTATCAAAAAAGGAACTAAAAAAATGGGTGAATTATGCAATATCCAATAATATCCTTATTTTGTTTGATGCTGCTTATGAAGCATTTATCCAGGAAGAGGATGTTCCTCATAGTATTTATGAAATCAAAGGAGCAAAACAAGTTGCAATTGAATTCCGAAGTTTCTCTAAAACAGCAGGATTTACTGGTTTAAGATGTGGATATACGGTTGTACCGAAAGAACTAAAGGCCTTTAATTTCGCTGGAGATAAAATCTCATTGAACCGATTATGGAACCGACGGCAAAGTACGAAATTCAATGGTACTGCTTACATAGTACAACGAGCAGCAGAAGCAATCTATACTCCTGAAGGGAAAGTTCAGACTAAAGTTCGTATCAATTATTATATGAGAAATGCGAAATTGTTGCACGATAATTTAAAATCGATAGGATTAGAAGTTTTCGGAGGTGTAAACGCTCCTTATATATGGGTGAAAGCTCCGAAGGGTATTACTTCGTGGAAGTTTTTCGATAGACTACTTTTTGAAAGACATATCATCGGAACTCCAGGTGTTGGATTTGGTCCGTCCGGTGAAGGGTATTTGCGGCTTACTGCATTCGGAAAGTATGAAGACACCTTCGAAGCTATAGAACGTCTGAAAAACTGGAAAATATAAAAAATAATTACACACGATAACGAATAAATTTATCTGTTATGTCAACATTAAGATTCAAAGTAGTAGAAGAGGCTTTTACCCATAAAGCTGTAGCAGTGGAAAAACCTGCAGAACGTCCTTCAGAATATTTTGCCAAGTATGTGTTTAATCGCGAAAAAATGTTTAAATATTTACCGAAAAAAACATATGATGCCTTGGTAAATGTAATTGATAACGGTGCACCTTTTAATCGAGAAATAGCAGATAGTGTTGCAGCTGGAATGAAAAAATGGGCAATGGAAATGGGAGCTACTCATTATACCCATTGGTTTCACCCTTTGACAGAAGGCACGGCCGAAAAACATGATTCTTTTATTGAACACGATAGTAAAGGTGGTGTTGTAGAAGAATTCTCCGGAAAATTATTGATTCAACAAGAACCTGATGCATCGAGCTTCCCTAACGGGGGTATTCGTAATACGTTTGAGGCGAGGGGATATTCTGCTTGGGACCCATCATCTCCCGCTTTCATTGTAGACGATACTCTATGTATTCCTACGATATTCGTTTCGTACACCGGAGAGTCGTTAGATTATAAGACACCTTTGTTAAGGGCTTTGAATAGTGTGAATAAAGCCGCTACTGCTGTATGCAATTACTTCGACCCTAATGTAAAGAAAGTCTTTTCATATTTAGGCTGGGAACAAGAATATTTTTTAGTAGATGAAGCTTTGTATTCGGCTCGCCCTGACCTTTTGTTGACAGACCGCACATTGATGGGACATGATAGCGCGAAAAACCAACAGCTTGAAGACCACTATTTCGGTGCTATACCTACCCGAGTTTCGGCTTTTATGAAAGACCTCGAAATAGAATGTCTGAAGTTAGGTATACCAGCCAAAACCCGTCATAACGAGGTTGCTCCTAACCAGTTTGAGTTGGCGCCTATATTTGAAGAAGTGAATCTTGCAAACGACCACAACCTCTTGTTGATGAGTGTGATGAAAAAAGTCGCACGTCGTCACAATTTCAGAGTTTTGTTACACGAGAAACCGTTCAAGGGAGTCAATGGGTCAGGTAAGCACAATAACTGGTCTTTAGGTACTGATACCGGCATATTACTTTTTGCACCGGGAAAAACTCCGAAAGAAAATTTACAGTTCATGACATTTATTATTAATGTGATGACCGCAGTTTATCGCCACAATGGACTATTGAAAGCAAGTATTGCATCGGCTACTAATGGACACCGTTTAGGAGCCAATGAAGCACCGCCCGCTATCATATCTATATTTATGGGAAAACAGGTCAGCGAGATTTTAGATACTATGGCATCTTTCAATTCAAAAGATGATTTTAAGATGAACGGTAAAGAAGGGTTTGATTTGGGAGTTACCCAAATCCCAGAAATACTTCGTGACAATACCGACCGTAATCGAACATCACCATTTGCTTTTACTGGTAATAGATTTGAATTCAGAGCTGTAGGATCTTCGGCAAACTGTGCTTCGGCAATGATTGCTTTAAATGCTGCAGTAGCCGATCAGTTACAAGAGTTCAAAACGTTAGTGGATAGTCGTATCGCTAAAGGCGAATCTACCGAGAAAGCAATACTATCCGTATTAAAAGAATATATAAACGAATCGAAAAATATTCGTTTCGATGGAAACGGTTATAGCGATGAATGGAAAGCTGAAGCTGCTCGCCGCGGATTAGATTGCGAAACCAGTGTTCCTGTAATTTACGATAATTATTTGAAACCAGAAAGTGTGAAGATGTTTACCGACACACATGTATTCTCAGAAGTAGAACTTCATGCCAGAAATGAGGTAAAATGGGAGACGTATACCAAGAAGATACAGATAGAAGCTCGTGTACTTGGAGATTTGGCAATAAATCATATTGTCCCTGTTGCGACTCGTTATCAATCTCTTTTGCTGGATAATGTTTTTAAGATTAAGAGTTTGTTCCCAGCCGAAAAGAGTGAAGTTATCGCAAATCAGGATATGGAAGTAATCGAAAAAATTGCAGCCCATTTATTGGTGATAAAAGAGAAAGTTCATACGATGATCGAAGCCCGGAAGGTTGCCAATAAAATAGAATCTGAGAGAGAAAAAGCCATAGCATATCATGATACGGTTGCCCCATTGATGGATGAAATACGTTACCATATTGATAAACTTGAGCTGATGGTCGATAATGAAATGTGGCCATTGCCCAAATACAGAGAATTGTTATTTATTCGATAGTTTTTTTACGGTTACGGAAGGAGAAAAGATATAGTTTTTAGTTCATGTTTCTCGTTTCACGTTTTTCAAATTCTTATCGTTACTTTTCAAGTTCCGTAACCGTTTTTACCAAGTTATTAAATTATGCAACAGTATAGATTACCACATCGACAAGGATTATATGACCCCAGCTACGAGCATGACGCTTGTGGAGTGGGGCTATTGGTTAATATACATGGGGTTAAGTCTCATCAAATTGTAGAAAAAGGATTACAGGTTTTAGAGCATATGGTACACCGCGGAGCTGAAGGTGCCGACTCGAAAACCGGAGATGGTGCCGGCATTATGGTGCAGATACCTCACGAATTTATTCTGTTACAAGGAATCGCTGTACCCGAAAAAGGTCGTTATGGCACAGGATTGGTATTTTTACCAAAAGATGTTGAGGAACAATCTGAGATGTTGGACGTAATACGTAAGATCATTACAGAAGAAGGCCTTTCCCTGTTGGCAATTAGAGACGTTCCTGTTAACAGTTCTGTATTAGGTACCGGATCATTAGCCACTGAACCAGATATTAAGCAGTTATTCATTACCGACACAACCGAGAATACCTTACTTGAACCCAAATTATATGTCCTTCGCAAAAAGATTGAAAAACAAATCTTAGATTCGGCTTTTAAAAATAAAAGAGCCTTTTACATTGTCAGTCTTTCGTCTCAAAACATCGTATATAAAGGGATGTTGTCATCTTTACAATTGCGTTATTATTTCCCCGATTTAATAAGCCCTTATTTTACGTCGGGAATGGCATTGGTGCATTCCCGTTTCAGTACCAATACTTTTCCGACTTGGGATTTGGCACAACCGTTTAGGCTATTGGGACATAATGGAGAAATAAATACTATACGAGGCAATCGTTTATGGATGGAAGCCCGTGAAAGCGTTCTGCAACCGTCGAATCTCGGAAAAGAACCTCTTACTCCAATTATACAGCCTGATATGAGTGATAGTGCCTCATTGGATAATGTGCTCGAATATTTTGTTATGGCGGGAATGAGCTTACCTCAAGCATTGGCGATGTTGATTCCTGAAAGTTTCAATGATAAAAATCCAATATCGACAGATTTGAAAGCTTTTTATGAATACCATAGTATTTTGATGGAACCGTGGGATGGCCCCGCAACATTACTTTTCTCAGACGGACGATATGCCGGAGGTATGCTCGACAGGAACGGTTTGAGACCAGCACGCTATTTGATTACCCAAAACGATATGATGGTTATAGCATCGGAGACCGGAGTTTTAGCTTTTGAAGCGGCCGAAATTAAAGAAAGAGGACGTTTACGCCCGGGAAAGATGTTGCTTATCGATATGGAAAAAGGTAAAATTTATAAAGATGCGATGCTGAAAGAAGAATTGGCAGGAGCATTTCCATATAAAGAATGGCTTTCGAAAAATCGGATTAAATTGGATGAAATCAGCTCGGGACGTACAGTAAAACATAGTATAGAAGACTATCCTCAACTATTACAAGTATTCGGGTATCATAGAGAAGATGTCGAAAAAATAATGACTCCTATGATAGTTGATTCCAAAGAACCGGTTAGTTCAATGGGAAACGATACACCTTTGGCCGTATTATCCGACCAACCTCAACGATTGTTCAGTTATTTCCGTCAACAATTCGCCCAAGTAACGAATCCTCCGATTGATCCTCTGCGAGAAGAACTGGTAATGTCTTTAAGTAGCTACATCGGGGCGATTCATCAAAATTTACTGGAACCCTCGCCAGAGTTGTGCAAAATGGTCGAACTGAAACGTCCGATATTGACGAATACCGAACTTGACATTCTTTGCAATTTAAGATACAAAGGTTTCCGTACTCGGAAATTACCCATGCTTTTCTCTGTAAAAGAAGGTACTCGGGGATTAGAAAAAGCCATAGAAAATCTTTGTCATGAAGCTGAAAAAGCTGTAGATGAAGACTGTAACTATATTGTATTGAGCGACAGAAATATCGATAAAGATACAGCCCCCATACCGTCTTTATTAGCTGTTTCGGCTGTTCATCACTATCTCATATCTCAAAGAAAAAGGGTACAAATTGCATTAGTTGTAGAAACAGCCGAAGCAAGAGAAGTGATGCATTTTGCTCTTTTATTAGGATATGGAGCCAGTGCCATAAATCCCTATCTTGCTTTTGCTGTTGTCAACGATTTGGTAGAACGTAAAGAAATACAATTGGATTATCATACAGCCGAGAAAAATTATATCAAAGCCATAGATAAAGGTTTGTTGAAAATTATATCGAAAATGGGTATTTCGACAATCTGCAGTTATCGAGGAGCACAATTATTCGAAGCTATAGGATTATCATCTACATTGATAGAGACTTATTTCAAAGGTACGGTATCGAAAATAGAAGGTATCGATATCAATGAATTGGTAGCCGATATATTATTATCCCATCAAGCAGCTTATTCAGCTGACTTCAAGACAGATTCTCCTCTAAGACACGATGGAATATATACTTATCGTAAAGATGGAGAATACCATGCGTGGAATCCTGAAACTATTGCTACATTGCAATTGGCCACAAGGCTGGGTAGTTATAAGAAGTTTAAAGAGTATACATCCTATGTAGATAATAAACCAAAACCTGTATTTATCCGAGATTTTATGGATTTCAAAAGAAATCCTATCGATATTTCTCTCGTAGAACCAGTGTCGGAAATTACTAAAAGGTTTGTTACCGGAGCTATGTCATTCGGTTCCATTAGCAAAGAAGCGCATGAAGCTATGGCTATAGCGATGAATGCTCTCGGTGGTAGAAGTAATACAGGAGAGGGAGGAGAAAATCCTTCTCGTTTTATCCCGAGAGAAGATGGCAGCCTTGCTCGTAGTGCAATAAAACAAGTGGCATCCGGTCGTTTTGGAGTTACGGCTGAATATTTGGTCAATGCAGATGAAATACAAATAAAGATTGCACAAGGTGCTAAACCGGGAGAAGGAGGGCAATTACCCGGATTTAAAGTGGATAAAATTATTGCAGAGACTCGGCATTCTATTCCGGGTATATCTTTAATATCACCACCTCCTCATCACGATATATATTCTATCGAGGATTTGGCGCAGTTGATTTTTGATTTAAAAAATGTCAATCCACAAGCTCGTATCAGTGTGAAATTGGTATCAGAGAGTGGGGTAGGAACTATTGCTGCCGGAGTAGCCAAAGCAAAGGCCGATTTGATTGTTATCAGCGGTTGTGAAGGGGGAACAGGGGCAAGTCCTACAAGTTCTATCCGTCATGCAGGATTACCTTCTGAATTAGGATTATCCGAAACACAACAAACTTTAGTTATAAATAATCTGAGAGGACAGGTAAAGTTACAAGTCGACGGACAACTCAAAACCGGTCACGATATAATTATCCAAGCTTTGCTCGGAGCAGAAGAATTCGGATTTGCCACAAGTGCTCTTATTGTCTTAGGTTGCGTAATGATGCGTAAGTGCCACATGAATACTTGTCCTGTAGGTGTTGCGACTCAAGATGAAAGACTGAGAAAACGCTTTACTGGACGTTCTCAATATCTGATTAATTTCTTTACATTTTTGGCAGAAGAAGTCAGGGAATTATTGGCAGAAATGGGGTTCACAAAATTTGAAGACATCATAGGACGCTCGGATTTGATAACGATAAAAGATACATCTGTCAAGAAAACGAAAAATTTGGATTTTTCTAAAATAATTTATCAACCGGAAGAAGCATCGGTAAATGCTGTCCGAAAAATTGTTGAACAAGATCATAAGATAGACGATATCCCCGATCGTATGCTTATCAAAGTAACCGCTCCGGCGATAGAGTCAAAAATGTCGGTCGAGCTGGACTTTCCTATTTATAATACTGACCGTGCTGTCGGGGCTATGCTGTCGGGAGTTATTGCCAAAAAATATGGAGAGAAGGGATTACCTGACGATTCTATCTACTGCAAATTTAAAGGCTCTGCCGGACAAAGTTTCGGTGCTTTCTTATCACATGGAATAACTTTCCGATTAGAAGGTGACGCTAACGATTATGTGGGTAAAGGACTATCCGGAGGGAAAATCCTGATTGTTCCTCCTCGGGGAGTGTCTTTTGCTCCTGAAGAAAATATTATTGCGGGAAACACTTTGCTCTATGGTGCTACTTCAGGAGAAGTGTATATAAACGGACGAGTAGGCGAGCGATTTTGTGTGAGAAACAGTGGAGCCATTGCTGTTGTTGAAGGAGTCGGAGACCACTGTTGTGAATATATGACTGGCGGAAGAACCGTGGTATTAGGAACGGTCGGACGTAACTTTGCTGCAGGTATGAGCGGAGGTATTGCTTATGTATGGAATAAAGATGAAAATTTCGATTATTTCTGCAATATGGAGATGGTTGAACTTTCCTTAATCGAAGAAACAACCGACAATCGGGAATTACACGAACTGATTACCCGACATTTTGACTATACTCGAAGCCCCTTGGCAAAACGTATGCTCGACAATTGGAACGAATATGTCAATCAGTTTATTAAAGTAATACCGATAGAATATAAAAAAGTACTTCACGATGAAAAAATGTTGGCATTGCAACAAAAAATAGCCGAAGTACAAAGAGATTATTAATTGAGATGATACATTATTTTAAAGGATGAAATGATATGGGAAACCCAAAAGCTTTCTTGACTATAAAAAGAAAAGAAGCGGGATATCGTCCCGTGAATGAACGAATATATGATTATGGGGAAGTAGAACAGACTCTCAATGAAGAAGATCGGCAATTACAAGCATCCCGTTGTATGGAGTGTGGAGTAGCATTTTGTCATTGGAGTTGTCCGCTGGGAAATAAACAACCGGAGTGGCAAGATGCACTATACAAAGGAAAATGGAAAGAGGCCTACAAACTATTGGTTGCTACTGATGATTTTCCTGAATTTACAGGCCGTGTGTGTCCGGCTTTGTGCGAAAAAGGTTGTGTCTTGAATAAAATCGGTGAACCCGTGACGATTCGTGAGAATGAAGCTGCAATTATAGAAAAAGCCTTTGCAGAAGGATATATTACACCCCAAATGCCGAAAATTCGGAATGGCAAGAAAGTTGCTGTTATTGGGTCGGGGCCTTCAGGATTGGCTTGTGCCAACCGCTTGAATCGAAAAGGATATACGGTAACAGTATTTGAGAAAGATGAAAAGCCCGGAGGATTACTTCGATATGGTATTCCTGATTTCAAACTGAATAAATCGGTTATCGACCGGAGAATAAAACTGATGAAAGAAGAAGGCATAATATTTAAATGTTCAGTAGAAGTCGGAAAACAAATAAAAGCTGCAAAACTTTTGAATGAATACGATGCAATATGCATAGCTATCGGTTCAGGAGTTCCCCGAGACTTGAAAGTCGAAGGTCGGAATTTGAAAGGTATCTATTTTGCATTGGACCTTTTAAAGCAACAAAATAGGGTAATTGCCGGTTGTCCGATTCCTGAAGAAGACCGTATTTCGGCAAAAGGGAAAAAAGTATTAGTTATCGGAGGCGGAGACACCGGGTCCGACTGTGTCGGTACATCTATCCGGCAAGGAGCAACGGAAGTAACCCAGATAGAAATTATGCCTAAACCTCCCGTAGATTATAATCCCGATACACCGTGGCCTTATTATCCTATGATATTGAAAACTTCGAGTTCCCATAAAGAAGGTTGCAATCGACGTTGGCTGTTAGATACCAAACGATTTATCGGTGAAAATGGGATTGTAAAAAAAGTAGAGGTTGTAGAAGTCGAATGGGAAAAAGATGAGGCCGGACATCCCCAATTGAAACGAACCAATCGTTCTGAAATTATTGAGGCAGATTTGGTTTTATTAGCTATGGGTTTCGTACATCCGGTTTACGAAGGTCTATTGGAAGAATTGGGGGTCAAGTTGGATGCTCGAAAGAATGTGGAAGTAGTCGATGGCAAAAGCTCTGTAGATAAAGTCTTTGCTGCAGGAGATTCTGCTTTTGGTGCCAGCCTTGTAGTCAAAGCTATTGCGTCAGGAAGAAAGACCGCATCGAAAATAGACGAATACGTTAAAAACATTAAATAAGTAATCGTGTATATTGACTACGTCGTTTTATCGGTATTAAATTATGTTATATGTAGACGAAAATAAACATATTTTTCTTTCAGAAGTGAGGAGAAACATTTCTCTTTGTAGTGCTTTTTCAAGGAAATACGTTTATAACAAGAATAAAGAAAATGGCAGAAGCAATTAAGCATGAGTGCGGTATAGCTATGGTAAGATTGCTAAAACCGTTATCGTATTATCAAAAAAAATACGGAACATATTTATACGGTCTAAACAAGTTATACCTGTTAATGGAAAAACAGCATAACCGGGGGCAAGAAGGCGCTGGATTGGCTTGTGTTAAACTTAAAGCCCAACCGGCAGAAGAATACATTTTCAGAGAACGGGCTATGGGAACCGGTGCTATCCAGGAAGTTTTTTCGAATGTACATATTCAAATGGCGAACGTTCACGGAGATATATCTGATACTGAATGGTCAGCGCAACATTTACCTTTTGTCGGAGAAATATATATGGGCCATCTTAGATACAGTACGACCGGAAAATCGGGAATATCCTATGTCCATCCGTTTTTACGACGAAATAATTGGAAAGCCCGTAATTTGACACTTTGCGGAAACTTCAACATGACCAATGTTGATGAAATCTTTGAACATATCGTATCAGAAGGACAACACCCCAGAAATTACGCTGACACGTTCATTATATTAGAACAAATCGGACACGCTCTTGATATAGAAAATCAGCGTTTATATGACCAGTTTAAACAGGAAGGCCTGCGAGGTATAGAACTTACCAAAAAGATAGAAGATAATTTAAATATAGGTGCAATTTTGCGTTCAGCTTCGCATATATGGGATGGAGGATATGTAATTTGTGGTATTACCGGAAGTGGTGATGCCTTTTCTTTTAGAGACCCGAGAGGTATAAGACCTGCATTTTATTATGTCGATGACGAAATTGTGGTAATAGCTTCGGAACGTCCGGTAATACAGACTGTTATGAACCTGACTACAGACAAAGTAAAAGAATTGCATCCTGGAGAAGGAATCATTATCAATAAAAGTGGGCGAGTTATTCTCGAGCAAATTCAACCACCACTCAATTACAGTGCATGTTCTTTTGAACGAATTTATTTTTCAAGAGGAAGTGACGTCGATATATACAAAGAGAGGAAAGAACTGGGTCGTTTATTAGTAGAACCGATACTCAAAAATATCGATAATGACTTAGAACACTCTGTCTTTTCTTTTATTCCGAATACTGCTGAAGTCGCTTTTTATGGAATGCTGGAAGGGTTAGAAAGCAACCTCAATGAATACAAAGCTGAACAAATTAGGAAATTACCTGACATGAAAAGCGATGAACTGAATCAAATTCTGAAAATGAAAGTCCGTTCGGAAAAAGTCGCTATAAAAGATATCAAGTTACGTACCTTCATTGCAGAAGGTGAAACTCGGGACGATTTGGCAGCACACGTTTATGATATAACATATGGAACAGTAACTCCCTTGGTTGATAATTTAGTTGTTATAGATGATAGTATTGTAAGAGGAACGACGCTGAAACAAAGTATTATTAAAATATTGGACCGACTACAACCTCGAAAAATCGTAATCGTTTCATCCTCTCCGCAAGTACGCTATCCGGACTGTTATGGTATAGATATGTCTCGTATGAGCGAATTTATCGCTTTTAAAGCTGCCGTAGGATTACTGAAAGAAAAAGGTATGGGAAGTTTATTAACCGAAGTATATGAAAAATCGAAAAAACAACAATTCTTGCCTAAAGAAAAAATTGTGAATTATGTAAAAAATATTTATGCTCCTTTTTCTCAAGAAGAAATTTCTTTAAAAATTGCAGAAATGCTGACGCCAACTGGTACAAATGCCCAAGTGGAAATTGTTTATCAGACTTTAGACGGATTACATCGGGCTATACCGAATCATCCAGGTGATTGGTATTTTTCTGGAGATTATCCAACACCAGGAGGAAACCGATTAGTAAATAATGCATTTATTAATTTCATGGAAGGAGACTATCAGAAGAGATCTTGAATTATAAATAAAAATTGAATATGTGTGGAATCGTAGGATATATAGGAACTCGGGATGCTTATCCTATATTGATAAAAGGATTACATCGATTGGAATACAGAGGCTATGATAGTGCCGGCCTGGCATTAATAGCTGCAGATAATAAAACATTGAATGTATATAAGTCGAGAGGTAAAGTCGCTGACTTAGAACGATTTGCCCAGTCAAAAGATGTAACTGGATTTATAGGTATTGCCCATACGCGTTGGGCTACACATGGAGAACCTAATGATGTAAATGCTCATCCACACTATTCTCAATCTGAAAATTTAGCATTGATACACAACGGTATTATAGAAAACTACAGTACTATCCGGACCGAGTTGGAAAGCAAAGGATATACGTTCAGAAGCAATACAGATACCGAAGTAATTGTCTATTTAGTAGAATATATACAACAAACAAATCATGTAGATTTATGTACAGCTGTCCAATTGACCCTTCATCAAATTGTCGGAGCATATGCGATAGCTGTCATAGAAAAAGGTAATCCAAATTGTATAATTGCGGCTCGTAAAAGTAGTCCACTAGTAATAGGTATAGGAGATAATGAATTTTTCTTAGCATCTGATGCAACACCTATTATTGAATATACAGATAAAGTTGTGTATCTTAATGATGAAGAGATCGCTAAAATTGAAAGAGATAAACCTCTAAAAATCATAAATTTGAAAAATGTGATTATTACTCCTCAGATAAAAAAATTGGCTATGAATCTCAGTCAGTTAGAAAAAGGCGGATATCCACATTTTATGTTAAAGGAAATTTACGAACAACCTAAAACATTACTTGATTGTATTCGTGGCCGTATCAATGTTGAAGGTAATAATATCGTTCTGTCCGGGGTTATCGATAATCGTGACAAATTCGTTCGAGCTTCTCGCATTATTATTGTTGCCTGTGGTACCTCTTGGCATGCAGCTTTAATAGGAGAATATTTGATTGAAGATTGGTGCCGTATTCCAGTCGAAGTAGAGTATGCATCGGAATTTAGATATCGAAATCCGGTGATACATGCTGACGACGTAGTTATTGCCATATCTCAGTCTGGAGAAACAGCCGATACTCTTGCCGCAGTCGAACTTGCAAAGTCAAAAGGAGCCTTTATTTACGGTATCTGTAATGTTATCGGTTCGTCTATTGCTCGAGCTACTCACTCAGGATCATACATTCATGTGGGACCAGAAATTGGAGTCGCATCTACCAAAGCATTTACTGGACAAGTGACAGTTTTGAGTATGTTGGCTTTAACTATTGCCAAGGAAAAGGGAAGTATCCCCCATAAAAAATATGAGGAGAAGGTACAAGCTCTAAAAAATATTCCCGCATTACTTACCGAAGTTTTGAAACAGTCTGATAAAATCAAAGAACTCTCTAAAATATTTACTTACGCACATAATTTCATCTATTTAGGACGTGGATATAATTATCCGGCAGCATTAGAGGGGGCATTGAAACTGAAAGAAATCTCATATATACATGCTGAAGGTTATCCAGCTGCAGAAATGAAGCACGGGCCAATTGCGTTGATTGATACAGAAATGCCTGTTGTTGTCATAGCTACGGCAGATCGTATTTATGAAAAAACGATTAGTAATATTCAAGAAATTAAAGCCCGAAAAGGGAAAATAATTGCTATTGTAACAGAAGGTGACACTGTAGTCAAGGATATAGCTGATGTGTGTATTGAAGTACCTAAGACGATAGAGGAATTTGAACCTATTGTTTCTTCTATACCTTTACAGCTTTTGGCCTATTTCATTGCAGTCAATAAAGGGAGAGATGTAGATCAACCTAGAAATCTGGCAAAGTCAGTAACTGTTGAATAGAAAAATAGCGTTCGTAACTGATGCCATGAAATAAATAAAAGCAAATCTGGTATACTGCTCTATCTCAACATAAGCAAAATAAAGGAATCAGGCAAATGCCCGATAGTTGGATATATCACCGTTAACACACCCTACAGATGATACATCTCAATTCGTCTATGATGACACAGAACAATGAATAACGGGAAAGGAATCCTAATACAGTACCCACTGGGCAAATCGTATTGCAATAGGTTCGTCAACCTTGCCAAACCTATACACATAGCGTAATAGAGGTAAATGATACGAAAGACAAACTCCATCAAGGTGACAAAACCGTGAGCCAGATTACTTATAAATTAGGGTTCGAATATCCGAAATACTTCAGTCGGCTATTCAAGAAGGAAATAGGCATTTCACCGAACGAATACAAGGCAATCAACTGAATATATCCCTTCTTTACATCGTTATTCCCTCCGGACATATCGGACAGAAATAACGATGCAGGTCAGCAGCTCTGCAGCGGGAATGGCGAGCCATAAACCCGGAACACCAATCAGACAGGGCAATAGGATAAAGCACGGTACGAGAAAGAATATTCCACGCAGCAGGGTATAAACGGTGGACACCATTGCTTTCTCTATGCTTTGGTAATAGCCGATAAAGGCGATATTGACCGCAAAAAACACGGCACACATGGCAAAGAGCGGCAAGCCCTCAACAGCCAGACCGTAAGCGTTTTCCTGTGGGTCGAGAAACAGGCGCACAATTCCCGTCGCACCTAACCATAGGCACACCATTACCGACAAACCACAGACAATAGCGGTAAAAAGCGATACGCGCAGAGTCCGGCTGATACGTTCCGTCAGATGCGCTCCGTAGTTGTAGCTGATAATCGGCTGTGCCGACTGTGCGACGGCATTGCTAATAGAGAAGACCACCGGGAAAAGATAGCAAGCAATGGCGAATGCGGCGACACCGTCCTCACCGAGCAGAGAGATGAACATGTAGTTACCCGTGAGCATCATGACGCTCATGGCCAGTTCGGTCAGAAAAGTGGCAAAACCAATGCGTGCCATATATCCCGTATTGCGCAAAGTCAACAAAAGCGAGGTCAGCGACCATTTTAACGGGTAAAACCTCAGCTTATTCGGGAAACAAAGGAAATAGACCAAGACCATCATCCCTCCGGTAGCACAAGCTATCGAGGTAGCCAATGCAGCCCCCATCACACCCCAGTCTAGAGGGAATACCATGTACCAGTCGAGCACGATATTAACGACCGCTGCCACGATCTGCACAGACATGGCATACTTCGGCGACCCGTCCAGACGAATGAGCATCATGCCCACGCACTCGATGAAAAGGAACGGAAGCCCCGGTAGCAGCCAAAGTAGGTAGCTTACAGCTTTCAGTTCAAGCAGCGGGCTGCATCCAAGCAGGTGAACGACCTGCCGGGGGAATACCATACTTCCGACACAGATAATCCCGACAAGCACCAACCCCACGATGAAGGCCTGTGTCATGATGATACGGGCAGCTTTCACCTTGTTTTCCGACAGCCGGATGCTTGCTACCACCGAAGAGCCGATACCGAACATTAGTCCGATACCGGTAGCGACCATAAAGATCGGTGCGACGATATTTACTGCCGCGATACCTTCGGCTCCGACACCCTGACCAACAAAAATCCCATCGATGAGCGTCAAGGCCGAGTTGAAAATCATCCCGACAAGCGTCGGGAAAAACAAAGCCCGGAACAACGGGCCGATTTCGCCTTTTGCAAAATCAAGTTTATCCCGATCCAAATTTCTATTTTCCATATAACTTGTTTTTCATTAAAATCATTATCAGTTACGTTTGCTTCTCAATCGTTTTATCCACAAATAATAACCGGTCAGAGGAAGTATCGCTCCAAGTATAGCGGCTATGAACATGAGGAATTTGGTCAATATACCTCCTCAACTACCAACATGAACGGAGTAAGTCCAGTCCCATACTTTCGTTTCCCAGTCGATACCCTTATGCAAACTAAAGCCGGTAATCTCTCCGCCCATGCCGTCAAAAGCATAACTGTCCAATGCAAGGCAAATCCGAATTGTTTGTTACGTCCCATTATTTCTCTCGTATAAGGATTGACATATACCGCGGCACGATGAGGCTGCGACAAGCTGACCATATAGTCCCTTCATTTTCGGAAGGGATTGTGACTCCTGTAATTTTCACACTGTCCAATAAGGCTACGGATATTTTTTCAAGCAACTGTCCTATAGGCAAAGATTCATTGTGTCCGATATGGTAAGTTTCTTTATGGATAATTTGTTTTATATTGTCCTCGAAAACCAAGCATGGCCCCAAAAAACACACGAGTGTTATGAGCAATCCAAACGAAATGGAGAACCATAAATGTATGTTATGAAATAGTTTACGCATCATTTTCCAACACAATATTTATCTCTAAATTTAGCGAATGCAAATTTAGAGATTTATCTTGGAACGGTTTAGGTGATTTTTCGGTGTTTTATGGAACTTTTCAATACAATAGCTTCCATTACAGCCCTATTTTAGCTAATTTTGCGGTATGATTACATCAACTTACCCGAATGAATCAAGCGGCACAACCGATTGGAGGAAAAGCGTCGGACGCGCCATAAAGACCGACGGCTGTGTGTTTCTCTTCTGTACAGGTGGAAGAGCGTCCGTATCCGTAAATATGCAGAAAATGATTTTCCGACAGGGAAATATGGCGGTACTGACCCCCGATGTATGGTTTTCAGTATCGGAAGTTTCAAGCGGTTTTTCCTCGCGTTACGTCGCCTTATCGGAAACCATGATTGAGGCTGCTTATTATAAGATAACCAGCGCTTCCATGTGGGATTACCTTCATCATGTTCCTATATTGAGATTGTCACCACAACAACGAAGCCTCGTAATGGGATGGATGGAGCAAATGGATTGGATATTGGCGAAGTTCACCGACCCAGACCGCATTACGCTGCTGAACAACAACGTTTACAATCTGTTCTTCGCCATTGACAAAGAACTTGATAAAGCACTCAAAAACAAGACTATGACACGGAAAGACAGGGCGTGGGATATTACCTGCCGTTTTTGGTCGCTCCTGACGAAGCATTCGTTCCGTGAACGAGCTGTCAAGTTTTACTCGAATGCGCTGCATATCACTCCTGACTACCTGAACAAGGTCTGCCACCGTGCATACGGAATGTCTCCCAAAGCCTTGATAGAACAGCAACTTCTTGTTGAGATAAAAAGCTATCTCACAGATACCCGACTGCCCGTCTCTGAAATCGCCGAGCGGTTAAATTTCGAGGACACATCCTACATGTGCCGATTCTTCCGCTGCAAAATTGGTTGTTCTCCACTAGAATTTCGGAATGGAAACGCAGTTCCGAAAATAAGGGAATAATATCGTATTTAAATTATAAAATTATCCCTAACTTGTAATTATATCTTACAAAAATGTAAACCAAATTCTACTGTGTTTTTTGAGGATTATATAACTTGTTGCCCCAACTGTCGTATCAGAACATCCATTCGCAGGTTCTAGGTCATCTCATATATTTATTTTTATCTTCTTCAGTTATTTTTTTAATTACACTCTACAAGGGATTCGCAGCAAACTAATACATTAGCGAAGATATTATTGTTTATAACAACCTATTTTAGTCTCTACATTTTTCTGTTCCCACGTCGATTTTTTATATTTGTAAATTATTGAAGATAAAAAGGAGAGATTTTCAGATTATTATTGCCAACCACCACCAAGAGCCTTATATAATTGTACCATAGAAATCAGCTCATCCCGAATAGCATTGTTTAATTCTGTTTGTGCTGAAAAATATGCACGCTGAGCATCTAATACATCTATATAACTAATGATGCCATTTATATATTGCAGATTCGCTAATCTTAGATAACTATATGCTGCTTGTTCTAAATTATATTGAGTTTTATAGACATCTTTCATTTTCTGATAGTTCATTAATGAATTGTCTACCTCCTTAAAGGCTTGTAAAACACTTTTTTCATATTGGTATACTTCTTGTTCATAAGCAGCCTTTGAAGCTTTCCAGTTAGCCCGATTTTTTCCAAAAGCAAATAATGGAGAAAGTAAATCTGCACTAATAAAACCATATGGAGATTTTAGAAAATCGCTTAAAGCTTCACTCTCCAATCCGAACTTTCCTGTTAAAGCTATACGAGGAAACATATCGGTAAAAGCAACTCCTACATTAGCATTCGCTGCAATAAGTCTTTGTTCTGCTTGACGTATATCAGGTCTACGTTGGAGAAGGGTAGAAGGTAATCCTACCGGTATTTCTAAAGGTAATTGTTGCATTTGCATCAATTTTCCGGTCTCTATTTCATGAGGATAATCCCCGGTCAAAAAGGCAAGATCATTTCGTTTTAATCTTATATCTCGTTCTAATTCAGGTATTAATGTCTGCGTCTTGGCCAATTCCACTTCCGATTGCTGATAAGCTGTTTCAGATGTCAGGCCACCATTGAATCTCAATTTTGCTAATCGCACACCCTCTTTTCGGGCTTCTACTGTCTGGTTTACAATATGAAGCTCCTGTTCTAAAGCAATTAATTCGAAATATGTTTGAGCTACTTCGCTCACTAATGTCATTTGCAAAGCTCTTTGAGCTTCCACAGATTCTAAATATTCTGCAATATCAGCAACTCTCGACCAACGTAAATTACCCCATAAATCAAGTTCCCAAGAAAGGATACCTTTAGCCTCGAAAGTATCATCATTTTTTGCATTATCCTTGCCTAAATTAAAAGTTTCTCTCTCTCCATGGATGTTAATTCCCAATTCTGGAAATAACTTTGAGAAAGATATCCTTTTTCGTTCGGCCATCTCTTTTACCCGAGATGCAGCAGTAAGCATATCCTTATTATATTCAAGAGCACGTTTAATTAAATTTTGTAATATGGTATCGGAGTAAATTGTCCACCAACTTTCATCTGCAATAGTTAGAGAATCAGTTTGTGTCGCTATAATTTTATCGGGTAGATTCAGCTCCGGACGGGTATATTTTTTCCCTATCTTACAAGAAGAAAATATACAAGCTATAGAAAACAATCCTATTATATATTTGTTTCTCATACGAATTTTATTTTTCTGCATTTCGTTTCAATCTAATTTTTTTTACCTTCTTTACCTCATTTTCAATCCGTTGTGGAGTCAAAAAACTTACCTTCCGTTTTATTTTATAAATCATTACAAAGAAGAACGGTACCATGACAATACCGATAGTGGTTGCCAATATCATACCAAAAAATACACCTGTTCCTATTGCCTGCCGACTTACAGAGCCTGGTCCGGAAGCCAATACCATAGGGAGCATACCTAAAACAAAGGCAAGTGATGTCATAAGAATAGGCCTGAATCTTAACTGTGAAGCATGAAAGGCTGCTCGTTCTGGTGTAATACCCTTATCAACTTGAATTTTTGCAAACTCCACAATTAAAATTGCATTCTTTGCTGCCAGTCCGATAAGTGTGACCAGTCCGATTTGAAAATAGATATTATTTTCGAGTCCACAAACTCCAATACCTACATAAGCTCCTAATACGGCAATAGGAAGAGAGAGGAGGACAGCAACAGGAACGAGCCAACTTTCATATAAAGCTGCCAAAAACAGAAATACAAAGAGGAACACTAGAGCCATAATAATGCCGGTCTGTCCTCCTGCATGTTTTTCCTGATAGGACAAACCACTCCATTCTACACCCATATTTGAAGGTAAATGTCTTTCTGCAATCTCCTCCATTATGGTCATCGCTTCACCAGAACTATACCCATTAGCGGCAGTACCCCGTATTACAGCTGTATTGAACATATTGAACCGTTTCATGTTACCGGGACCTGTAGTATAATCAGTTGCACCTAAGGATGTCAACGGTACCATTGTTCCGTCTTGAGCCTTGACAAAAAATAAATTTAAATTTTCCTTATGTGCCCGATAGGGAGCTTCCCCTTGTATGTATACTTTATAGATACGATTGAACATATTGAAGTCATTTACGTACACAGAGCCCGTATATGCTTTCATTGTTGAAAAAACATCAGCAAGCGGGATACCCAATAATTTTACTTTATCACGATCTACATCGAAATATAATTGAGGTATTTCTCCTTGTAAAGAAGATGAAATACCGGAAATACCTGGATGTTTCGAGGCATAATATAGTAATGTGTCAGATGCATTTACCAAATCGTCATAACTTGCGTCCCCTTTTGCTTCGAGCTGCATTTCAAAACCTCCAGCACTACCTAACCCCGGTATTACAGGCGGTTTACTTAAAAACACTTTACATTCAGGATATGTTTCAAATTCTTTATATGTTGCATCCATAAGTTCTTCCAAAGTAATGTTTTCATCTTCCCGTTCTTCCCATGGCTTCAAAATTACTGTTAATTCAGCCCTTGCTTGATTACTTCCTACACGAGGACTTGAACCGGTAACATTTTGTATATATTCTATTCCTGGCTGTGCTTTTAACCACTCTACAGCACGATTGGTTACAACTCTGGTTCGCTCAAGTGTCGCGCCTTCTGGCAGTTCAAGTTCCACTTTGAAATATCCTTGGTCCTCTTCTGGAATAAATCCTGTAGGTATAATTCTATTTAAAATCAATATGATAATAACAGCAAAACCAAACATGGATAATACTCGCTTAGGATGATGTATAGAAAGACCTATAATACTTAAATACTTTGCATTCCATCGGTTTATATAATAATTGATAATACGGAATATCCGAACTTTCTTTTTCCGTATATCAACCGGTTTTAATAATAAAGAACACATGACAGGACTAAGCGTTAAGGCTACAACTGTCGATATAAGTACCGATACTACGATTGTGATGGTGAATTGACGATACAATTGGCCTGTGATTCCACCTAAAAAACTAACAGGAACAAATACGGCCGCTAAAACCAAAGATGTTGCTATTAGGGCACTTGTTAATCCCTCCATCGCTTTATGTGTCGCTGCATAGGCACTGAGATGCTCTTCCTCCATCAATCGTTCTACATTCTCTACCACAACAATAGCATCATCCACGACAATACCAATTGCCAATACCAACCCCAGTAGGGTAAGCATGTTAAGTGAAAATCCGAAAATAAGCATTATACCAAACGTCCCAATTAAAGATATAGGTACAGCAATGATAGGTATTAATGTCGATCTCCAGCTTTGAAGAGAAAAGAAAACAACCAAGACTACAAGAAAAAGAGCCTCAAACAAAGTTTTATATACTTCGTGAATCGATTCTGATATATATGTCGTTATATCGAACGGAATGTCATAAGTTATACCTTCTGGAAAATTTTTACTGATTTCATCCATTGCATTTTTTACTTCTTCTGCAACTTTAATTGCATTAGCCCCAGGAAGCATATAGATGGCTAAAATAGCTGCATTTTCCCCATTCATCCCACTTTCTGTATTATAAGAGGAGGCCTCCAGTGAAACTCTTGCCACATCTTTTAAACGGATAATGGAACCATCAGAATTTGCTCTTAATACAATTTCTTCAAATTCGGAGACGGTAGATAGTCTTCCACGAGTAGTAATAGGAATAGTTATGTCTAAGTTTGTTATCGGCTGTTGCCCTAATATACCAGCTGCAGATTCTCGATTTTGGTCTTTCAGTGCATCTTGTAAATCTTTTACTGTCAATCCGAAGTTGGCCAATTTATCCGGTTGGACCCAGATATTCATTCCATAATAACGGCTGCCAACATTTGATACTCTTCCGACACCAGGTATACGCCGAATAACATCTAAAACATTGATCGTTGCAAAATTGCTTAAATATATTTCGTCAAAACGAGGGTCAGAAGAACTTAAACTAATAGTCATTAATTGACTCGGAGCTTGTTTTTCTATTGATATACCGTTTTGTATAACTTCTGCGGGTAAACGGTTTTCTGCTAATTTTATTCGATTTTGCACTTCAACTGCAGCTAAGTCTGGATTTGACGAGATATCGAAAGTTATTGTAGCAGAAAAACTTCCGGAATTGGAACTGTTTGATTCCATATAAATCATTCCAGGAGTTCCGTTCAATTCTTGTTCTATAGGAGTGGCTACTGCCTGGGATACAGTCAATGCACTGGCTCCAGGATAAGAGGCACTCACTTTAACTACAGGAGGTGTAATTTGTGGATATTGGTCTATGGGAAGCATAATAAGCCCGATTATCCCTATTATAACAATAAGTATGGAAAGAACGATAGAGAATACGGGCCTGTCTATGAAGAATCCTGGTTTCATTTCTATATTTTTATTTAGGTGGATGAATGATAATACATTCGACTTTATTGCTTTTTACCCTCTGAATCTGACATACCTTTTTTGCTCTCAGCTTTTATGGGATGAACTTTTATTCCTGGAGATAATTTATGATATCCTTCCGTAACAATAATATCTTTTTTGCCCAAACCACGTTCAACAACTATACGATTATCAAGCTCAGAACCAAGTTCTATAAATCGTTTTTCAACAGTTTCATCTGAACGCATAACCCAAATGTAAGCACCACCTTTCTCAATGGAAACTGCTTTTCTGGGCACAACGACTGCATTTTCTTGTATATCGAGCAAGAGCTTTACTTTAGTAAACTGTCCAGGTAATAATTGCTGTTTGGGGTTAGGTAACTCAGCCCGAACTGAGAATGTCCCAGTTTTAGGGTCTACTTGAGGTTCTGCGAAATCTACTAATCCGGTAAAAGGATAAACAGAATTATCGGCAAGTGTGATGGTAACATTAGGTTGCCAAGAACGGGTAGTATCTTGTTCTCCCAATCGTACATTTCTTTGTTGACTACGAAGATAATCTAAAGCTGTCATACTGAAATCTACAAGAACCGTATCGCTTTTTACAACTGTTGCCAATAATGACTTTCCGTTCGGCCCTAACAGAGTCCCTATATCGGCATTTCTTTCACTGATACGCCCAGAAAATGGCGAACGTACTGTAGTATAGTCCAGTTCCAATTCTGCTTGAGCCAAATCTGCCTGGCTCATAGCAACATTAGCTTGGGCACTTTCGTAGGCAGCAATAGCATTATCCAAATCAAGCTGACTGGCAGCATTTTGTTCATATAGAGGCTTTAAACGCTCAACATCTCTTTGGGCTTTAGCTTCTTGTGCTTCGTCCTTTTTTAATTGAGCTTTAGCTTTATCTACTTTAGCTTTGTACAGAGCAGAATTTATTATAAATAATGGTTGTCCTTTTTCCACTACCGAACCCTCATCAAAGAGCATTTTTTCAAGATATCCTTCTACACGGGCTCGAACTTCAACAAACTGCTGGGCACGGATACGACCGACGTATTCTCCGTAGATTCTTACATCATCAGTTGTTACTTTTTCTATCTCGACGACAGGACGTATATCTTCTTCTTTTTTATTATGCAAGATATACCATATTATCAACCCCGCTAATAGAATTATGGCAATAATGATTAGTGTTACTTTGTTTTTTTTCATAAAATTTTTTACTCTGGTTAAAGTGAATACTATTCTTTCATATGCTGACAGTTATACAAAATATATGCCAGTTATGTGTTATTGATTATAGTTTACTGATAAACAACTACCTATTAATAAATGTTTATGAAACAAAATCGGCTGCAAATGTAGAAATATTTGGGGAATTTTGTAGAAAAAATCTACATTGAAAGATGTATTATAATATAAATATATGTTTCACTTTTGTAATAAATATGTATTGAATTTGTATAGCCGTTGTTCTTTTTTTGTAATTATTAACTCTCAATTTTGCAGTGCAAAATATATGTGAGTTATATGAAAAAAGAATTAAAAAGAATTATCCATTGCATTTTGTATATATTAATTTCTTATTCCTCAATTGCTGTTAATATTGAAAGAGGCAGTGTCAATGGTGTAATTACAGATAAGAAAACAAAAGAACCCCTTATGGGAGCAACAGTTCAATTGGATAACTCGCCATATGGTACTGCTGCAAATCTCAACGGAGAATATAGTATTGATAATATTAAACCAGGGATATATACAATTACAGTGCGTTATATATCATACAAAACCGTTACTCTAAATAATATAAAAGTAGAGAAAGGCAAAAAAATTCTTTTGGATATAGAAATGGAAGATGCCTCTCTTGATTTGCAAGGTGTTGTTGTAATGGCTCAACGGAGGTTGAATACCGATTTATCAGTGTTGAATACAGTAAAAAATTCATTACCGGTAATGAGTGGTATATCTCATCAGCAGATATCTAAAACGCAAGATAGTGATGCTTCTGAAGTTTTGCGTCGCATACCGGGCATTACAATAGTAGATGATCGATTTGTCATTATCAGAGGATTAGCCCAACGATATAACAATGTATGGCTAAATAATGCAACTACTCCATCCAGTGAGGCCGATAGCCGAGCTTTTTCTTTTGATGTCCTTCCGTCCTCATTAATAGATAATATGATGGTATATAAGTCCATGTCAGCAGAGTTGCCAGCAGACTTTACCGGTGGTTTTGTAAGCATTCTTACACAGAATACACCGGTCGATAATCAGGTTTCATTTCAATATGGTACATCATTTATCACAGGAACTACATTCTCTAATATAAGATTGCTTGACGGATATAAATGTGATTATATTGGATTTGGTGCAGGAAAAAGAAGTTTACCAACCAACACACCTTCTGATTTAAGAGTTGTTCCGATACAAGATGCTGTAGATTTTACAAAAAGGATTAATGGCAAATGGGGAATCAACTCCTTTACAGCTATACCTGACCAGAAACTTAGTTTTTCTTTACAACACAAATTTGAGTTAGAGAATTGGAAACTGAGTAATATTTCAGCGGTAAATTACAGTACCGGTTATAATGCATATAACAATATGCAGAACAACCGTTATCAGTCTTATCGAGATGGTGCATCCCAGTATGATAATAAATATATTGACGATGTTTATAAAAATACAACCAAATTAGGAGCTTTATTCAACTGGCTATTATTTTCGGATAAGAACAAGTTTGAGTTTCGCAATTTCTTCAATCAGCGTGGAACTACTGCTTTAACCCAAAGAGAGGGACATGACTATTATTCTGATATAGCTGTACGTTATTGGGAATCTTTTTACACAGCACGGACAACATATTCTTCTCAACTTAGTGGAGAACATAAGCTAAAAGAAAATACAAATAAAATGGCATGGGTTATCGGATACGCTTATGCTGGATATAATGAACCGGATAGGAGAGTTATCAATTCTAAATTGAATGAGAATCGAGAAATAAATCGTTATTACGTAGATGATGCAAAAAAATATTATCAAAAACTCCATGATAATTCTTTTTCATTGTCAGCTAATTATGAGCATAGATTTAATACATCTGAATATTTTTCTTCGGTGTTGAAAACCGGCATTTACGGTGAATACAAAGGACGAAAATTCAATGCACGCCAATTTCAGTATAATCTTTTGGGCGATGGCTATTCTCGTTATACAGATTGGGATTATTCTAATCTCTTTGATGAAAATAATATTGGTAAAGATCGTATATATCTGATCGATAAAACAGAGAAATGTGATTCCTATACATCTGACAATCTTTTGGGAGCAGCATATGTTTCTGCAGACTTCAATTACTCGGATAAGTTGAATACTAATATTGGAATTCGAGCTGAATACTATAATCTCAAAATAGATGGTTACAGTACAGACGGACTTACTCCTGTGAATATAGACCAAAAAAATATAGATATTTTTCCTTCTGTAAATATAGCATATCATTTGACTGATAAAAATCTGTTTCGTGTAGCCTACGGACGGTCAGTTAACCGGCCCGAATTTAGAGAAATTGTCCCTTATGTCTATTACAATTTTGATGTATTTGCCAATATTTCAGGTAATATTGACCTAAAAAAAGCATACATTAATAATTATGATTTAAGATATGAATTTTACCCTACAGCAGGAGAAACTGTTTCATTCGGACTGTTTTACAAAGATTTCAAAAACCCAATAGAACAGACATATCATGAAGCCGGCTCGGGTGTTCAGTATACTTATCACAATGCCGACCGTGCAGTATGTTACGGGATTGAACTTGATGTAAAAAAGAATCTTTCCTTTTTAGGAATGAAAGATTTCAATTTTATTTTCAATGGAGCCTATATATATAGTCGCATCTATTTCCCAAAAGGGGCTTTTGAACGTAACCGTCCTATGCAAGGACAATCTCCTTACCTTATAAATACAGGAATGTTTTATCAAAACGATAAAGCTGGATGGTCCGCATCAATACTTTATAATGTAATAGGCAAACGTATCGAGACTGTAGGCATACCTAAACAAAATCCGAATGATGATATTCCTGATGTTTATGAGATGCCTCGTAATATGTTAGATTTTTCTATATCGAAAAAAATAGGAAAATATGTTGAAATTAAAGGAGGTATAGTTGATTTATTAAACACAAAAATCGTATATAAACAATTTTTGAAAATTACGGAAGAGGAAAGTACCCATACTGTTGAGCAACTTGTAAAATCATATCGTCCCGGAATGCAAATCAATTTAGGTGTATCTGTGAAGTTTTAATAACCCAATATATTATTAATCAAATTAGTTTTTTATGAAAAAGATTTTTTTTCAATTGGCTTCGATAGCCGTGATTTTTTTATCGATGTTATTTACATCTTGTAGCAACGATGACAATAACGATGAGCCTCAACCGGCAATCGGCTCTACTCATTATGATGAGATTCTCGAAGGAGAAATTATTGGAGAAAAAACTTTAGATGCCAATAAAGTCTATCTTTTGAGAGGCTTTGTTTATGTGTATACGCCTGACGTAAATAATCCCTCGGTTTTGACTATTCCTGCAGGTACTGTAATTAAAGGAGAAAAAGCTACAAAAGGCGCATTAATTATTGAACCGGGTTCTAAAATCATAGCTAAGGGTACAGTCGATAAACCCATTGTATTCACTTCTGATCAACCTGCTGGACAGAGAAATTATGGAGATTGGGGAGGCCTTATCCTTTGTGGAAATGCTCGTGTCAATTCAAACAGACCGCAAATAGAGGGAGGACCTCGTACAATTTACGGAGGAACTAATGATGAAGATAATTCTGGCACATTACAATATGTGCGTATCGAGTTCCCTGGATACCCATTGCGCCCTAACCAGGAAATTAATGGCCTTACACTGGGAGCAGTAGGAAAAAACACAATTATAGATCATATACAGGTCTCTTATTGTGGAGATGATTCATATGAATGGTTTGGTGGTAACGTAAATTGTAAATATCTTATTGCTTATAAGGGATGGGATGATGAGTTTGATACAGATAATGGCTTCAGTGGTAAATTACAATTTTTATTGGGTATACGCGATCCAAAATTTGCAGATACATCAAAGTCTAATGGATTTGAGTCAGATAATGATGCTTCAGGTTCTACTAATATGCCACTGACTACTCCTGTATTCTCTAATGTGACACTTATAGGCCCATTTTATGGAAACTCTTCATCAAAAACAGAAAATGATATATTGTATAATACTACGGATAATGTCAATGGAGCTAAGGGTGGTCAGTTCCAAGCTGCTATGCATATACGACGTAATTCGTCATTAAAAGTATATAATTCAATATTTACAGGCTGGCCTTATGGTTTATATTTACAAAATGCAAATACCGGGGCAACAGTGAAGAATTGTATTTTTGCTGGAATGTGGAAAAACTTCATGGATGTAACCAGTCAAAAATATTTCGAAACTGCATCTTTGGGGAACACTATGTATGACTCCTCTAATGAAATAATTACTCAAAATGCAGATTTTATGTCGGTAGATAAGACAAAGATTGGAAACGCATCTTTTGACGACCCTGAATTAGTAGAAGGGTTTGATAAGGTTAGCTATAAAGGAGCCTTTGATGGAATTAACGACTGGACGGCTGGGTGGACCAATTTTGATCCTCAAAATACCGAATATTGATTTATCTTCATGTAATTAAACTAAAATATACCTTCATGTATAAATACATGAGGGTATTAAATTTTATAAGAATGACAAAAAAATTGACATTTATATTGTTCCTTCTGTTATATTCATATCAGATATTTTCGCAACAACTGGTATTACACAATGGATATTATTATACAGATAATACACAAAGTACTTTATATACAGGGCCATATACAGAGATATATCCTTCAGGAGCGTTGAAATTGGAAATGTTTATTAAAAATGGATTGCCTGATGGCATATATGTTGTATACTTTGAAAGTGGAAAAATAGAAGAAGTCCGTTCGTATTATGAAGGAAAATTTCATGGAACTTGGAGAACATACGACAAAAATGGAATTCTAATTGCTGAAGCCCATTATAACAAAGGTAAAAAAAATGGGATATGGCGTATTTGGGATGATAACGGAATATTAAGATATGAAATGAGATATAAAGAAGGACGTAAAACTGGTTTTTGGTATATGTGGAATGAAAGAGGGAAATTAATATCGGAAAAAAAATATTAACAAAGATATTTAATAACATAATCAATTTTTAAATCCACTGTAATAAAATCGTAATAGAGATTTTATTATTTTGTATTTGTAAAAATACTTTCTAAATAATACAATCTTTATAAATTGTAGAATTTAATACCAATTGATCTCCGAACACATTGTTTTTTAAATGCAATGTTATTCATTAAAAAGAATCTGTTACATAGAAAAGCCGATGTCGGGAGGCATCGGCTTTTTGTATATTTTGAGCCGTTTTTTAATAACTTTTTACATGAACATTTTTGATGGCGCGCCCCGAAGGATCATTCATGTTTTTAAAAGACTCATCCCAAGATAATGCTTCAGCTGTACTACAGGCAATAGAAGGTACAGAAGGAACAGTAAGCGCTGCAGTGTTTGAAGGAAAATGTTCTTCAAAAATAGTTCGATAATAATATTCCTCTTTATTTTGGGGAGTATTTAAAGGAAAACGCTCAGAGGCGTGAGACATATCTTCATCCGATATTTTTTCTGAAGTAATTTTTTTTAGAGTATCAATCCAACTATATCCAACACCATCAGAAAATTGTTCTTTTTGTCTCCAAACGATATTCTTTGGAAGCATATTTTCAAAAGTTTTGCGAATTATCCACTTCTCTATTTTTCCATCTTTTACCATTTTTGCCTCAGGGTTTATCCGCATAGCTATATCTAAAAATTCTTTGTCGAGAAATGGAACTCTACCTTCTACACCCCAAGCTGCTAATGACTTGTTTGCTCTTAAACAATCATAAAGATGTAGCTTACTCAATTTTCGAACGGTTTCTTCATGAAAAGATTTTGCATCCGGAGCTTTATGGAAGTACAAATAACCTCCAAATATTTCATCGGCCCCTTCTCCCGAAAGGACCATTTTGATACCCATTGATTTGATTACTCTTGCTAATAAATACATGGGAGTAGAAGCTCTGACGGTAGTTACATCATAAGTTTCAATGTAATATATAACATCTCGTATAGCGTCTAATCCTTCCTGTATAGTATAATTGATTTCGTGGTGTACTGAGCCAATATAGTCAGCTACTTCTTTAGCAGCTTTCAGGTCCGGAGCACCTTTAAGTCCTATAGCAAAAGAATGTAATTGTGGCCACCAAGCATCAGATTTGTTATCTGTTTCAATACGTTTGGATGCATATTTTTTAGCAATAGCTGAAATTATAGAGGAATCCAAACCTCCAGATAATAAAACTCCATAAGGAACATCTGACATAAGCTGCCTTTTTACAGCATTCTCTAAAGCTTCGTGTAACTCATTTATATCTACTGCATTATTTTTTATATTCTCATATTTTTCCCAATCACGAGTATACCATTTTTGCAATTGTCTTTCCTTACTATACCAATAATGTCCAGGAGGAAAAATTTCGATATGGTTGCATATTCCTTCTAATGCTTTTAATTCCGAAGCAATATAGAATTGTTTGCTACTGTCCCAACCCATATATAGAGGAATGACACCGATAGGGTCCCTGGCTATCAGGTAACAATCATTTTCTTCATCATATAATGCAAATGCAAAAATGCCGTTTATATCTTCAAGAAAATTGATTCCTTTTTTCTTATATAAGGCTAATATTACTTCACAGTCAGATCCCGTAAGAAATTCATACTCATTTTTCATTTCATTTCTGATTTCTCTGTGATTATATATTTCGCCATTTACTGATAATATAAGCTTTTCATCCTTACTTTTTAATGGTTGCCCCCCAGACTCTGGATCCACTATTGATAAACGTTCATGAGCTAAAATAGCTTTATTGTTGCAATAAATTCCAGACCAATCAGGCCCTCTATGCCTGATTTTTTTTGCCATTTTTAAAACTTTGCCTCTCATCTGTTGAGGGTCTTCACTTAAATCAAATACTCCAACTATTCCACACATAATCAATATTATTTTAAATATTATTATTTCATATCTTGTTTCTGCAAAGATATAAAATAATTTTTATCATAATGATTTTATAAAATTATTTTTACTATCATATTTCTATTATATTATTATTCTAATAAGAAATATGAAAACATATAACTTTATAAACTATCATTAAGATATTATTACCTTAACGCTTTTTTTATTAGATTTGTATAGTTATAGGGATAGCTTTACTATATTTGTAAGAAAAGTAGAGAATCAGAGTTATGAAAAAAATATATTTGTTGTTAGCTATTACAATTATCTCTATAAGTTGTAATCAATCCCCTAAATCATATCATATTTCAGGGCAAGTAACAGATACGGAATTGAATGGAAAGATAGTTTATTTATCACGGATATCTGGAGAAGAATTAGTCAATGTAGATAGTGTTATGGTGGAGGAAGGAAATTTCGAATTTAAAGGTATTCAGGATATTCCAGCTGTATACTATTTACGATTTAATGATAATATAGATATATATACATCTTTTATTCTCGAAAATGCAGAATTAGTGGCTGTATTAGGTTCGGAAAGTAGCGTAAAGGGAAGCAACCTAAACAATCGGCTCCAATCTTTTATAAAGAAAAATGAAACTTTTGATGAAGAGATGAAAGCATTAGAGAAAATATATTTAGAAAAGGCTGCAGATAATACATTGACTGAAGATATAGAAATTCGGCTTTCAAATAAATACGATTCTATTAATGAATTATTTATCGAACATATTCAAAATTTCATTTTATCAAATTTAGATAATGTGTCAGGTGCTTTTGTATTAGTAAGATACCAAAATTTATTTGAGGATAAACAACTTGAAAATATTATATCCAAGTCTGAAACTGCATTCCAAAATGAAATAGGGGTGAAACAAATTGCAGAAAGATTGAGACGTATTGCCTCTGTTGCTGAAGGAAAAATGTTTGCTGATATGAACTTGAGATTGCCGAATGGAACTCCTGGAAAATTATCTGATTATGCAGGAAAGGGAAAATTTACTATAGTAGATTTTTGGGCATCTTGGTGCGGTCCATGTCGAGTGGCTTTACCGGAATTAATTGATATATATAATGAATATAAAAACAAAGGTGTAGATGTTGTGGGAGTTTCATTGGATATAGATTCGACAGAATGGGTAAATGCGATTGAAAATTTACACATTCCTTGGGTACAATTGTCAGATCTTAAAGGATGGGATGCAGAAGCAACAAAGGTTTATGGAGTGAATAGTATTCCGCATTTAATGTTGATTAATCCGGATGGTTCTATAGCAGCAAAAGGAATGAATGAAAAAGAACTTCGCATCAAATTGCAAGAGTTGCTGAAGTGAAACACCATTATCGAGTAGAACAAATACCTTATTCAAATTTGATTGACTTGGCAGGTCTGATTAGGGATACTAAATAAGAAGGCCCTAAAAGCATGAGAAGAGATATTGCCATAGAAGCTATATTCAATAATATTATATATGTAATATTCAGACTGATAGGAACAGATGTAATATAATATATTTCGGGATCAAGTTTTATTATTTTGAAATAGTATTGTATTGCACATAATCCTAAACCTATTACATTTCCCCATAAAAGCCCCTTTCCGACCAGAAATACAGCAACATATAAAAATATTTTCCGAATAGACAAATTTGATGCACCCAAAGCTTTAAGAACCCCTATCATATTTGTCCGTTCAAGTATTATAATAAGTAACCCCGAGATCATTGTAAAGCCAGCAACTATAGACATTAGAATCAGAATAACCCATACATTAAGGTCTAATAAATCTAACCAACTAAATAATTGAGGATTTTGGTCTTTTATGGATTTTACGTAATAATTTTCTCCATATGCGTCTGTTTGGTCTAAAAATTTGAAATACAATTCTTCTGTTAGACGATCCAAATCATTAAAACTATATAATTGTATTTCTATACCACTATGCTGATCTTTTTCCCAACCGTTCAGTTTTTGTATTTGTTTTTCGTCACCGATAATAAAAAATTTGTCATAATCAGTAAAATTAGTCTGGTATATCCCTGATATTTTAAATTTACGAGCCCGAATATTTTCTTGTACAAAATAGCATAAGATGTTATCATTTATAGATAAATGCAATTTGTCTGCAATATACTGGGATATAATTATTTCATCGGATACAAGTGAATCTGATATTTGAGGTAAAGTTCCTTCCTTAAGGCTACTTTTAAAAAATGACCAATCGTAATCTGTTGAAACACCTTTTAGAGCAATACCCATAAACGAATCATTAGTTTTCAATATTCCAGGCTTCGTCGCAAAAGTTTCAACATGCTTTATTTCGGGATATTGCATTAAAGAGTCTTTTTGTTGTGTAGAAATAGATATCGGATGAGTTTCGTAGGAAAGATTATTATCAAAAGTTGAAATTTGAATATGAGAATTGAATCCTATAATCTTATCTCTAATTTCTTTTTTAAAACCTATGACTATAGCTACAGCTAAAATCATTACAGAAAGGCCTAATGCTACACCGATAGTCGCGATACGAATAGCAGGAGGCGAGACTTTTTGAATCTCGCCACCTTTGCCGAAATGTATTCTCTTTGCTATAAAGAGTTCTAGATTCATAATATTCGTCCAGGATAGGCTTCTAATGCTTTAGCTAATACAATTAAAGCTTTCGCCAAATCCTCTTTTTTCAAAACATATGCAACACGAACTTCATTTACTCCCAATCCGGGTGTTGTGTAGAAACCAGATCCTGGAGCCATAAACACAGTTTGTCCCTCATATTCAAACTCTTTAAGACACCAAGCACAAAACTTATCAGCATCATCTACCGGCAGTTTGGCCATTGTATAAAAAGCACCCATCGGAATAGGAGAATAACATCCGGGAATACGATTCAAACCATCAATAAGAAACTTTCGACGTTCGACATATTCATTGTAAGTAGATAATAAATAATCATCAGGAGCATCCAAAGAAGCTTCAGCTATGAGCTGTCCTATAAGAGGTGGACTTAAACGAGCTTGACAAAATTTCATCACATTTTTCTTTAGCTCTTTGTGTTTCGTAATCAATGCACCTATACGTATTCCACATTCACTGTATCTCTTTGATACCGAATCAATTAGCACCACGTTATCCTCAATACCTTTCAAATGAAAAGCAGAAATATAGGGTGCTCCTGTATAACAAAACTCGCGATATACTTCATCGGAGAACAGAAATAAATCATATTTTTTTACTAAATCTCTAATTTGATTCATTTCTTTCTGTGTATAAAGATATCCTGTAGGATTATTAGGATTACAGATTAAAATGCCTTTAGTGCGCTCAGTAATGAGCTCTTCAAATTTTTCAACAGAAGGCAAAGCAAAACCTTCATCAATAGAGGAGGGGAGAGTCTTGATTTTTGCTCCAGCAGATATTGCAAATGCCATATAGTTAGCATAAGCCGGTTCAGGTACAATAATCTCGTCCCCGGGATCGAGACATGCTAAAAAAGAAAATAAAACAGCTTCTGAGCCTCCAGTAGTAATAATTATATCATCCGCATCAACAATAATATTGAATTTTGCATAATATTTCACCAATTTCTCCCGAAAACTTCGTATTCCTTCACTGGGACTATATTCCAAAATTTTGCGGTCAATATTACGGGCCGCATTTAATCCTACTTCTGGAGTCGGAAGATCCGGTTGACCGATATTTAGATGATATACCTTTATTCCTCTTTGCTTTGCTTCATTAGCTAAAGGAACAAGTTTACGTATGGGAGATGCTGGCATAATTTCTCCCCGGTTGGATATTGTCGGCATTATGTTTATTCTGTCTGTTATTTTCTATATTAATTTCTGTTTCTCTCTGCAAATTTATTACTCTTTGCCATATAAAACAAGTATTTTTTGTTCATAATATAAAAACGCTTGCAAGCAATACAATATAAATTATTATTTTTGTCAAGATTAATCGGAAAAATAAATGATAAGGAATATAATAAGTAGCTTATTTTTGTTAGTAGTATTTCCCGCGAAAGCCTGGCAGCAGATTGCCGAGAAGAAAGAATCTCATGATCATTTCTTGAATTACTTTCTATATCCGATGATGGGATTGACTGCTCTGTCTGCATTTGGAGGCTTTTTAACTCCAGGATTTACTCTGGAACAGGCTTTAAAATGGGTAACCATTAACTTTGTTCAATATTTTGTAGGCTTTTTTGTATCAGCATTTTTGATAGATGAAATTCGTCAAAAACTTTTGGAAGAAGATAAAAATCCCTTGTTATCCCAAAAATTTGCTGGTTATTTATTAAGCCTGCTTATGATTGTAACAATTGCTATGAATATTTTACCTGATAATTTTTCATTTATCAGGTTTGCTCCTCTATATGTTATTTATGTTGCATGGGAAGGCCTGAAGTATTTTTTTAATGTTCCTGACTCTAAAAGAATGACTTTTATTGTCTTGGTTTCGCTTATTATATTGCTATCACCGATTATTATTGAGCGGATTATGTTTATATTAATGCCAGGTATTAGAAATTAGGTTATAAATTGAAATATGAAGTTACCACAGATAAATATAAAGAATAAACGGGCATCATTTGATTACGAATTGCTTGATACTTATACAGCAGGTATAGTGCTGACTGGTACAGAAATAAAATCTATACGATTAGGAAAAGCTAGTTTGGTAGATACATTCTGTTTCTTTAATAATGGAGAATTATGGATAAAAAATATGTATATTGCTGAGTATTTCTATGGTACATATAATAATCATAATGCTCGTCGTGATAGAAAATTACTTTTAACAGCAAAAGAACTGCAAAAAATTCAAAGATTGACGAAGGAAGCTGGATATTCTGTCATTCCAACTAAAATATTTATAAGTGATAAAGGTTTGGCTAAAGTTGTCGTAGCTGTTGCAAAAGGTAAGAAAGCCTATGACAAAAGAGAATCTATAAAAGAACGTGAAGATAAACGTACAATGGATAGAGCATTTAAGCGTTAATCATCCCCTTTTATTTTTGTGCTTTTTGCGTTATTATAATAATTTTTTTGTTAGGATATAAAGTAGTCGCAAACAAATAATATTCTTCACCATCTTTTATTTTCAACTTTTTTTTCAACTCATCGGGTCGCAAAGGAAAGTTTCGGGAAGAAATAGAGGCTTTTGTATATTTTTGAGCTATTATTTTTGAGTTTTTGGACGAGAAATCATAAATATCTATGACTTTGAATTTCCTTCCAGGAAAATCTTCCATATACTTATCTGATGTATATAAGTGACTATTAACATGTAATTTATCTACACAAAACACTTGTCCTAACATTTTGAATGCTCCTGATTTTAAGATAGAAGAATTAGGTTCATATAGATATGTCAAAATAGACGATGCGTAATTTGAACAGGGGAGCATACGTTCTTGCAAATAAGAAAAAGAGAAAACTTCTTTATTTTTAGAGCAAATATTGACACATATTATTTGAGGATTAGATATAGACAACATGTCTTTTTGTAAAATGAAAAGTAATTCTTTACATTCGTTTTTTACAGAAACGATATGTATTTCTGCAATATCGGACAACTGATTTATAGCAGATGTTATATCTATCATAGGAGAAGCCTTGATAATTATCTGGTCGGAAAAACGATACAAATTAGGAAGTAAAGATAAAATGTCAGGTTCACAATCTTCAAAGGCAAATACTCGTTTATTATTTTTTCCACGTCGAGCAGGATCAATATAACAAATGTTAAAATACTGATTATTTTTTAATACGAAATTATTACAATCATCATTTATTATAGTTATATTACTGGCTTTTAATACCTTATAGTTATGTTGAGCAATTTCACAATATAGGGGATATCGTTCTATATATGTAACAGAAGATGCTCTTTGAGCAAAATAATAGGTATCAATACCTAAACCTCCAGTCAAATCACACAATTTGATTACATCTTTATCCGATAATAATTCTGATTTGTAAATAGCGGTTTCTTCTGAAGAAGCTTGTTCCGTAGAAATAACAGATGGAAATAGCAAATAAATATTTTGATGCCAATGAGGTAATTTGTTTTTTATTTTTTTTCGAGCTTCAATTTGGTCAATTGCAAATAGTACATCAAATTCTTCACTTTCTTTTTGTTGTAATCTTAAAACATTCGTATTGTCATCTTTATGTTCATAAATATATTTGTAGAAAGCCTCATTCAGTCGCATAAGCATAAAAATATTTTTGAACAAATATACTTATTTTCTTCCTTATATTTTGAGATTGATATCCGTTTATCTGGTGAAATTTGATTTAAATATACATTCCCTTATTTGTTACATAATCAATATTATGTTAAATAGAATTTTCTGAAGTAAACGTCAATATAACCTCTTTCTTTATAAATATCACTTTTCCCATGTATTAATATATTTACCTAATTAAAATTCATTTTATGCCAAAAAAAAGAGTTGCAATAAAATTTTGCAACTCTTTTTTTTAATAAGACTCATAATATTTTTATTGAACCAAAGCTCCCATTTCTGCTTCAATTTTCTTTAAGTTTTCAGCATCATCCAAATTATAGTAAATGCCTCTTAACGCTATTTTGTACTCGTTCTCGTCTGGTTTTAATTGATGAGCTTTTTCATAATAAGGCAATGCTTCTTTGAATGCTGGAATAACTTTTTTCTCTTTTTCTTCTTGATATTTTTTATTATCTCTGATATTACTGATTTCCGTATTGAAGTTTACAGCTCTATTATAATATATGCGTCCAAGTTCACCTAAAGCCTCTGCATAATCGGGTTTAATTTCAATAGCTTTTAGGATACATTCAATGGCCTTTTCTTCATCCTTAAGACTCTCGTAATAAAGCCCTCCCATTACTTTCCAATATTCAGCATTTTGAGGCTCTGCTTCTACAGCTTTTTTTAAGTAATCAATAGCTTCTTGAGATTTACCCGTATAGATATACAAATTAATTAGTCGAAGCATAAATTGAGAATCTTTATCGGCACTACCGAATTTGTTTACTGCCTCTTTTAATGTATTGATCAAATTGACTGTATCTTTTTCTAATTCATATTCATAAGTCAATAATTTATATACATCTTGAGGATTGTAATTATCCTTTTTTAATTCCTCCAGACATTTGATTGCCAACTTATTATCTTCAGCTCGAATAGCTGCTATTGCAGCATTATACTTAATCATAGTGTAGGTAGAATCCATCTTGATTTCAGCAGGAGCCATGAAACCTAATTTGGGAATATCAAGATAAACATTCCACATTTTGTAAGCTGTCTTGAAATCATTTGCATTGAAAAAATATCCACCTGCATTCCAGAAATAAACATGATTATTCTTTAGTGTGTTGCGAATATCTTTCAGATATTTAGGCTTTACTTTATTCTTTTCATTAGGCAAAGTATCTAACCCTACAGCTTTTATATAATATTTGTAATTATCATATAAAGCATTGTACAAATTTTTTTCGTCAACTTTTTGGTTTAACAATTGTTTTTTCTGATCTGCTCCGAAGGCTTTATTTTCGATAAAGCCAGCAACATACCATGTTTTAGCAACATTTTCAGTTTCTGGATTTGTCAAAGTCTGTTGAATGGTGGCACGAGCTTCTTTAAAGTTCGGATTCTCCATTTTAGCTTCGCTAAAAGCCTGGTTGACAGATTTCATCTGTGCAAAAGCTCCAGTGGCTGCCAGGCAAAGTGTTGCAGTTAAAAAGGTCTTTTTCATTTTTCCGTTTTTTAAGCTTGAACTTTATTACATTTAAATATTATTCTCCTACTTCTGTAACGTTCTCATCTTGCATATCTTCATCTACACTTTCTGAAAGAACTTTACATACAGATGCTATTTCATCATTTCGTTTTTCCAAATTGATCAGGCGTACACCCTGTGTTGCTCGACCCATAACTCGTACATCTGAAACTTTTAGACGAAGAGTTATTCCCGATTTATTTATAATTACCAAATCATTTTCATCAGTAACACTTTTTATGGCAACTAATTTACCTGTTTTTTCCGTAATATTCAAAGTTTTTACTCCTTTTCCGCCTCGGTTAGTAATACGGTAATCTTCTATCTCTGAGCGTTTGCCATAACCCTGTTCTGAAACGACCATTACAGTTTCTTTTTCTGGGTCTTTAATACAAATCATACCGATTACTTCATCATCCGGGCCATCAAGGGTCATACCACGTACTCCAGTTGCAATACGACCCATTTCACGAACAGTACTTTCATGAAAACGAATAGCCCGACCATTTCGATTTGCCATGATAATTTGACTATCTCCGGTGGTAAGTCTTACCTGTATTACTTGGTCATCTTCTCTGATTGTTATAGCGTTGACCCCATTCTGCCGAGGTCTTGAGTATGCTTCGAGTTTTGTTTTCTTTATGACTCCTCGTTTAGTACAGAATACAAGGTTATGAGTAGTATTATATTCAGGATCTTGCAACTGTTTTACTCTAATAAATGCATTGACTTTATCATCCGCATCAATATTCAACATATTTTGTATTGCCCGTCCTTTTGCATTTTTTGCACCTTCTGGTATTTCATATACCTTTAACCAATAACACCGGCCTTTTTGAGTAAAGAATAGCATATAGTTATGCATAGATGCCGGATAAATATATTCGATAAAATCCTCTTCGCGAGTATCGCTACCCTTGGCACCTACTCCACCTCTATTTTGAGCTCGGAATTCGGTCAATGGGGTACGCTTTATATACCCCATATGAGAAATCGTAATAATCATTTCATCATCAGCATAGAAATCTTCGGCATTGAATTCTTCAGAGGCATATATTATTTCTGTTTTTCTCGCATCTCCATACTTTTCTTTGATCTCGATTAATTCGTCTTTCACAACCTGCATACAAAGTTGTTCATCAGACAATATACGATTGAAATAATCGATTTGATCCATAAGATTTTTGTAATCAGCACGAAGTTTGTCCTGTTCAAGACCGGTTAGCTGACGTAGACGCATTTCTACGATAGCTCTGGATTGTACCTCTGTTAAACTGAAACGCTCCATCAATCGTTCTCGGGCTTCATCAGGGCTCTTGGAAGAACGTATAATTTGGATGACTTCATCGATATGGTCACATGCTATGATTAATCCTTCGAGAATATGAGCCTTCTTTTCTGCTTCGGCCAATTCGTAGCGAGTCCTGCGGATAACAACACTATGCCGATGTTCGATAAATGCTTCTAGTAATTGTTTTAGATTTAACATCTGTGGACGTCCATCGACTAGAGCAATATTATTGACACTAAATGAAGACTGCAAAGCTGTCATTTTATACAACTTATTCAGTACGACACTCGAATTCGCATCTTTTTTAATATCGATAACAATGCGCATACCAGTTCGGTCAGATTCATCATTGATATTCGATATTCCATCCAATCGTTTTTCTTCGACTAAATCGGCTATATTTTTAATCAGTTCAGCTTTATTTACCAGATAAGGAATTTCAGTTACAACAATTTTTTCCTTGTTATTATCTGTTTCTATTTCTGCTTTCGAACGGATTACAATACGTCCCCGTCCCGTTTCAAATGCTTCTTTTACACCACTATATCCATATATATAACCTCCTGTCGGGAAATCTGGAGCCTTTATATAATGCATAAGATCTGCTATCTCCATATCCCGATTGTCAATAAGTGCAATTGTTGCATCTATTGATTCAGAAAGATTATGTGGAGGCATATTAGTTGCCATACCAACGGCAATACCGGATGCTCCGTTTATTAAAAGATTAGGAATTCGTGTAGGTAATACTACAGGTTCTCTTAATGTATCATCGAAGTTATTTTTGAAATCTACAGTATCTTTATCAATATCGCGCAACATTTCTTCGGCAAGCTTAGCTAAACGTGCTTCTGTGTAACGCATTGCCGCAGGACTATCCCCATCTACTGAACCAAAATTTCCCTGTCCGTCCACCAATGGATAACGTAAAGACCATTCTTGAGCCATACGTACCATGGCAAAATAGACAGAAGAGTCTCCATGAGGATGATATTTACCTAATACCTCACCGACAATTCTCGCAGATTTTTTATACGGTTTGTCTGACGTATTTCCTAACTCGTTCATCCCGAATAAAACACGTCTGTGTACCGGCTTAAATCCATCTCTTACATCGGGAAGAGCCCGTGCAACAATGACGGACATCGAATAGTCGATGTAAGCCGATTTCATCTTGTTTTCAATATTTACTTTTATAATTCTATCTTGGTCAATCATTTAAATATAGATTGGTTATACATTAAACTTTTTTACGAAAAACTGCACTAAATTACTACATTCATTCCGATTACAAAAGTTTTTTGAGGTATTTTTAGGGTTTTAGAACACCAAATTTAGGCTCTCTACATAATTAGGTATATACATTATTATTAAGTATTTTTGATAGCATTTTATTTCATGCATTTTGATATGAACAAAAACGGCATAATATTTGTGATATAACATTATTGAGATATTAATTGTATCTTTGTATTAGAATAATTAGAAAAAAAGATAGAGAAGGATTATATATGGAAAGAAACTTTTCACAAAGAGTAAAAGATGTGTTAGGTTATAGTCGTGAAGAGGCTGAGCGTTTACAAAGCCATTATATTGGACCGGAACACCTTTTATTGGGTATCTTGAGAGACGGGACAGGACGTGCTCTGGATGCTTTACATTATCTTGGTGTTAATTCAAGCTCACTGAAATCCGCAGTTGAAGAAGCATTAAGAGAATTGCCGGAACATGTATCCGGAGAGGAATTGATTATTAGTAAAAGCACAGATAAAGTTTTAAAAATGAGCATATTAGAGGCCAGACTTCTAAAAAGTGATGTAACTGATACAGAACATCTTTTACTAGCAATTTTGAAAGAAAAGGATACTGTTGCAGCCAATATTCTTAAATTAAACGATGTAGAATATAATGATGTTTTGTCCTTTTTGAAAAAAGGTTCAGAAGAGAATGTTATGCCAAGGAACATGGGAGCAGATTTTTCTGATGATGATGACGATGATTTAGAAGATGAAAAGAATTATCGGAGCGAGCAAAGTAAACAAGGCCTTGGAAATTCATATACCAAAACCTCTAATGATACTCCAGTTTTAGACAATTTTGGTACAGATATGACCAAAGCTGCAGAAGAAAATAGGCTTGATCCTGTTGTTGGTCGCGAAAAAGAAATAGAGCGATTAGCCCAAGTTTTGAGCCGTAGAAAAAAAAATAATCCAGTATTAATTGGCGAACCGGGAGTCGGAAAATCAGCAATTGTGGAAGGCCTGGCTCTTCGCATTATTCAAAGAAAAGTATCTCGGGTTTTATTTGATAAACGAGTGGTTTCTTTAGATATGGCATCTATCGTCGCAGGGACAAAATATAGAGGACAATTTGAGGAAAGAATCAAAGCTATTCTAAATGAACTTTCAAAAAACCCCAATATAATATTATTCATTGATGAAATACATACTATTGTCGGAGCGGGAGGTGCTACAGGTACTTTGGATGCAGCTAACATGCTAAAACCTGCATTAGCACGAGGTGAAATACAATGTATTGGAGCTACAACATTGGATGAATATCGTAAAAATATTGAAAAAGATGGAGCCTTAGAACGCCGTTTTCAAAAGATTATGGTAGATCCTACAACTCCTGAAGAAACTTTACAGATACTTAAAAATATCAAAGGTAGATATGAAGATCATCACAATGTAATATATACACCGGAGGCTCTTGAGGCTTGTGTGAAATTAACAGAGAGATATATCAGTGACCGTAATTTCCCAGACAAAGCAATTGATGCATTGGATGAAGCCGGCTCAAGAGTACATATATCAAATATTACTGTACCCAAAGAGATTGAGGAACTTGAAAAGAAGATTGCAGCAACAAGTGAGGACAAGATGAAAGCTGTAAAATCTCAAAATTATGAATTAGCTGCAAGTTTTCGTGACAAGACTAAAGAATATCAGTCTGAATTAGACGCTGCAAAGCGACGTTGGGAAGAACAGATTCAGGAAAAACGCGAAGTAGTTGATGAAGAAAAAATTGCTGAAGTCGTAGCAATGATGTCAGGAGTCCCTGTTCAACGAATAGCACAGGCAGAAGGGAGTAAACTTTTGCAGATGGCTGATGTCCTCAAACATTCAATAATAGGACAAGACGAAGCTGTGGATAAAATTGTAAAGGCAATACAGAGAAATAGAGTTGGATTGAAAGACCCGAATAAACCTATCGGTACATTTATGTTTTTAGGTCCTACCGGTGTTGGTAAAACACATTTAGCCAAGATGTTGGCTGAATATCTGTTCGACTCAAAAGATACATTGATACGAATGGATATGAGTGAATATATGGAAAAATTTACTGTTTCAAGATTGATTGGAGCCCCTCCTGGATATGTAGGATATGAAGAAGGAGGACAACTGACAGAGAAAGTACGCCGTCATCCCTATTCTGTTGTGCTTTTAGATGAAATAGAGAAAGCACATCCAGATGTTTTTAATTTACTTTTACAAGTAATGGACGAGGGACGGCTGACTGATAGTTTGGGCCGACGTGTTGATTTTAAAAATACGATTCTGATTATGACATCAAATATCGGAACCCGTCAGTTGAAGGATTTTGGACATGGAGTGGGTTTTTCTACATCCTCAAATGATAATAAAGACTTTTCTCGTGGAGTTATTCAAAAAGCATTAAATCGGGCATTTTCTCCTGAGTTCTTGAATCGTGTAGATGATATTATTATGTTTGATCAGTTGAGTAAAGATGCTATTTATAAGATTATTGATTTGGAATTGAAAGGTTTCTATCAAAGAGTTGAAGCCTTAGGGTACAAATTAATTATAACAGATGCAGCAAAAGATTTCATCGCATCGAAAGGTTATGATATTCAATTTGGGGCAAGACCATTGAAACGAGCTATACAAAAATATCTTGAAGATGAAATGGCAGAAATGATAATTAGAGCAACGGTAAATGAAGGAGACACTATTATTGTCGACTTTGATAAAGAGAACCAGAAAATCGTTACTCAAATAAAAGATTCGAAAACTGAAAAGTGACAGAACCATCTTGAATAAGTCAAAATGTCAGATTCCATTGAGTCTGGCATTTTTTTTGCTTCTTACTATTCAGTTGTGTAAAAATAAATTTAAAATAAAATAACTATGCAAAAAGGTAAAATTGGGGTTACTACGGATAATATTTTCCCCATTATCAAAAAGTTCTTGTACAGTGATCATGAAATCTTCCTTCGTGAATTAGTCTCAAATGCTGTTGACGCTACACAGAAACTGAAAACGCTGTCTTCATTTGGTGATTTTAAAGGAGAACTGGGTGATATGAATGTGAAAGTTTCTCTTGATCAGAAAAAGGGAACTTTAACAATTTCTGATCATGGTATTGGTATGACCGCAGAAGAAATTGAAAAATATATCAATCAGATAGCCTTTTCTGGAGCTGAAGAATTTTTAAATAAATACAAGAATGATGCAAATGCTATAATTGGCCATTTTGGATTAGGATTCTATTCATCTTTTATGGTTTCTAAAAAAGTTGAAATCAGAACTTTATCTTATAAAGATAATGCCCAAGCAGTAATGTGGACATGTGATGGTTCTCCTGAATTTGAAATGTCTGACATTGATAAAAAAGAAAGAGGTACCGATATTGTTCTGTATATTGATGATGAAAATAAAGAATTTTTGGAAGAACCAAAGATTGAATCTCTGTTAAAAAAATACTGTCGTTTCTTACCTATACCTGTTATATTCGGGAAAGAACAAGAATGGAAAGATGGTAAATATGTAGATACCGACAGAGACAAAATTATAAACGATACGGCTCCGGCATGGACTAAAAAGCCTACTGAATTAACAGATGAAGACTATAAAAGCTTTTATTCAGAATTATATCCTGCTTCAGATGAACCCTTATTTTGGATACATTTAAATGTCGATTATCCATTTAAACTGACTGGAATTTTGTATTTTCCAAAGATAAAATCAAACTTTGATTTGAATCGGAATAAAATACAGTTATATAGTAACCAGGTATTTGTCACTGATTCAGTAGAAGGTATTGTCCCTGAATTTTTGATGTTACTACAAGGAGTGATAGATTCCCCTGATATTCCGTTGAATGTATCCCGCTCGTATTTGCAAAGCGATTCTAATGTAAAGAAAATATCGACATACATTACCAAAAAAGTAGCAGATCGTTTACAAGAGATATTTAACAATGATCGCAAGCAATTTGAAGATAAATGGGATGATATTAAGTTATTTATCGAGTATGGAATGCTGTCAGATGAGAAGTTCTATGAAAAGGCTCAAAAATTTGCTTTATTGAAAAATACTGAAAATAAATATTATACTCTTGATGAATATAAGACTCTTATAGAATCCAATCAGACAGATAAAGATAAGAATTTGATATACATTTATGCAACAGACCATATAGCACAATATAACTATATTGAGATGGCTCAAGCCAAGGGATATGATGTGCTGCTGATGGATGGACAATTAGATATCCACTTTATCGGTTTGTTGGAACAAAAATTGGAAAAAAGTCGATTTGTTCGTGTAGATAGTGATATTGTAGAAAATTTGGTCAAGAAAGAGGATAAGAGTGCTACTGTCCTTACTTCGGAAGAACGCGAGATGATGACGACTGTTTTCAAATCACAAATTCCGGCAATTGAAAAAGCTGATTTTCTTGTAATGTTTGAACCTATTGGAGAAAATGCCCAACCGGTCATTATTACTCAAAATGAATTTATGCGTCGTATGAAAGATATGTCAGCCATGCAGCCAGGAATGAATTTCTATGGAGAGCTTCCCGATAGTTTCAATTTAATCGTCAATACAGAACATCCATTGTCTAAAAAAATCATAGAAGACACGGAAAATGCCTGCAAAACAGAAATAGAACCCATACAAGGAGAAATCAAAACTTTACAGGAAAGTGTTGAAAAATTGAGAGAGAATCATAAAGGAAAGAAGGACGATGAAATATCTGTAACCGAGAAAGAGGATATCAAAACGAAAGAATCAAAAATAACCGAATTGAAGAAAAAAGAAGAAGAACTTCTTTCTAATTACGCTAAATCGAACAATCTGGTTCGACAATTAGTTGATTTAGCCTTATTATCAAACAATATGTTAAAAGGTGAAGCTTTAAGCCAGTTTGTAAAACGCTCAGTAGAATTGTTATAATAAGTACATATTAAAAGTATACTAAAAAGCCCTGAGATTTCACAGGGCTTTTTAGTATACTTTTAATAAATTAGTCCCCCTATTATATCTTTAATATCATCACATCCCTGCTCTTCAAGATAAGCATTGATACCATCTATAACTTTTATAGTTATTTGAGGATCAATGAAATTTGCCGTACCTATTTGAATTGCAGTCGCACCTGCCAATAAAAATTCAACAGCATCCATTGCATTCATTATCCCGCCTAATCCAATAACAGGTATCTTTACAGTTTTACAAGTTTGCCATACCATTCGCAAAGCAACAGGTTTAACACAAGCTCCCGATAATCCTCCAGTTACGGTCGATAACATGGGGCGACGTGTCTTGGCATTGATGGCCATACCCAATAATGTATTTATTAAAGAAACACTATCTGCACCTTCAGCCTCTACAGCTCTAGCTATTTCTGTTATATCTGTGACATTGGGAGATAATTTTACTATCAATGTTTTCGGATAAACTTTTCTAACAGCTTTTACAACCTTTGAAGCACTTTTGCAAGATGTTCCGAAAGCCATCCCTCCTTCTTTTACATTAGGGCAAGAAATGTTCAGTTCAATTGCAGGAATTTGTTCCAACTGGGCAATTCTTTCAGCCGTTGCAATATAATCCTCTACAGTAGACCCCGAAACATTGACAATAATATTTGTATCTATAGTACGTATTCTCGGATATATTGTTTCAGCAAAGTAATTGACACCCTTATTTTGAAGACCTACTGCGTTTAACATTCCAGCTGGAGTTTCGGCCATACGAGGATAAGGATTGCCTTCACGGTGATGAAGCGTTGTGCCTTTTACAAGAATACCTCCTAACCGTGATAAATCGATGAAATCGGCGAATTCTTCTCCATAACCAAAAGTTCCAGAAGCAGTCATTATCGGATTTTTCAGTCTTAAATTTCCAATTTCTACATTTAAATTTGCCATGACAGTCTATTTATATTAAAAATGGGCCCTTCTTTACATACACATACATGTCCTTCGATTGTATTTTCTACACAACAAAGACATGCACCTATCCCGCAAGCCATCATATTTTCAAGAGAAACCTCACAGCAAATATTGTTGTTTCGGGCATATTTGGCTACAGCCATCATCATAGGCTTGGGACCACAAGTATAAATATAATCAAAATGAATTTTTTGTAAAACTGAATGTTGAGTTACATAGCCTCGTTCTCCAAGAGAACCGTCCTCTGTTGTTATATATGTTTCTCCAAGGGATTTGAATTCTTTCAATTGCAATATATCTCTTATAGAACGAGCTCCCAACAAAAAAGACGGTGTATATCCTTTATTTTTAAGAGTTTGTCCTAAATATAGCATAGGTGCAATACCTACGCCACCACCAATTAATAATAATTTATTTCGCTTATTTTCGGGAAATGTAAAAGAATTACCTAACGGGAGTATCATATTTACAATATTTCCCGGTTCCGCCATAGCTAATTGGCGGGTTCCGGCTCCGACAAGCTGTATAAGGAGCCATAATTCATTTGATTTTTTGTCAATATAATTTATAGAAATAGGTCGCCGAAGAAAAGTTGTCGGCGAGCCATCTATTCGTACTTCTACAAATTGCCCCGGAAGCATATCCGGTAATTGTTCTCCATTTTGTGTCGTAAATTTCAACAATACATAATTCTCATGTAGATGTGTCTTTGTATTGACTTTTAAATCCAGAACGTATTTCTTCATTTGAGCAAATAACATATGATGTGTTTGCAAAGATAGGGAAAGAGTCTGAAATTACAGAAAAATATAAAAGTTTATATTTAGTTTATTTGATTTTACTTTATTTGGTCTGAAGAAAATGATTCGAAAGTATTATCAGAATAAAAAATCATTATTTTTACCACCTTTCTATCTTTCGGAATCTTCTCAACAATAGGAGATGGTCCATCATTAAATGGTAATACATCCTTTCTTAACTCAAAATCTTTGGAATATTCTAAAGATTTTGATGGCTTGTCCGAGAAAAAAGGAATCTCATTAGATTGATTCTTGGGATTTGTAACCATATTATCAATATTTAAATCTCCTTCTCCAAACATAAGCCAATTAATAGATACCTCGGGGTAGGCTTCATGTATTTTAATAATGATAGAATTACTCACCTCATTACGCCCTCTTAATGCATTTGATAGTGTAGACGGTTGAATTTTTACCCTTTCTGCAAATTCCGCTTGAGTTAGCCCTAATTGCTCTATCAATAATCTTATTCTTTCATTCATCTTTACCGATTTTATCGAAAAAAATATATATTCACAATATTTTCATTTGTAAATACCATCAATTTACAAATGTAGAAATATAGTTTGATTTTTGCAAATTTCATTTGTAAACACAAAATACCAAATCGGAAAGTTATAAATTTCGTTTATGAATTTCATAAATCACAACTATGTATATTATTAAAGTACAAGTTTATATTTATTATAATATATATCTGATATACAAATATATATTTATAATAAATAGTGTCTTCATTTTGTCAGATTTAGATAATTTCGACATAAAGAACAACAAACCTAAAGTAAAACTTTATAATTATATAATTAAACTATTAATAAACAACAAATTAAATAACAAATAATACTGCTATTATATTTGAGATATCCTTTTATGCGTTTTTCTTATAATCTCATCTAATATTGTAATTTTTAATTGTTTTCATTTGCAAATTTCGATTTCTTCACTTTAACTATTCAACTTTGAATATCACAAATGAAAATAATAATATTATATTCATATTTGCAAATATGAATATAAATTAAATTTGAACAATATAGAAATTAACCCCACAGTATTTTGATATTTCATACTCTGGGGTTAAATTGATAAAAAATATTGAAAGGATTTTAGGCTAATAGATGATGTATAACATTAAAAATCTTATTTTTCTTTAATGCATTATCTTGAATATTAATTCTTTAAGTAAATCAGAATCGGCTGTTCCTGGAGCTGTACCAACTCCCTTTGACCGAGTATCATAAATTCTTATTAAGGAAATTATATCAATACATTTATAAGCATTATAATTGCGTAAAGCAATCATATAATCTTTAGCTTGATAGATATTTTTTAATTTAAGCTCAGTTGAAATACTCGTTTCTGACTTATTGGGAATGAAGTACAAAAGCATTAGATTTGAGAAAAAATTGAATAATACGCTTATTGTTACGATAAAAGGGTTGGCTTTGGGATTCTTTTCAAAATACTGAATAATCTGAGATGCTTTATAGTAATTTCGATTTATAACAGCATTTAATAATTCGAAATTATTAAAATCTTTACTGATACCTATATTAGATTCTATATGATTTGCAGTGATTCTTTTTTCTTCTCTGGGCAAGGATATTAGCAACTTTTCCATTTCCCCTGTTAACCGGCTTAAATCTGTACCAATAGCATCGCTAAGCATTGTACATTCTTTTTGCCCGATAGAATACCCTTTCTGTAAAAAATAATTATTTATAAAACCTGGAAGTTGATAATCATATAGTTTTTTTGATTCGTATAGAACTCCGATTTTTTCTATTTCGGCCAATAGTTTTTTATTCTTTAAAGTTCCATATTTATAATTTAAGACTAATATTGTACTCTTTTGTGGTTTTTGTAAATAATAGCTTAGCTCTTCCATCTTATCAAGTTGTTGAGCCTCTTTTACCACTACTAACTGACGAACAGCCATCATCGGATATCTCTTTGCAGCATTTATTACTGAAGCCATATTTACATCTGAACCATAAACAATTGTTTGGTTAAAATCCCGATCAGCTTCATCCAATGCATTTTCTATAATAGTATTGGTTATCAGGTCGATATAATAAGGCTCCAGGCCCATTAAAAAATAAACAGGCTTGAATTTTTTTTGCTGAATATCAGATATGATTTGTAAATGTTGATTGGATTCTTTCTTTGCCATTATCATTTCATTCTTCTTCGAACCGAAGGTGTTTTACCGTAGTTCTTTTATCAATAATCATTTTCAAAGATTCAAAACCTATCATAACGTGTTCATCGACAAAATTGCGAGTTACAATCATGTCGCTTTCTTCAGTTTTTACCCCAGTAGAAATCATCGGCTGGTCTGTTACCAATAGCAATGCACCTACCGGAATTTGATTGGCAAACCCCACTGTAAAGAGGGTTGCAGTTTCCATATCTATTGCCATACTACGAGTTTTTCTCAAATAGTTTTTAAATTCGTCATCATACTCCCATACACGACGATTTGTTGTATATACTGTACCTGTCCAATAATCCTTGCCATGGTTTCTTACAGTAGTTGAAACGGCTCGTTGTAAACTGAATGCCGGTAATGCCGGTACCTCCGGGGGGAAATAGTCATTCGAAGCCCCTTCTCCACGTATAGCAGCTATAGGCAATATATAATCTCCTAATTTATTTACTTTTTTTAATCCCCCACATTTTCCTAAAAATAAGACAGCTTTAGGCTGTATGGCACTTAATAAATCCATTACAGTTGCAGCATTAGCACTTCCCATTCCGAAATTTATAATAGTTACACCTTCTGCTGAGGCATTAGGCATATTTCCATCTTCACCTAATATAGGCACATTAAAATGATTGGCAAATATCTCCACATATTTAGAAAAATTGGTCAATAATATATGTTTTGAGAAATTTTCAATTTTTCTTTTGGTATACCGGGGCAACCAATTTTCTACAATTTCTTGTTTTGTTTTCATTTTTCGCTAATTTTGAGTAAAAATACAGAATTCTATGTTTAAGAACAAATATAAAGTATGACAGTTCTGAATTTACCGTCTTTTGATTATAAAATAAAGAAAGAAAAAGATAGGTTGTTTATTTTTGATATTATTAGAAAACGTTACATTGCTCTTACTCCTGAAGAATGGGTACGCCAACACTTTGTTTCCTATTTAATATCTTACAAAGGGTATCCCTTGGGGCTTATAGGAAATGAAATATCTCTTCGACTGAATGGACAAAACCGAAGATGTGATACTGTTATATATGATATATATGGAAGTCCGCTTATGATTATAGAATATAAGGCTCCTCATATTACATTGAACCAGGAAGTATTTAATCAAGTTATTCGCTATAATATAGCCTTAAAAGTGAAATATCTGGTAGTTTCAAATGGCATTAATCACTATTGTTGTGTAATGGATTATGATAATATGTGTCCTCATTTCTTAAAAGAAATACCAGATTATAACGAATTATAACAGTCAATTATATAAAATAAAGACGGGTATTATAACTCTGATATAATACCCGTCTTTATTTTACTATATAGAAATTTATTATTCTACACCGGCCAATTCTGGATCAATCATAATACGGCCACAATACTCGCAAACAATAATTTTTTTACGCAATTTGATGTCTAATTGTCTTTGTGGCGGAATTTTATTAAAACATCCACCGCAAGCATCACGTTGTATATATACGACAGCTAAGCCATTACGGGCATTTTTACGAATACGTTTAAATGCTGCTAGCAAACGAGGTTCAATATGTTGTTCCAGTTTTTTTGCCTTTTCTCGAAGCTTTTCTTCATCTTGTTTTGTTTCTGAAACAATCTCATCTAATTCACTCTTTTTCTCGATCAAATCATGTTTTCTGTCATCTAAAAGAGCCTGGCAATTTTCGACATCTTCTCTTTTTGCTTTCTCTTGTGCTGTAAATTCTCGGATTCGTTTTTCACATAGTTCGATTTCGAGTGATTGATATTCGATTTCTTTGGTCAAAAAATCAAACTCACGATTGTTTCTAACATTGTCTTGCTGAGCTGTATACTTATCGATTAAAGTTTGCGCATTTTGAATTTCTACTTTTTTTGCAGCAACAGCAGCTTGCAATTCTTCTATTTCAGTATGAAAATTCTGTACACGAGTTTCTAGACCCGCTATTTCGTCCTCCAGGTCCTGAACTTCGAGAGGCAGTTCTCCACGTAAAGTCTTGATTCTGTCAATCTCAGAAAGCATAGTTTGTAATTCATACAGGGCTTTTAGGCGGTCTTCCACTGTATATTCTTTTTCAACTTTTGTTTTATCAGTAGCCATATGCTTACAAATAATTTATCGGATTTGTTTCTACCTTAGTATAATGAACTGCAAATGTAGGGAATTTTTTTGTAATAATATCACAAAAAATATCTTTTGTATATTGTTCGCTCTCATAATGACCCAATTCAGCCAAAATAATACGATCGTTATTACCGAAATAATCGTGATATTTGATTTCTCCCGTAAGGAATATATCTGCTCCTAACGAAATTGCTTTAGGAATCAAAAAAGACCCTGCCCCACCACATAAAGCAACTCTTTTTATCTTCTTATCTAAAATTGAAGAATGCTTAATGCTTTTTACCTGGAATTTTGATTTTACGTCTTTTAAAAAATCGATAGCATCGGTTTCTGTACTGAGATTTCCGATTATGCCACTTCCTGCATGATTCCAAGAATTATTTAAAGGTAATATATCAAAAGCTGGTTCTTCATAAGGATGAATGGCCAATAAAGCTTTAATAACAGATACTTTTTTATAATCGGGAAAAATGACTTCTATTTTTGCCTCTTCTTCTTTGTGCATTTGACCAATTTCTCCACAAAAAGGATGGGCATTCTCCCCTGCTCTAAATGTTCCTTCCCCTTTTATTGTATAACTGCAGTTATCATAGTTGCCTATATAACCGGCACCAGCGTTAAATAGAGCATTTCTAACAGATTCGGTGAATTTTTTCGGTACATACGTTGCTAATTTTAACAATCGTCCTTGTAAAGGGTCAAGTATTTGTAGGGAGTCTAAGCCTATTATTTTCGCAATTTTATAATTAACACCGTTATATGCGTTGTCCATATTAGTGTGAGAAGCATAAATTACGATATTATTTTGTATAGCTTTTATCAGTATCCGTTCAATATAATTACTCCCCGTTATCGATTTTATTCCCTTAAATAGTAATGGATGATGAGCTATTATCAAATTAGCACCAATAGATATTGCTTCATCTATCACTTCTTCAGTTACATCAAGACAAAGAAGAGCAGATGAAGCTTCGACCGATTTATCTCCTACCTGTATGCCTGCATTATCATAACTTTCTTGTAAAGCAAGAGGAGCTATGGTTTCTATTGCATCGATTATTTCGGAAATTTTCATTCGAATCAACTTTAATTTTTGGCTTTAGGTTCGAGCTTAAGTTGCAATTCTTCAAGTTGGAAAGAGTCAATTGCCGAAGGAGCATCTAACATGGTGTCTTTACCCGAGTTATTTTTAGGAAATGCAATACAATCACGGATAGAATCTAAACCTGCAAACATGGACACCATCCTGTCGAGTCCAAATGCTAAACCTCCATGAGGAGGAGCTCCATATTTAAAAGCATTCATTAAGAATCCAAATTGCTCTTGTGCTTGTTCCTCGGTAAAACCAAGTATTTTGAACATTTTATCTTGCAGTTGGCTATCATGAATACGGATAGAACCACCACCCAATTCAACTCCATTGATAACCATATCATAAGCATTAGCTCTTACTTTGCCTGGGTCAGTTTCTAATAAAGGAACATCTTCACTTTTGGGAGATGTAAAGGGATGGTGCATTGCATAAAAACGATTTGTTTCATCGTCCCATTCGAACATCGGAAAATCTATGACCCATAAGGGAGCATAAACGTCTTTATTCCTCAACCCTAAGCGATTCCCCATTTCAAGTCGTAATTCTCCCAATGCTTTTTGCGTTTTCGCCTTATCTCCGCAAAGTATCAATAACAAATCTCCCTCTTTTGCATCAAAACGCTTTGCCCACATTTTTAAATCTTCTTGTGAATAAAATTTATCTACAGACGATTTATATGAACCTCCGGCTTCACAGCGAACATATACTAAACCTTTCGCCCCAATCTGTGGTCTTTTTACAAAATCTGTCAATCCATCCAATTGTTTTCTTGTATATGTAGCACAACCTTCAGCGCAAATTCCTGCAACATATGGCGCACTATCAAAAACACTAAATCCTCTCCCTTCAGTTAAGTCTTTCAATTCTACAAAACGCATACCGAAACGGATATCGGGTTTGTCACTGCCATAATATTTCATGGCATCACTCCATAACATCCTAGGAAAAGGCTCTTTCATATCTATACCTTTAATGTAATAGAAAAGGTGTTTCATTAACCCCTCGAAAATTTGGAGAATATCTTCTTGTTCGACAAATGACATTTCACAATCTACTTGAGTAAATTCAGGTTGTCTGTCTGCCCTCAAATCTTCATCTCTGAAACATTTGGCAATTTGAAAATAACGATCAAATCCTGAAACCATCAAAAGTTGTTTTAATGTTTGAGGAGATTGTGGAAGAGCATAAAACTGACCGGGATTCATTCTTGACGGTACAATGAAATCTCGTGCGCCTTCAGGTGTCGATTTTATCAAGATAGGAGTTTCTACTTCCAAAAAATTTTGCTCATCAAGGTAACGGCGAATTTCAAAGGCCATTTTATGCCTGAGCTCCAGATTTTGCCGCACACAATTGCGTCGCAAATCAAGATAACGATACTGCATACGTAAGTCATCTCCTCCATCTGTATCATCTTCTATCGTAAATGGAGGAATATCAGACGAATGTAATACTTTCAGTTCTGATACAATAATTTCAATTTCACCCGTCGGAATATGAAAATTTTTATTAGACCGTTCCTTTACAATTCCTGTTACTTGAATTACATATTCACGACCTAATTTATTGGCTTCATTACATAACGTAGGATTAATTTCTTGATTGAATACCAACTGTGTAATACCGTATCTGTCTCTAATATCGACAAAGGTCATCCCTCCCATTTTACGAGTGCGTTGTACCCATCCAGATAAGGTTACAGTTTTGTCTACGTCCTTCAAACGTAATTCTCCACAAGTTTGAGTTCTAAACATATAATTATTTTTTAGATTTGGCAATTTTTGATATTACAACTAAATATTCTCAATAGCATTGTAACTGTAATATTTATGCAAAATTATAACAAATCATTATTTATACAAGCAAAGTAAAGTGAAAGTTTTTTTCGATAAATTTTCAATAAAGTATTGCAAGTATAAAAAAAAGCAGTATCTTTGCACTGCAATTGAGAAATCAACGGGGTGTAGCGCAGTCCGGTTAGCGCACCTGCTTTGGGAGCAGGGGGTCCCAGGTTCGAATCCTGGTACCCCGACACTGAAAAAAAGAGGAAGTTAAGTAAAATTGGCTTCCTCTTTTTTATTTATTTCGCACGATTCCAACCTTATGAAGTAGCTGTATCCATGAATAGGATGACAGATAGCATTTAAAAAATCATGGAATGAAAATACTAAAGCTTAGGAAGCTTCATTAATTTCAAATCTTAGGATTTTATCAAAACAATTTCAAATTGTTCTACTAAAGACTGTATCAAGAAAATTATTTCGAATAAACGACTGAATTATAAACTAAATATTGAATGAAACTTCTTTCAAAATTAAGTCTTAATCAACAATAAAAGATTATAGCATACTTTTTATTTTGTTTTTAAAATCAAAAGAAATAAAATAATATTTTTTCTTCCTGTAAATTTTTCTTTTAAAAAAGAGTCATCTATAATTTTTGATTATTGAAGCTCTAAATTTGCTAATTGACACATTACCAAATATACTAAAAAATTACAATTTTTTTAATTCCTTCTATATGATTCCCCTATCCCTTACCTTATTATTTATTGCATTTTTTTAGTAAGAATACTCAAAAACTTTATATTATTCGGTAACATTATTATGTCAAGCAAATAAAAAATATTTAAATTTGGACAAATGAGAATTAATTTATTCTGTTGGTTCAACAAAACTTCTTATTTTCATTGTTTTTAAGCAAAAAAATGACTGCTGTTCCCGTATCGTCAAATAATTATCGGTATATACTGGAACAGATAAAGATTTTAGTAAAACAGCCATTGAAAATTATTCTATATCTTTTATCATTGCTTTTGTCTTGATACCATCAAGAAATTCTTTGTCAGAAGTAATATCTTTACTCAACAAAAAATGATATACATTTGTGTTTCCCATAGATACTGCATAAGCTTGTTCAAAATCCCAACCAAACTTTCCCATATAGTTCAAAGCATCTATCATTGAATTAAACTTGATTTTTTTCCCTTCTTCATCAACCATTAATTTTTGATTATACTGTTTAAAAAATGAAATCTTTTGTCCAAAATCAATAGATATATCCACTTTTGTACCCGTAAAATTTCCTCTACCAACAATTTCACAAAACACTTTCTTTACAGATATCGTATCTGTTAACTTTTCTTGACCATTAATAGTAAAATTGCATACCATAACAAGGAATAAAAATAAAAACTTCTTCATAAAATTGATTTTTGGTTTGTAAATATGTTTGTTATTATTAATAATTGCAATTTTGTAAAAAAAATCAAAAAAACAAAATAAAATCTCATTTTATTATTCCACTACCTTACCTGAAACTTCCCTCAAAATTAACTCAATAATAATTGAATCAATGTATTAAAAGGAATACAAAAATAATTCTAAAAATAAAATTCGATAAACAAACACAGAAATTTAAATTTTCGGAAATAAACTCATTTTCTATCCCGAAAAAATCATTTATAACTTAACAGATAAGAATCCATTAAATGAGTAAATATATTTATGTTTCGATTACAAAACATTTTTTTAATAGATTCTCGTGCCACAAATACAATTTTAGATTATTCGTTTAAACTGAAAAATTTCGATAAATAATACTGTCATTAGTACAATTAGCGACAAATTTCAAATTTATTTTGTTATCGGAATCCGATTCACTAAATTTGCCCAATGTAATAAAGAAAATTTGATAAAAGATTTTTATAATGAAATTTGCAGAATAAATGGAAGATGATATAAAAAATGCCTGTGAAGTGATGCAAGCAGGTGGGATCATTTTATATCCTACGGATACAATTTGGGGAATTGGTTGTGATGCTACAAATGAAAAAGCTGTAAAAAAGGTATATGAAATAAAAAAAAGAACTGACAGTAAAGCTTTGATCGTATTAGTTGGTAATCCACAGAAAGTAGATTTTTATGTTCGTGATGTTCCTGAGATAGCTTGGGATCTTATTGAATTAACAAATAAGCCCCTTACTGTGGTATATTCTAATGCACGAAATTTAGCTACTAATTTATTAGCCGAGGATGGTAGTGTGGGAATACGAGTTACACATGAAGAGTTTTCTAAAAAATTATGCGACCGTTTTAAAAAAGCGATTGTATCTACTTCGGCCAATGTAAGTGGTATGCCTACTCCAATGAATTTTTCAGAAATTCCTGATATAATAAAAAATGCAGTAGATTATATCGTTAAATACCGGCAGGAAGATGTTTCCAGATCGACACCTTCAAGTGTTATAAAATTGGATACAGGAGGTATAATAAAAATATTGAGACCTTAATTGGACCTTAATTATCGATGAGAAGAACGAAACAAATAATAAAATATGTTGTTGGAGATATTTTTTCTGCCAATATAGGTTGGTTTTTATTCAATGTGTTTCGTTACTATGTATTTTCGCCTGTAGTCGGCTTTAGTAATATAAAAAGTTTCTTGGGATACCATCGAGTTATTGAAGGACAGATATTGTTCCCATTACTTTTTATATTTATTTTTTATCTTTCCGGATATTACAACCGTCCTTTTTTGAAATCGAGATTAGGAGAATTTTTTACGACATTATTCTCTGTAGCAATAGGTGTATTAATTATTTTTTTTATAGCACTAATAAACGATATACAGCGATTACCGGTAAATAGTTACGAATTGTTGGTAGGTATGTTTGTCTTCAATTTTGTATGTGTTTACATCTGTCGGGCATTTATTACACAAAGAGCTACTCGACGCATTCATGGAAAACGTTGGGGGTTTAATACACTTATTATCGGTTCTGGTAAGAAGGCCAAGGCTCTATGGTTAGACTTAATGCAAATGGACCGTTCGCTGGGATTCCTTGTTGTTGGATTTGTTCGTATACCTGAAGAGAAAAATGAACAATATTCTTCAATCGGAGGTTGCCCTATTTATAACATTGAGGATTTGGAAAAAGTCATTAAAGAGCATAATGTAGAAGAGCTTATTATTGCATTAGATAGTAAGAATAAGAGAGCTTTACATAAAACAGTAAATCGCCTGTATCCATATAATTTACCGATACAGTTACAAGTAAATGAATTTGAGATGCTTACCACAAGGGTAAAACTATCAAACATATATGGCAAACCATTTATTGATATTTGTAAATGCTCTTTATCCGAATGTGAAAAAAATATCAAACGTTTGTTAGACATTTTGATATCTTTCGTTGCTCTTATTATAATATCACCATTTGCTCTTATTATTGCCTTAAAAATAAAATTAGGTTCTGAAGGTCCGGTTATTTACCGGCAAAAAAGAGTGGGTTATCGAAGAAAAGAATTTATATTATATAAATTTAGGACGATGCGTGTCAATGCAGAACAGAACGGTCCTGCCCTATCCCGTGAAAATGATGACCGTGTTACACCTTTTGGCCATTTTATGCGCAAATATCGTATCGATGAATTACCGCAATTCTGGAATGTTTTTATTGGGGATATGTCTCTTGTCGGACCTCGTCCTGAAAGAGCTTATTATATAGAACAAATTATAAAAAGGGCTCCACATTATTCTTTATTACATCAAATACGTCCAGGCATAACATCTTGGGGGATGGTAAAATTTGGATATGCTCGAAATATAGATGAAATGATAGAACGACTTAAATATGAAATATTGTATCTTGAAAATATGTCGTTAATAGTTGATTTTAAAATAATTATATATACAATAAAGACGGTAGTAACCGGAAAAGGCATTTAAGGATAATTTATGAAAAAAGAAACTGATTGGTTTTTGAAGTTACTTATATGGCGTGAAAAGAATATAAAAGAAAAAAATTTTATTCTTATTCTGAGTTTTGTCGTTGGTATATTGGCTGCTTTAGCTGCATATGTTTTGAAGTTTTTGATTCATTCAATTCAGAATTTATTGACTGAGCATTTTTCAATTAGTGGGGCCAATTATTTATATTTGGTATACCCTATTGTCGGAATATTATTAGCTGGGTTATATGTTCGATATATTGTAAAAGACGATATTAGTCATGGTGTTACTCGAGTGCTATATGCTATTTCACAACGAAAGAGCCGATTGAAACCCCATAATATGTATACTTCTGTAGTGGCCAGTTCTATTACTATCGGATTTGGTGGCTCAGTTGGTGCTGAAGCTCCAATTGTCTATACGGGAGCAGCTATTGGGTCTAATATAGGTAGTCTGTTCCGTATGGACCAACGAGTACTTATGCTGATGGTTGGATGTGGAGCAGCAGCGGGTATAGCCGGGATATTTAAAGCACCCATAGCCGGATTACTATTTACTCTTGAAGTTCTTATGCTCGACCTTACTACTGCTTCTGTGATGCCATTGCTTATATCTTCTACTACAGCAGCTACTATTACTTATATATTAAATGGTTCAGCAGCACAATTTAGTTTTGCTCCTGAACCTTTTGTTATAGAACGTGTACCTTATGTTATACTACTTGGTATATTTTGTGGTTTTGTATCATTATATTTTACGCGTGTCATAAATTGGCTTGAAAGTATTTTCAGAAAAATAGGTAAACCTTGGTTTAAATTCGGGTTTGGTTCGATTATATTGAGTTTATGCATATTTTTATTACCGCCACTTTATGGAGAAGGTTACGAATCGATACATAGTTTGTTAGAAGGTAATCCACAGGCTTTGACCGATGGTAGTTTTTTTTATCCTTGGCGAAATAATTTTTGGATATTATTTCTCAATTTAGCATTGATTGTTTTGGTAAAAGTATTCGCTACTGCAGCTACCAATGGTGGTGGTGGTGTGGGTGGAACATTTGCGCCAAGTCTTTACGTAGGATGTATGGCCGGATTCTTGTTTGCGTTTGTACTTAATCATTTTGGATATATTATTCCACTTTCGGAGAAAAATTTTGCTCTTATGGGAATGGCCGGAGTGATGTCTGCAGTTATGCATGCACCATTGATGGCAATCTTCCTCACAGCGGAACTTACAGGAGGTTTCAGCTTATTCCTTCCATTGATGATTACTTCCACAGTCGCATTCGGTACTATTAAAATATTTGAGCCTCACAGTATTTATACAATGCGTTTAGCAAAAAAAGGAGAGTTACTTACTCATCATAAAGATAAAGCTGTATTGACTCTTCTTAAGATGGATAGCGTGATAGAAAAAGATTTTCTTTCCGTAAAACCTGAAATGAGTTTGGGTGATATGGTAAAGGTTATTTCTAATGCTCATCGAAATGTATTCCCAGTTGTAGATGATGACAATACCTTGCTGGGAATAGTATTATTAGATGATATACGTAATATTATGTTTAGACCTGAATTATATAATCGCATGTATGTACGTAGATTTATGGTAAGCCCTCCAGGAAAAATAGAGGTAGGCATGACAATGGATAAAGTTATGAAGGTCTTTGACGACACAAACGCTTGGAATTTGCCAGTAGTAGAGGATGGACACTATGTAGGCTTTGTATCGAAATCAAAAATTTTCAATTCTTATCGCCGAGTTCTCGTACACTTTTCAGAAGACTAAACAGAAGGCTAAATTAAAAGTAGAAAAACAGGATTATCGTAAAATTCCGTTTTTCTACTTTTAATGATATTCGACATTTTTACCCGTAAGTATATTATATACATTATTAGAAAATTGCCTTCCTATAGGTAACGGGGTTTCTTTTCCTGATAACTTTATTTCTTTTTTAGAAAATATTTCTACTTTTTCAATTGGTATTATATATGATCTATGAATTCTGATAAATTTATTTTCAGGAAGCATCTTCTGTATATTTTTTAGATTCGTATGAGTTAAAATATAATTATCATTTACACGGAATATTTTTATATAGTTTTCCATCGCTTCAATATATAAAATATCCGAAATAGCAATAGAAATATTATTATATTCTTGTTTGACTATAATGGTTTCTGTCACTCTATTTGGAATATTTTCTATGTAACGAAAAGCTTTTTCGATAGCTTTTTCGAAACGTTCGTAAGAAAAAGGTTTATGCAAAAAGTCTGTTGCATTAAGGTCAAAACCATCTAATGCATATTGGGCATGAGCTGTTGTGAATATAAAACATGTATCATGAGGCAATATGTGAGCTATATCTAATCCGCTGATGCTGTTCATCTCTATATCAAGAAAAACCAAATCCGGTTTTTTCCTGATAATTTCTTCTAATCCGATTTTAGGTTCACAATAGGTGGTCAATTCTATATTACCTTTCCTTTCACAAAATTGACTGATAACTAATAACGCAAGAGGCTCATCATCAATAGCTATACACTTTATTTTTTTCATCTTAATTGTATTGTCAATTGGACTTTATACAGATTTTCTATTTTAGAAGTAGATAAAGTAAAACGCCCGGGATATAGCAACTCTAATCTTTTCCGACAATTTTCTATACCTATAGCAGAATCATTATCCTTTTTATTTCTCATAATAGAGTTTTCTGTCCGAAATATCAAATTACCATCTTTGATAATAATACAGATAAGTATAGAACAATCTTCATCGGACGAAGTTCCATATTTAAAAGCATTTTCAATAAAGGTTATAAGAATCATCGGAGGGATTAATATTTGTTCGTCATCAGTTTGCGTTTCAAATGAGACTTGTGTATGCTTATTCAACCGCAATGATTGTAAATCGACATATTGTTGAATATAATCTATCTCTTTACTGATAGGGATAGTCTCAGATGTAGTATATGCATACATATATTTTAAAATTTCAGAAAATTTAATGAAAGCAGATTCCGTTTTATCAGATTTTGTCAGTACTAAACCGTAAAGAGCATTTAAAGTATTGAAAAGAAAATGAGGATTGATCTGAGCTTTGTAAAGAGCTAATTCTGCTTTATTTTTTTCAGCCTCAATTTCTTGTTTTAAGAGTATTTGTCTGAAAAGTTCATAAGTAAGTTCTATAGATAAGCTGAATCCTGTAACTATTAAAAAGAAAAACCAAACGGTTTGGATACGCATGTGTTTCCTTGCTTCAAAAAGATGTGTATCAGCATTATTTTCCACTGGTGGAAAAGGAAAGTGGGACATCATGACAGTAATCCCGATAAGTATTACCATCAAAATAGCAGCATGTACATACTTTTTGTGCATAAGTAATGATGGAAGCTTGGCCTTGCGATAGACGAAATAAGTAAAGTACAAATAGAAAATAAGAGTTATCAAAAAAGCCGTGTTATGTTCCAACCATTTGTCTACGGGTACCAGCATAATAATAAGCGGTAAAATAACAAGGCAAAACAATAGATTTATACAGATATTTATGGTTGTATATTTCATTGTATATTGTCTATATTTTGAAGAAAAAGGAGACTAGAAAATTTTTGTAAGACCATCATCATAATGACAAAGATATAATATTGCTATGAAATGTCCAATTCCTGAGAATTGTTGTTTGACACTACATTTTTGTCGTTTATCAATACTTTTTCATTTTATTCTGTAATAATTTATAGATTTGATTACTCATGTATGTACCAGAAAGAGTGCGAATAAAAACAAATTAAGTTATTACTATAAAATTGTAACAATGAAAAAAGTTCTCATTTTAATTGTTGCCTGTCTCCCGTTTTTTTATTCTTGTAAAGATTCCCGGCAGAAGGAGACAAAAGCTACCTACAAAACACTTACCATAGTTCAAGCAGATCAGACATTAAAGTCTGATTACACAGCGACTCTCCGAGGTCGTCAATATGTAGAAATAAGGCCTCAGGTAAGTGGCATTATTACTGAAATCCGTATTAATGAGGGGGACATCGTGCGTAAAGGACAGGTATTGTTTGTCATAGATCAAGTTCCTTATAAAGCTGCATTAGAAACAGCCGTAGCCAATGTTAAAAGTGCGGAAGCAAAACTTCGTACAGCGAAATTGACAGCCGAAAGTAAAGCAGAACTTTATAAAGAAAGAGTTATATCAGAATTTGATTTGCAAACGGCAGAGAATGCACAGGCTGAAGCACAAGCTTCCTTGGCCCAAGCTAAAGCTCAGGAAATAAATGCACGTAACAATCTTTCGTATACAGAGGTAAAAAGTCCGGTAAACGGAGTTGCCAGTATGATACCCTATCGTGTAGGAGCATTAGTTAACAGCAATATTACCGAGCCTCTTGTTTCCGTATCAGATGATGAGGAAGTATATGCTTATTTTTCAATGAGTGAGAATCAAATATTAGATTTGATACAACAATATGGTTCTCTACAAAAGGCTATGTTACAAATGCCAGATGTGGAATTAGAGCTAAGTAATGGCGACATCTATTCCCATAAAGGAAAAATAAATGCTATCAGTGGTACTGTAAATGAAAATACCGGTGCGATTAGTTTACGGGCTAGCTTTCTAAATCCAGAAAAAATGTTGCGTAATGGAGGAAGTGGCAAAGTCATTATACCGACAGTTAAGAAAAATTGCATCATTATTCCTCAAGCAGCCACATATGAATTACAGAATCGGGCGTTTGTTTACAAAGTTGTTGAAGGTAAAGCGCAATCAGTACCAGTACAACTTTTTAAATTGAACAATGGTACGGAATATATTGTAGAATCCGGACTTATGCCAGGAGATGTTATTATTGCTGAAGGTGCCGGACTGGTACGTGAAGGAACTGTAATTGAAAGTCAATCGACCAAATAATGATAATAATACTATTATGAAAATAAAAACATTTATAGATCGTCCTATTTTGGCAATGGTTATTTCTGTTGTTATTCTTATAGTAGGACTTATTGGTCTTTCTCAATTACCTGTTGAACAGTTTCCGGAAATAGCACCTCCTACTGTTAGCGTTTCAGCCAGTTATACCGGGGCTAATGCTGAAACTGTGCAGAAAAGTGTTGTCGTACCTTTAGAAGAAGCTCTCAATGGCGTTGAGAATATGATGTATATGGTGTCATCTGCAACTAATACAGGTTCTGCAAGAGTTACCATTTATTTCCGACAGGGAACAGATCCTGATATGGCAACAGTGAACGTACAAAATCGCATTGCTTCAGCACAAGGACTTTTACCTGCAGAAGTTACTCGTAGTGGTATTACTGTCAGGAAACGGCAGACGAGTAACATTAAGGCATTAGCTCTTTATAGTCCTGATAATACTTTTGATGAAAGTTTCTTGAATAATTATCTGAAGATTAATATAGAACCGCGACTTTCGCGTATTGCAGGTGTCGGAGAAGTAAACGTAATGGGTTCTGATTATTCATTACGCATTTGGCTTGACCCAGGAAAAATGGCCAAGTATGGCTTGGTACCGTCAGATATTACAACAGTTCTCGACGAACAGAATTTGGAGTCCCCTACCGGAACATTGGGTGCAGAGTCTAAAAATACATTTCAATATGTATTAAAATATCGCGGACGTTATGAAGAGGAAAAAGATTATGAAAATATAGTAATCCGTTCTCTTTCTGGCGGTGAGGTTTTGAGATTGAAAGATGTTGCACGTATTGAATTAGGTTCTAGGACATATACTTATATCGGAGAGGTAAACGGGCATCCGGGTTCTAACTGTATGATTGCTCAGACATCAGGATCGAATGCCAATGAAATTATAGAAGAAATAGACAAAGTTGTAGCAGAAATTTCAAAAACTTTGCCGAAAGGAATGGAGCTGGTCGATCTGATGAGTACAAAAGACTTTTTGGATGCTTCTATCCATAATGTCATAAAAACCTTAATTGAGGCCATTATATTAGTAATTTTAGTTGTGTATGTATTTTTGCAGAGTATGCGTTCTACGTTTATTCCTGCAATTTCCATTGTTGTATCGTTGATTGGAACTTTTGCATTTCTTTATGTCGCAGGCTTCAGTCTGAATATGTTGACATTGTTTGCTTTAGTTTTAGTTATTGGTACAGTTGTCGACGATGCTATTGTGGTAGTAGAAGCTGTTCAGGCAAAATTTGATGAAGGTTATAAATCATCTTATTTGGCAACTATTGATGCGATGGGCGGAATTACATCAGCTTTGATTACTACGACGTTTGTCTTTATGGCTGTATTCATTCCAGTATGTTTTATGGGGGGAACTACAGGTACATTTTATACGCAATTTGGATTAACTATGGCTGTTGCTGTTGCAATTTCCATGATTAATGCTCTGACGCTAAGTCCTGCTCTTTGCGCTTTGATTATGACACCTCACTCTGTAGCAGTGAATGGTGGTAAAATGAGTTTCTCGTCACGATTTCATATGGCATTTGACACAGCTTTCCACCGTTTAGTGTTGAAATATAAGACAGGTGTTTTCTTTTTCTTAAAGCACAAATGGGTAGCTGCAGCCTTATTAGTCATTGCTTGTGCAGGTCTGCTCATATTTATGAAAACAACAAAGACCGGATTGGTTCCACAGGAAGATATGGGTACTATTTTTGTGGATGTACGTACTTCTCCAGGAAGTAATTTGGAAGAAACTAAAATAGTTATGGATGAGATAGACAGGCGCATTAAAGATATACCTCAGGTCAGAATGTATTCTAAAGTAACAGGTAACGGAATGATTAGTGGCCAAGGTGCCTCAAATGGAATGTTTATTATACGATTGCGCCAGTGGGATGAACGTACTGAAAAAGGTGATGATATAAATTCTGTTATAAATGAAATATATCGACGCACCGATGATATATCATCAGCTCAAATTATGGCTTTCGCCCAACCGATGATTCCAGGATATGGAGTGAGCAGTGGATTTGAAATATATGTACAGGACCAGAAAGGTGGAAGTATTGATGATTTACTGAAATATACCAAACAAATGATTGACGCTTTGAATAAACGACCTGAAATATCCCGAGCCACAACGTCATTCGATACGAAATATCCTCAATATTTAGTAGAAGTAGATGCTGCGCTTTGTAAACGTAATGGAGTATCTCCTGCAGATGTATTGAGTACTTTATCTGGATATGTCGGAGGAAATTATGCTTCAAATATGAATCGATTCTCAAAATTATATCGTGTGATGGTACAGGCTTCACCTGAATTTCGATTAGATACCGAAGCATTGAACAACATATTTGTTCGTAATACAGACGGAAAAATGTCTCCCATTAGCCAATATTTGACATTGACACGCGTATATGGTGCAGAGACTTTATCCCGTTTTAATCTTTTTTCCGCTATTACCGTCAACGGTACTCCTGCAGCAGGCTATAGTTCTGGACAAGCTATCCAAGCTGTACGAGAAGTAGCAGAACAGACATTACCAGCCGGTTATGGATTTGAATTCGGAGGTATGTCTCGAGAAGAAGCTTCTACTGGCAATACGGCAGCATTGGTATTTATTATCTGTATAATATTCATTTATCTCATTTTGTGTGCTCTTTATGAGAGTTTATTTATCCCGATAGCCGTTATTCTTTCTGTTCCATTTGGATTGGCAGGGAGTTTCCTTTTTGCGAAAATGTTCGATTTAGAAAATAATATTTACATGCAAACAGGATTGATTATGCTGATCGGTCTATTGGCTAAAACTGCTATTTTATTAACAGAGTATGCATCTGAGCGTCGCCATCAAGGAATGACAATCACCCAAGCGGCAGTATCTGCGGCAGAAGTCAGATTACGTCCTATATTGATGACATCACTTACTATGATTTTTGGTATGCTACCTATGATGTTCGCTACCGGTGTAGGAGCTAATGGAAATATTTCTATTGGGGTAGCTACTGTAGGTGGAATGTTGATAGGAACTATAGCCCTTTTGTTTATTGTTCCGGTCTTATTCATTGTTTTTCAATATTTACAGGAACGGTTAATGCCTGTACGTAGGCATCCAGAGGTAGAGAAAGGAGAATAATTAATTCTATATGTAATGAAAATTATATGAAAAAAATAATTATATGTTTATTTTTGTTAATAGGCTTAGGGAGCTGTCATATCTATAAAGCTTATGAACATCCTGATATGATGGTAGTCGATAGTCTTTATCGTCGTCCTGTAGTAACTGAAGATACTGTATCGTTAGCATCCCTTTCATGGCGGGAACTGTTTACAGATATTCGATTGCAGGAGCTTATTGAAATGGGAATTCGTAACAATACGGATTTGAATATAGCACGTCTGAGAGTAAAAGAAGCAGAAGCATTGTTGCTTTCATCTAAATTGGCCTATTTGCCTTCTTTATCTTTATCTCCCCAAGGGTCTCTGTCTAAAACAGAAAACAGTAAAGTAACTAAAACGTATAATTTAGCTGTAACAGCCGATTGGGAATTGGACATTTTTGGTAAAATGACGAATGCTAAACGAGGAGCCAAAGCTGTATTGGAACAGAGCAAGGCTTATCGCCAAGCTGTACAAACTCAGTTGATTGCAACTATTGCTAATAGTTATTATACATTATTGATGTTGGATGAACAATTGGATATCAGTAAACGAACAGCTGAAAATTGGGCTGAAAATTTAAGGGTTATGAAAGCTTTAAAAAAAGCCGGACAATCCACAGAGATGGCAGTAGCACAGACAGAAGCAAGTAAATTATCTGTAGATGCATCTTTATTATCCCTTCAACAACAAATATCTGAGATGGAAAATTCTCTTTCTTCTTTGTTAGGTATTGCTCCTCAGGCAATAGTTCGTTCTACATTAAATAAACAATCCTTTCCCGAAACTTTTTCAGTTGGAGTTCCCTTACAGTTGCTTCAATACCGTCCAGATATTCAACAAAAAGAAGCAGAACTAGCAGAAGCATATTATATAACAAACCAGGCTCGGTCTGCATTTTATCCTTCAATAACATTGAGTGGATCTGCAGGATGGACTAATGCAGCCGGTTCTGCTATAACAAATCCGGGACAATGGCTACTTTCAGCCGTTGGTTCTTTAGTACAGCCTCTTTTTAACCGAGGAAATAATATAGCAAATCTGAAAGTTGCAAAAGCACAACAAGAAGAAGCTTTACTTTCTTTTCGTCAAAGTCTGTTAGATGCAGGAAAAGAAGTTAATGATGCTTTGGTGCAGTGGCAAACGGCACGTCAGCGATTGGAACTGGCAGAGCAGCAAATAGAATCATTACAAAATGTCGTTCGTAACTCTGAACTGTTGATGCTTCATAGTTCACAGAATTATTTGGAAGTATTGACTGCCCGTCAGTCTTTATTACAAGCAGAATTAACTGTCGTATCAGACCGTTTTGATGAAATACAAGGCGTAATTAATCTGTATCATGCTTTAGGAGGAGGAAACGATATAAAAAATAATTAAAAATAATCTTGAAAGTATGGTATAAAAAAGATAGGGAAAATGACTTCTTCCCTATCTTTTTTATACCATACTTTCATTTTGAAAAATATTTTTCAAAATTGAAGGTTTATAATAGAGATTAGTTCTCCATTTATTATTATAAATCAGTTATTTATATAATATATAGTTTATTGGTATGTATCTTGTTTTTACCTCAATATGAAACTATATATTGTATCGAATAGATTACCCGTTAAGATAAGCGGGCAAAAGGGAGAATTTATTTTCTCCCGAAGTGAAGGAGGTTTAACAACCGGTTTAGATTCTTTGCAAACTCCTTATGAAAAGCATTGGATTGGATGGCCAGGAATGTGCATACAAGAGAATGAGGACAAAAATAAAGTAACCTCCAAATTAGAAAGCATGAACCTTCATCCAGTATTTTTGTCGGAATCTCAAGTAGAGAATTACTATGAAGGTTATAGTAATAGTACAATATGGCCATTATGCCATTATTTTTTTGTATATACTTTATATAAAAGTTGTTTTTGGCAATCTTATCAGGAAGTAAATCTTCTTTTTTGTAAGAAAATATCAGAATTGGTACAACCGGGAGATAAAGTTTGGATTCAAGATTATCAACTGATGCTACTCCCCGGTATGTTAAGAAAGAGATACTCTAATTTAAGTATTGGTTATTTTCATCATATACCTTTCCCTTCATATGAACTTTTTCGTATTTTGCCAGAACGAGCAGAAATATTAAAGGGATTATTAGGTGCAGATTTTATTGCTTTCCACACACATGATTACATGAGGCACTTTATCAGTACAGTAGAAAGAGTGTTACATGTAAGTTTTAAGTTGAACGAAGTACAATTAGGCGATCGCGTTATTAGAGTTGAAGCTTTGCCAATGGGGATCAATTATAATCTTTACCACGATGCGCCTTCGAAGCCAGAAGTCCGACAAGCCATTGACCGGACAAGAAAACTTTTTGGGAATCACAAAGTTATCTTGTCAGTAGATCGTTTAGATTACAGTAAAGGAATATTGCATCGTTTACGTGGATTTGCTTCGTTTCTTGAACATTATCCACAATATCATGAAAGAGTAACTTTGGCTATGGTTATAGTCCCTTCACGCGATCATGTTGGTAGTTATACGGAATTGAAAACAAAGATTGATGAGGAAATAGGTTCAATCAATGGGCACTACTCTACTATCGACTGGACTCCAGTTTGTTATTTTTATCATGGATTCTCGTTTGAAGAACTATCGGCTATGTATTATATGGCCGATATAGCATTAGTTACACCTCTTCGAGATGGAATGAATTTAGTAGCAAAAGAATACGTTGCTTCTAAATGTGGAAATCCGGGAGTATTGATTTTAAGTGAAATGGCTGGTGCTGCCGTTGAGATGACAGATGCATTGCTCATTAATCCGAATGATACAGAACAAATTGTACAGGCAATCTCTAAGGCATTGGAAATGCCTGTTTCTGAACAGCAAGAAAGACTACAGCGTATGCAGGCTATCATTTCGGCACAAACAGTAGATAAGTGGGCTACTGATTTTATAAGAGGATGGGATGAATCTTACTATAAAAATGAGGAGCTTCGAAAAAAACGAGTATCATCTAAAATTATTGAAACAATCAAATTGAAATATGATAATGCAAGACAACGTCTTATATTACTCGATTACGATGGAACACTGTCTGCAATCAAATTACACCCAGAAGATGCGAGACCTACACCAGAACTTATTGAGGTTTTGCAGAAACTATCGGATGACCCGACTAATCAAGTAGTAGTCAACAGTGGCCGCGATCATATTATTTTAGAAAAATGGTTAGGAAATTTACCGATATCACTTGCTGCGGAACATGGCGCTTTCTATAAAGAGAATGGCGTATGGCATAATAATATGAACAAAATAGTTTGGAGTTCGGGATTACTTTCAGTTTTGAAATTTTTTGTAGATAAGACCCCTAACTCCCATTTAGAAGTCAAAGAAACCGCTCTGGCATGGCATTATAGAGAATGTGATGCATGGTTAGGTTCTCTAAGAGCACAACAACTTACAAACGAACTTATTTCTATTTGTGTACAACAGAAATTACAAATTTTGCAAGGAGATAAGGTCGTAGAAATAAAATCACCAGATTATAATAAAGGTTCTGAAGTTGCCCGTCAATTGGGGAAGAAACATTATGATTTTATTTTAGCAATGGGTGATGATACAACAGATGATGACATGTTTAAAGCATTACCAAAAAATTCTGTTACTATAAAAATTGGCTATGTATCGGAAGCTGCTAATTACAATATGTCTACTCAAGCAGAAGTTTTACCTTTCCTCGAAACATTAGTAAATAAAAAAGAAAGACATTTGATAGATAGTAGTGTAAAAGATAAACTAAAAGGTGTATTAGGCTTTGTTAGAGATTTATTAAAAAATAATTGATTATAAATTAATAGTAAAAATGAATAATTTGGATTATGGAGTTATAGGGAACTGTCGTACAGCGGCATTGATTTCTAAGACAGGAAATATCGAATGGTTATGTTTCCCAGATTTCGACTCTCCTTCGGTTTTTGCAGCATTGCTTGACCGAAAAAAAGGCGGGTGTTTTGGATTTGAAGTTTCGGACAAATATCATATTACACAATCATACGTTCCTCATACAAATATCCTTTCTACTTTATTTAAGTCTGAAGAAGGAGAATTTGAAATTCTTGATTTCATGCCTTGTTACCACTCTCGTGATAACGGATACTATCTTCCTGCAGAATTATATCGTTATGTCCATTGGATCAAAGGAAAACCTCATTTCAGAGTAAATTACTCTCCTGCTCCCAATTATGCACAAGGAAAAGCAATATATAATACTACTACTGAGTTTATAGAAAGTTACAGTTCTTCGTGTAGTAAAGACAGGCAGTATCTTTATTCTTCCCTTCCTCTTCAAGATATCGGACAAAAAAAGGAAATTGTTTTGGAAAAAGATGAATTCTTTCTTTTATCCTATAATGAGAAAGTAATACCGGTAGATATTGAACGAGAAAAAATAGAATATTGCCGGACATTAGTCTATTGGCTTAACTGGACTAATCGCACTAAAAAGTATTCCCTATACAATGATGTAATCGAACGAAGTTTGCTGATTCTTAAATTGATGTCTTATTATAATGGAGCTGTTTTGGCAGCACTGACTACCAGCTTGCCTGAATCAGTAGGAAATGTACGTAATTGGGATTATCGTTTTTGTTGGCTAAGAGATGCATCTATGTCCATTGAAACACTATTTAAAATAGGACATCCTGAAGCAGCCAAGCGTTTTATGAAGTTTATACAATCGACATTTGTATCTACTCATGAATCGTATCAAATAATGTATGGAATAAGGGGTGAAAGACAATTGACAGAAATTATTTTAGACCATCTATCAGGATATAAAAATTCTAAACCTGTGAGAGTAGGAAATGATGCATATCACCAAAAACAGAATGATTCATTCGGATATTTGATGGATTTAATTTATCAATATTATAGATTGATGCCCGGAACGCTTGATGAGATAGAAGATATGTGGGAAATGGTGAAAAGTATTATTTTTACCGTATTAAGAGATTGGAAAAAGCCCGATAAAGGGATTTGGGAAATTAGAGGAGAGAGTCATCATTTTGTATCTTCGAAAGTAATGTGTTGGGTTGCATTGGACCGTGGAGCAAAAATAGCAATGATGCTAAATAAGCATGAGTATTGTAAGCAATGGAAAAAGGAAGCCGAAGAGATACGTGAAGATGTCCTGATACATGGATGGAAAGACGAAATTCAAAGTTTTTCTCAGACATATGATAACTTTGCTTTAGACTCATCATTATTGCTTATGGAGCCTTATGGTTTTATAGAGGCAAATGATATACGTTATCATAAAACTGTAAATGCTGTAAAAAATGCCCTCTTGCACAAAGGTCTAATGTATCGTTACAATAGTAAAGATGATTTTGGATTACCCTCGTCAGCTTTCACTATATGTACTTTTTGGCTGGTACGGGCTTTATTTGTTATTGGGAAAAAAGATGAAGCACGAACCTTATTTGATGAAGTATTGAAATATTCTAATCATTTAGGTTTATTTAGTGAGGATATTAATTTTGATACCAAAGAACAATTAGGAAATTTTCCACAAGCATATTCTCATTTGGCATTGGTCAATACTGCCATATTATTTGCAGAAGAAGACAAACGATTGGCATTTATACGCCCGTAAAGATAAGTTCATTTTTTGTGATGTGGATTCTTTAATATGAGAAGGAGTCCACATTTTTTATTATTTTTGACAAAGTGATAAAAATCCGTATATATAAATCTGTCTGACATATATACACGTATCAGTAACTTTATTCTTTGTAATGACTAAAGAGTATAAATGTTACTAATCAAAAATAAAGTTATTATAAGCATAATAAATAAGGAAAGGTATAAAAATTAGTTCTTTTGATAAAGACGGTAACTCAATATTTGAGAGGAATATAAACACCTTCATAAAAAATCATTTTCTCCCAATGAAAAAAATTAAATGATTCAACAGAAGGCTTCTGCAATGACAATGCAATCGTATCTCCATTTGAAGGTATTGAAAGAATATTCTGCAGAAACAAAAAGACAATAAAAATTTGTTCAAGTTAAAATTTATTTACTAAGTAACAACGTAACATGTAACCAATGTGTTTCTTATTATATTTGGAGAAAAAGTCCAATTGTATAGGGACAAATGTATTCAGGCATTAGAAAGCATAAAAAATTCCCCCTGATAAAAGACTTCTATATAGTAGAACCATAATGTTATCAAAAATCTTTCCTAATACTAAGGGGATATCTCCTACAAGAGAATTTAATTTTAAGCTTAATGAAAAAGGCTAAATTTCTAAGACTAAATAAAAAGTTTCTCCCCTCTTATCTCTCAAAAGAAAAACCTCCGAAACGCCTTATTATAAGTAGTTTCAGAGGTTTTTTTGAGGTTCCTGGCGGACTCGAACCGCCGTAAACGGTTTTGCAGACCGGTACCTAACCACTCGGCCAAGGAACCTTATTTCCCGTTTGCGAATGCAAAGATAGTATATATTTTTTATCTTACAAGACCTTTGTAAAGTTTTTATTAAAATTATTTCTTTGTTCCTTTCCTTTCAAATTGAGAACAAGATGTATCTGATTGATTTTGAATCTTTGGACTTCCACAACCACAGCAACATCCACAAGACGATTTTCTTTTATTCGGGCGGAACATAGCAATTATTTTTTTTATAACATATAAAAATACCACTATACCAATAATGCCGACTATAATATTTTGTATCATAATTTTCTGTTTTTTTAAATAAATAATTTCCCAATATTATATACCAAGAAAGAGACTATCCAGGCAATAGATGTATTATATACAATGGAAAATACTCCCCATTTCCAACTTCCAGCTTCTTTTACAATAGCTACAATGGACGCTATACATGGTAGATATAAAAGAACAAATACCATAAAACTTATAGCGATTAATGGTGTAAAATCAGGCTGTCCTGTTTCTGGATTAATAGCTTTGAGTTTCTCAGATAATGGTCCCATATTTTCTTCTGCGTCATTTTCTGAATAAAGAACTCCAATAGTACTAACAACTAATTCTTTCGCTGCAGTTCCAGAAATGAGAGCAATACTAACTTTCCAGTTGAAACCAAGAGGTTCTACAACAGGTTCTATAAATTGACCTATTTGTCCGATGTACGAGTTCTTCTGTTGCAGCATGCTTTCTTCAGTCGTATTAGTTATTGTTTCTGGTGCAACATTCGTACGAGGGTAATAACTGAGAAACCATATAATAATGGATGCGACTAATATGATTCCTCCCATTTTTCGTAAATACTGTTCTGCTTTTCCCCACATATGTCGGAAAGTGGCTTTAGCAGTTGGAAGCCGATATGGCGGTAACTCCATAACAAAGGGAGTTTCATCTTTTTTGAAAAGAAAACGTCTTAAAATTTTTGCTGTAACAATAGCCAAAAGTATACCTGTAAAATACAATCCTAAGAAAACAATACTTGCATGATTAGGGAAAAATGTCCCGACTAATAATAAATATATAGGAAGCCGCGCGCTACAAGACATAAAAGGATTTATAAGTATTGTAATCAAACGACTGCTTCGACTTTCAATAGTTCGGGTTGCTATTATTGCAGGAACATTGCATCCAAAACCCATAATAAGCGGAATGAATGATTTTCCATGAAGACCTATTTTATGCATTATTTTGTCCATAATAAATGCCGCACGAGCCATATATCCGGAGTCTTCCATAAAAGATATAAAAAAGTAAAGTATCAGGATATTGGGTAAGAAAACAATAACTCCCCCTACTCCACCGATTACTCCATCAATAATTAAATCTTTTAAAGGCCCTGGAGACATAATGGAATTTACCCATTCAGATAGTAACCCTACGCCCGATTCTATCCAATTCATAGGATACGCCCCTACAGTAAATGTCGCTTCAAACATGAGCCACATGATAAATATAAATATCGGAAAACCAAAAAGTTTACTGGTAACTAAAGAGTCTATTAGGTGGGTTGTACGAGCTGTTTCTTTATTTCCTAAAGTCAGCGTTTCCTTTAATGCTCCAGAAATAAATCCATACTTCTCATTTGCTATAGCAGATTCTACATCCTCCCCTAACGTTTTTTCTATTTTTATTTTTTCTTTATCCCGAATAGCTATCCATTTATCATAATTTTGTTCCTTATGCAAAAGTATCTCTATTTCTCTGTCCCCTTCTAATAATTTTATAGCCAAATATCGAGGGGAAAAATGCTTCAATATTCTAGGATCCGTTTTTAGTTCATTTTTAAGTACTGTAATGCCTTCTTCAATTACAGGGCCATGATTTATGTGTATATGCCTTACCGTGGGTTCTTGATTTTCGTAAACGTTAATGATTGTATCGAAAAGTTTGTCTATTCCTTTTCCGTTTTTTGAAACAGTAGGTACCATCGGAACCCCTATCATCTTCCCTAAGGTATTATAATCAAGAGTATTGCCACTATCTTCCAGTTCATCATACATATTCAAAGCGATAACCATACTTATGTCCATATCGATGAGTTCTGTCGTCAGATAGAGATTTCTTTCCAAATTAGAAGCTACAACGACATTGACGATAACATCGGGCATTTCTTCACTCAAGTGGCGACGGACATATATTTCTTCTGGGGTATAAGCTGATAATGAATAAGTTCCAGGTAAATCATATATATTAAAATGGTATCCTTTATAATTGAAATAACCTTTTTTTGCGTCAACTGTTACTCCACTATAATTTCCTACATGCTCGTGCGCGCCTGAAGCGATATTGAATAATGAAGTTTTTCCACAATTAGGATTCCCTACTAATGCTATATTTATAGTTTTAGCTGATCGGTCTACAATTTGCTTTACAGTTTCATCATTGATTATAGAAGTTGATGTTGTTTCTGTATTTTCTGTATTTATTAAATTATCAATACTTATAACTTCTACCATAAAAGCTTCGCTTCTTCTTAAAGATACTTCGTATCCCATAATTTTATACTTAATGGGATCTTTTAGCGGAGCATTTAATAATACTTCAACTTTTTGACCTCGAACAAACCCCATTTCAATGATTCGTTTTCTGAATGCTCCATGCCCAAGGACTTTTACTATAACGGCTTTTTCTCCTGTTTGTAAATCAGATAAACGCATATTATTTCTTGCTTTTTGAAATATTTGTTTTTTGTGATGCAAAGATGCTTATTTATTCTGATTCTACATAATAATTAGAGGTTTTTATTTATATTCAATTTAAATAATGCAGTTTTTCTTTTTTATAATTTTCTTTGTCCCTCCATTTGTTATAGTTATTGTAAACAAAAAAAGAGCTATTGTTTTTGATAGCTCTTTTTCGTGATATTTATTATTTCTAAATTAGTCTATAGCCATTATCCATGCATCTGTAAACTTCGTATCAGATTTTAATTGCATTAAATATTTTTGAGCTTCATCTTTATTAGAAAATGATTCAATATACAACCTTGATTTTCCACTTCCTTCCAAAATTTTTATATCATTTTCTATACCTGCATTTTTTAAATATTGAAGTTGTTTTTCTGCAGCTTTTTTAGATACTAATGTAGCAATAACTACTATATACTGTTTCTTTTTAACTGATACGTTAGTAATCTCATCCGATGGCGCATTTTCCACTGAAACCTGACTGCTACCATCCGTAAATGTATCGTCATTTTGAATGGTTGAATTTTCATTTAAAGTGAATTCAGGCAATTTGTCTACATTATTTTCTACATGATCAAATAATTCTGATGAAACAATCCCTGCATAATTTGTATCACTTTCTATATTTGTTATGGGAGTTGAGATCATCATCAACACAATGATAATGGCTGCAGCTGCCACAATACGACGCACTATCCGACGATTTACAGGGATGTAAATAATGTCAGAACTCTGTTTCTTGTTTTTATTTGTTTTCGGAAGTTCTTCTTGGTATATATATTCTTTTAACGGCAAAATATTAAGAGCTGTAAGGCCAAATGTTTCTGGATAAAGGGATGTATCTCTCTTATTATCAATAAAAGATATTGTTCCATTCTCATCCATCGAAATATGCCCTAGCTCACCTAAAGAATACAACGTTTTAGGTGATGCTTTAAGCTGCTTTTTTAATTGAAATATTTCTTCCTTTATAAAAGACAAAGCCTGCTCATAATTAATATTTTCTTTAAGCATAATGGTATTTATGAGCAAACCATCGTTATGGTTAAGATTTGTATTGAATACTATATTTTTTGATGGAGGTAAAATTTCTTTATGGTCTGTAGAAAACGACGCACATCGGTATTGATTTACAAAACCTCCAAAATCCGGAACAATAACACAATCATGTTCCGCCAATAAATATTCAATATAATTACTTAACTCAAGCATATTACAAATGTATGCTATTTTAGGTTTATACGAAATAGTACAATAGAGTAAAAAGAAAGTTTTAATCCTTTTTTAACAAATTAGGTACGTTATTCGTGTTCTTTTAAAATTGTTTCTGCACTTTCTTTGTCAAAACCAAGAGATATAGCTTTTTCTAAGTCTTTTGCTGCATCCTCTTTTTCATACCTGGCAAGTTTTACTTTTGCTCTTAATACATATATTAGAGGGTCTTTAGGGTCAAGTTCCAAAGCTTTGGCAATATCTTTATCTGCATCATTCAATTTTCGGCTATAATAATATGCTTCTCCCCGACTGATATATAGTTGAGCCTGATTAGGATTAAATTTTATTACTTGTCCATAGAGGTCTATAGCTTCCTTGTAATAGTGTCGGCACTTCATTAATGCAGCTAAACCGAGCCGTGCATTCGAACTAGTTGGATTTAATTTAACTAATTGTTCAAAGTCTTTTCTACATGCTGAAGTATCACCTTTTTCTAATCTGATAAGACCTCGTAAGTATAAAGATTCTTCTTCATTTTCATCTAACAAAAGGATTTGATTATAATCTTGCAACGCTTCTTCAATTCTGTTCATTTCAGAAAGCAATGCAGCTCTGTTTTTTAATAATGTTACAGAGCGAGGGGTAATCATAAGCCCATTATTGTACGATTTTAACGCCTCTTCTTTTTTCCCGAGGTTTCGCTGTATAGTTCCGAGGTTTGATAATAACAAAGCATTTTGAGCATTTCCCGGGTCGCTCTTTAGAGCTTTTAATATCGCTTCTTCTGCTCCTGTCCAGTCTTCGTTTTTTATACATTCAAAAGATTTATCTACCCATTCATTGCGACTTTGGGAAAATATATTTAACGAAAAAAATACCAGAATGATTGAAAACAAATGTCGGTTCATAGTGTTTAAATTATATTATATAATCGCTTACAAAGGTATTTATAATTGTAGTAATCATTTAGAGAAGATAAAAGTTTTTAGGAGATTCATATTTGTTATGATATAAATTTAAGTAAGTTTGTACGTTTAAGGTTCTAATTTATTATTTTTTATATGAACAGTAAATTCCAAATAATAGATATATTGTATCTCTTTTTTTCTGTATTCCTTTTTACCGGTTGCCAGAAAGAAAATTTTGTTGTGGAGGCCCCTGTAGACCGTACAGTCCTTGTATATATGCTTGCAAATAATAATTTATCGGAATATGCAAATCAGAATATTGAACTAATGCTCTCAGCTGCCTCTAAAGGAGCTCTAAATGGAGGAAATCTAATAGTTTATCTTGATGATAAGAAAGGAAATTCCCAGCTAATCAGAATAACTCAATCCAAAGAATATAAGGTTATAAAGAAGTATGGAGAGCGCAATTCTGCCAATAGTATGGTTCTAAAGGAAGTTATTGAAGATATGATGTCAATGTACCCGGCCAAAGATTATGGTTTGATATTTTGGGGACATGGTAGTGGTTGGATGGAAGGTACTACGTCTCAGACAATGTACAATTTACAAAAGCGGAATTTATCAGGGTTACCATTGACTCGTGCATATGGAGTAGATGGTAATTACTGGATGAATATCGATGATTTAGTAGAAGGAATACCGGATAATACGTTTCATTTTATCTTATTTGATGTTTGCTATATGGCAGGCATTGAGACGGCTTACGCACTTCGAAATAAAACTGAATTTTTGATAGCTTCTGCTACAGAGGTAATGGGAAATGGATACCCATATGACTTAATAATCCCCCATATATATCGTAATTCTTTAGTTTTAGAAAACATATGTGAAAGTTTTTATCATTATTATACCCAGCAAACTTATCCTTATGCTTCAGTCAGTCTAATACATAGTGAAAGTTTAGATTCATTGGCTCGAGTTGTAAAAAAAATAAGAAATATATATAAAGAAAAATACTTATTACCAGATCGTACATCTATACAACAATTTGGAAGAAATGAATTCAATAATAAATTTTTCGACATGAACGATTTCATCTCAAATGTTGTTCCTACTGACAGTGAAGAATATAAGGAGTTCTCTAATCAATTACAATTAGCAATTCCTTATGTTAACTATACAAATAGTTTTTTTGAAATCGCCCTCGAAAAATATTGCGGGCTCAGTATATATATTCCTCTTCCAAATGAAAAAAATGACTTTTATGACAATTTAGAGTGGAGTAAAGCTATAAACAATTAACTCTATTATTTAAACTCACAAAATATCTATCTATGTTCTTATTACAAATACCTTCAATTCCTATTCCAACGGCAGATACAACAAAAGTCTCGTCGTTTTTTGAGAAGTTATCCCATGCTTCTAATATGGGCGTTCAGCAATTCATGGAACAAATGATTAGCGGTTTGATTCATGGGATCATAAAGATATTGATTGCAGCTATCATCTTTTGGATAGGCCGTTGGTTGATAAAAAAAATAAAATATATTGTTACCAATATTTTAGAACGAAGGCATGTAGAGCCTTCGTTAAAAACATTTTTACTTAGTCTTATCAATATAACATTAATGTTGATATTATTAGTAATAATTGTCAGCATTTTGGGTGTGAATACTTCGTCTTTTGTAGCACTATTTGCTTCTGCCGGTATTGCTGTAGGGATGGCATTAAGCGGAACTTTACAAAATTTTGCGGGAGGAGTGATGGTGCTGCTGTTTAAACCATACAAGGTCGGCGATTATATTGAGGCTCAAGGACAGAGTGGTACCGTAAAGGAAATACAAATTTTTAATACGGTATTGAATACGCCAGACAATAAAACAATTATTGTTCCTAATGGAGGATTGTCTACCGGAATTATTAACAATTATTCGAAAGAAACCCGCCGACGTGTTGATTGGGTCTTCGGCATTGCCTATGGTAATAATTATGACCATGCTAAAGATGTATTAAAAAGACTATTAGACAGCGATGAAAGAATTTTAAAAATTCCTGAGTATTTGATTGTCTTATCCAGTTTAGGAGATAGTTCCGTAAATATTACGGTTCGGGCTTGGGTACCATCATCAGAATATTGGAATGTATTTTTCAGTATGAATGAGCGTGTATATAAAGAATTTGAAAAAGAAGGAATAAATATACCTTTTCCTCAGATGGATGTACATCTTTTTTCGACAAACGAAGAATAATTGTTTGTATATTTTATTTAACCGGCAAAAGAAAAGAAAGATCTTTTGTCGGCTTTTTTATTTTTTATATAAAAATGGAGTCTGTTTATTGAACAGATTTTATACCTTTACACCTGCTCAAAAAGAATTTGGAAAGATATCATATAATTATATTGAGACTTTCCGTTATATACATGACACAAAATAAATCGGTTAAAGAGTAAATAAAATCGGATTGTGTCGCGTCTCTTCCGCTTTATGCAGAAGATAAGATCAGATAAAAATAAAAAAACATATAAATGATAAGTAAATGGAATTACTTACCCCTTACATTAGAACAAGAAGAAATAAAGATGAGATTAGCCCGGGAGTTGTCGATAAGCCCCTCGCTATGCGAACTCTTGGTTCAGCGGGGGGTAACTTCTACAATAGAAGCTAAGAAATTTTTTCGACCTCAGTTGTCTGACCTGTATGATCCATTTTTGCTGAATGATATGGACAAAGCGGTGGAACGATTGAATAAGGCAATGGGACGGAAAGAAAAAATTATGATTTATGGTGATTATGATGTGGATGGGACGACTGCGGTCGCATTAGTTTACAAATTCCTTCGAAACTTTTATTCGAGTATGGAATATTATATCCCCGATAGGTACGATGAGGGATATGGTATCTCGATAAAAAGTATAGATTATGCATATGCGAATGGCATATCTTTAGTTATAGTATTGGATTGTGGTATTAAAGCTGTTGAAAAAATTGCATATGCAAAGGCTAAAGGGATAGACTTTATTATATGTGACCATCATATGCCAGATGATGAATTACCTGATGCTGTTGCCGTACTCGATCCTAAACGTCTTGATTCTACTTATCCATACCAACATTTGTCTGGTTGTGGTGTCGGTTTTAAGTTCATGCAGGGTTTTGCCATGAGCAATGGTATGAACATAAAAAAAATGCTGTTTCCCCTACTCGACCTTATGGCTGTCAGCATTGCTTCTGATATCGTACCTATAACTGATGAAAATCGTATTTTAGCTTTTCATGGATTGAAACAGCTCAATTCAAACCCAAGTGTAGGTCTACAAGGTATTATCAATGTCTGTGGTCTAAAAGATCGGGAGATAACTATCAGCGATATTGTGTTTAAAATAGGCCCTCGAATCAATGCTTCTGGTAGGATGCAGTCGGGACAGGAAGCTGTAGACTTGTTGATTAGTAAAGATTATGCACGTGCTCAGGAAAAAAGTGAGAGTATAAATCAGTATAATGAAGACCGCAAAGAACTAGATAAAAAAATAACAGAAGAAGCCAATGCCAGTTTAGAAAAATGTCCAGATTTTGACATTCGGAAATCTATCGTTATATATAATGCCGAATGGCATAAAGGAATTATTGGTATTGTTGCATCTCGTCTGACCGAACTCTATTATCGTCCGGCTGTAGTGTTAACCTATTCAAATGGATTGGTTACAGGTTCAGCACGTTCTGTACAGGGATTTGACATTTATAAGGCAATAGAATCGTGTCGTGATTTATTAGAAAATTTTGGAGGCCACACTTATGCTGCAGGTTTATCTTTAAAAGAGGAAAATATCCCAGCTTTCATCGAACGCTTCGAAAAGCATGTAGCCGAGAATATCCTTCCGACGCAAATGTCTCCACAGCTCGATATTGATACCATTCTCGATTTTAAAGAAATAACTCCATCATTTTTCAAAACGTTGAAACAGTTCAATCCTTTTGGCCCAGGAAATACGAAACCTGTTTTTTGCACTCGTAATGTATACGATTATGGCACAAGCCGATTGGTAGGCCGGGATTTAGAACATTTGAAGTTGGAGATGGTAGATAGCCGCTCGGAAAATATTATGAATGGTATAGCATTCGGCAAGCGAGAGCACCATCAATATATAAAGGAACATAAACCTTTTGATATTTGTTATACATTAGAGGAAAATAATCATAATGGAAATTCTTCAATTCAATTAATGATTAAAGATATCCGCCCTTCTTTGTAATAAATTGTAGAAATGTATAATCAGGAATAAATGTATAAATTGTGTATATTTATTCCTGATTATACATTTTAGTTGCATTATTTATAAATATTTATTTTTTTCATGTTAAATTTGTTCGATTTTGTATTCATTTTTGAACAATTTGTTTTTATCTTTGTGGAAAATATTTATAGAAATGCAATTTGATATAGATTTGATAGAAAAAGTATATTCATCTTTTTCAGAAAGAGTTGACTTCGCTCGTTCATTTTTAGGCCGTCCAATGACATATGCTGAAAAAATTCTTTATGTACATCTTTATGACAAAAAAGAATTGGGTAGTTATGTACGAGGAATAGATTATGTAAATTTTGCACCGGATAGGGTTGCCATGCAGGATGCTACAGCACAAATGGCTTTATTGCAATTTATGATTGCAGGGAAAAATAGAGTTGCTGTACCATCTTCCGTACATTGTGATCATTTAATACAAGCAGATGTTAATGCAGAAACTGACATAAAAACAGCTCTGAATACAAATAGGGAGGTTTATAGTTTTCTCCAATCTGTATCCAGCAAATATGGCATTGATTTTTGGAAACCGGGAGCTGGAATTATCCATCAAGTAGTCCTTGAAAATTATGCTTTTCCGGGAGGAATGATGGTCGGAACCGATTCGCATACACCCAATGCTGGAGGTTTAGGAATGCTTGCTATTGGAGTTGGAGGGGCAGACGCTGTTGATGTTATGACCGCTATCCCTTGGGAATTGAAAATGCCTAAATTGATTGGTGTAAAACTTAGTGGTAGACTGAAAGGCTGGACTTCCCCAAAAGATGTAATCTTGAAATTAGCAGGAATCTTGACAGTAAAAGGAGGAACCAATGCCATAATAGAATATTTTGGAGAAGGTGCAGAGTCTATCTCAGCAACGGGAAAAGCTACTATTTGTAATATGGGAGCTGAGGTTGGTGCAACAACTTCAATTTTTCCTTATGATGATAATATGTCAGAATACTTAATTGCGACAGGACGAAAGGATGTTGCAAAAGCTGCGTCTGCTATCAAGTCATATCTGAAAGCTGATGATGAAATCATGGCTGAACCGGAAAAATATTTTGATAGGTTGATTGAAATTAATTTGTCAGAACTTGAGCCCTATATTAATGGACCTTTTACGCCTGATGCAGCTCAGCCCATTTCGGAATTTGCCCGTATTGTTAAAGAAAAAGGATACCCTCAGAAAATGGAGGTAGGTCTTATTGGGTCTTGTACCAACTCTTCATATCAAGATATGAGTAGAGCAGCCTCGGTGGCACGACAGGCCGCAGCAAAAGGGCTAACTGTCAATGCCGAATTTATTGTGAACCCGGGTTCCGAACAAGTCCGGTATACAGCAGAAAGGGACGGTATCATTTCAGATTTTAAATCTATTGGTGGTGTTATTATGACCAACGCTTGTGGCCCATGTATAGGACAATGGAAGAGACATACAGAAAATCCCGAGAGGAAAAATTCAATATTGACATCTTTTAATCGAAATTTTGCTAAAAGAGCAGATGGAAATCCCAATACACATGCCTTTATAGCATCTCCAGAAATTGTTACAGCTTTGACTATTGCCGGAGATTTATGTTTTAATCCTCTGACCGATACATTGAAAAATAAAAATGGTAAAGAAGTAAAATTGGATGAGCCTTATGGTGACAATTTACCGATAAAAGGTTTTGACGTCAAGGACTCCGGGTATATAGCACCGAAAAATGACGGAAAAGGGATAACAATAGACATATCTCCTGACTCGGAAAGATTACAAGTTTTAAATCCCTTCCCTGTACCTTTGCCTACAGATTTTGTCAATATGCCATTATTGATAAAGGTATCGGGCAAATGTACTACAGATCATATTTCTATGGCGGGACCTTGGTTAAAATATAGAGGTCATTTGGAAAATATATCCGGAAATATGTTGATGGGTGCAGTGAATGCATTCAATGGAAAAACAAACTCTGTATTAAACGTCCTGAATGGTAGTTACGACAAAGTCTCGGAAGTAGCCAAGACCTATAAAGCTCAGGGTATATTTTCAGTTGTAATAGCAGAAGAAAATTACGGTGAAGGGTCATCTCGTGAACATGCGGCTTTAGAACCTCGTTTTTTAAATGTAAAGGCGATTATAAGCAAGTCTTTTGCCAGAATACACGAAACAAATCTTAAGAAACAAGGAATGCTGGCTCTTACATTCGTTGATAAGTCGGATTATGATAAAATATGCGAGTCCGATACTATGACGATTAAAGGGCTGGATACATTTGCTCCAGGCAAAAATTTGTTTATAGAGGTCTCTCACAAAGATGGAACTAAAGAGCTATTTGAAGTTGCGCATACTTATAATGATTTACAAATAAACTGGTTTAAATCAGGAAGTGCTTTGAATTATTTGTCTCAATTAAAGAAGTAATATGGCAAAGTTAAAAATAAATAACGGAAAACTTTCTGTACCCGATTGTGTAACAATACCTTATATTGAAGGTGATGGTGTAGGTATGGAGATAACCCCTGTAGCCCAAGCTGTTATTGATGCTGCTATAAAAAAGTGTTATGATGGGTACCGAAGTATCGAATGGTTGGAAGTGCTTGCTGGAGAGAAAGCCTTTAATAAAACAGGTTCATGGTTACCTGACGAAACAATGGATACTTTTCGTGAATATCTTGTGGGAATAAAAGGGCCATTGACAACTCCTGTAGGAGGCGGCATACGATCTCTAAATGTTGCATTACGTCAAGAGTTGGATTTATTTGTTTGTTTACGTCCTGTACGTTGGTTTAAGGGTGTTGTCTCACCGATAAAAGAACCTCAGAAAGTAAATATGTATATTTTCCGTGAAAACACAGAAGACATATATGCCGGGATTGAATGGTTACAGGGAACTCCGGAAGTAAAAAAATTACTCCACTTTTTACAAACTGAAATGAATGTAAAGAAAATTCGTTTTCCAGAAACATCATCGTTGGGAGTGAAACCTGTATCAATAGAAGGAAGTGAAAGACTGGTCCGTGCAGCGATAGAGTATGCAATCGCCCACCATCTACCATCTGTAACGTTGGTTCATAAAGGCAATATCATGAAGTTTACTGAGGGTGGATTTAAGTTGTGGGGATATACTATGGCAGAAAGGGAATTTGGCGACCAAATTTTTTCAATGATGCAGTATGAACGCATAAAAAGAGAAAGTGGTGAGTCGGTAGCAGAAAAAGCTTTGTTGGATGCTAAGAAAAAGGGAAAGATTATTATTAAAGATGTGATAGCCGATGCCTTTTTACAAAATACACTGTTGATACCGGAAGAATATTCTGTGATAGCCACTCTCAATCTTAATGGTGATTATATTTCTGATCAATTGGCTGCTATGGTTGGAGGCATTGGCATTGCTCCGGGTGCAAATATCAATTATATTACAGGACATGCTATTTTTGAAGCTACACACGGAACTGCTCCTAATATAGCTGGAAAAAATAAGGTGAATCCTTCTTCTATTCTATTATCTGGTGTCATGATGCTTGAATATTTGGGATGGCAAGAAGCTGCAGACTGTATTGTAAATGCATTAGAATATACATTCGAAACCCATACTGCTACCGCCGATTTGGCTCGTTTTATGAGTAACTCTACCATACTTACGACAACAGAGTTTAAAGACCGGTTAATTGAAAATTTGTGAATGTAGACAAATTAGATGTTTAATTGTGATAATGGCAAAGAATCGATGAAAGATGAATACATGGTTTATAAGCTGTCGGAGTCTATAAAAGAGACTAGCCGGATAGATAATGAATTATTCGTGAAGCACAATGTAAAGCGTGGTTTACGTAATGAAGACCATTCAGGAGTATTAGTCGGATTGACTAAAATCGGAGATGTTGTTGGATATGAACGTCAATCTGATGGATTAAAAGCAATTCCGGGAAAATTGGTGTATCGAGGTATAAGTATTGATGATTTGGTTCAGGGGATTGAGAGTGAAAATCGATTCGGTTTTGAAGAAACTGCATTTCTATTATTATCGGGATACCTTCCAGACAAGGAAGAGCTTGAAGTCTTTACTCGAGTACTGAACCAAGCAATGCCGTTGGAGCAAAAAACGACAATGAATATTCTGGACCTAGAAGGTCATAACATTATGAATATTTTGGCTCGTAGTGTTTTAGAAATGTATACATTCGACCCTAACCCAGACGATACATCAAGAGACAATTTGATGCGTCAGTCGATAGAGCTTATAGCAAAATTCCCGACAATTATTGCTTATGCATATAACATATTGAGACATAGCCAACAAGGTCGTTCTTTACATATCCGCCATCCTAAAGAGAATCTTTCTATTGCAGAAAATTTTTTATTTATGTTAAAAGGTCAATTTACCCCGATGGAAGCAAAGATTCTTGATTTGGCTCTTATGTTACATGCAGATCATGGAGGTGGAAATAATTCAACCTTTACGGTTCGGGTAACCAGTTCGTCAGGAACAGACACTTACTCCTCCATTGCGGCAGGAATCGGATCTCTAAAAGGCCCATTACACGGTGGTGCAAATCTCAGGGTTATTGATATGTTTCATCATTTGCAAGAAGCTATTAGTGACTGGACCGATACAGATGAGATAGACGCTTATTTGACACGAATGCTGAAAAAGGAAGTGTATAATAAAACCGGTAAAATATATGGAATTGGTCATGCAGTATATACGATTTCTGATCCTCGAGCATTATTACTGAAAAAATGGGCTCGAGACTTAGCTAAAGAGAAAGGCCTGGATAAAGAATTTGCTTTTCTTGAATTAATAGAAGAAAGAGCTATCGAGACATTTATGAAATTCAAAGGAAATCAGGTAAAAAAACGAGTATGCGCAAATGTCGATTTTTATTCGGGATTTGTGTATGAGATGATAGGACTTCCCAAGGAGGTTTATACTCCCCTATTTGCTATGTCCCGTATTACTGGATGGACAGCTCATCGTATTGAAGAACTGAATTTTGACAGCAAACGTATTATTCGTCCCGCATATAAAAATGTGGCAGAAAATAAATCTTTTATTCCTCTGGAAAAACGATAATATAAAACTAAAAGGTGTGTCAAAACTAAAATGACCAATCCGAAAAGTTATAGATTGTAACTATAATACCTAAAAAAGGTCGTATCAACCTTCGTTTTGAGTAATGATACGACCTTTTTGTCTTTTAAGGCGCTTAAATTTCAAATTGAAAGTTTATATTTTCAAAAATTAAGTTTTGACACACCCTCTTGCTTTATAAATGATGTATTTACCCTAAACTTATTTCTTTCTTTTGTTTCAATTTTTCTACAAAATCATCTATCCGGTGAAGTTCTTTAGGTATATCTATATTCTGGGGGCAATGAGAATTACATTGTTCGCATCCGATACAGTGGCTTGCTTGCCTGAGCTTAGGTACACTGCGATCATAACCAATTAGAAATGCTCGTCGAGCTTGAAAATAATTTTCATCCTGTAAGCTTTTGGGAACATTACCTGCATTGACACATCGATTATAATGTACAAGAATAGCTGGTATATCTAAACCATAAGGACATGGCATACAATACTTACAATCATTACATGGAATAGTGGGATACTGTAACATTAGCTGGGCCGTTTCCTCTAAAAAATCCATTTCTTCATTTGTTAGAGGTTGTAATGGCGAATAAGTACGCAGGTTGTCTTGTAAATGTTCCATATAAGTCATACCACTCAATACAGTAAGAATATTTGGGTATGATCCGGCAAATCGGAAAGCCCAAGAAGCTACGCTACTATCCGGACGCCTTTGCTTTAATCTGGCTACAAGATTATCGCTTAGATTAGATAAGCGACCTCCCAACAATGGTTCCATAATGATAGCGGGGATATTTCGTTTGGCCAGTTCTCCATATAAATATTCTGCATTTACATTTCTACCAGAAGCATGTCGCCAATCTACATAATTCATTTGAATCTGGACAAAATCCCATTTTATATCCAAAGATAACAAATAATCAAAAACATCAACATAACCATGAAATGACCAACCAAGATTTCTTATACGTCCGGCCTCCTTTTCCTTTTGTAAGAAATCAAGGATTCCATTATTGACATAACGTTCTTTAAAAGTGTCTATGCCACTGCCCCCACCTATTGAATGCAATAAGTAATAATCAATATAATCGACTTGCAACTCTTTAAAAGATTGGTAGTACATAGCAATAGAATTTTCCCGAGTATAGTTCTGAAAATTAGACATTTTAGTTGCAATGAAAAATTTTTCCCTTGGATGTCTTTTCAGGGCAATTCCTGTTGCTTTTTCCGAAAAACCTTGTACATACACAGGTGACGTATCGAAATAGTTTACACCATGAGCAATAGCATAATCAACTAATTCATTTACTGCATCTTGGTCTATTATTTCACCATTTCCATCGGGTGAAGCCTTGAGAGGCCAACGCATACATCCATAACCTAATAAAGAAACTTTGTCTCCAGATAAAGATGTCCGATAGGTCATTTTGTCTGTAGGAATTTCTCCTTGTACCGACGCTTTGCTTGATATAGAATTATTATTTGAAGTACAGCCATAAAGAAGTGCAGCCGATGCAGTACTGGTACCTAAAACTTTAAGGAAATCTCTCCGATTTATTTCTTTTCTCTTTTTCATAAATTCATAATAAAAGTGTTTATACAGTTCTATGCATTTGATGACCTTCGACATAAATAGCGCTAAACGGTCGTGCCGGACAGAGGTTTTCGCATGCTCCACATCCGATACAACGTTCTGTATTTACTATTGGAATTTTGAGAGAATCTGTTGAATTTTGCTCTAAAGGAACCATTTGTATTGCCCCTGTTGGACAATGTCGGGCACAGTTCCCACAGCTTACTTTATCAGTCAGTACGACACAATTTTCCCTAATCCATACAGCATGTCCAATTTGTATTGCTGATTTTTCGGCCAATCCAGAAAGATGGATAGCATCTGTTGGACAGACCTCAGCACATTTGGCACATTCCGGACGACAATATCCTCTTTCATAAGACATTTCCGGCTGCATAAAATTTTGTAGTTTGCTGGAAGGACGTAGTACCTGATTAGGACATACAGATACACATAATTGACAAGCAGTACAATGCTGAGCAAAATGACGAAAATTCTTTGCCCCAGGAGGAATAATAGAGGTCGCTCGTTGAGGAATTTTCTTTTCTTCAATGATTGCCAGCCCTCCATCAACTTTTTTTTCCTGAGCTCTAAGTGCCGTATTTGCCGCAAGCATGGTTGATATGGATAAAAAGGTACGGCGGGCATCGTTTATTTGTTCTGTTGTAACCTGATTATTTTCAGTAAAATTGATTTTTTTTATAGGTCTGGCATATTTTATTGCTCCTTGCTTACATTTTCCAATACAATCCATACATGTGACACATCTGCTGTAGTCGATAGTATGATTCCTTGAATCTATACATGAAGATTTACAATTGCGTGCACAAAGCCCGCAGCTATTACATTTTGATGTATCGATTACAGGTTTGAATATAGAGTACTGTGATATAAATCCCAATATTGTCCCAACAGGACATATCGTATTACAGTAAGTTCTGCCATTTTTCCATGCTAAAATGACAAGAGTTCCCAATGTAATTATGGCTATTATAAAAGTTGAAATGCTTTTGAGCCACATATCTGTTTCATAAAATGTGTAACTGTTAATTCGTTCAGCAAAGTAAGCCAGAAGATTATTTCCCCATTGCCAGAAAGGGGCAATTAGACTGGACGCTATACGGCCATAAGAACTATATGGTGCCAGTAAAGCGACAACCGAGTGTAATCCGATAATTATGGATACTATAAATATTCCTAAAATCCCATACCGCAACCACTTTACAGCGGGAGAATAGCGAAATCTGTTTTTGGTCTTTTTCCCAGCTATCCATGAAATAATGTCTTGAAATATACCAAGTGGACAAATTATTGAACAATATATCCTACCAAACAAAAAAGTTAATAATATAAGAAATATTAAAACTCCAATGTTTAAAGCTAAAAGAGCTGGCAGAAACTGTATTTTTGCCAACCATCCAAACCATGTATGTAATGTTCCTGTAAAATCAAGAAACAGTAAGGTGATGAGAATAAAACATACAATGGCCACTGTTAGTCTGATAGTTCGTAACATAATTTTTATTTATTGTGGTTCGATTAATATCCGGAATTTGCTCTTTCTTTTCGTATAAATTCTATTTCACTAAGAATATCGCTTTACAAAAATAATTGAAAATCTTATATGTTTTGTATATAAGTTACAGAGAATTATACCCATATTACAGGTTCTGTATTAAAGGTACTTTTGTCGGTAATAAAAACTCTATACTTAAATGTCATGTTTCAATTTTGATATCATAGTTTTTTATCTTTCTAATACTACAATTTCTCCAATCTGAGGAATAATTAAATTTAAAGAATCTTTTTGTATCATATTCTGCTCATTTTTTAATGGCTCGTCCCAAGCATGTCGTGCCAGTGCATATTTAGAATGATGAACTGTCATTATTTTTTTTGCTTTTAGGTCTTTCGCTGCTTGAGCCATATACTGGGGCATCAAATGTATGTATTTCCAATCCTCGTTATATTGTCCATTTTCAAGAATAGCAAAATCTATATTAGGGAAACGAGTGCCAATATCTGTATAATGAGTATCATACCCTCCGTCTCCACCGATATATACATTTAAGCAAGGCGTTTCGAGTAAAAACGAAGCCCATAAAGTAGGATTTGGCGTCAATCCTCGACCGGAAAAATGCCGAGTAGGCAAGCAATAAAAAGTAAAATCTTTTTCCAAATTTGCATGCTCCTCCCAATCGAGTTCAATAATACATTCTTTTTTGAATCCCCAATATTCAAAATGCTCCCCTACTCCCAATGGGCAAATTACTTTGTCAATACGCCCCTTCAATTCCATTACAGTTTTGTAGTCAAGATGATCCCAATGATCATGAGTAATAACCAAATAATCTATTTCTGGCATATCCTCCGGTTGATAAATATTTGTACCTTTGAAGGGTTTATTGATAAATGAAACAGGAGATGCTATATGGAAAACAGGATCAACAAGAATTCGCTTACCGCTAATTTGCATTAAATATGATGAGTGACCGAACCAAATTATCATATTTTTGTCGACATCTATATTTTTTAAATCTGTTTTTATTACGGTTAATGGAGTATCTGGCCGTAATTTCTTACTTCTTTTGCCGAAAAGAAATTTCATAAAGCCTTTAAACCGGTTTTCATCGGAAGTCATGACCGGGGTTTCATGTTTGTTATGGAATTCACCGTCGTAATAATGGGGAGAATGTTTGATTCTATCTAAACGTTCACCCTGAGGATTTCTTCCGAAACTGCGTTGATTAACAAATGCAAATACGGTTATTCCTAAAATCAATATTATCAATATACACCACATCATAGTATGGTTTTGGAAGTTAAAAATGTTCATAAATCAAATATCTATTTTAAATATATGCAAATATAATCTGATTTGTTTATCTTGCATTTATACAAATTACAGATATTTATACCGTAATCACATATGTAAGACTGAATTATTATAAAAAATGAAAAGAATATGTTATAATCTGACGTTACTATTATTAATTTTGCAGAGCAAAAAGCATTGATATGCCGCAAAAGATATATGGAATATTGAAGCAATACTGGGGCTATGATGAGTTCAGGCCTCTGCAAGAAGATATCATTCGTTCTGTATTAGAGGGGAAAGATACATTGGGTTTGATGCCTACGGGAGGAGGAAAATCTTTGACTTTTCAAGTTCCAGTGATGGCAATGGAAGGTATCTGCATCGTTGTAACACCTCTTATTGCTTTGATGAAAGATCAAGTAGATAATTTGCGTCAAAAGGGAATTAAAGCTAATTATATACACTCTGGAATGTCTCGTCACGAGACGTTAATAGCATTGGATAATTGCATATACGGCAATTATAAGTTTCTTTATGTTTCTCCGGAAAGACTTTATACAGAATTATTTCAAGCGAAACTAAAAGCCATGCATGTATGTTTACTGGTTGTAGATGAAGCTCATTGTATATCCCAATGGGGATATGACTTTAGACCATCATATTTACAGATTGCCGGTATTCGGGAATATTTGCCTGGAATTCCAGTTTTAGCACTCACAGCAACTGCGACACCACAGGTTGCCGATGACATACAAGATAAATTAGAATTCAAAGAAAAAAATATTTTTAGGAAAAGTTTTGACCGGCCCAATTTATCATATGTAGTACGGTATGGTGAAAATAAAATGCAACAATTAATGTATATTTTAGACCGTGTGCCGGGAACTGCAATTATTTATGTAAGAAGTCGGAAAAGAACGAAAGAAATAGCAGAAGAACTTTCACGGAATGGGTATAGTGCTGATTTTTATCATGCAGGATTATTGACTGAAATTAAGAATGAAAAACAACAAAAATGGAAATCGGGAGAATGCCGAATCATTGTTTCGACCAATGCTTTTGGAATGGGTATAGACAAAGCTGATGTCCGATTAGTTGTACATCTCGACTTGCCAAATTCTCCCGAAGAATATTACCAAGAAGCTGGACGTGCCGGAAGAGATGGAAAACGAGCCTACGCTGTTATTATTTGGTCAAAGGCAGACAAAAGTAAATTGAAAAAGAGGATAAGTGATACATTTCCTGAAAAAGAATTTATCAGAAAAGTATATGACTCGTTGGGATATTTTTTGAAAATAGCGGAAGGAGAAGGTACCGATACAATGTTTGAATTTAATCTAAATCAGTTTTGCGCAGCTTACAAGTATCCATTACTACCAACTTTCAATGCTCTAAAAATTTTGGAACAAGCTGAATATATTATATTTACGGAAGAAATCGATTCACTTTCGCGTATTATGGTAACTGTAAACAAAGATGAACTGTACAAATTTAACCAAAGCGAAAAGAACGAACGACTATTACAAACATTACTAAGATCATATACTGGATTATTTGCTGATTATGTATTTATTCAGGAAGATTTATTAGCCCATAGAAGTGGACTGACAAAGCAGGATGTATATGAAGGGCTGATATTCCTTTCTAAATCACATGTTATACATTACATTCCAAGAAAAAAAACACCTTATATCATATATACCTCACGTCGGGTCGAAAGCCAATATCTTATGCTTACTCGGAAAATATATGAGGAAAGAAAAGATAGGTTTGAACATCGAGTAAACAGTATACTTAAATATACTGTAGAAGATGATAATTGTCGTGTAAAAACATTGCTTTCTTATTTTGGAGAGAGAATTGATGATTGCGGTAATTGCGATGTTTGTAAGAATAAATTAGGAGGTAAATTGTCAACAGAAAAATTTTCTTATATAGAAAAGGATATTCGGACGTATCTTGCTGAAGGTGCTGCAGAATTAGGAACTTTAGTCGAAAATATCTCTTATCCTCAAGACAAAGTAATTGAGACTTTACGATTTCTATGTGATGAAAATTTTGTAATTTGTGAAAATGGACTTTATAGAATAAATAAGCAAAATTATGATTAAAGGTGCTGCATTAATAATGTTGTTTTACTTTTTGGGGGAATGTATCAGTCATTTTATCGGGGGTATAGTCCCAGGAAGTGTATGTGGTATGATTTTGTTATTTCTGTCGTTGGTCGCAAAAATAGTGAAACCGACAGATGTTCAGAGTGTATCGAATACATTGACCAAAAATATGGCTTTATTTTTTGTCCCAGCAGGTGTAGGATTGATGGCTTCTTATGAATTAGTTGCCAGATATTGGATAGCTTTGCTGGTCGTATCAGTTGTTACTACTGCTGTTATTATAGCAGTAGTAGGTATTATGCAAGATAAATTAGAAAAGAAAATCTAAAGGTTATAGTAGTATTATTATGCATGAGTTATTGATTTCGGAACCATTTCTCCTTTTTTTGGTGATGGGCAGTTATTTGTTGGGCGTTTTTATATATACAAAAAGCCATATTGCTCTTCTGCATCCTATCATAATAAGTATAGCTGTAATAATTGGAGTGCTAAAATGGGCAGGCATAGATTATGATACATTTTTTCATGGGAGCTATATTATTAATTTTATGTTAGGACCTTCTGTAGTGGCTTTAGGCTATGTTCTATATGAACAAATCGGCTATTTAAAAGGAAAAGTCTTATCTATAACCAGCTCTATCATAGTTGGCAGTTTTGTCGGTATTGTCAGCGTTATTTTGATTTGTAAGTTAATGAATGTTGACCATTCGGTTATAGCATCTTTGGAGCCTAAATCTGTCACTACGCCTATTGCAATGAGCTTATCTGCTCGTTCAGGAGGAATACCGTCGTTAACAGCTGTAACAGTAGTTTTGTGCGGTATATTAGGAGGAATTATAGGACCGTTTATACTCCGTAAACTTCATGTGCGAAGCAAAGTTGCACAAGGTCTTGCATTAGGTGCGGCAGCTCATGGATTAGGTACTGCTCGAGCTATAGAACTCGGAGCAGTCGAGGGAGCTATCAGTGGATTGGCAATAGGCTTGATGGGCATTATGACATCTTTACTGATTCCATTGGTCGAAAAATGGATTGCTTAATTCCCCTACACTATTCGGGTTTTCTATGCTCCATCGCACTTAAATGCAGTTCGAGAGCACGGACAGAAATAATAATTTCTCCTATAGATATTCCTAAAGACGCAATAAGGGATAGTAATGATATTGCAAAAACAATTACAGCAAATGTTTGAAGACCTACATATATTAAAAACATACAGACTACACTTAGCAATAAACTGACAATTCCTAAAATTTGCATCATACGTATTAAATATAGTCGGGAACGCAAGTTTTCTATTTGTGCAGCCGTGATTTTAGATGGATGCAAGTCATATTCAGTCTTCAATGTTCTTACAATTTGCGCATACGACAAAAAGCGATTGGTATATGCCAACATAATGAGAGATACGGCTGAAAATAAAAGAGACGGAGTCGTCAATGTCAGTTCTTCCATGTTTTGAAAATTTATCGATTCAAGTGCGCAAGGTTACATTATTTTCCTGAAATTTCAAAATCTATCTTTTATTCTCTGAATGCGAAATGATTGAAAATAAGGAATATTTTTTCGTATATTCCTTATTTTCAATTTGTAACAGTTACCATTCTTTATCAGTATCTGCAAAAGGTATTCCATCCCTAAATTCCATAGATGCGTGTGTTCCATCACAAAATGGTTTGTTAGAGGAATGTCCACATCGGCATAAAGTTACTCGGTTCCTTATTTCATAACTTGTACCATCGGCACTTTCGATGCGGATACCTCCTTTTACCCAAATAGGACCACTTACTTTTATTCCTGGATCCTCAATAATTCCGATAGAGGGTTCGAAAGGTGGTTCAAAAACTTTTTCTTTTTCTTTGTCCCATAACACTAAACGCCCAGCAGGACAGTGACCGGCTTCATGACGTACAATCTCTTTTTCTTCTTCGGTTTTGGCTTCTTGAACTAAATTCCATATACGTCCGTAGGCATCACAAAAACGAGCGAAAGCACAATACTTTTCATTATCGGCCAAAATCATAGTAGGACCTTCAAATTCTTCAGCGTCTTCTAACAAAGGGCGTTTGTTATTAGTCTCTTTGGGGTTCCAATGGGCATGTTCGTGGGAACCATCACAAAAAGGGCTGTGTTTTGATTCGCCACATCGACATAAAGCTGTATGGGCAGGGTCTGGTGTGAAATGTTTTCCTTTACGATAAACCCAAGAAGAACCCTCTTCGTTAGGCAAAATGATTTCTTGGTCAATAGGCGGATTTCCATATACAAGATAAGGCCCGTCAGACGTAACTTTAATATAGTAAGATTCTGGAGCCATATTAGACCCAGTTTCTACTTTTATTTTTTTTGCTTTAGCCATAATTTAAAAATATTAAGGAGTAACTGATTATGACTAAAACAAGTATTCTAAAAGATTAGTTCAATGTCAAACCTTAATAATAAGCCCATCATACGCAAACTGGACATTGGGAGGTAATTGTCTTGATTCAACTTCATGTAATCCCATTTGATGGCTCATATGTGTTAGATATGCATTTTTGGGGGCAATACGTTCTATTACTTGTAATGCAGACTTCAGATTTTGATGAGATATATGCTCCGTATGTCGTAAAGCGTTGATTATAAGTACATCTAAATCTTTGAGCTTATTATACTCACTTTCGGGAAGGGTCAACATATCTGTAATATAGGCTGCTCTCCCGATTCTAAAACCTAAAACAGGCAGTTTGAAATGCATAGCTCTAATAGGGATAATAGGAATTCCCTGTATTTCAAATGGCTCAGTATCTATCTCTATTAACTGAAGGTCTGGTATACCGGGATATCGTTTATCTGAAAAGCAATAAGGAAGTCTTGTCCTTATTGCACCGGCAACTTCTGGTTCCAAATAAATGGGAACAGGAAAGTGTGCACAATATGGTCTTAAGTCATCTATGCCGCCAGTGTGGTCATAATGGGCATGGGTAATAAGTACTGCATCTATATTCTCTATACCTGAACGTAACATTTGCTGGCGAAAATCAGGGCCACAATCAATAAGTATATTTTTATTGTCGACAGAAAATAGTGCTGATGCTCGCAGCCGATTGTCTTTTATGTTTAGAGAAGTACAAACTTCACATTTACAACCTATTTGAGGAACTCCGGTAGATGTGCCAGTTCCCAAAAATTCTATTTGCATCATTTTTTACCTCAAAATCATTTTTAAATAAAATTTACCTCAGGGTAAATAGTTATATCATAAGTGTCTTTTATCGATTTTTGTATTTGTTGAGAAAGTTCGATAACGTCTTTCGGAGTCGCATCATTTTTATTTATAAGAACCAGACTTTGTTTATCATATACAGCAGCACCACCATGCTCTTTTCCTTTCCAACCACATCGGTCTATCATCCATCCAGCTGGTACTTTCACATGCTTATCATCTATAGGATAATGGGGCATATCGGGATACTTCTCTTGGAGTTTTTTATATTGTTTCAAAGAAATTATAGGATTCATAAAAAAGCTTCCTGCATTACCGAAAGTATTAGGGTCAGGAAGTTTACTTTCACGAATAGTCATTACAGCTTCTCTTATATTTTGCAAGGTTATAGTATCATAATTGGAAAGGGCCTCTTTTAGATTTCCATAAGAGAGATTGAAAACAGGATTCTTTCTTACCCGATACTCAACTGATGTAACAATATATTTTCCCTTCAGTTCTTTCTTGAAAACACTTTCTCTATAATTGTATTTACAATCCATGTTTTTGAATGTTCGCTCGTGCCCTGTTGCAATTTCTATAGTATTGACATTTTCAATAATATCTTTTACTTCGGCACCGTAAGCTCCTATATTTTGTACAGCACTAGCTCCTACTTCTCCAGGAATCATGGACAGATTTTCTGTCCCTCCCCAATTATTATTTACACAATATTTGACAAAGTCATCCCAAATCATTCCGGAACCAACTTTTAATAAAATACTATCATCTTTTTCTTCTAAAATATCAATGTATTGTATACCAGAATGTAAAATAACTCCATTATAATCTTGTATAAAAAGCAAATTGCTCCCTCCTCCAATATGCAGAAACGAATGTTTTTTTAATAAATCCTCTTTCAGGATCTTTTTTAATTCTTCAATAGATTTATATTCAATATACCAACGAGATTTAATTGGCAAATGGAATGTATGATGAGCTTGTAATGAGTAATTTTCTTTGATAATCATTGTGCATTTATAATATTGGTTTGTATTTACTTATTGTCTGAAACTTGTCAGCAGTCCATCTTCAAAAAATAGGTAAGCTCCGGTATTATAGAACCATTGTTCTTTCAATCCCTCATATGTAGGAATCCTTTTTACCTCATTGGGACGACCCAACGATAATCGGCACTCTTCTTTTGTCATACCTTTAGATACTTTACCAGAAGTTATTCTTGACCAATTTTCATTGTTGATAGTCTTATATTTGTCCCGAGGATTATCAAAAGTAAATAATCGATCAAAAGAGATAAACTGTCCGATATTTGCATCAGGAAACAAAGTGCCAAACACACGGCCTTCTTTACCAATATCATCTACAAATCGGAATTGTATAGGCAAAATATTATTTCCAGGTAATACATCTATTATAGTCACAGGAATATATTTACGGCCTTCTATCTCATAACCTTCATCATTATACCAGATTGAGGTACGTATGTATAATTTTTTTCCAGATAACAGTTCTCTAGCCTTTTCTAATACAGATAATTGTATGAGGTCTGGTAATAAAGGTTTATATGAAGTTTTATTCATATCATCTTTACTCTTACCAGTCTCAAATCTATATTTAATTCCTTCACAGTCAAAAATGAGATTAACGTATGATTTGTATCCCAAAATAGATTCTTCTGTCATTCCTTCAAATGTAAATATTTTATTTTTAAAGGATTGATTCGGATTATCCAATGGCGTTTCCGGATGTAGTAAAACGCTTAAATCATCACTTAAATAGACAAATTTATCTCCTTGCTTCCATTGAGTGCAGCTTTGAGACGTAAAGTTCTTTTCCATAAAAAGAAATTCTTTGCTTGCCAAATCATCTGGATTGTCTTTTTTTTTGCGCCGAACCATAGATGCTGCATCAAGATAGCATGTAAAGAATAAGAAAATAAATGTAAATAAATATACTGTGTGATACTTTTTAGTTTTTATCATATTCTTACTGTATATAGCTTTTTGTTATATGATATTCAATCTCCAAATATACTAAGAATGATGTAAATCTTGCATAAAGATTTATTAAATCGTGTTTTTTGAAATAGAGAAAAATCAAAAACTTTCAGTTATTTCGCTATCTTTGTATTACTATTTTTAGAAAAATGATACAGAAGTTTTCTATTACATCCGATCATATTCGATTTCGGCGTTGGAGCCGGAATCGTTATGCTGCATTTTACAGTTTAGGTCGCTGTGTGAATATAGGAACATTATCTAAAAGTGTTATAGAAGCATCTCTCCGTAAGCAAAGACATTTTTCACTATACTATACAAATAAAGAATATTCTACTTTTTTGATTGGGTCAGAAGTCGATTTAGAAGAGTCGGATATAGGCTTATGGGAAAAAGAATATTTACTTATTTTGTTGGAAAATATTTCGGCAAAAAGGGACAACTACGTAAAATTTAATTTGCACTTAATTACCAAATCCGGAATAGGTATAATTATATACCTATTCCGGATTTTTATTTATAAAAACTATACCAATATGGTGTCACAAATTAAAAAGAGAATTTTGGCAGGAGGACAAATTGAGTTTTCCGAAGCATTAAAATTAGTCAGGATAGAAAATAAAGAATTACTGTATGAAGCCGCAGAAGAAATAACTCATTTTTTTCATACGGAGAAATTCGATACTTGTTCTATTATCAATGCTCGTTCTGGCCGTTGTCCCGAAGATTGTAAATGGTGTGCACAATCGGTACATTACCAAACAAATATAAAAGTTTATGATTTGGTATCTCCGGAGGTGTCACTTGAACATGCTTTATGGAATCAGAAAAAAGGAGTAAAACGTTTTTCTTTGGTTACCAGCGGACGACGAGTTACAGGAAATTCAATGTCTGAAATTTGTAAAATATATAATTTATTATCGAAGAAAACCGACATGTTTCTATGTGCATCTTTGGGATTATTGTCGAAAGAAAACTTGTCAGCATTGAAGGCATCCGGTGTCAGTCGATACCATTGTAATCTTGAGACAGCTCCATCTTATTTTGGAAAATTATGTTCAACACATACTCAGGAGGAAAAAATAAAAACGATAAAAGATGCTCAAGAAGTTGGATTGGAGATTTGTTCGGGTGGAATTATAGGAATGGGGGAATCGATGGAACAGCGCATAGAACTGGCTTTTAAACTAAAAGAATTAAATGTATGTTCTATTCCTATCAATATACTGCAACCTATATCAGGCACTCCACTTGAAAATATTTGTGGCCTTTCGGATGATGAAATATTGACAACAATAGCTATATTCAGGTTTATCCATCCCAAATCTTATTTGCGCTTTGCCGGAGGACGTGCCCAAATTTCTGAAAGTATACAGTTGAGAGCCCTGAAAATAGGCATTAACGCTACTATTGTCGGAGACATGTTGACTACTGTAAGTTCTAAAATCGACGAAGATTATAAACTTATTAAGAAAGCTGGATATGAATTATAAACTGGATATAGACGATTTATACTTATTTGATCAAGAGCATTTATGGCATCCTTATACTTCCACTGTTAATCCTTTACCTGTATATGAAGTAGAAAGTGCAAACAATGTATATTTGAATTTAAAAGATGGGAGAAAGCTAATTGACGGTATGTCTTCTTGGTGGGCTGCTATTCACGGTTATAATCACCCCAGGCTTAATCACGCTGTGAATGAACAACTTAAAAAGATGTCTCATGTTATGTTTGGAGGAATTACTCATCGTCCAGCAGTGGAGTTGGGACGTTTGCTATTGAGAATTGTGCCTGAAAACTTAAAGAAGATTTTTTATTGTGATTCAGGGTCTGTTTCAGTAGAGGTTGCACTCAAAATGGCGGTACAATATTGGTATGCGAAAGGGCTTTCTGAAAAATGTAACTTCGTTACAATTCGTTCGGGCTACCATGGCGATACATGGAATGCTATGTCTGTTTGTGATCCGGTAACGGGTATGCATTCTATATTTGGAAATACCCTACCTAAGCGTTATTTTATACCTTCCCCCTCGTGTCGTTATTATGATGAGTGGGAGGATTCTTGTATGGAACCGTTGGAAAAATGTCTGGTTCAAAATTCCGATAAAATAGCTGCACTCATTTTGGAACCAGTAGTACAAGGTGCCGGCGGTATGAATTTTTATCATCCTCGTTTCCTTACAGAAGCGCGCCGTTTATGTAAGAAACATGATGTATTACTGATTCTTGACGAGATAGCAACAGGATTTGGACGAACAGGCAAATTGTTTGCTTGCGAACATGCCAATATCTATCCAGATATTATGTGCATAGGAAAGGCTCTGACAGGAGGATATATGACTATGGCTGCTACATTAGCAACGGATGATATAGCAACGACTCTATCAACGGGAATGCCTGGAGTATTCATGCATGGGCCTACTTTTATGGGCAATCCTCTGGCTTGTGCAGTAGCTAAAGAATCTGTGTCTCTCCTACTCGAAGAAAATTGGAAAAATAAAGTACACTGGATAGAACAACGGCTAATGCAATCATTAGCTCCAGCAAGGGAGTATCCTCAAGTTGCTGATGTTAGAGTTTTAGGGGCTATCGGTGTGATAGAGATGAAAAATACTGTGGATATGGCAACTATCCAGAAACAATTTGTCGATTCCGGCGTTTGGGTACGGCCATTCGGGAAATTGGTATATGTAATGCCTCCTTTCATTATCAAGGAGGAACAGCTTGATATTCTTATATCTGCGTTATTACACGTCATTAAACAACAAAAATAGGATGAAAAATATCTTTCAGAATCAATTATCTACTATCATTCATAATGGAAATTATCGTACACTTTCTACTCTTGTACATAAAAAAAATAAGATTTATTATGAAGACCGGTGGTTACTGAATTTATCTTCGAATGATTATTTAGGGTTAGCATCCAATATTGAGTTAAGAAACGAATTTTTAGAAGGACTGACAGCTGAACATTTTATTGCAGGTTCTTCATCTTCTCGTTTGTTGACGGGCAATTACGATGTTTATAATCGATTGGAAAGCCGTTTGGCAGAATTGTACGAATCAGAATCTGCACTGGTTTTCAATAGTGGTTATCATGCAAATATAGGAATATTGCCAGCTGTCACGACACGTAAGTCTCTTATATTGGCAGATAAATTGGTTCATGCCAGTTTAATCGATGGAATTCGCCTATCTGATGCGCAGTGTATTCGATATGGACATAACGATTATGCACAGTTAGAACAAATATTGGATACTAAAACATCTCATTTTGATATAGTCATTATAGTTACTGAAAGTATTTTCAGTATGGATGGTGATGAAGCGGAACTCAATCGCTTGGTGGAAATAAAAAATAATTATCAGAATGTTATGCTTTACGTTGATGAGGCTCATGCTGTTGGAGTACGAGGGAAACAGGGATTGGGATGCTGTGAAGAACGGGGCATTATCTCCAAGATAGATTTTTTAGTAGGAACTTTTGGAAAAGCTTTTGCATCGATGGGAGCTTATGTAATTTGTACTCGTAGATGTCGGGATTTTCTTATAAATACAATGCGTACTCTCATTTTTACAACAGCTTTACCGCCTGTGAATTTGGAATGGACACTATTTATATTGAATAAAGCGATTCTAATGTCTGATAAAAGAATGCATTTACATAAAATTAGCCAAATATTATACACCCCTTTGAATCGTTTAAACGGAGAGCAACACCAAAGTTGTAGCCATATAGTTCCTTATATAGTTGGAGCCTCTGAGCGAGCAAGCCATCTGGCTAAAGAGATACAAAAAGCAGGATTTTATGTATTACCGATACGTCCGCCAACTGTACCTTTGGGGACGGCACGATTACGTATTTCACTTACTGCGGATTGCTCTTTGCAAGATACAAAAGAGTTATTATCTATAATCATGAAAGAAGACAAATCGGAATGAAGTATTATTTTCTTAAACATAATAACGAGAGCCGTTTATTATTGTTCTTTGCCGGTTGGGGAATGGATTATCACGTCTTTCCTGAATTGGGAGAGTTCAACGGTGATGTATGTATCTGTTATGATTATGCAGAAATGAATTTTAATGAAAGCTTATTTGTTGAGTATAATCATATAAAGTTAGTTAGTTGGTCAATGGGCGTTTGGGTTGCATCTTTTTTATTACAACATAAGAGATTAAAATTTGAAAAAAAAATAGCGATAAATGGTACTCTTTATCCGATTGATTACAATAAAGGATTGATTCCGGAAATCTATGATGCAACGTTGCATTCTTTGACGGAAAAATCTTTATTGAAATTTTACCGTCGTATGTGTAATGGAAAGGATTTATTGGCTCTCTTTATGGAACATAAGCCCCAAAGAACCTTAGATAGTGTTAAAAGAGAATTGATGATGATAGGAAAAACAGCACTGTCCTCTCCTACTCCGATATTTAATTGGGATGAAATTTTTATCGGTGATAAAGATCTGATATTTACAACTGCTAACCAAAAGAATGCTTGGAATGGCCAAGCCTGTTGTAATGTCATTCCGGCATCTCATTACATTAATTTCAATTTTATATTAAGAGATGAAGAAGAGTATAAATAAAGAAAAGATAAAAAATGCATTTACTCAATCATTTATCTCATATGACGGGGAAGCTTATGCTCAACGAACGATAATAAAGCATTTATTAAATACCCTTATTCGCACCCAAGGTACCTGTTTCCCATATGTGCTTGAAATTGGTTGTGGAACAGGTTTATTGACCCGAGAACTTTATCGATTGTTCCATCCTATAAAATTTGTTGTTAATGATCTTTGTGATGTATTTTTCAACTCTTCGTGGGAAGATAGTATAATATTTGTTCCGGGAGACGCAGAGCAATTGAATTTTGATGGTAAATACGACCTGATTATAAGTAGTTCTACTATACAGTGGTTTGAAGACATAGAATCTTTTTTAAGAAAAATAGAAAAAAATTTGTCTGAAAACGGGATAATAGCTATATCTACATTTGGTTTGGACAATTTAAAGGAAATAAAAACACTTACAAATAGAGGATTGTCTTATTATTCCCTTGAAAGATGGATTTCTATTATTTCTGAAATATTTGAAATGATAACTATTTCTCAAGAATTTGTACCTCTTTTTTTTGAAACTCCAATAGAAGTATTGAAACATTTAAAAAAAACAGGAGTTAATGGACTGAATGAAAATCCTTTATCTCCAAGTCAGGTTGTATCGTTTTGTGAAAATTATAAAAAAAAACATATGTCGGAAAATGGTCTAACACTGACATATCATCCGATATATATTATAGCACGAAAAAAAAGATGAATATGAATGGGACTTATTTTGTAACCGGAATTGATACGAATATAGGAAAGTCAATTGCTACTGGATGGTTGGCTAAGCAGCTATTTGATTGTGGTCGCTCTGTTATAACACAAAAACTTGTACAAACTGGTAATAGTGGTTATTCTGAAGATATAGAATTGCATCGTAAAATAATGGGTATAGATTTTACTGAAGTAGATAAAAAAGGTCTTACTGCCCCAGTAATTTTTTCATACCCAGCATCTCCTCATTTGGCTTCTCGGATCGATAACCAAAATCTTGATTTGGAAATAATATCGAAAGCAACAGAAAAGCTTGCAAACCAATATGACATAGTTTTGTTAGAAGGTGCCGGAGGGCCTATGGTACCTTTGACAACAGATTTATTGACTATTGACTACATTGCACAACGAGCTTACCCGGTTATATTGGTAACATCAGGACGGCTGGGAAGCATCAGTCATACTTTATTGTGTTTTGAAGCATTGTTGCAAAGAGGTATAAAATTGTATAAAGTAATATATAACATGTATCCGTCAACTGATAAAATTATAGAAGATGATACACTACAGATAATAAAATTATATATGAATAAGTATTTTCCTTCTGCCTCTTTGGTCAATATGCCAAAAGTAGATTTACAATGAATTTGATTTTTACAAAAATTCTATTATTCTGTGCATCGTAATAAGGAGAAAGATTTTAGTCCTAATTTTTGTTTGTCCAGAATAATAGAATCATGTTATATTTTTATGAGAGAGGATGAGAAACTTTTATTTTATTCGTGTTTCTCTTTTTTACCAGAAATTTTTTCAATGATGTATACCATAAGAAATCCCATAATCATGAGTAATATGGCTTGCCAAAGATATTCATTGGGCAGTACATTTTGTTCTATAAGAGGTTTTATGTTGCCATGACTATCGGTAAAAGTTTGAATAGTTTCTTTCCATGGCCAAACTTTGTTTAAGGAACCTAACATAAAGCCTGATAGGACAGAAATAGTAATATCATGAAAATTTTTTAATAAATAAGACAGTACGTTAGAAAATAGGATAAGCCCGATTGCTGCACCTACAGCAAATATAACGATAATAACTATGTCTAATGACTTGACTGCGTTCATAATAAACTCATATTTTCCCATGAGTAACAGTATGAAACTGCCTGATATCCCTGGTAGAATCATAGCACAAATAGCAATGGATCCACACATAAAAATAAACAGTAAGGAATCGGGTGTTTGTGCCGGAGTAGCTATCGTAATATAATAAGCTGTCCCTACTCCAATGACAAAAGATAACCATCTTTTCCAATCCCATATTTCAATTTGTTTTGAGACGAAATATGTAGAAGCCAAAACTAATCCAAAAAAGAAAGACCAGACAAGAATCGGATGTGTTTCAAGTAACCATGTAATAAGTTTTGCCAACGAAAATACACTGATGAGTATACCCGCAAGAACAGAAAATAAGAATGATCCATTGATAGCTTTAAAAAAAGCGACCCATCTTAGAGTAAAAAAAAGTTTTATTGTTTTTAGATTTATACTTTTTATCGAATCAATAAGCTCTTCATAAATGCCAACAATAAAAGCTATTGTTCCACCAGAAACACCAGGGACAACATCTGCAGCTCCCATTCCCATGCCTTTTAGAGCTAATAACAAATAATCTTTTGATTTTCTCATTTTTATTTTATCCTATAGTTATAAATTTTCATCCAAATTTTTTCGAAGGATATTTCGCAGTTTATCCAGCATTTCTTTTGTTTGTTTCAGTTCATTTTTGTTTTCTTCTGAAATTTCTTCAATATCATCAATTTTTAAAGTACTCTCGTCCAAATGCTTTATTAATGAAGCAGCTTTATCTTGGTTTCCGGTATTGTAATGAGCCAGAATCAATTTAAAAATGAGTTTTACATCATAAGGGTTTATTTCTAATGCCTTTTCATAATACAAGATAGATTCTTCTATGTCTTCTTGCTCTGTCGCAATATCACCCAAAAGAGTCAAGACATCTATATTTGACGAGTCTATTTTAAATGCTCGGACTAAGTATTGCTTTGCTTCATCGAGTTTTTTTTCATCTACTTTTATTTCCCCCATAAATACAAGAGCTTCTGCGTCTTCCGGGTCTATTTCTAATGTTTTAATCAAACATTCAATTGTTTTGGGAGTATTCCCCATATCATAATAATTAGTTGCCAACTGATAATATAAATTTGAACTTTCGGGTGAAAGAGATAATGCTTCATTCAAGTACTTTATCGCTTCGCCATTTTGTTCCAGTTTTACATAACATTCGGCAACCAATTCATATGCTATTGATTTTTCATCAGCAACTTTAGCATATTCGAGGAAGACGTCGATTGCTTCCCTATATGATCCTTGGTCATAAAGACAGTACCCTTTGAATGATAATATGTTCTCGTCATCATCTTTGGTAGTCAAGGCAAAATCACAAGCATCTATTGCCTTCTCATATTTTTTCTGTAATGCATAAACTTTGGCTAAATTAAACCAGTCTACTGTAGAATAAGGGTTCCTATCGATAAGTTTATTGTATATTTCTATAGATTTATTTAAATCCTGTTTATCTTCATAAATGAGGGCCATTTCTCGTAATAATTCTGAGCCATCACTTAATAGATTGTCTGCTTCATTAACGAATTCAACTAATTCATCGAAATAGCCAAAATCAAGGTACATGTCCATTATTTCAAAACATAAATCACAAGAAATTTCTTCACTGTTAAGAAGATTTCGCAAAAGGTGGTTGGCTTTTTGAGGCCTATTTTGAATAAAATGGATTTCAGCCCGGATCAATATTGCATCTACCGAATCATTAGGAAGAGAATAGATTAACTTTTCGGCCTCTTCTACTGCATCAATATCCAGTAAATAACGAGCCTTTTTTATATTCAAAGAAATATTTCCCGGATGTATCGATAGCCCATGATTTATGGCTTCCAAAGCATCTTTGTATCTATCAGTAAGTTCATACTGATAAGCTATTTCCTCCCATTCATCGGCATCGAAATAGTAATTTCCCTTTTCCTTTAGCATTTGCTCATAACGAGCTAACAAGCCAGATCCTTTTTTTTCGGACATTTTATATAAAAACCGAACTGCCGTGTACCGTTTCGATAGACAGCAGCTCGTAACTATAAGTTTTAAATAAGATTATTTGTTCTTTTGTTTTTCCCAACTGTCTTTTAGCGCGACAGTCCGATTAAATATCAATTTGTCAGATGTTGAGTCTGAATCGACACAGAAATATCCCATACGTTGAAATTGGAATCTATCACCAGGTTTTGCAATGCTCGCCAAATAAGGCTCGATACGACAGTCCGTTTTTACAATTAACGAATCAGGATTCAACAATTCTCTAAAATCTCTTTCCTTCTCCTCCGCAGGATTTTCAACATTGAATAATCGGTCATACAATCTGACTTCCACTTTTTGATTATATTGAGCTGATACCCAATGTAAAGTTCCCTTTACTTTTCTACCGCTTTCAGGCATACCACTTTTAGTCAAGGGATCGTATTCACAGTATATTTCCTCGACCTCTCCTGCCTCGTTTTTCTTACAGCCAGTACATTTTACTATATAAGCCGATTTCAAACGAACTTCTTGTCCCGGAGTCATACGGAAGAATTTTTTAGGCGGATTTTCCATAAAATCTTCACGTTCGATGTAAAGTTCACGAGTGAAAGGAATTTCATGAGAACCTGCTTCTGGACTCTCTGGGTTATTCTCTGCTATTAAGTTTTCAACCTGCCCTTCGGGATAGTTCGTTATAACCAATTTTACTGGATTAATAACTGCCGATACTCGATTTGCAGTTTTATTAAGCTCTTCGCGTATACTATGTTCCAATAAAGATACACTGATCAATCCATCATATTTGGTATATCCGATTCTGTCAATAAAGTTCCTGATAGATGAAGGGGTATACCCTCTCCTTCTCAGTCCGCATATAGTAGGCATTCGAGGATCATCCCATCCGGCCACTAAGTTTTCTTTCACGAGTTGCAATAATTTACGCTTACTCATGACCGTATACGTGAGATTTAGTCGATTAAACTCTAACTGACGGGGGCGATAGCTATCATCAGCCAATTCATCAACAAACCAATCATATAGAGGCCTATGCACTTCAAATTCAAGAGTACAAATAGAATGGGTAACTCCTTCAAAGTAATCTGATTGTCCATGTGCAAAATCATACATGGGATATACATTCCAAGTATTCCCCGTACGATGATGAGGATGTTTGATAATACGATACATGATCGGATCCCTCATATGCATATTGGGAGAAGTCATATCTATTTTGGCTCGAAGTACCATCGAACCCTCTTCGAACTCTCCCTTATTCATACGAGTGAATAAATCAAGATTTTCTTTAACACTCCTATTTCGATATGGACTCTCAGTACCCGGCTGGGTCGGAGTCCCTTTCTGTTGTGCTATTTCCTCTGCAGATTGTTCATCTACATAAGCTTTTCCTTCTTCAATCATCTTTACTGCAAGGTCCCATAACTTGGGGAAATAATCAGATGCATAGTAAAGACGGTCTCCCCAGTCGAAACCCAACCAGTGAATATCTTCTTTTATAGAATCAACATATTCCACATCTTCTTTAACAGGATTTGTATCATCGAAGCGCAAATTACATGTACCTCCATATTTTTGAGCAATACCAAAGTCCATACATATAGCCTTAGCATGTCCTATGTGCAAATATCCATTTGGCTCTGGAGGGAAACGGGTATTTAGACGACCTCCGTTTTTCCCAGCAGCCAAATCATTCTCGACAGCAATTTCAATGAAATTAAGGCTTCTTTTTTCTTCTTCGTTATTTTCAATTTGTGTCATATGTCATTAATCTAAACAAGTATCAAAAAATTTTTGCAAATATATCAATAATTAATATATATCCGGTAGTATTTATATCATATTTATACATAAAGGATATATCAGCTCACCTTATATCGAGCATTTTATGTGTTTGTAAACTTAACCTCCATTGAGGATGTTTTTTTATATAATCAATAACTTCTTGTGTATTGAGCATAGAGCAAGGTTGCAATGATCGTATGTCACATATAAAGGAATCATATTGAGACATATCTTGGCCTGTATATACAACCTTGAGTTCATTTGCCTTTTCTCGAATACAATCTTTTTTGGGACTACATGTGACCCAATCAGCCCATCTGTCAGCAATCGATAATCCAGAAGTCAATGTCCCATTCGTCTCAATTTGAATATACCAATTATCTTCTTTTAGCATTTGCATAAAAGGGACATCTATTTGTAAAGTTGGTTCTCCGCCAGTCAAAACAATGTGCCTTGTAGGATATTGTGTTATTTCAGTTAAGATTTCATTATCAGACATAAATACTCCGGATAAGTGTTCCGTATCACAAAAATCACAATTCAAATTACATCCTGAAAATCTTACAAAAACAGCTGGAGTTCCTGTGTAATACCCCTCGCCCTGTAGACTGTAAAATATTTCATTAATCTTTTTCATAAATTGCAATATTTCCTTCTGATTCTTGAACCTCGACCTTGAAACATTGGGGAATCTGGTTACATATCCAGTATGCTAAATTCTCTGCTGTAGAGTTAAAGGACAGTACTTCATTCAAATTTTTATGGTCAAGTTTATCCTGTATTTTCTTTTTTATAAGGGTAAAATCTATTACCATCCCATCTTCATTCAATTCTTTTGAACGACAATAAATAGTGATAATCCAATTATGTCCATGTAATTGGCTACACTTACTTTCATATGATAACTTTAAACTGTGTGAAGCCGAAATTTCAAGAGTCTTTTTTACCGTAAACATTATTTAGCTGTTTTATTTTGCTCCAAAAATAATAGATTCGGCTGAAAAATATATACTATTCGAAAAAAAATAGAGAAAATATACTCAATATTTTAGTGTAATAAAAAACAGATGTTATCAGAGTGTGTTATCATTTAATTGGAGACATGAGTTTATTTTTAATCATGTCCACTTTTTTTCTGGACATGATTAAAAATATTTTGAGCTTATATCCATCCCATGCTATTATAATACCTTGTCAGATTTTGTACTGCGTTTTGTAAATCTTCGTGTAATTGACGGTTCATTTCATGAATACAAATGCGACCATGTTGCATTTTTTGCAATAAGTAATCAGAGAAAAGTTCTTTAGAATTTTCTTTGCCTAATTTATCATTAAAAGTAACAGTAATACTATCGGCATGTTTTATTACCGAACCGAAAAATACATGATTTTCTTGTGATAGCTTTGCTTCTTCCTTTATAGCCCATACTTCATAATGATAGTGGTCATCAATAGTAGCAGTACAGGGAGGAACCACAGATTTTAGAAATTCTTTGACATCGTCAAATGCCTTGTTTACAACCTCCATAATTAATCAAATTTAAATGTTATTATTATTTTTACGACATCAATTTATCAGCATAGAACAAAAAATTGTTGTTTGAACTATTATCTTATATAAAACAACATTTTTATTGCAATAACGATTATCGATTACTTTTGTTCATGTTTTACGAACTCTCTTTATTAAGAGGATTTTTATTATCTTTGACGGACTAATTATTATTATAAAATTAAGTGATATATCCAGATAATTTTGAACAGAAAACCGGATTTGACAAAATTCGAGAATTGATAACCGATAAGTGTCTTAGTACGCTTGGTAAGGAACGTGTATCAAAGATGGTATTTCTGAATAAATATGACGAGGTAACAAAATTATTGCATCAAACTCAGGAATTTGTTGCTGTATTAAATGGGAAAAATGAGTTTCCAGCAAATTATTTTTTTGACGTACGGCCGGCATTAAAACGAATCCGGGTAGAGGGAACTTATATCGATGAGGTAGAATTGTTTGACCTGCGCAGGTCTTTGGATACAATAAGGAATATTGTAAAATTTTTCAAAACTGATGAAGATGACGAAAAACCTTTGTATCCGTATTTATCTGAATTGTCAGGAAATGTATCGGTATTTCCGCATCTGATTTCACGTATAGACCAGATGATAGATAAGTTTGGAAGAATAAAAGATAATGCATCTTCCGAACTGTCACGAATCAGAAGAGAATTATCGTCCACTCTATCGGGAATATCCAGAAGTTTAAGTAATATATTAAAAACAGCTCAGACCGAAGGCATCGTAGATAAAGATGTTACTCCAACTATGCGTGACGGACGTTTGGTAATTCCGGTTATGCCAGCTTTTAAACGAAAAATACGAGGGATTGTACATGATGAATCAGCCAGTGGTAAAACGGTATTTATAGAACCTGCTGAAGTTGTAGAAGCCAATAACAGGATACGAGAACTTGAAAGTGAAGAACGTCGGGAAATTATCCGAATTTTAACTTCTTTTTCAGATGAATTGCGGCCATTATCCGAGGATATTTTCTATTCTTATGAGTTTTTAGCAGATATCGATTTTATACGAGCCAAAGCTTTGTTTGCTTTACAAGTAAATGCTCTTTTACCTGTTGTCGAAAATTGCCGGCAAATAGATTGGTATCATGCAGTGCATCCGCTTTTATATTTATCGTTACAGAAACAGCATAAACAAGTAGTTCCTTTGGATATCATGTTGACCGAAAAGAACAGGATATTGCTGATTTCCGGTCCGAATGCAGGAGGAAAATCCGTATGTCTAAAGACGGTGGGACTATTGCAGTATATGTTGCAATGCGGCTTATTAATACCTGTATATGAAAATTCGAGATGTGGAATATTCGATAATATTTTCATTGATATTGGAGACGAGCAGTCTATTGAAAATGACTTAAGTACATATAGTTCTCATCTTACTAACATGAAGTACTTTGTGAAGAATAGTAACGAGAGTACAGTTTTGTTAATCGATGAGTTTGGAGGAGGAACAGAACCTCAGATTGGTGGAGCTATAGCTGAAGCATTACTTGACCGATTTAATCAAAAACATACCTATGGAGTCATTACGACACATTACCAAAATTTAAAACATTTTGCAGAAGATACAGAAGGCATCATCAACGGAGCTATGCTATATGATCGCCATTTAATGCAGCCGTTATTCAAATTATCAATTGGTAACCCCGGTAGTTCGTTTGCCATAGAAATCGCTCGAAAAATCGGTTTGCCGGAAGATGTCATTGCAGAAGCGTCAGATAAAGTTGGTTCTGATTATGTCGATATGGATAAATATTTACAGGATATCGTTAGAGACAAACGTTATTGGGAAAGTAAAAGACAGAACATACGACAGAAAGAAAAACGTTTGGAGGAGATTACCGAACGCTATGAAGCAGATATTAAGAAGTTAGAGAAACAGCGTAAAGAAATTTTAGCTACAGCTAAGGCTGAAGCAGAAAGGATATTGTCAGAAACAAACGCACGTATTGAAAATACTATTCGTCAGATAAAGGAAGTCCAGGCTGAAAAAGAAAAAACCCGGGAGATACGTCGTCAGTTGAATGATTTTAAAAGTCATATATCAGGAGAAATTCAAATAGACGATAAAATTTCTCGAAAAATACAAAAAATAAAAGAACGTGAAGAGAAGAAGAAAAATTCTCTTCAGAAAGAACAAAAGGAAATATTTCGTCCTGATGTAATAACTGTTGGAGATGCTGTGCGTCTAAAAGGACAAAATTCTGCCGGAGAAGTTCTTGATATACAAGGGAAAAATGCTATCGTGGCTTTTGGCTTGTTAAAGTCAAATATAAAA
>NZ_LN877938.1:82843-92617 GCF_001403595.1 Gabonia massiliensis | reverse complement strand
TTGGCTTGTTAAAGTCAAATATAAAATTGGATAAACTTGAGAAAGTTAGCAAAAATCAATTGAAACGAGATGCTAATGCAAAAGACTCGTTTGTGAGTGCTCAAACGGCTGATGATATGAGAGACAAACGATTAAATTTCAAGCAAGAGATTGATGTGCGAGGTATGCGTGGAGACGAAGCTTTACAAGCAGTTACCTATTTTATCGATGACGCTATATTAGTAGGCTGTACCCGAGTACGAATATTACATGGTACAGGAACTGGTGCATTACGACAAATGATACGACAATATCTTAAAACAGTTCCGGGTGTCCGTCATTTTCAAGATGAACATGTTCAATTAGGAGGAGCCGGTATAACAGTTGTAGAACTCGATTGACGAAACCGAATACTTTACTAATTGATACTTCATTATTTTCGCTTAAGCCTAAAAACAAAAAATATGGAAATTATATGATTATCCACAATTTAGATACACTAAATTCCACATATACAAGGATATTAATACAGAAAAGAAAATAGATGAAATTCCGAATATCAGACTATTTACTGATTGTTTATGCATCCAAACAATAGCGCATACAGATTCAGCAATGAGTTGCATAACGGAAATGCCTAAAATAATATGAGCTATAAATATCGTATGAGAATAGTCCTTTTCCGTATAATTTACAATTAAATATACAATAATAAGAGACAGAGATAGGGCTAAATTATAAATCCAAAACTTTTTCATATACATTACTACAAATCATACACATCATCTACGGTATAGTTCAGAAAACGGTTGAATGGCATAAGTAATTTAAAATCCCCTACAACTTTATCCATCCATTCAGAAGTATCGAAGAGAGATTCTTCTTTGTAAGAAACAACGACATAGTCTTTCCTTTTTAGAAGCTCTCCATCTTGAAAATCTCTGGGAAACGGACGTGGTACTATTTTTAGCATCTCCCCTTCCATTTCAGGATAAACTGCTTTGAACTTTTTATTTTCGATGATTTCTTTGAATTCGTCCGTATGATTATATACCGACTGACGCAACTCCTTCAATAATTTAGGCTCAGGACACCATACCCCACCGCTTATCAGGCAATTTTCGGGTTCGATATGGAAATAATAACCCGCTCTTACACTTTTGCGACCACCTTTACATAAATATGCTGCAAAATGATTTTTGTATGGAGTTTTATCAGGAGAAAAACGAGTATCACGATATATTCGGTAAAGGCAATTTTTAGCCTCTTCTCCCCTCAATTCCTCATCAAAAGTAGCTATTCTCTGAATGAGTTCATCCATTTTATTTTGAAAATAGAGTCTTAATTCCAAATATCTATCCTTATGAGTATTAAACCAATCTCTATTGTTATTTACCCGTAATTCCCTTAAATACTGTAATATTTCTTTCATTATAAAATAATATTCATTGTTATTTGTAAAAGAAGACGCAAGATAAAAATTATTTTTCAATTTTATATATCTTCCTTTTTTGTTAACTTGCCACGAATTTTATTTGCTTATTTTAAATATTAAACTCTATATTGATGAAAGAAAAAGAAAAAGAGCCGATGAAGCTACCAGAGAATGCATTCAGAGAATTGAATGAAGGAGAAGAGTTTCATCCGGTCATGTCTCCCGNGAAGTAACACCTTGGTCGGTATCTTGGGGTATTGTTATGGCTGTCATATTTTCTGCGGCAGCAGCTTATTTAGGACTAAAAGTTGGACAGGTTTTCGAAGCTGCTATACCGATAGCCATTATTGCTGTAGGTTTGTCGAACAGCACAAAACGTAAAAACGCTTTAGGTGAAAATGTCATTATACAGTCTATCGGAGCTTGTTCGGGAGTAATCGTAGCTGGAGCTATTTTTACTCTACCGGCATTATATATCATCCCGGGATTGACTGTGAATTTTATGCAAGTCTTTTTGAGTTCCCTTTTGGGAGGTATTTTAGGGATACTATTTTTAATCCCATTCCGTAAATATTTTGTATCGGAAATGCACGGAAAATATCCATTTCCGGAGGCAACAGCAACTACACAGGTTCTCATTTCCGGAGAAAAAGGGGGTAATCAGGCAAAACCTTTGATTTTTGCAGGTATTATCGGTGGCTTGTATGATTTTGTACTATCAACTTTTGGCTGGTGGAGCGAAGTCTTGACTACAAAAATTTTACCTTTTGGAGATATGATTGCCGAAAAAGCAAAGGTGGTATTCAAAATAAATACTGGAGCCGCTGTTTTAGGGCTCGGTTATATCGTAGGCCTGAAGTATTGTCTAATAATCTGTGCCGGGTCTATATTTGTCTGGTTCTTAATTATTCCTGGGTTAGGTGTTATTTTCCATAATGCGGTACTTACCCTTGGCAACTCAGATATCCAGATGACAGTAGGAATGATGTCTCCAGAACAAATATTCACGACATACGGACGACATATTGGTATAGGAGGGATTGCGATGGCCGGTGTTATCGGAATTATTCGTTCCTGGGATATTATAAAAAGTGCAGTGGGACTTGCTTCACGAGAGTTAAGAGGAAATACAGAAAATGTAGTTAGAAACGTAAAGCGTACACAGCGAGATTTGTCGATGAAGTTTATAGCTATTGCATGTATCGCAACATTGATATTAATATTTCTTTTCTTTTATTTAGGAGTGATACATACAATAACACAAGCTGTTATCGCATTTATTGTAGTTTCTGTTATTGCATTTTTGTTTACGACCGTAGCTGCTAATGCGATTGCGATAGTCGGTACAAATCCTGTGTCGGGAATGACACTCATGACTTTGATATTAGCATCTGTAATTTTAGTAGCAGTGGGGTTGACCGGAACATCAGGTATGGTTGCAGCCCTTATTATTGGAGGTGTCGTTTGTACTACCCTTTCCATGGCTGGAGGATTTATAACAGATTTAAAAATAGGTTATTGGCTTGGATCTACACCAGCGAAACAAGAAACCTGGAAATTTTTAGGAACATTGGTTTCTGCTGCAACGGTAGGTGGCGTAATAATGATTTTGAATGATACCTACGGTTTTACCTCTGAAAATGGCTTAGCAGCTCCTCAGGCAAACGCAATGGCTGCGGTAATAGAACCCCTGATGTCCGGGAAAGGAGCCCCTTGGTTATTATATGGTATAGGGGCTGTCATCGCGGTTATACTTACGGTATTTAAAGTCCCTGCATTGGCCTTTGCTTTGGGTATGTTTATTCCTTTGGAATTGAATACACCTCTTGTTATTGGAGGATTGATTAGTTGGTATGTAAGTACCCGCAGCCAAAAAGAAGCGGTGAATAAAGCTCGTCTCGAAAAAGGAACATTGTTGGCTTCAGGGTTTATTGCTGGCGGGGCTTTAATGGGAGTAGTCAGTGCCGGACTTCGGTTTGCCGGATTCTCCTATACTTGCCATTTAAGCGACGTTATGACTCAATCATTAGGTTTATTGATGTACTTAATTATTATAGGATATTTGATCAAGAACAGTATGAAAACAGATAAATAATTTTTCTTAAAGAACCAAAGGCCGGTTGACGTTAAGTTATCTTAGTTAACCGGCCTGTTTTATTTATTATAAGTCTTCCTCATCAACTTCTTTAGGTAGGAACATATTTAGTAATACATAACCTAAAATACCAGATATCAGAGAGCCTATTAATATGCCCAATTTTGCCTGGTTAAGAAATATACTTCCATCAGACATATTCCCATAAGATAAGTTGGCAATAAACATAGATACAGTAAACCCAATTCCTCCTAATGCTGATACTCCAGCTATCATTTTCCAAGTTACCCCATGAGGTAAGGAAACCCAATGTGTTTTTACTGCCATATAGGCAAATGATAATATACCGACAAATTTACCAATAAATAATCCCATAAACACAGCTAAACTTACTCCATGAAATATATCGGAGATTTGGATATTTCCTAAAGCTATACCTGCATTAGCAAATGCAAATAAGGGGATAACCAAATAGTTAACGACAGGATGTAAAGCATCTTCCAAATCTTGTAAAGGGCTTATCACTTTGTCTGAAGCAGACTCCACACATTTCAAAAAATTCAACTGTTCTTTGGAGAGAATATTGGTCTCTCCTTTTTTTTGATTTTTCGAAACAGGGAAATGAGCTATATTTTCTCTGATTTTTTCGATAAATTTGGTCGTTTTCATCATAGGATGGGCTGGAATACAAAATGCAACAAGTACCCCGGCAATTGTTGGGTGAATACCAGAGTTTAAAAATAAGAACCAGACAGCAATACCGACAAAAATATAAAACATTTTGCTGTTTATTTTCAGATAATATCCTCCTATCCATAAAATAGCCAATAACCCGATTGCATAATATAAATAGTATGCCGATATACTACTCGAATAAAATATAGCTATTGCAAGTATACCTCCAATATCGTCTGCGACGGCTAATGTTGCTAAGAATATTTTTAGGCCGATAGGTACACGCTTCCCGAACATACTTAATATACCCAATGTAAAAGCTATATCTGTTGCCATCGGGATGGCACTTCCTCTTAATGCTATATCTCCGTCGGCTATTAAGCGGAAAATCAGAATTGGAACAATGATGCCACCCATAGCTGCGACAACTGGCAATAATGCTTTTTTTATAGAAGAGAGTTCACCAACCAACACCTCTCGTTTTATTTCAAGCCCTACAGAAAAGAAAAAGATTGCCATCAAAGCATCATTAATAAACTGCATCAAAGTCATAGCTTCACCGTGGTGGCTGAAAAGATTGAAATTTCCAATTTGCAAAGAGACTGGAACATTCCACCAAGAAAAATAGTAATTACTTAATCCAGAATTGGCCATTATCATGGCTAATATAGTCACACCGATAAGAACATATCCTCCATTAGCATAATTTTGCAGAGATTTACGAAGTGCATATATTGTATCTTTCATAATTAAAAATTTTGTTATACTTAAAAACAAAGAAAAAGCCTTTTAAGTTTGACGAATGAGCTTAAAAGACTTTTTCTGTTACTTTGATATTATTTAGTCTAGTTTCAGGACAGCGAGAAATGCTTTTTGCGGTACCTCGACAGACCCTATTTGCTTCATTCGTTTCTTTCCTCTTTTTTGTTTCTCGAGAAGCTTTCGTTTTCGACTAATATCTCCCCCGTAACATTTAGCCGTAACATCTTTTCTCACAGCTTTTATTGTTTCCCGAGCAATTATTTTAGCTCCTATTGCAGCTTGTATTGCAATATCAAATTGTTGTCTCGGTATCAATTCTTTCAATTTTTCACACATACGACGCCCGAATGGTACAGCATTATCAAAATGTGTCAATGTAGAAAGAGCATCAACAGATTCTCCATTTAACAATATATCGAGCTTAACCAATTTAGATGGTCTGAAATCATGAAGGTGATAATCAAAAGAGGCATATCCCTTTGATATGCTTTTCAATTTATCATAAAAATCAATTACTATTTCCCCCAAAGGCATGTCATATATCAGCTCAACTCGATTTCCAGATATGTATTCTTGTTTTACCAGTTCTCCTCGCTTACCCAGACATAAAGTCATAATAGAACCTATATAATCAGTATTTGTTATGACAGAAGCCCGAATGTAAGGCTCTTCAATACGTTCTATGAGGGTCGGATCAGGTAGACCCGACGGATTATGAACTTCGGTCATGTTTCCCTTTTTATCATATATTTTATAAGACACATTCGGCACAGTGGTAATAACATCCATATCAAACTCACGATCGAGCCGCTCTTGGATGATTTCCATATGCAATAATCCCAAAAATCCACACCTGAACCCAAAACCAAGAGCCACCGACGATTCTGGTTGGAATGTCAGTGAAGCATCATTTAATTGTAACTTTTCCAAAGATGCCCTTAAATCTTCAAAATCTTCACTTTCTATCGGATAAACACCTGCGAATACCATTGGTTTTACTTCTTCAAAACCATCGATTGCCTTCCCACAAGGCCGAGCGATGTGAGTAATCGTATCTCCAACTTTTACTTCTCTGGAAGTTTTGATACCTGATATAATATATCCTACGTCTCCAGTACGTAATTCATCTCGAGGAGCCATATCTAATTTCAGCACACCTATCTCATCGGCTTCATATTCTTTCCCGGTAGCCACAAATTTTACCTTATCTCCCTTACGGATAATGCCATTTGCTATTTTAAAGTATGCAATAATACCTCGGAATGAATTAAAAACAGAGTCAAAAATCAAACATTGTAATGGTGCATCCGGGTCTCCTTCAGGAGCCGGCACTCGTTCTACGATAGCTTTCAATATTTCTTCAACACCTATACCTGTTTTTCCGCTGGCTCGTATAATTTCTTCTCTTTTACACCCTAATAATTCAATAATTTGGTCCTCAACTTCGTCAGGCATGGCACTGGGCAAGTCCACTTTATTTACGACAGGGATGATTTCCAAATCATTTTCTATAGCCATGTATAAGTTGGATATGGTCTGCGCCTGTATTCCTTGTGATGCATCCACAATAAGAAGAGCTCCTTCACATGCAGCAATTGAACGAGAGACTTCATAAGAAAAATCGACATGTCCCGGTGTATCAATCAGATTCAAAACATATTTTTCCCCTTGATATGAATAATCCATTTGAATAGCGTGGCTTTTTATTGTTATTCCACGCTCACGTTCTAAATCCATATTGTCAAGGACTTGATCCTGTAAATCTTTTCCGGCTACAGTATTCGTGTATTCCAATAGACGATCGGCCAATGTACTTTTACCATGGTCGATATGGGCAATAATACAGAAATTACGAATATTTTTCATCTAATTTTTATTTTAGGTGCAAAGATAAAGAAATTTTTATTTCTTTCGGAATAGACTATATTCCTATTATAAGCTATTAACAACTTTCCTATCGTATGATAATATGAAATGAAATAATTTATTTAATTTTGAAGTGTGACTAAAGATGAGATTTATAAGTGATAGTTCATATATAAAATGATGAAATAGAATTGTAATATTTGTTTCACTGTATTGAAATAAGTATTTTGAATTTTTGCGATGTAAATTTAAAATTCAATATTATGGCAAATGCCCGTATTTTAGTCGTCGATGACGAAGAAGATTTATGTGAAATATTAAAATTCAATCTTGAAATCGAAGGGTTTGATGTAGATACTGCCAATTCTGCAGAAGAAGCCTTAAAAAAAGATTTATCGGTATATCAACTGCTTATGTTGGATGTAATGATGGGCGAAATAAGTGGTTTTAAAATGGCCAATATTATTCGTAAAGATGAATCAAAACCAAAAGTTCCAATTATCTTTCTTACGGCAAAAGACACAGAAAATGATCGTTTGACAGGATTTAATTTAGGTGCAGATGATTACATATCTAAGCCTTTCTCGATTAGAGAAGTCATGGCTCGTGTAAAAGCAGTATTGAGACGTACAGCAATAAAAAACGAGGAAGATAAGGAAACTATATCTTTTGAAGATCTGATAATTGATATTCCCAAAAAAAAGGTTTCTATTGGTAATGAAGAAATAACCTTGACAAAAAAAGAATTTGAAATACTCAAATTGCTGCTTGAGCATCAGGGCCATGTATTTTCCAGAGAAGAAATTTTATCAAGAGTATGGAGTGATGAAGTATATGTACTCGACAGGACAATCGATGTGAATATCACCCGCCTTCGCAAAAAAATCGGTAAGTTCGGTAAAAATATAGTTACTCGTTTAGGATACGGGTATTGTTTTGAAACAGCATGATATTATTAGGAAAAGATGAATAATGACAATAAGCCCAAATATAGGCTTCCTTTTTATAAAGAACTTTTTTTTTCGATTGCTACTCTTTTTGTAACATTTGTACTCGTAATATTCTTCTTTCAATATAACTTGGATAAAGAATCAAGAAAAGAAATGTTAAATTCTATCCTTCAGGATTATAACAATCTGATTTATAGAGAATACTCTTCTTCAAAAATGACTGAAGCCCGATTGGATTCGATTATTCGGGGTATAACTGATAAAAATTTAAGAGTCACCATCATAACTGTCGGGGGAAAAGTCCTTACCGATAGCGGTCATGATGATTCTATCCCATTACCCAGCCATAAAAATCGTCCTGAAATTATGCAGGCATTGAATACGGGTGTGGGATATTCTGTAAGGAAGTCGGAAACTTTAGGAAGAGATTTTTTTTATTCATCCCGTCGTTATGATGACATAATAATACGTTCATCTTTACCTTTTGACGTTTCGACACTATCGATGTTAAAGGCTGATAATAAATTTACGTATTTTCTTATTGCCATATCTTTACTTGTGATAATTATACTCTATTATTTTTGTAATAAATTGAGTAAATCTATTTCTATTTTGCAAGACTTTTCACAAAAAGCAGAACAGGACAAACCTGTGGATATTCACGTAAAGTTGGCAAAAAATGACATAGGAGATATTACTCATAATATTATCCGTATATATAAGAATCTTCGAAATACTAAAGAAGAATTGTCTATTGAAAAAGAAAAATTATTTAGCCATTTACAATTTTCACGGGAAGGATTAGCCGTATTTTCCCATGATAAACGAGTTATTGTTGCCAATAATCTTTTTGTACAGTATGTGAATCTTATTTCAGATATACCCTTAACCAATACAAATAATGTATTTAATGTCCCGGATTTCAAAAAAATAACGACATTTATAGATAAAAATCTAAATACGTGGCATAAAAATGATGATGTTGTAAGTGACTCTATGCTGATTACAAAAAATAGCAAAACTTTTCAGGTGGAGTGTATCATTTTTCAAGACAGAACTTTCGAAATCTCAGTAAGCAATATAACTTTGCAAGAAGAGGAAAGCCGTCTAAAAAAGCAGTTGACTCAAAATATCGCCCATGAATTGAAAACACCAGTGAGTAGTATCCAAGGATATATGGAAACTATTTTATCTAATCCGGCCCTTTCAGAAGAGAAAAAAACTTTGTTTTTGGAGAGATGTTATGCCCAAACAATTAGGTTAACGGGGCTTTTGCAAGATATTTCTTTATTGAATAGAATAGATGAATCAAATGATTTGTTCGATTATGAAAAAGTAGACTTAAACGCAATTATTAGTGAAGTTATAAATGACTCGGCAGTTGCATTAGAAGAAAAAAATATGTCGATCAACTGCCAAATCCCAAATCCTGCACCTATTAACGGAAATCATGCGCTTCTATATTCCATATTTCGTAATTTGATGGATAACTCCTTATCATATGCCGGAAATGGCACACAAGTATCGATATTGTGCTATTTACAAGATAATAATTACTATTATTTTTCATTTTCAGATAATGGACCCGGAGTTGCAGAAGAACATCTAAATCGTCTATTCGAACGTTTTTATCGAGTAGATAAAGGACGTTCACGAAAATTAGGAGGAACGGGATTAGGTTTAGCAATTGTCAAGAATGCTGTGCTTTTCCATAAAGGAGAAATATTGGCTAAAAATAGATTGGATGGAGGTCTTGAATTTTTGTTTACACTGAAAAAATAGAAGACAAAATTTCTGAGTAAATCTCAATTCCGAATTATTATTACAAATAATATATAATAATTATTTATTTTTGCCGATACATATTTTTGAATAAAACAATGACACCGACAGAATCCTATTTTATAAATTTACCATCAGAAATAAAAAATTTGTTTATCCCAGTATTTGGAAGTGCTGAGAATTTTTATAAAACAGTTTATTTAATTGCCCGTAACGAACATATCACATCT
>NZ_LN877938.1:51420-82738 GCF_001403595.1 Gabonia massiliensis | reverse complement strand
AACATTTTCTCAACAGTTTATCTTTAGATGGAGACAACTTAATGGCTGATGTAGCCAGTGATTATTTTGAAGATTATGTTCATTACAAAGATGACGTTAATTTTGGAATGACTAATGAAGATTTCTTAAATATAATGAGAGCCATTCAAGAAAAGTTATAAAAGTAATATTTAGTTTTTGTTTCTCTATTTTGTTATATCATTGAACATTTCATTCAAACTATTTGCTATATTTGTCTGAAATAATACGTTGAATTATGCAACAGAGTTTCAATTGGTATATAGAAAATGCAATAAAGGAGAACTGGGAAAGTATAGCTCTTTCTGATTTTAAAGGGGTCTCTTACAGTTATAAAGATATTGCAAGGAAGATTGCAAAAATGCACATTCTTTTAGAAGCTGCAGATATAAAACACGGAGATAAGGTTGCTATTTGTGGACGAAATTCGTCTCATTGGGCTGTTGCTTTTTTCGCAACATTGACATATGGAGCCGTAGCCGTTCCCATACTGCATGAGTTTAAAGCTGATAATGTACATCATATCGTCAATCATTCGGACGCCAAATTTTTATTTGTAGGTGATATTGTCTGGGAAAATTTGAATGAGCAACAAATGCCAGAGTTGAATGCTATAGTCATGATGACAGATTTTTCTGTGTTGAAATCAAAGACAAACAAATTAATTGATGCCCGTGAACATCTAAATGAATATTTTGGAAAGCGGTTCCCAAGCCGATTTACGAAAGACGATGTGAAGTACTATGATGATAAACCTGATGAACTGGCTCTGATTAATTATACTTCTGGCTCGACAGGCTTTTCAAAAGGAGTAATGCTTTCTTACAGAAGTATTTGGTCAAATTTGAAGTTCTGTAACGAGAATCTGGACTTTTTACAAGCTGGTGACGGCACTGTTTCCATGCTGCCTATGGCTCATATGTATGGTTTGGCTATAGAACTTTTGAATCCATTTGCGAAGGGTTGTCATATTCATTTTCTGACACGTGTCCCCTCCCCCAAAGTAATCATGGATGCTTTTGCTGAAATAAAACCGAAGCTGATTGTTGCCGTTCCTCTTATTATAGAAAAAATTATCCGTACCAAGGTATTTCCTTTATTAGAAAAACCTCTGGTGAAATTAATGTTGATGGTACCTGTACTCGACACTCAGTTGCTTACTCGTATAAAAAACAAATTAGAGGAAACATTTGGAGGGAATTTGCAAGAAATGATTATTGGAGGAGCTGCTTTGAATCCGGATGTAGAACAATTTCTTAGCAAAATAGATTTTCCTTTTACTGTAGGATATGGAATGACAGAATGTGGCCCTCTGATTTCATATGCTTGGTGGCAGGAAGCACGTACTGGCTCATGTGGTAAAGTGGTTGAAAGAATGGCAGCTCGCATAGATTCTCCAGATCCTCAATCCATTGTTGGAGAGTTACATGTAAAAGGAGATAATGTGATGATGGGCTATTATAAAAATGAAGAAGCGACAAGACAGGTTATGAAAGATGATGGCTGGATGAATACTGGGGATTTGGCTATTATTGATGAAGATGGTTATTTGTATCTTAAAGGTCGTAGCAAGAGCATGATTTTAGGACCTTCGGGACAAAATATTTATCCAGAGGAAATTGAAGCTAAGTTGAATAATATGCCATATGTGAGTGAGTCCGTTGTTATCGATCAGGATGGAAAATTAGTTGCATTGGTATATCCCGATTTTGAGAATGCAGAACGGGCAGGCTTGGCAGGAGATAAAATTACAACTCAGATGGAAGAAAATCGTATTGCTCTGAATAAAGAATTACCGGCATATAGTCAGATTAGTAAAACGAAGATTTATTATGAAGAGTTTGAGAAAACACCAAAGCGGAGCATTAAACGATATTTATATCAAAATTCTTGATTTAGACAATTTTTTCTAATTATATAACTTAAAATATTTAAGTGGGATTTACAAATAAGAAAATGAAAGTAAATCCTACTTTTTTTTATACTTGTTTTGCAAAAATGAAAGCAAAATGTATTAAACTCGAACAAAAAGATATACCTTTGTAAAAATAGAATATTTGTACTATAGCAAAAACACATAACAAGATGTATTATCAACCTGAAATTGAGACAATAACCCGATTGGAACTTGAAAAACTGCAAGTAAAGCGGCTGAAAGAGACTATAAATATTGCAATACACACTCCTTTTTATTCCAAAATTTTGAAGGAAAGAAATCTGTCTGCTGACAGTATTTGTAGCATAGAAGATGTACGGAAACTACCTTTTACGACAAAAGAAGATTTGCGAAATAATTATCCATTTGGCTTAGTTGCAACTGATATGAAAAATGTAGTGAGACTACATTCTTCAAGTGGCACGACAGGAAATCCGACTGTGATTTGCCACACTCAGAAAGATTTGGATAATTGGGCCAATCGTGTAGCTCGATGCTTATATATGGTCGGGATACGGGACACTGATGTTTTTCAAAATACATCAGGTTATGGGATGTTTACCGGAGGATTAGGTTTTCAATATGGAGCAGAGCGTTTGGGAGCATTAACTGTCCCCGCTGCTGCAGGCAATAGCTTGAGGCAAATAAAATTTATTACAGATTTTGGTACTACAGCAGCTCACGCTATACCCAGTTATGCGACACGTCTGGCTGAAGTAATGACAGAGATAGGGATAGATCCCAAGAAAGATACTAAATTGAAGACATTAGTTATTGGTGCTGAACCTCATACTGATGAACAGAGAAAGCGGATAGAGGAATTATTGGGAGTAAAGGCCTATAATAGCTTTGGAATGTCAGAAATGAGTGGTCCCGGTGTTGCTTTTGAGTGTACATATCAGAACGGACTCCATTTATGGGAAGATTGTTTCATTCTGGAAATTGTTGATCCTGAAACTTTGGAACCGGTGGAAGATGGAGAAATTGGAGAATTGGTATTGACAACTCTGGATAGAGAAGCTATGCCCTTGATTCGTTATCGTACCAGAGATTTAACAAGGATTATCCCCGGACCATGTCCTTGTGGCAGAACTCATCGTCGGATAGATCGTATCAAAGGTCGTAGTGATGATATGTTTATCGTTAAAGGTGTAAATATATTCCCGATGCAGATAGAAAAAATCTTAATGCAATTTAAAGAATTGGGAACTAACTATTTAATTACAGTAGATACTGTTGGAAATAATGATGAAGTTCTGGTGGAGGTTGAATTAAGTGACTTGTTTACTGATGATTATAGTAAGTTACAGCAATTAACTAAATCTATAACTCATAAATTGAAAGATGAAATATTACTGACTCCAAAAGTCAAGCTAATAGATAAAGGTAGCCTACCTCTATCTGAAGGTAAAGCCATACGAGTAAAAGATTTAAGAAATAACAAATAATGATTAACCAAAATTCCTGAATATGATTATACAACAGCTATCAGTCTTTCTTGAAAATAAATCAGGAAGATTAAATGAAATATTGGATATATTAGGCCATGCGGACATACGAATTATTGCCGCTACTGTTGCTGATACATCAGAATATGGTATTCTAAGATTGATAACGTCTGATACCCAGACTGCATATAAATTATTAAAAGAGAACAAAGTAAGTGCTAACCTAAGTGAAGTGATTGCCATTTCATGTGACTCGTTGGCAGGAGATTTTGCAACAAAGCTGAAATGCTTTTCCGAACATGGAATAAATATAGAATATATATACTGTTTTTCTGTCAAGTCCAAAGCCTTTCTTATTTTACGAGCAAATGATAAAGATGCTGCAATCAAAGTGGCTAAAAATTTTAATCTGACGATGATTTCAGAAAAACAATTGACTGATTTGTAAAACAATGGAAATATTGAAAAGAAGAATCTTGGAAGACGGAGCCTGTTTTGAAGGAGGGATACTTAAGGTCGATAGTTTTATCAATCATCAGATGGATCCTCAATTGATGAAATCCATCGCAGATGAATTTGTAAAACGTTTTTCAGGAGTATATATCAATAAAATCATGACTATTGAAGCCAGTGGTATAGCACCAGCTATTATGGTTGGTTATCAAATGCAGCTCCCTGTTGTTTTTGCCAAAAAGAAAGAACCTAAAACAATGAGGCATGCTCTCACATCAATAGTACACTCATTTACAAAAGACAGGGACTATCCGGTCAGTATAAGTGGAGAATATTTGACACCGGAAGATCATGTTTTATGTATCGATGATTTTTTAGCTAATGGCAATGCAGCTTTGGGCATGATAGATTTGATAAATCAGGCCGGTGCAACGCTTGCAGGAATGGGGTTTATTATCGAAAAAGAATTTCAGAATGGAGGACATATATTAAGAGAGAAAGGTATCCACGTAGAATCTTTAGCCATAATTAAAAGTTTAGAAAATTGCCAGATAGTGTTTAAATAGAAAATTTCTCAAAAAAATAATTTTATAATATAAACAAAACATACGGAAGGTGAAGCTTGTTTTTGGATTTCACCTTCCGTATGTTTTGTTTATATTTTTTTATTGTATATAGAAATTGGTATATATCCTAATATTCCTACAATGAGGTAAAAACGTATAAGAAATGTACATGAAATTAAATAAATTGATTAAATATTTGAGAGTTACAATACTACTATTACCAAACTATATCTATTAATTTCCTCCAATTATTAAATAGTTGTATATTGAAAAGTATCATTTTTAGATAAAAAAGTATTTATATTTTTTTATTTAATATGATACATTTGTGTCAGTTGTAAATATATAATCAGATAGTTATCTAGCAAGTTCTATTTGAATAATAAATATGGCCATGAAAGAAGTCTGTTAGGGAATATAAAAACTCATTATCAACAAAAGTTTTCTTACTTACCTTTTTGAGTAAATAATATGTTTTCCGTTGGTATTATTATTTGTAAAATCTGACGTTTTTAAAGAGTATTTTATCTATAATTAGTTATTTATGAGAAAATTTATTTTACTATTCAGTATTTTCATTTGTTGTCAATTTGTGTTTGCCAATGAAATACGATGGAGAATCAATCTTAACACCAACTGGAAGTTTCAAACTAAAATACTTACCGATGCTCCAGCTTCAGTTGATTATGCAGATGAGACATGGACTACTGTAAATATTCCACATACATGGAATAGTACTGATGCTCAGGATGGTGGTAATAATTACTTACGTACTATTGGATGGTATAGAAAATCTTTGCCTTGGAATGATTCTTTTCAAGGAAAGAAGCTTTATATTGAATTTTTAGGAGCTTGTCTACAAGCTGAGTGTTTCGTAAATGGCAAATCTGTAGGAAATCATAAGGGTGGTTATACGGCTTTTCGTTTTGATATTACTGCTCAAATGCAGCAAGGGAATAATATTATTGCTGTAAAAGTAGATAATAGATTATCAGAAGAAATCATACCTTTAGGTGGAGACTTTTCTGTTTTAGGCGGTTTATATAGGGATGTCTCTTTAATTGTAGTAGACCCTGTACATATTGATTTGATGGATTGTGGTTCTTCCGGACTCTACTTGACTCCTACCAATGTTAGTGAAGCAAGTGCCGATTTAGAGATAAGAGCCAAAATATTGAATAATTCTTCAGAAACTAAAACTATTACAATCAATGGAATATTGAGAAATCCTGATAATTTTACAACTATAGAGGATGTTCCTAATCCAGCGTTTGATGTAAACGCGATGTGTCCAGGTGGCAAAGAAATAAAAAAAGTGAACAAGACAGTAGCAATAGAGCCTGGAAGTTCATATCAATTTAAAGAAAAAGTAACAGTTGAAAATCCACATTTGTGGAATGGAAAGAAAGATCCTTATCGCTACCTTGTAGATTTAGAGATTACCGAAGGTGAAAATATAATAGATGCTGTATCAGAATACGTCGGTTTTAGATACTATTCTGTAACAAAAGATGGATTTTTTTTAAATGGCAATTTGTATCCTTTACGTGGCGTCGGGAAGCATCAAGACCGATATAACATGGGGTATGCTGTTACCAGCAAGGAACAAAATGAAGATTTCGGAATGATATATGATATGGGGGCAAACGCTATTCGTTTGGCGCATTATCCGCATGATCCTTATATCTATGATTTATGTGACCGATATGGATTAGCAGTTTGGACAGAAATACCACTTGTAGATCGCCCTGGAACTGCTGCAACATTTAATGACATTACTAAAACTCAGTTGAGAGAATTAATTCGTCAACACTATAATCGTCCGTCTGTCTTTTTTTGGGGATTGCAAAACGAAATCCGAGAGCAACACGATACACATATGAGGGGATTAATGAAAGAATTAAACGAATTAGCCCAAATTGAAGATCCTACCCGCCTAACAGTTCAAGCTACCAATCACTATACTGCAAGAAATTGGGATTCGGACGTTTTTGCTTGGAACTACTATCCAGGATGGTACGTACAAAATCCTCTTTTTAGTAGCAAGTTGGATGATTTCAAAAATTCAGAATCTCGCCCTACTGCACTTTCAGAATACGGAGCTGGTGGTAGTATTTATCACCATGAAATAAACCCTTCAAAACCGGTAACAAATGGAGGAAAATTTCATCCAGAAGAATATCAAAATAAAGTTCATGAACAAGCCATTGTAGATATTTCTACACGAAATTTTGTTTGGGGAACCTTTTTGTGGAATATGTTCGATTTTGCTTCGGACGGAAGAAATGAAGGGGATCAACCTGGTACGAATGATAAAGGCTTGGTTACCTATGACCGCAAAGTGAAAAAAGACAGTTATTATGCTTATAAAGCAAATTGGAGCGATGATCCGTTTGTGTATATTACGAGCCGAAGGTATACCGAACGAGAAGAAACGATTACTCCCGTAAATATTTATTCTAATTGTGAATCGGTAGAACTTTTTGTAAATGGTGCATCAAAAGGGAAAAAACTATCAAAAGATGTTCAATGTGGATTTTTTAAATGGGATAATATCGAACTCTTGTCGGGCTCAGAAAACAAAATCAAGGTAATAGGAATTAAAAATAAAGAAGAGTATTCAGATGAAGTTATATGGACTAAAATAGCTGGGACAACGACAAATTTACAATCTGACAAACTTGTTGTGGATATAGATAACAAAAGAATCGTATTTGAGGAAAATATTCCTGTAAAAAATATCGATACCTACCTGCAGGCTCTTGATGGCGCGACTTTTATTATTGTTGAGTCTGATGGAGAGACTCTTGTGACAGAAGGATTTATTAGTATCGGAATGAAAGTAATAGTAACATCTGAAGATAAAAAAAACAAGGCCATATATGAGTTCGTTTCCGGTCATATAGCTTTAAATAAACCCATAACGACCGATTCGGAACAGATAAATGAAAACAACTTGGCGCGTTATGCTGTAGACGGAGATTATACTACACGTTGGGCATCGAAAGACAAGAATGCTCATTGGCTTGAAATTGATTTAGGAAAGGAATATATCTTAAATAAGATTACTATTCATTGGTATAACCCTAATGGAACCAGAACTTATCAATATTATGTGAAGACAGCAGACAATAGAAAAAACTTTGTTACAGAAGTAGATCGTTCTACTAACAATCAGTCAAATACCATCTCCGACAATTTGAAAAGCAAAAGTCGATTTGTAAAAGTCGAGGTTATCGGTGGTAATGCTTCTACTGCTTATCCTTCTTTATATGAAATAGAAGTATTCGGATGGATTATCGAATCAGACGAATACGTTATAGATTTTGAGAATAAGCAAATAAAAATTTTGAATTCAGAAGAAAATGTACAGAATCTTACTACGGAAAAGTTTTTAGGAAATATTTCTTTTGAAGGTAATATGTCATATAGTTTGAATAGTATGTCATATTTTATACAAGAAAATGATGAACTGGTTATAACTGACCATTCAGGAAATGTGACAAAATTTAAATGTGTTTTTTCTGATGATTTGACATCAATTAATGATAAAAAAAAAGAAAGTCCATTTCAAATAACAAAACAGGGTCACGAATTGACTGTCAAATCAATTGATTTAGTAGATTCTGTAAAATTAGAAATAAGAAATTTACTCGGACACACGATTGTTTCAGAACAATTTAGTGATAGTTATACCTGCCAATTAGGCAGCGGACTTTATCTGATTAGTTTGTCTACACCCCAATTAAATTACAAAACGGTTAAGTATTTGATAAAATAATTTAATCTCAAACGCGAAAAAACAGATATTATATTTATATATAAATTATCATATCTCTATTAATACAAATTATAAAATTATGAGAAAACGTCTATTTTTAATGTTGTTTGCCTGGATAAATATAGGCATTTTTACAATGAATCTGAATGCCTTCAGTGGCAATGGAAACGGGGATGAAGACAGCCCTTATTTGATAACTTCAGCAACAGAATTGAATGAGATACGCAATAATCTTGACGCTCATTACAAACTGATGAACAATATCGATTTGACAGATTGGATTACAGAAAATTCACCAATGGAAGGTTGGGAACCGATTAATGAATTCAAAGGAGTATTGGACGGTAACGGTTTCGTTATTTCCGGACTTTGGATTGAAAAACCGGAGGCAGAAAAAATAGGCTTCTTTGGGAGTGTTGCCGGAGCCATAATAAAAAGAATCGGCATAATAATTCCAGATAATAAGAAAATTGTAGGAAAAAAATATGTAGGTGGCCTTGTCGGCCAAACTCCTTATACCACCACGGAAATATCAATCGATGAATGTTTTGTAACAGGGGGTACAATTGAGTCGAAAGACCAGGCTGCCGGAGGTATACTCGGATATACATCTACAAACAGCGTGACAGTAAATATACGTAATTGTTATACTGCAAATTCAACCGTGATAAGTGTTGATGGAACCGGAGGAATTGTCGGAACAGCATATCGTAATATAAACATAGAAAATTGCTATTCTACCAACACCATAATATCTGCCAATAACGATAAGGCTGCCGGTGGAATTGCAGGAGGATTTAACGATGCAAAAGACAGCTATACTATTAAAAATTCTATAGCATTGAATCCCAGTATTGCATCGTCAAAATCGGCGGGTCGTATTATTGGTTGGATAAAGGATAGTTCAAAAACAACGCTCTCCAATAACTACGCTTTTGACGGAATGTCGGTGGATGGTAAAACTCTATCCGGAGAGGCTACTGATAATAATGGCCTCGACAAATCTAAAGAAGAAATAAATGAAATATCCATTTACACCAGCTTAGGCTGGAATTTTGATGCAAAAGAAGGAATTTGGGCAATGGGTAACGGAAAATATTCTTTACCAGTATTGAAAAATGTCTCTATGGAACAACAACCCCAAATAACACCAAAATATTTATATATAAGTAAACCTGGTGATATAGATAATCCATATTTGATAACTACAGCAGCAGAATTGAATGAGATACGAAATAATCCTGAAGCTCATTATAAGTTAGTAAACAATATTGATTTAACCAATTGGATCACAGAAAATTCACCAATAGAAGGTTGGGAACCTATAAATGGATTTAGTGGTTCATTAGATGGAAATGGTTTTATTATATATGGGCTTTGGATTGATAGACCAGCCATAAATAATGTCGGACTTTTTGGAAGTATAACTGGAGGTGTGATAAAAAGAACTGGTATAATAATTCCAGATGATAAAAAAATTGAAGGGAATAATAATGTCGGAGGATTTGTGGGACACACACCTTACACAACAGCGGAAATATCAATCGATGAATGTTTTGTAGCAGGTGGTACAATTGAAGCTAAAAGTTCGGCTGCCGGAGGTATACTCGGATATACATCTACAAATAGTACTACAGTGAATATTCGCAATTGCTATGTTGCAAATACGACAGTATTAGGTGCTGATGGCGCAGGAGGATTGGTTGGAACTGCATATCGTAGTATAAACGTAGAGAATTGCTATAGTACAGGTGTTGTCAAATCTACCAATAATGATAAATCAGCCGGTGGTCTTGTCGGAGGGACTAATGATCAGAGTGAAAATTATACGATAAAAAATTCTATCGCATTAAATTCTGAAATTTTTTCTTCTAAGTCAGCTGGTCGCATTGTTGGTTGGATAAAAAATTCTGCCAAAACCACTTTAAATAACTACGCATTCGAAGGAATGTTGGTAGATGGAAAAACTCTATCCGGAAAAATAGCAGATAACAATGGCCTGAACAAATCAAAAGAAGAGGTGAACGATGTGGCTACTTACCTTAGCCTGGGTTGGAACTTCGATGAAGATGGAATTTGGATAATGGGGAACAGAAAATATACTCTGCCTATATTGAAAAATGTCTTAGCAGAACAACAACCAGCAGTAATGCCTAAACATTTAGAAATGAGTGAGCCTGTCGGAGTACTGACTGAAAAGGGAAATAAGCCGTCTATTTATCCGACTGTTACAGAAGGTGAAATTTTTATTACAAATAAAGCGTTATCATCAATTGTATCAGTTTATGATTTTTCTGGTCGTACAGTAATGCAATCGGACAAGTCAATGCTGGATCTTTCATCTTTGGCTAACGGTATTTATTTTGTAAAGGTAGAAAACGAGATAATAAAAGTTGTAAAAAAGTGATGAGTCAGAGGTAAGAATCGAATGATTTGAAAAATAAAGTAAGCGATTTTTGCTCTATTTTAGAGTATAAAATCGCTTACTTTATTTTTATCTTAACTTATGTTTATAATCCTAGTTCTATTTGGAATCGGAGTTCCCATCTATTATACCCATTTATTATAGGATTTTTTCTATAATTATAAGATGCATCTGCCTGAATTTTCAAGCTATGGCCTATTAAATATTTAGTTACTCCAAAAGTTGATTGATTATTAAATTTATATCCGGCTAAATCTTGAATTCTATGGTCGGGTAATAATGTCGAGTTGCGTAATGCTATTTCCCAATTTGACGGGAATATATAACTGGTTTGAAGATTCACACCTTTTCCGCTATATACAAATGCATCACTATCTTTAAATGTCGGAGTATTACAAATTCGTCCCATGACATCGGTATAAAACGCAAATCCACGATATTTCAATATAAAATCAAAAAAGTAAGCAGAGATATTTCTATGTTGACTATCAGGCATCATTGCTCCATTTTGTCCTTGTAAGCGTAAAGCTCTATTGTTATAGCTGTAAGTTCCGGCTAAAAATATTTTTATCTTTTCTTCACGTTCGTAATCACCTTCAATCACTTCTCCATAACCCTTAAAACGACCTAAAGGAAAAAGCTCCAGTCGTCCGGTATAAGCAAACCCGCTTTTTTGGGAAGTATTCCAGTTTCTCCCCTCTCCCATTGTAATAGAAGCTTTTGCTCCAAAGTTGAAATTTGAGAATAATTTTGTATTATATTCTCCGAAAAATCCAAAATCCCGATCAAGATTAAATTCACTATTGACAATAGAGCGGTCTACAAATTGTAATGCACTGGAAGAATTAACACGAGCACGATTGGCTTTTATTTTGGTTTGTCCGAATCCAATGTTCCAAGTTGAGGACGGAACATAATATACCATGGCGTCGCGTACAATATTCATATTTCCATTAGGCAATACTTTAGCATCATAAGAGGTAAATCCTAACTGAATAGTATATGTAAGTTTAGGAGAATATATATAACCGTCAAATCTTAAACGTAACCTTTTTACTTGTGCTTCTGTTTTGTTTAAAGAAAAATGTTCATTGAAGGAAAGTCCTACCATATTCTGCATTCTGAATCGCATAGTCATTTTATAACTTTCATTCTTAGGCATAAACGTTATACCTTTTCCCACTTCTATATTAGGCATATTCCTTAAAAGTTCGGATATATCTCTTTCATTGTTTTCGGATAGTGTTTTCCAAATCGGATTATTTTTTTCTCCTATTTTTTGAGAATAGGTCAACGGAATTGAAAAAAAACAAATAAGGCTCACCGCGGCAATTGTCGTTTTTAGTTTGAGCATAAATTTTAATTTAAGTTGGGTTTATATTTTTAACAAAAGTAATTAATATAAACTACATAAAGGTTTCATCCGTATTTCAAAACAGTTACAAAAAAAATCATATTTATTATTATTGTGTAAGTAAAAGATAATAAAGCTCCTCATTTTCAAATGCATCTTTAACATGTAATCCTGCTTGTGAAAACAAATTTGCCTGTTTTTGTACATCAATAAGAATATCATTACACACACTTTTATTTTTTCTTTTATGCATATTATTTAACCGATTACGACTGTCTGAATGTGCAATCAATAATTTTCCATCTTTTTTAAGATTTTTATTTATCAATTTTAATTTTCAATATGAGGAAATACTGAATATAACACTATATGATTAAATGTTTCGTGTATACAATCCAGTTCAACATCTGATATTAAAAATTGGGTATATTTTTCTTGACTAAATTTTTTTTGAGCAACTTCAATCATTTTCGGAGAGTTATCTATCGCAATAATTTTGCCTAAAGGGTTTACTTCCCTAAAATAAGGAATTAAAACCCCTGTTCCTGTTCCAACATCCAAAATAGAATCATTAGGACAAATTTCTAATAATTGTAATAAAAAACGGATTTTTTTATCGTCATAATGACACATTTCATCCCATGTAAAAGCTACAGAGTTAAAAAAGTCAGTTTTAATATCCATTTTATCATTCAGATTTTAGTTTATCCAACAATTTTATCCATTTGTCCATTCCTGAACCTTTAGTAGCAGAGATTTCGAAAAATAACATATCTGGATTAACTATTCTTGCATTATCTTTAATTCTCTCGATTTTACTATCTATGTAAGGAAGAAGATCGATTTTGTTAATTATACATATATCTGCACTTTCAAACATATATGGGTATTTTAAAGGTTTATCATCCCCTTCAGTAACACTAATCAAGACAATTCTTTTTTGTTCGCCTAAATCAAATAATGCCGGACATACTAAATTTCCTACATTTTCTATGAATAGGATAGAATTATTTTCAGGAGCCAAACTCTTGACTGATTCGTATATCATATTGGCATCTAGGTGACATCCGTTTTCAGTATTAATTTGTAAACAAGGAACATTGAGGGCTTTTATTCGATTTGTATCATTTGACGTTTGTTGGTCACCTTCTATCACAAAAACTGTATACTTGTTATTTAAAAGTTCAATAGTTTTTTCAAGAAAAGATGTTTTTCCTGAACCTGGAGAACTTACAATATTAAAGCATGTAATATTTTTAGCTTCAAAATATCCTCTATTTCTTTCAGCTATTAAGTTATTCTTAGATAAGATATCCTGTTCTATCTTTTGTCTTGTATATCCAGTCTCATGATGATGCTCGTGGGCTATACCATGCTTATGCATTTCTTCATGATCCATGTTTGAGTGATAATCACATCCGCAAGTTGTACACATTGTTTTTTCTCCTTTTTAAAATTATTATTCTATAAGTAAAGATTTCAGTCTGAGCTCTTTTCCCTGTCTCAATTCAATACCATAAGAGTGACAAAAAGGACAAGGCTCAAATCTGTTTTGTGGAACAAATTCTATACGACATTTGGAACAATAAGCTATGGGACTTATCAAGTGCAATTTTATTTCGGCATTTTCAAGCAAACTGTGTTTTATGGCAATGCGTAAAGAAAATAAAAGAGCTTCTGTATCGATTCCGGCCATTTCCCCAATTTCCAATTCTATCTCTTTTACTTCTTTGGCATTTTCCTTATGCGCTTCTTTTGCTGCCAATTCGACAATACTGAGAGCTATAGATAATTCGTGCATAGAGTTATTTATTTTTTTTTAAGGCTGCAGCAATAGCTATTTGTCCTATTGCAATTGAGCCGTCGTTACAAGGTATTTTAGACGGGAAAAAAACATGCAATTTTTTTGCTGTTAATTGTTTTATTAACAGATTTGATAATAATTTGTTTTGAAAAACTCCTCCAGATAATATAATCTTGTTGATATTAGTTTTCTTGGAAAAATAATGTATTGTGTGTGTGAGACTGTAAACTAACGTATTATGAAAGCGAGAAGAGAGAACAGAGATCGGTACTCCAAGTTGGTAATCTTTTGCTATCCGCTTGACCAAATTCTTAAAATCTAAAGGGTTACTCCAATTGATTGGGTAAAATTCTTTACATTCAATGTCTGCTAATTGTTCAAGTCTAATAGCTGCTTCAGATTGATAAGTATTGATGTCACAGACACCTATTAATGACGAAACCGTATCAAAAAGACGACCGGCACTTGATGATAGGGGCGATAGGACATTTCTATCCATCATCATCTCGATAATGTTGATTTTCTTTTTACCGATTCTTTCAATAAAATCATCAGGATATAAAGTTCGTATTCCACTTTTATCATGCAGATATGAAATCACCATTCTCCATGGTTCCTTGGATACAGCATTCCCTCCAGGCAAAGGCATATATTCGATATGAGTCAACCTGTTGTAACTGGTATAGTTGCATTTAATTATTTCTCCACCCCAACTACAACCGTCATCCCCATATCCGGTACCATCTAAACAAACGGCTAAGACATCTTCATTTAAATTATATTCTGCCATTACAGCAGCAGCATGGGCATGGTGATGCTGGACATGTAATAATGGAACATTATGTTGTATCGAATATTTTGTAGCGATTGCCGTTGAGAAATATTCGGGATGCAAATCACAAATAATTTGTTCGGGTGAAAATCGGAATATTTGAAAAAAATGAAGCATTGATGTCTCAAAAAATATTTGATTTTCCTTTTCTTGCATATTCCCAATATATTGGCTAAGTATGATATCTTTATTTTTCCCTATAGCAAAAGCATTATTTAGGTCTGCTCCTACAGCAAAAATACCCTCTACATGCAAATCAGAACGTATCGGCTCAGGGACATATCCCCGAGAACGACGTATAATTCTGCTTTTCCCCGAAATGACATGTGTAACAGAATCATCTTCTCGATTATATATATCTCTATTATATTCTATTACTAAATCCGTTGTTTGTTCAAATTTGTATCTGGCTTCATTATTTTGTGTGATTATAGGTTCTCCATCACTATTGGCACTGGTGATAACAATAGCCTCTATTTCTTTACTTTCAAGTAAGTCATGATGAATTAACATATATGGTAACATGACCCCAAGAGTTCTATATCCATCATTTAGTCCGTTACTGCAAATTTTCTGCCTTTCACGAAGCAAAACAATCGGTCGTCTCCAAGATGTCAGCAATTGAAGTTCATCATTATTGATAAAAACATATTTCTCTGCCTGACTTTTATCATAAAACATAACAGCAAAAGGCTTTTGAGGGCGCATCTTGATTTTTCTAAGACGTTTTATGGCATTAGGATTAGTGGCATTGCAAATTAAGTTGTACCCACCTATACCTTTAAGAGTCACAATTCCTCCATTTATAATACATTCTTTTATAGAGGAAAGTATCGTGTTATAATCTTCAGTATATATTCCCTGTGAATTTTTCATTCGGTATACTGGTCCGCAAGTATTACATGCTATTGGCTGCGCATGGAATCTTCTGTCTTTTGTATCATTGTACTCTGTCTGGCATATAGGACACATTTTAAAACTATTCATAGTTGTTGAGTCTCTGTCGTATGGCAAGCTTTTTATAATTGAAAAACGAGGACCACAGTGAGTACAATTAATAAAAGGGTAATGTAATCTGTGAACTTGTTTCTTTACATCATTCAAGCAGTCATTACAGATAGCTATATCTGGACTTATTCGTGTAATACTGTTATTGCCGAAGTCACTCGTAACGATAGAAAATTTATTATTTTCAGGAATTATTCTATTCGTTTCTTTTACAGAGATTTCCTCTATTTCTGCAATAGCCGGTTTGTTAGTAATAATTTTGTCAATGAATGTATTTTTATTTGTTTCAGAACTTTGAATAAGAATATAAATACCATCCGATGTATTGTACACCGAACCTGTGAGTTCCATTTCTGATGCCATTTTGTATATAAATGGTCTGAATCCCACTCCTTGTACTAAACCTTTGATATAAATTTGATAGTTGTGTAACATTCGTAATATTATCTTAAAAAATGGTGAAATCATAATTGTTTTCTGTTTAAAAAAACAAAAACTTATTCCGGATTGTTCATATAAATACTAATGATAAAAGATATGTGTTTGGCAATACCCGGAAGGATTATTAAAAAAGACACCTCTACTGACGGTTTAACGATGGCTAAAGTCGATTTTGGTGGAGTTATAAAAGATATTTGTATACAATGGGTTGATGCATCTCCAGGAGACTATGTTCTTGCTCACGCTGGAGTTGCTATAACTAAAGTTGACGAGAACGAAGCTTTACTTACTTTACAAGATTTTGAAAAAATCGGTGAGTATCTGGATAATATGGGTAAAAATGAAATATGATAAAGTTTTTAGGAATCCAGACAAAGTAAGGCAACTTTCAATGGCTATTAATCGAGTATGTAAACATTCATGGCATATTATGGAAATATGCGGTGGACAAACTCATGCGCTGGCAAAATATAAAATTGAAGAATTGTTACCTGATAAGATTAGAATGATACATGGTCCTGGATGTCCTGTATGTGTTACTCCTGTGGGGATTATTGATATGGCATTATCTTTGGCTCGTCGGGAAAATGTAATATTAGTTTCTTTTGGTGATATGATGCGGGTACCGGGAAGCAAAGATGACTTATTAACTGTAAGAGCAGAAGGTGGAGATATAAGAATGGTATATTCGCCATTAGATGCATTGACTATTGCGCAGAATAATCCGAATAAAGAAGTTGTATTTTTTGCAATTGGATTTGAAACTACTGCTCCTATACATGCCTTGACAATTGAAGAATCTTATCGAAGGAAAATAACCAACTTTTCATTATTAACATCTCTTTTCTTGGTCCCTCCAGCAATATATTCTTTAATGAGGGATAAAGATTGTCAATTGGACGGAATATTAGCTGCTGGTCATGTTTGTTCGATTACGGGAATAGAGGAATATAGAAATCTAGCTTTATCTCAAAAAGTTCCAGTAGCAATAACAGGCTTTGAACCTTTTGATTTATTGTATGGAATTTATAAATGCGTATTGTTACTTGAAAACAAGCAATACATAGTGGAAAACGCCTATTCAAGAGCTGTTACTTTTGAAGGGAATGTCAAGGCTCGCCAGTTGATGAGAAAATATTTTTCTTTGACAAATGTAGAATGGAGAGGATTGGGGACCCTACCATTAAGTGGCTTATGTATTCGAGATAAATATGAACAATATGACGCCACCAAACGTTTCCAGCTAAAGACTGGTCATGTGAAAAAAGAGCGGTTTTGTGTGTCGGGAGAGATTATGAAGGGAAAAATGCTTCCCGATACATGCATACACTTCGGGAAAAGATGTACTCCGGAGCATCCTCTGGGTGCAGCAATGGTTTCATCCGAAGGAGTATGCTCCGCATTTTATCGATATAAAATTTAAAATAAAAAGTTATAGTTACAATGAAATATACCCAATGCTCATTACCTAAATCGAAATATGACCGAATAATTTTAGGTCATGGTGGCGGAGGCAAATTGACACAATCACTTTTGTCTGATTTATTTTTTCCTGCATTTGCTAATCCGTTTTTAAATCAGCAGCATGATGGTGCTATACTTCCGGTTCATGATGGACGTTTAGCCTATACAACAGATTCTTTTGTTGTAGATCCGCTTTTTTTCCCAGGAGGGAATATCGGAGATTTGGCAATTAATGGAACGGTAAATGATTTGTTATGTTGTGGAGCAATACCCCGTTATTTGTCTGCAGGGTTTATTATTGAAGAAGGATTACCCTTTGATATTTTAAAAAAAATAATAAGCTCTATGGCAAAGGCTGCCCAAGAAGCAAATGTTGTTATTGTAACTGGAGATACTAAAGTTGTAGAACGAGGAAAATGTGATAAAATATTTATAAATACCAGTGGAATAGGAGTTGTGAGGCCAGATACTCAAATTTCTCCCTTAAACGCACAGCCTGGAGATGTCGTAATAGTTTCTGGGCAAATAGGGGCACACGGAATATGTATTTTGTCTACTCGAGATAACTTAGGATTTGAAACGACAGTGAAAAGTGATACGGCTTCTTTGGTTGATATTGTAGAAAATCTATTATCTGGTGTCCCCGAAGTGCATGTCATTCGCGACCCGACAAGAGGTGGATTATCAAGCACATTGAATGAAATTGCATCTACTGCACATGTTTCCATTGAACTGGAAGAAGAGCAAATTCCTGTGAGTGAAGCGGTCTGTTCCGCCTGTGAATTATTAGGATTGGATCCTCTTTATATCGCCAATGAAGGAATCATGCTTTTCATTTTGCCCGGTAAATATGCAGAAGAAGCTTTACAACTTATCCGCAATAGCCCTCATGGCAAGAATGCAGCCATTATTGGGCAAGTAATCGGAGATGAAAAAGCCGAACTAAGCATGAAAACCAGCTTTGGAAGAAAAAGAATTATAGATATGGTATCGGGAGAACAACTTCCCCGTATTTGTTAACTGAATATTAATTGTTATGGGAGATAAAACTTTTTATCAGGAACTGATGGAGAAAGGCTACACTCGTCGTGATTTTCTTAAATTTTGTGGATTAATGGGAGCTATGCTGGGCTTACAATCTACAGGTATATCACAAGTAGTTGATGCATTACAGACCAAGCCTAGAAAACCCGTGTTATGGTATCATTTTCAAGAGTGTACTTGCTGTAGCGAATCCTTTCTCCGAGCCTCTCATCCTTTAGTCGGGCAGATATTGCTTGAAATGATTTCTTTGGATTATAGTGATACGCTGATGGCGGCGGCAGGTGAACAAGCTGAGGCCGTACGAAATCAAGCAATGAAGGATTTCTATGGGCATTATATTATGATTGTCGAGGGTTCTATTCCTTTGGGAAGCCCCGGATATTGTACAATTGCCGGAAGAGATGCTAAATCTGTGTTTGAAGAAGGAGCAAATGGTGCTGAAGCTATTATTGCCTGGGGAAATTGTGCCTCTTCAGGATGCATACAACATGCTTATCCAAATCCGACTAAAACAGAGCCAGTACATAAAATATATTCAGGAAAACCCATTATCAATGTTCAGGGATGCCCCCCTATCGCAGATGTGATGGCTGGTGTAATTACTTATATTCTTACATTTGGCAAATTGCCCGAACTGGATAATATGGGGCGTCCTGTTGTATTTTATGGTCGTAGGGTACATGATACTTGTTATCGCAGGCCAGCTTATGATGCAGGACTGTTTGTGCAATCTTTTGATGACGAGAATGCAAAAAAAGGATATTGTCTTTATTATATGGGATGCAAAGGCCCGAATACATTTAATTCTTGCGCAGTTATCAAATGGAATAATAGTGTCAGTTATCCTATTCAGTCAGGGCATGGATGCATCGGATGTTCAGAACCCAATTTTTGGGATTATGAACCTTTGTATAGTCATATTCCTTATGTACATGGTATTGGTATAGAAGCAACGGCCGATAAGATAGGAGCCGGTCTTACAGCTGTTGCATTGGGAGGAGTTCTGGCCCATGCTGTAGTAACAAATATTCAGAAACGGAAATTGATTAAAAATCAGATGGATGACTTGAGCATAAACGAGAATGAATTTGATAAAGATGAAAAAAGCAATATAAGGCAACAAGATAAAATTGATTCTCAGATTGATGATATAGAAAAAAATAAAGACATCCATAAAGATTAACTGATAAATATAAATAAATCATGGCCAAAAGAATAGTTGTAGACCCGATTACCAGAATAGAAGGTCATCTTAGAATAGAAGCAGATATAGAAAATGGGGTGATAAAGGATGCTTTCAGTACAGGTACAATGGTGAGAGGCATCGAAATCATTGCGCAGAATCGAGACCCAAGAGATGTATGGGCTTTCGTGGGACGAGTATGTGGAGTATGCACTTCGATACATTCTTTATGTTCAGTACGTGCTGTTGAGAATGCGTTAGGTATTATTATTCCTCCTAATGCCCAAATGGTACGAAACTTAATGCAAGCAGCATTGACAGAGCAAGACCATGTCGTCCATTTTTATCAATTACAAGCTTTAGACTGGATAGATGTAGTATCAGCATTAAAAGCCAATCCCAAAAAGACTTCAGAAATCGCCCAAAGCATATCTGCGTGGCCTAAGAGTTCGGTCGGATATTTTTCGGATGTGCAAAAGAAGATAAAAAAATTTGTCGAATCCAGTAAACTTGGTATTTTCTCTAATGGATATTGGGGACATCCAGCATATAAATTACCTCCAGAGGTAAATTTATTGGGAGTTGCTCATTATCTTGAAGCCTTAGAAGTACAAAAAGATATTGTAAAAATTCAAACTATTTTTGGGGGGAAAAATCCACACCCGAATTTTCTTGTCGGAGGTATGGCTTGTGCTGTAAATATCAATGATCCAAATGCTATCAATCTGGAACGCTTAAGCTATGTTGCAGAGATTATTCAAGAGACCCAAAATTTTGTTCGTCAAGTATACCTACCGGATGTATTGGCTATTGCTTCCTATTATCCAGAATGGACTCAAATTGGTGGAGGCTTAAAGAACTATATCTCTTACGGAGATTATCCGACCGGTAATTACGGAGAATTAAATACTTATCATAGTCCAAGAGGCATAGTGGTTGACCGAGACTTGTCAAGAATAGATGATTTTGACCCGACCGATATGAATGGCCTGCAGGAGTATATCAATAATTCATGGTATTCATATACACAAGGTAAAAACATAGGATTACATCCTTCTGTAGGAGAAACAAACCTTGATTATACAGGTCCGACTCCACCCTACGAATACTTAGATAATAACAAGCCATATAGTTGGATAAAGACTCCTCGTTACAAAGGCTTGCCCATGGAAACAGGACCTTTAGCCCGTTTTATTATCGGTTATGCCAGTAAAAAAGACGATTATATTGAGATTACAGACCGCTGCTTAAAACAACTGAATGTGCCGTTTGAAGCAATGTATTCTACCATTGGACGTACTTTAGCCCGAGCTATGGAATCAAATTTAATAGCTGATTGGATGGAAGAATCTTATATAGAACTTCTTTCTAATATAAAATCTGGTGATTATAGGATGTTTAACGGTATCTATTGGGAGCCTAAAACTTGGCCCGATAAAGCTCAAGGATACGGCTTGACAGAAGCCCCTCGAGGAGCATTGGCCCATTATGTGAACATCGAAAATCGCAAGGTAAAGAATTATCAAATGGTTGTTCCTACAACTTGGAATGCTTCACCAAGAGATACTAAGGGTCAACGTTCGGCATTCGAAGCTTCTTTGTTAGGAACTCCTGTTCATAATACAGAAATTCCTTTGGAAATAATACGAACAATACATTCATTTGACCCATGTATGGCTTGTGCTGTACATCTTTATGATGAAGAAGGAAAACATGTACATCAGTTTGATACACTTTAAATGCATATAGTTATGATTAGTCGTAAAGCACCTTTGAGAGAGGTATATGTATGGCAATTACCTGTGCGTATTTTCCATTGGGTAAATGCTTTTGTGATAACCGTATTATGTATTACCGGATATATTATCGGAGATCCTCCAGCTATTATGCATGGTACTGCACCTGAAGCGAACTATTGGTTTGGTTGGGTTCGCTTAGCTCATTTCATTGCAGCTTTTATATTTGTTGTGAATTTTGCTGTCCGTATATATTGGTTTTTTGCTGGAAATTCATTTGCCAAATGGTATAATTATATACCTTTAAAAAAGAAACAATGGCGAGGAATTTTTGAGACAATCAAAATTGATGTTCTTTTATTATCTCCAAAACCCGTATATGATATTGGACATAATAGTCTGGCCGCTTTTACTTACTTTGGGCTTTTCATTATTATGGCAATACAGACATTTACAGGATTTGCCATGTTTTGTGTTTCTACTAATAATATTTTTGAACCATTTTTCACATGGCTACTTTTTGAAATGGGAGGTTTTTTCCCAGTCAGAAATATTCATCATATACTGATGTGGGCATTTATTTTATTTGCCATAGCTCATATCTATTTGGTTTTTTATCACGATTATATAGAACGAAATGGAATAGCTTCTTCTATCATCGGTGGTTGGAAATTTATAAATGCAACCATTGTAAAAGAGGCAGAAAAGGAAGAATTAGAACAGGAAAAAATAAAATTAGATGAAAAACGCTTAGAAACAATAGAGAAAAAAATAAAAGTATAGAATCGGCATAAAATATAGAAAATGAAAGATATTCTAATTTTAGGAATCGGTAATTTAGTCCTGAAAGATGAAGGAGTAGGTATTCATATAATACATCGACTTGAGCAGATGCAATTACCAGAAGGAGTGGATATTCTTGATGGAGGGACCGGAGGGATATTTTTGATAGGAACATTACAACAATATCGTCATATTATAATGATAGATGCGACATTAGATAATCTCCCTCCAGGAACAGTCAGAAGGATAAAGCCCCGTTTCTCCATAGATTATCCGTTTTTACTCAGTGCACATGAAATCGGGCTCAAAGACATGATAGATGCAATGATATTACAAGACAATATACCAGATATAGAACTTATTGTCGTGACAGCTAAAGACATTCAAGAGATAGGAATGGAACTTAGCCCGGATGTAAAGAAAAGTATGAATAATATTATCGAATTGATTTATGATATTATCAATGAAATTCGATGTAAACAATCGAATTTTGGAAGAGAAATCATGTATAGAGTCAAGCCATAATTAATTTAGAATAGATACTAATTGAATTTTACAGGAGCAATTTTTCCCATTAAAGATATAATCTGACGTTTTCGTTTTTGTATATATGGGGACGGCTGGGCAGAATTGAATCGTATCGGATTAGGTAATGTTGCTGCAATAAGGGCACATTGAGATTTAGATAAATTCTTAGCTGTAACATTGAAGTGTTTTTGGGCAACAGCTTCTGCTCCATAAATATTTTTACCCATCTCTATTGAATTGAGATACACTTCCATAATTCGTTCTTTCCCCCAAATATGTTCGATAAGAAATGTAAAATAAACTTCAAGCCCTTTTCGTATGAAAGAATGGCTTGGCCACAAAAAAACGTTTTTAGCTGTTTGTTGTGATATAGTACTGGCACCTCTGGGCTTTTTACGAGTTTTATTTTCTTCTAAAGCTTTCTCTATTTGGACAAAATCAAAACCCTTATGTTCTAAAAATAGATTATCTTCTGAAGCAACGACAGCTTGGGGCAACCAATGTGAGATTCTATCTAATGGAACCCATTGATGGTGCCAAACAGGAGACTCTCCCCTACTCATATTCTGGACACTTCGAATAAGCATCAATGGAGTTATATATACTGGAATAAATCGTAGAAGTATAACAGATGAGATGGTGGAAATAAAAAAAAATAGAAGTGTGTATTTTATTATTTTCTTTAAGAGTTTCATATTTACTTCTACTGCTCAATAATTTCTTACAAACGTAGGAAAGTTTTTTGATATTATTCCAATAAAAGACTTAAAAAATTATTGAAATCTGATTTCTAAAAACATTTTATCTTGTTTATATAATGGCGAAATCATATTGTTGTTTGTATTTCGTAAAGGCGGTGCAACGGAATATTATTTTCTATATTTCAATAAAAGTAAGGACCAATGCATCCATAAACAAATAAAAAGGTATAATTTTGCAATGTATAGGTAAAAAAGAAAAAGATATGAGTTTCAATATTCCTAAAAGTGACAAAAAAAGGGTTATCATTGTCGGTGGTGGTTTTGGGGGTCTGAAATTGGCCAATAAATTGAAAAGGTCAAATTTTCAGGTTGTTTTAGTAGACAAGAATAATTATCATCAATTTCCTCCTCTTGTATATCAGGTAGCTTCGTCGGGAATGGAGCCGAGCTCTATTTCATTTCCATTTCGAAAAATTTTTCAAAAACGTAAAGATTTCTATTTTCGTATGGCAGAGGTCAGAGCTATCTTTCCAGAAATGAATATGATACAGACATCTATCGGTAAAGCTGAATATGATTATCTGGTATTTGCTGCAGGGACAACAACGAATTTCTTTGGAAATGAACATATAGAAGATGAGGCTATGCCTATGAAAACTGTGTCAGAAGCCATGGGATTGCGGAATGCTCTACTTTCAAATATAGAAAGGTCAATAACCTGCTCTACAGATAAAGAACGGCAGGAGCTTCTCAATATTGTTATTGTTGGAGGTGGGGCTACAGGCGTTGAAATTGCAGGAGTTTTATCAGAAATGAAACGGTTTGTACTCCCTCATGATTATCCCGATATGCCAAGTAGTCTGATGCATATATATCTTATAGAAGCCGGACCTCGTTTATTGCCGGGTATGTCGACAGAATCTTCAGAAAAAGCCGAACAATTCTTAAGAGAAATGGGAGTAAATATATTACTGAATAAGAAAGTTGTCGATTATAAAGATCATAAAGTAATTCTTGAAGATGGCTCAGAGATTGCAACTCGGACATTTATATGGGTTAGTGGTGTTACTGCTATTCCAGTGGGTAATTTGAGTCCGGCACTATTGGGACGCGGTAGAAGAATCAAAGTTGATGAATTTAATCGCGTTGAAGGGATGAATAATGTATTTGCAATTGGAGATCAATGTATTCAGACTTCTGATAAAGATTATCCTAATGGACATCCTCAATTGGCTCAGGTTGCGATTCAACAAGGAAAGTTACTTGCTGAAAATTTAAAACGCATCGAAAAAAGTAAATCCTTAAAACCCTTTCACTATCGAAATTTAGGATCAATGGCAACGGTAGGACGAAATCGTGCTGTAGCCGAATTCAGCAAAATAAAGATGCAAGGTTGGTTTGCATGGGTTATGTGGTTAGTTGTACATTTACGCTCGATTCTTGGAGTACGAAATAAAGTAGTCGTTCTTTTGAATTGGATATGGAACTATCTTACTTATGACCAATCTTTACGAATGATAGTATATGCGAAAAAAGCAAAAGAAGTTAGAGAAAGAGAAGCTTTAGAAGCAAAGACACACTTAGGCAATGATATTTTACATCCGGATAATAAATAAAGATTATGTGTGTTATTCGTTAAAAAAAATATCAGACAGGAAAAATTTCCTGCCTGATATTTTTTATATCATTTGACCAATGTAACACTTAATGGCTGCTGTATTGCCGCAGCAGCTTGTTCTAGATAGGAAAACCAGGATTCTGGAGTATCAAATCCGTATTTACTCCATCCTGCTCCCCAATAATATACGAAATCTGAACCTGGAGTATACTCGCTGATAGCAAGAAGTTGTCCATCTGCTCCTCCTCTTTCATTTGTTTTTTCTTTTTCACTGTAAAATACCGGTTTCGCATCGTTCAAGGCTTGTGGAAATACAGCTCCGACATAGATTATACCATTGTTATTGTCAACATTATCCGTTGGGTCTGCATATCCGATATAACCCTTATCAGCAGACGCAACATATCGGCATACATCTGCTGGTTCATGAAGGACAATACCTGCAACAATAGGTGTATTTTCTTTCAGATTGCTATATGACACAGTTGTCTTATTTAATTGGGTACCAGCATCCAAACTTATAATACGAGTTTCAACAATATCACTCTCTCCTTTTACGGTCAAAGGGTTATATTCTAATTTCACCGTGAAACGTAGTGGCCCGTTATCTAAGATTTCGAAAGATTTATAACAATAAGGGTAAAGAATAGAATCATTGACCATCAGAGCAGCAGTACCACCTCCTAATGTAGGACCTACCTTATAGCAATCCAATCCATTACCATGATCTACATGGTAAGAAACTGATTTATATAATTCATCAGCAGCTTTAGGATCAGTCTTTTTTAGTTCAGCAATTTTTGCTTTGGTTTCAGGATTCAATTCTCCTGCATATCTATCTTCTACAACAAGTTCAGGAACAGATTTTACCCAAATATCATATCCAAAAGCACGCTCTCCGGTAGCTTGAAGAGCCGGACCATATGTACGAAATGCAATTTTATCGTTTTCCCAAGCTATATCATCAACACGTTCAGGATATTGTTTTCCTGTCGTCATTGTCAGAAACTGCTCAGGAGTACCTGGTTTTATTACATATTCTGATTTTGTATTGGCTTTAACATTTGCTGGAAAAATGATTTTTTCATCATAAGTAATCTGGTAAGGTACTTGCTGTCCTTGAGCATCTATTATAATAAATGTAGCCGTATCATTAAGTTGCAATTTTTCTGCAACAGAGGACATTGCTACTTCTACAATTTCATTGCTCCGGTCAAAAGAAGAATCATTTTGAATGGCTATTTGTACCTCTTTTTTTTCAGTACACGAAAAACCAACAATGGAAAATAAGCTTAAAAAAAGTATTTTTCTCATTTTTGTTATATAATTAAAGAAACCCTACATAGTCTTGTAACTTAAAAGTTACAAGACTTGTAAGGTTTAGATATAAAATTTAGAATATTATTTAGGTTGTTTCCCGATATATGCTAATATACCACCATCCACATAAAGGATATGACCGTTTACAAAGTCTGATGCTTCAGAGGCAAGGAATACTGCCGGTCCCATCAAATCTTCAGGCGTTCCCCAACGTGCAGCAGGAGTTTTAGCAACAATAAATGCATCAAATGGATGTCTTGAACCATCAGCTTGTTTTTCTCTTAAAGGAGCTGTTTGTGGTGTTGCAATGTAACCCGGACCTATACCATTACATTGAATATTGTATTCTCCATATTCAGAGGCAATATTGCGAGTAAGCATCTTCAATCCTCCTTTAGCAGCAGCATAAGCTGAAACAGTTTCACGTCCGAGTTCACTCATCATAGAGCATATATTGATAATTTTACCATGACCTTTTTTTATCATACTGGGGATAACTGCTTTAGAAACAATAAAAGGACCATTTAAATCTATATCTATTACTTGGCGGAAATCTGCAGCAGACATTTCATGCATAGGTATACGCTTGATAATTCCTGCATTATTTACAAGAATATCAATAACTCCAACTTCTTTTTCGATTTGAGCAACCATTGCATCAACCTGGTCTTCTTTAGTTACATCACATACATAACCATGAGCCTTAATTCCTTCAGCTTCATAAGCAGCAAGACCTTTTTCTACCAATTCAGGTTTGATGTCATTGAAAACGATTTTTGCACCAGCTTGAGCAAAAGCTGTAGCCAAAGCAAAACCAATTCCATAAGAAGCACCTGTTACAAGTGCAACCTTACCTTCTAATGAAAAGTTTACCATAAAAATAAAGTTAGTGTGTTTTGTTAATTAATTCGATTTATCGCAATTCTGTATTTTTGTAGAAATCTTGATCTCCATAATCTAGATTTTCACCACCCATACCCCATATAAAAGTATAATTACGAGTTGCTGCAGCTGAGTGTATTGACCATTCAGGAGATAATACAGCTTGTTCTCCTTGCATCCATATATGACGAGTCTCAGTAGGTTCTCCCATAAAGTGGCATACAGCTTCACCTTCTGGAACCTCAAAATAGAAATACGCTTCCATACGACGGCTATGAGTATGTGCTGGCATCGTGTTCCATACACTACCTGGTTGTAATTCGGTCATACCCATCTGTAATTGGCAGGTTTCCAATACCTGAGAAACCAACATTTTATTGATATTCCTATGATTAGATCCTTCTAATGAGCCCATTTCTGCAACCACAGCATCAGCTTTTGTCACTTTTTTATCAGGATATGTCTTATGAGCAGGTGCAGAGTTAAAATAGAATTTAGCAGGATTTTTCGGATCAATGCTTTCAAATGTAACAGTCCTTTCGCCTGCTCCAAGATATAATGCTTCTTTATAATTCAAATCAAATATTGCATCTCCGGCTTTTACTCTACCAGGTCCTCCAACGTTGAATATACCTAATTCCCTGCGAGAGAGGAAATGTGTTGCTTTTAAAGGATCTATGGCTTCAAGTATTAATGTTTCTCCTACTGGCTTGGCTCCACCTACAATAAGTCTGTCATACATAGAATAAACCATGTTTACTTCATTATCGGTAAAGATTTTTTCGATCAAAAAATCTCCACGTAATCTTGTTGTATCATAACTCTTTGCATCACGGGGATCACATGCATAGCGAAGTTCATAATTTGTTTTCATAAGTATCTGTTGTTAAATATGTAAATAACTCAATTTATATAATATCGATATCACATTTTATATATGTAAGTACGTGAAAATGTGATTGCGTAATCGATTGCACAAATGTATAAAAAAAATATTATTCTACAATTTTTTTTCTTTACTTTTTTTCTTATCTCTCATTTTCAAGGAAGACTCCCTTTTCACCAAATCCGGTTGTAATAAAATACATTCTCTGTGCTCCATTTCGCTTTCATGGTTCATTTTTTTTAATAAAAGTTCTGCTACATTTTTACCCATTTCCCGGTTTTTTTGGTCTACTGAAGTCAAAGGAGGATCAACAAACGAATCAAAAGGTTCATTGGCAAAGCCAACGACAGATATATCTTGAGGAATACGTAATCCACCGTTACGCAGTGTATGCATAACCCCTATTGCAGAATAATCTCCGGCAGAGAAAATTCCATCAGGGCGATTTTTCATATTTAATATTTTGAGTCCAGCCTCCTCTCCTGTTACTAATGTAATGCTGTTTTCAAGAATTAGCTCATCTTCTACAGGTATTTTTGCGTCTTCAAGGGCCTTTATATAACCTTCTTTGCGTTTTCGGTATACACTAAGAGTCATAGGTCCTGCCAAATGAGCAATACGACGGCATCCTTGTGATATTAAATGCTGTACAGCATCATAGGAAGCTTGGAAATTATCAACTTCTACCATGCTACTAATAGGTTCTAAAGGAACTCGGTCGAAAAAGACAACAGGAATACCGGCAGAAATTGCTGTTTCAAAATGTTTATAATCAATGGTTTCTGATGCCAAAGAAACGGCTAATCCATCTATTTTTTTTGACATCATGGTTTTAACAATTGCTTTTTCATCATCATATCGTTCGTTTGATTGAGATACAAGTACACTATACCCGTTTTCATGAGCTATACTTTCTATACCACCGATAACAGAAGCAAAGAAATGACGATCGATACGTGGAACAATTACTCCAATGACAAAGCCTTTTCCTGTTCGTAAATGATGAGCTACTGGGTCTGGATGATAATTCATTTTTTTTGCTAATTCCAAAACCGCAGCTTTCATTTTTGCACTAATTCTCGGATGATTTTGTAAAGCTCTCGATACGGTAGAGGCTGAAGTGTTTAATTCTTTAGCCAAATCATTGATAGTAACTTTATGTATTCCAGACATCTTCTTTATCTTTTAGTAAATTTTGTGGCGACCCATTTATTTTTCTCTATATAATTTTCAAATTTCAGGTCGCATTTCTCTGCTTCTTCTTTAATTACAGGAATATCATCTACATAGAACCCACTGAAATATATTTCTGACCCAGGGTGCATACATCGCGCATAGACGTGCATATCATTTAATAAAATATTACGATTGATATTGGCATATATAATATCATATGTTTCGTTTCCTAATAATTCTACTCCACCTAATTTTACAGAAATATCTGAAACATTATTTAATGCAATATTCTCTACTGCGTTTTCGTAAGCAAAGGGGTCTATATCTATAGCTGTTATTTTGTCAGCTCCCCGTTTTGCCGCTAAAATCGCTAAAACAGCTGTACCACATCCCATATCTAATACTTTTTTCCCTGAAACATCCCCTTTCAATATACTTTTAAGTATCAGACTTGTTGTTTCATGATGACCTGTTCCAAATGCCATTTTGGGATCAATAATAATGGAATATTTTACTTGTGGTATATTCTTGTGATGTGTACTGTATATGACACATTCATTATCTATAACAATAGGCTGGAAATAGTTCTTTTCCCATTCCTCATTCCAATTTTTCCCTTTGATCGATTCTATTACATAACTTATGGTTGCATTGAATGGAAAGTTTTCGATAACAGACTCTAACTTTTCTTTATTGAATAAGGATGTTTGAATATAAGCATCTAATCCTGTCGCTGTCTGAACAAAACTCTCAAATCCTATGTCCGCAAGTAATGCTGATAAAATATCCGATACAGTTTCGGAATATGGTGTAATTTGGACTTTTACATTAATATAATCATTCATTCTTCCTTGTTTTACTATATCTTATTTTTGTATTATCCGTTGTCCTGCATATATTTTTGAAAAAAATTTTCAACTTTTCATTTTTTTCATCAATCTGGGATATACAATATTTTTTACGTGCCCATAATTGGGTTGTAATTGCAAGACTTTTTGGTACATCTTTTTGGCTTCAGTATAATTTTCATTTTTTTCTTCGACAAGACCTATAGTTGTAAGTAACTGTATGTACATCCAATTATTCTTTATATATCCATCATGACTTTCCATATATTTCAAGGCTTTTTGGTAGCCTGCTAATGCCTTGTCTTTATCTCCTCCAAACATAGATGGCATATAGAAAAGGATATTGGAATACAAGATATTTACATAAGGATTATCAGGGTTCAGAGATATTGATTTTTTTGCCTTGGACATCATACCTTTAGCCAATGTTGCTGCTTTTATCGGAGAGAGAGCTATTTGGTATCCAATAAGGTTTGCCATCAGTCCTAATAATAAAGCATCATTCGGTGTTTGTTTGTACATTTGGTTTGCCAAAGCCAAAGCATTTGCCAATACTCTTTCCGCATCGTCTTTTCTTTTTTTATCCAACAAATGTCCCACAAGACCGTAATAGTAAGTCAGTGTTTCGAGTTGACAATCATGGTTCTGCCACTCTGGATCCTTCGAAATTTTATTAATCAAGATTTCCCACTGGGGCATTTTACCATTGATATACATATTAAATGCTGTTGCTTTGTAGTCAATATTAGCAGCTTGAATTAAAGATATGGATAAAAATAATAATATTACTAAAATTGATGTTATTTTTTTCATTTTATATTTTTTATTTCTCTCCAATTATAAAATCGGAACTGAATAATAGGCAGCAAAGATAATATTTTGCTCGAAAAAGAAGAAATTATTGAATACAAACCCTGGCAACAAGTCATCACCCTAAAATTTTATATATATCAGAATGCTATTTTAAAAGTTTATTAAGAGTACTGATTAGTTCTTTCCCTTTTAAGTCTTTTGCAATTATAATTCCTCGGGGATTTACTAAAACCGTATGTGGTATTCCTTGAATGGCATATAGCATAATTG
>NZ_LN877938.1:0-51283 GCF_001403595.1 Gabonia massiliensis | reverse complement strand
TCCTTGAATGGCATATAGCATAATTGCGTCGGAATCCCATCCTTTTAAGTCGGACATTTGAGGCCATGAAATTTTCATGTCATTTATATATTCTACCCATTCATTTTTGCTATTATCAAATGATACACCAACAATTTCGAAATTTTTATTCTTGAAACGGTCGTATATTTTTATTAATTCTGGCATTTGTTTACGACAAGGTGCACACCAAGATGCCCAAAAATCAATTAGAACATATTTTCCTTTTTGAATGTAATCAGATAAAGTAACAGGGCTACCACTCGGAGTTTGCATTTTCAAATTGATATAAGGCATGCTGATTTCTACATTTTTGTTCATAGATAACAATTTTGAAAATGTTTGAATTGCTGGGTTATGCTCAAAAAATTCTCCCCCATTTTCAATAATCTCTTTTTGGGTTTCGGGAGGAAAAAGAAAACTGTTCTGAATAAATAAATATACACCAGAAATATTGTTAGTATTGTTTAAAATATAGTTTCGTGTCAAATCTTTTAGTTGAGTTTCATATTCTCCAAATTCTTTCTGCAATCTAACAAACAAACTATCTGTTAATTGCCCCTTTACGTATGTTGTGACATATTGCCGGCTCAGCTGTTCTAGTTTTATATCGAGAAATGACCTATCATCCATATAGTTTTGGAATTTATCATTTAATTCTGTACCTGAAATAGAAGATAATGTATCTATTCGGGCTCTTAAATTTCCATTTTCAAGAATAAAAAGAAGTGGGGTAAAAGGAAGTTTATCTTTACCCGATATGGAGATAAGAGCCATTGTTGCGGTATCTTGCCTACCTTTAAATGAAAAATGTCCATCTTTGATGTGGGCACTGTCGATATTTATAAACGACTGGCCCTGCTGCTTTTGCAAAATAACGATATCGCCATTAGCAATAGAGTCGATAGTACCTTCTATATTATAGTTATCGGAACAAGATAATGTTATAGTTAATATCAATATTCCTGATATTATTTTTGAATACATAGTTTACCTTTTTTAATTTATGTATTCAAAACAAAATAATAAGGAATAAAGTTTTTAAGAATTTGTAAATTAACTATGTATAAAAGAGAATATAATATGAAATTTAGCGGCGGAATATATTCCGAATTTTTCGAAACATCCGAAATCCAAACATAAGACCATCAAATATTGCGACGCTTTTAGCGAATGTACCCATGAAAGATGAAGTTGTTGCTTGGCGCGAAAACGGTGCAGTCAGTTGATGATAAGATTCTTGCAATTTTACTTGTTGCTCGGCAATTTGATTTTTCAAATTCCGCTTGTAAGATACTAAAGAATCAAATGTAATTTTTCCATTTTTATCGCTCAGGTTCATTGTTCAGAATTTTGTTTGTCAGAATCTATCAAAAATAAGCCTGCTAAAAATCTTACAATTGGATTTATTATCAATTGTTTCCTGAAGAAAAAGGAAATAATTAATAACAAAAGAGGAATACATCCGATAATTAAAAAACTAACAGTTAATCCTCCTACATGAGGAGCCAATATATACGCAAATGCAAAAAGAAAATAAAATAGTGCAGCTGTTCCTAATATTACAAACAGCATGAGTAGTAAAAATGCAGTGACTAATACTGTAAGTTTTTCTACTCCTTCTACTTTTAATAAGTCCCGTTGTAATATGAGGTATTTTTTTATTTCGGAAATTATTCGGTGAACAGATGATTGTTTAGTATCCACTTCGGACATTACGATTGATTTTTATTAGGATTATTTCATTTTCACTATCAACAATTTGTAATCAAGTGTATTAAATTTATCCGGCATTACAATACCATCTTATAATGCCGGATATAATTCGGCAGATATTTATTCTTCACTGCCTCCACTAATTTCGGTTGCAATTTGGTCAACAAGCTCATCCATCTCTTTGCGATTGAGTTTTATACCCTTCTCACGTAAAATACGAACAATGCGTTGACGAGTATCAATTCCTTTTTCTGGAGCAAATAAAATGCCCAATGTAGCACCTACAGCGGCACCTCCTAAAAATGCAAATAAAGCTGATAAATTTTTCATAACTATGATTTTTAGTGTTATTACAAATATAAATAAAAAACAAGAGTATATACCTCATTTGTTCAGAAATATGTCACTTTTTTTAATATATTTTATTTCCTCGTTATTTATATGCGGTAAGTTAAAATTATCTGTAATTTTAACTAAAAGAGCTGTATCTAAATATAACGAAAATATGGATTTGTATTATCTTTGTACTCTTTATAAAATGGATGCCTAATTATGTCAGAGAACAATATCTTTATAAAAGGAGCAAGAGTAAATAATCTAAAGAACATAGATATTGAAATTCCAAGAAATAAATTAGTTGTAATTACGGGATTATCTGGCTCAGGTAAGTCTTCATTGGCTTTTGATACTCTATATGCAGAAGGCCAACGTCGCTATGTGGAAAGTTTGTCTGCATATGCTAGACAATTTTTGGGGCGTATGAGTAAACCTGAGTGTGATTTTATAAAAGGTATTCCACCAGCTATAGCCATAGAACAAAAAGTCAATACTCGCAATCCTCGTTCTACAGTAGGAACCTCTACAGAAATTTATGATTATCTACGATTACTTTATTCTCGTATTGGAAAGACCATCTCTCCAGTTTCAGGGAAAGAAGTAAAGAAGCATCAAGTCGAAGATGTTGTTAAATGTATGCTTTCTTATCCCGAAGGTACACGTTTTGCAATATTGACCTCTATTCATTTACCTGAGGGGCGATCGTTGGACTCCCAATTGGATGTTTTGTTGAAAGAAGGTTACAATCGTATAGAATATCAAGACAAAATACTTAGAATTGAAGAGATAAAAAATAATACAGACAATCTTGACGAGGGAAGTATAAGATTGTTGATAGACCGTTTGAGCTGTTCTTCAAATAATGATACAATAAGCCGATTATCTGACTCTGTAGAAACAGCATTTTTTGAAGGAGGCGGAGAATGTATTGTAAAATTCTATATATCAAACAATAAGACTGAAGAACATTTTTTTTCTAAACGATTCGAAGCTGATGGAATTATTTTTGAAGAGCCGAATGATCTAATGTTCAGTTTTAATAGTCCTGTGGGTGCATGCCCTACCTGTGAGGGTTTTGGTAAAGTTATCGGTATAGATGAAGATTTGGTAATACCCAATAAGGCTTTATCTGTATATGAGGATGCTGTAGTTTGCTGGCGAGGAGAAAAAATGAGCGAATGGAAAAAAGAGCTTGTTCGTGTTTCTGAAAAAATAGGTTTTCCCATTCATCGACCATATTATCAATTGACATCAAAGCAAAAAGAATTATTATGGAACGGGAACGAATATTTTGAAGGAATAAATGATTTTTTTCGCATGTTGGAAGAAAATCAATATAAAATTCAATATAGAGTAATGCTAGCCCGATATCGGGGGAAAACATTATGTCCGGATTGTAAAGGAAGTAGATTGAAGCCTCAAGCTCAATATGTTAAGATTGGAGGTAAATCTATTTCAGAATTGGTACAATTACCGATTACTGAACTGAAAGTTTTTTTTGACGAACTTATGTTGGATGAATACGATACGTCCGTTGCAAAGCGACTATTAACCGAGATAAACAGCCGTATTACATTCCTTCTTGATGTGGGTTTGGGATATTTGACACTTAATCGTTTATCGTCTACCTTATCCGGAGGGGAAAGCCAGCGAATAAATTTGGCTACATCATTAGGTAGTAGTTTGGTCGGGTCTCTTTACATATTGGATGAGCCCAGTATCGGTTTACATTCTCGGGATACTGGATTATTGATACAAGTATTACGAAAATTACAAAATTTAGGAAATACGGTTATTGTTGTAGAGCATGATGAAGATATAATAAAAGCTGCTGATTATATTATAGATATAGGACCGAAAGCAGGTAGATTAGGTGGTGAAGTCGTATATCAAGGAGATTTGTCAAATTTAAAAAGGGCATCGAAAAGCTATACTGTTCGGTATCTGACAGGTGAAGAAATCATAGATATACCTGAATACAGGCGACCGTGGAATATGTCAATCAATATTGAAGGTGCAGCTCATAACAATCTAAAAAATATAAATGTTTCATTTCCTTTACAAGTAATGACTGTGGTGACGGGAGTTAGTGGTTCTGGCAAATCTTCATTGGTCAGAGATGTTCTTTTTAAGGCATTATCACGTTATTATGATGAGGGAAGTGAATTGCCGGGAACATATAATAAACTTTCTGGAGATATCGACTTTATGAAACATATCGAGTTTGTCGATCAAAATCCTATTGGTAAATCATCCCGTTCAAATCCTGCTACATATTTAAAGGCTTATGATGAAATCCGAAAATTATTTGCAGAACAACAGGGAGCAAAACAAATGGGGTTTACCCCAGCTTATTTTTCCTTTAACGTAGAAGGTGGGCGCTGTGAAGAGTGTAAAGGAGAAGGTACGATTACTGTGGAAATGCAATTTATGGCAGATATTACATTGGAATGTGAAAGTTGCCATGGAAAAAGATTTAAGCAAGAGGTGTTGGAAATCGAATATCATGGAAAAAATATCAATGATGTCTTGGATATGACAATAAATCAGGCAATTGAATTCTTTTCTGCCTATCCGGGTAATACTGAAAATAAAATTATTAAAAGGTTACAACCGTTGCAAGATGTAGGATTAGGTTACATAAAGTTAGGGCAATCATCTTCTACTCTTTCTGGTGGTGAAAACCAAAGAGTTAAGTTGGCATACTTTTTAAGTAATGAAAAATTGGAGCCTACGATTTTTATATTTGACGAACCTACAACCGGACTACATTTTCATGATATAAAGACTTTATTGAAAGCATTTAATGCACTGATAGATAAAGGCCATACTGTGATTATAATTGAGCATAATATGGATGTTATCAAATGTGCCGATTATATCATAGATATGGGGCCTGAAGGTGGAGATAAAGGTGGCTATCTAGTTTGTGAGGGTACGCCTGAAGATGTCGCAAATTGTTCCAATTCCTATACTGGAAAATTCTTAAAAGAGAAGTTGGCATGATACGATAGTTTCTACATAAAATAAGACCCAGAAATACTTGATAGTCCCGGGCCTTATTTTATGTAGATTACTTTTATCTAATGCGATCCATAGATTTTACCAAATCATCATCTTGTTTTATTTTTTTCATAGCTAAATAATCCAAAATCAAGGCGGCAATAGGCATTGTTAAAGACGCCTCCAATGCGATACTTTGAGCAGCAAGGTCATCCTGTATAGTCCACCAATAAATAAAAAAGACCAAATAAAAAGCCAATATTAATAAAAAGTTAAATTGACAACACCGTATTTGTAATGATCTTTTCTTGTAAAAGAAGATGGATATAAATGCCAATATACCTGAAAGAGATAAAAGTGTTGTAAGTGACCAAGTTGTAACAGCTGTAAATGAAGGTTCACCCAAAGAAACTACACCATATGACATAAACTCAAAAGATGCATTTACTGTATTGAAACTTGCCAAGGGCATGAAGATTAATGTAACCATTAAAGCCGCTACAATTAATAAAAATATAGATTGAATTCTTTGTATCATAATAATATTTGAGTAAATATTGTTTTATCTATTCAACATAATTATAAGATAAATGTTGATTATTGACAATAGATTATAATTTTGCTTTGTTTAATGTTTAACAGATTATATTCAATTTGTTCAAAACTTCACGTATTTTTTCAAATGTGGTTATCCGCGTCGGAACTAATGGTAATCGTAATTTATTTTGAATGTATCCCATTACACTTAAAATACTTTTTACCCCTGCAGGATTTCCGTCTACAAACAAAAGTTCGAATAGTTCAGTAAAACGATGGTGAATCTGAAGGGCATTGTCGTAATCTCCATTTATTGCCAATCGTACCATACGACTAAATTCTTTAGGAAATGCATTTCCTATAACAGAAATTACCCCAACAGCTCCTAACGTAATTAACGGGAATGTTATACCATCGTCACCTGAAATAACCATGAAGTCTTTCGGTTTATGCTTTATAATATCATCCATTTGAGTGATATTTCCTGAAGCTTCTTTAATAGCTACGATATTGTCAAATTCGTTCGCTAATCTCAGAGTCGTTTGCGCAGTCATATTTACACCTGTACGTCCCGGGACATTATACAAAATAACAGGTAGTTTTGTTGCTGAAGCAATCGCTTTATAATGTTGATAAATCCCCTCTTGAGATGGTTTATTATAGTAAGGTACTACAGATAAAATTGCATCGACTCCTGTGAAATTTTTATTTTTTAATGTGTCTACGATTCCTTTAGTATTATTCCCTCCAAGTCCCAACACAATGGGCACGCGTCCTTTTATTCGTTCGATAACCAATTGTAGAATTTTGTCTTTTTCTTCTTCTGTCAAGGTGGGTGTTTCTGCTGTGGTTCCTAATACAACAAGATAATCCACACCATTCTTAATCTGGTATTCAATTAGCCTGGAAAGAGCATCATAGTCTACTGATTCGTCTTCTTTGAAAGGGGTAATCAGGGCTACGCCCATTCCTTTTAAATTAATTTGTGTCATATATCCTTTTGATTCAAAAAGTCTAATTAAGCGGCCTCAAAATTACGAATTATTATTTTTTATATCAATGCTCTTCCAATAAAAAAACAAATTTTTAGCTAACTCATACGATGAATTTTCATCTAAAGGTTTTAGCATAAAATCAAAGAGAGGGAGCTCCCCTTTTTCTATTCCGATTTTCATCGTTGCCATTGAGATACTTAATAGATATAACAGAGGCAAAAATTCTTGAGTGGTTAAATCACAAACAACTGACGGGCGAATACTAATAAAGCGTTTCACTATTTCTTTATTAGGAAGCATCTTTTGCTTAACTGTATTTTCAGCTCGTATTTCGATAATAGAAACTGCCGGATATTCCGGGTCAATCGGAATACCTGCAATATTCAGTACGACTATTGAAGCTTGTATTCCCTCCAATAAGAAACTTTGCATTAGAGGTTTTAGTTCTTCTAATTGTCTCTGTTCAACCATAAAAGTTATAGCGTCAACATCTCTATAATCCAAAAATCTCTTTTTTCGCTTTATTGTCGAGCGTTTTAATTGTTTTTTTATTTCTCTTTTAATTAAATATGACAGCATATTTTATGGTTTTTCATTTATAAAGAGTCATGATTGTATCATTTCCAAAAAGTCAGTCTCCGAGATAATTTTTATTCCCAATTTTTTTGCTTTCTCAAGTTTTGCCGGCCCCATGTTTTCGCCAGCTAATAAATATGAGGTTTTAGCAGATACTGATCCTGTATTCTTCCCTCCGTTCTGCTCTATTAATAATTTATACTCGTCACGTGAATGATGATTAAATGTACCACTAATAACAATAGTAGCACCCTTTAATCTATCCGATTGATTTTCTAATCTTTCTCGGGAAAGCGCAAATTGCAACCCTGCATCTTTTAGTCGGGATATAAGGCTTAGATGACCTTCTTTCTCAAAATATTTATGTATGCTTTGTGCTATTTTGATTCCTATTTCATCGACAGATATTAAATCCTCTTCTGAAGCATTCATTAAGGCATCGATGTTTATAAAAGCATTTGCTAACTTTTTTGCAACAGTCTCCCCTACAAAACGAATACCTAAAGCGAAAAGAACACGTTCGAATGGAACATTCTTTGAATTTTCGATAGCCTCGACTATATTTTTTGCCGACTTTTCCCCCAATCTTTCTTGCTCGGCAATTTCATTTTCCTTTAAATGATACAGGTCTGATACGTCTTTTAGCCATCCAATACGGTAAAAAAGGTCTATTGTTTCCGGTCCCAAACCGTCTATATTCATCGCCTTCCGACTGATAAAATGCTCAATTTTACCTTTTATCTGAGGAGGACAACCGTCTTCATTTGGACAATAGTGTGCAGCTTCTCCTTCATATCTGATTAATGGTGTGTTACATTCCGGGCAGCGCTTTATAAAATGAACTTTCTCACCGATTAGCATTCTTGTATCCTTATCGACCCCCGTTATTTTAGGAATGATTTCTCCCCCTTTTTCGACATATACCATATCACCAATATGTAAGTCAAGAGACTGAATAATGTCGTCATTGTGTAAAGATGCCCTTTTGACAATGGTTCCTGATAGTTGTACTGGTTCGAGATTGGCTACGGGGGTAATCGTCCCCGTACGTCCAACCTGGTAAGACACAGAATTCAATCGTGTTATAGCTCGTTCTGCTTGGAATTTATAAGCAATGGCCCATCGTGGAGATTTTGCTGTATAACCCAAATTTTTCTGTTGTAAAAGAGACGATACTTTGAATACTATACCATCAGTTGCAACAGGCAAATTCTTTCGGTTAATATCCCAATAATCGATGAAACTCATCATATCATCGAGCGTATCACAGACCTTCATTGCATCAGAAATCTTAAATCCCCAACTACGAGCTATTTGCAAGTTTTCATAATGACTATCTGACGGAAGTCCATCACCTAATATATAGTACAAATATGCATCTAAATTTCGAGAAGCTACAACTGCAGAATTTTGAGATTTAAGAGTTCCGGCCGCTGCATTACGAGGATTGGCAAAAAGAGGTTCTTCCTGTCTCTCCCGTTCTTCATTCAGTGCTTCGAATACAGTCCAAGGCATAAGGATTTCACCCCTTATTTCAAATTCTTTTGGATAATTGCTTCCTCTCAATTGTAAAGGAATACTTCGGATGGTCTTTACATTTTCAGTAACATCATCTCCCCTGACACCATCACCCCGGGTAACAGCACGTACCAATTTCCCATCAATATAAGTAAGAGAAATCGATGTCCCATCATATTTCAATTCTCCTACGATTTTGAAATTATCGTTCAGTCCACTTTTAACACGTTCATAGAAAGCTTCTACCTCTTCTTTTGTATAGGTGTTACCCAAAGAAAGCATCGGATATTTATGTTCGACTTGAGAAAATGATTTATTTATATCGTTTCCCACTCTTTGAGTTGGAGAATTCGGATCATTAAATTCGGGATATTTTTCTTCCAGCTTTTGTAATTCGTCCATCATCATATCAAAGTCTCGGTCTGATATAGTTGGTGAGTTACACACATAATAGTTATAATTATGCTCATTAAGCTTTTGTCTGAGCTCGTCAATTTTATTTTTTATTTCATCCATCAGAATTATATTTCTCTTATGCAAATATAGAGAAAAACTGTTTATCGCATATTTTTGTTCTATTTATTCTTCATAAAAAAGAAACAAATAAAAAGATTGCGTAGCCCGATTCAAAAAGTTAATTTTGCGCAAAAGAAAAATTGATTACATGCGCATTGATATCATTACAGTCTTACCGGAATTGCTCGATAGTCCCTTGAACTGTTCTATATTGAAAAGAGCCCAAGATAAAGGCCTGGCAGAAATTTTTGTCCATAATCTTCGAGATTATTCAACCAATAAGCATCGGCGAGTAGATGATTACCCTTTCGGAGGAACAGCAGGAATGGTGATGCAAATAGAACCTGTTGATAGGGCTATTAGTAAACTAAAAAGTGAACGCATTTACGATGAAGTAATATTTACCTCTCCCGATGGAGAGCAATTTAAACAGTCTATGGCGAATCGCTTGTCTATGGCTGGAAATTTGATAATTTTGTGTGGTCATTATAAAGGAATAGATTACCGCATTCGGGAACACCTTATAACAAAAGAGATATCGATAGGTGATTATGTCCTTACAGGGGGAGAGTTAGCTGCAGCTGTAATGTGCGATGCCATCATCAGGTTAATTCCGGGGGCGATTGGCGATGAACAATCGGCCTTGTCCGATTCATTCCAAGATAATCTTTTGGCTGCGCCTATATATACTCGACCATCAGAATATAAAGGATGGAAAGTTCCAGATATACTATTGTCGGGGCATCAACGAAAAATAGAAGAATGGGAGCATGATATGTCCGTAGAACGTACTCGTCGTCTGCGTCCTGACTTATTAGAAGATGAATGACTTTTACTATATATATTCAAGATACAGAGTTATATTCTTCGCTGTTTTGTAAATATAATTACCAGGAAGGTATAAGTCCTCTTTATCATCGGATATTATTTTTTTTATAATATCCTTTTTCTCTTTACCTACAATTGGCAATATTATAGAGTCAGCATTTAATATCAATGTTCCTGTCATGGATATTCTCATTTGTGGTTTTTCCGGATGTTGAACGACAGCATAATTATCATTATTCGTTAATAATGATAAGTTATTTGGAAATATCGATGCAGTATGGCCATCGAGACCCGTACCTAAGATTACGGTATTAAATGCGGGCTTGTTGTTTTTGTGAGGGACTAAATTGTTTATTAGATTTCCGTATTCTGAGGCTTCTTCATGTGGATTCTTTTCTCCCTTGATTCTAAAAATATGTTCCATAGGTATATTCAACGGTTCAAATAAATGCTTTTTCGCCTGAAAATAATTACTTTCTGAATTATTTGGCGGAACACAGCGTTCATCAACCCAAAAGAACCGTATCCGTTCCCATGATATAGGTATAAGATTCTTGTTTATCCAATAATCGAACATCTTTATAGCAGTATTTCCTCCAGATATAGCTAAATAAAAAAGAGAATTCAGGTCCAAATCCATTTTTTCCTTTATATCTTGTGTTAGAGACTTAAAAAGGATGTCTGTATTATGATATCTTCTTAAATTTTTCATTGCATTTCGTTTCGTATAGGCAATTCACACTCATTCCGAATATATCTGAATGTCTGTTCCCTAAAATTACTGATTATGGCAGGACCAGTACTACCGGCTTTATAATAACATAAGTCTTTGGATGGATGTTTTTTCCATTCTTCTTCTATAGGATCAATGAATTTCCAACTGGCCTCTAATGCATCATTTCTAGAAAATAGAGTCGAATCTCCTAACATAGCGTCTAACAAGAGACGTTCATATGCATCCGGAAGTTTTTCTTTACTCAATGTATTATATTTGAAATCCATACTGACTTGCTTGACTTCAAATCCTGCTCCTGGAATCTTTAGTCCGAATTTTAATAAAATACTTTCATCCGGTTGAACTTTAATAATGAGTTGATTACATGAGCTTCCTGAGCACTGTCCGATAAAGAGTTGTTGTGGTGTCGATTTGAAATGAATAATAATCTCTGTCCGTTTTTCTTTCAAACGTTTTCCTGTATAGATGAAAAATGGAATCCCTCCCCATCTCCAGTTATCAATCATTAGTTTCATAGCGATATATGTTTCAGTATTGGAGTTTGGGGCAACATTTTTTTCACGGCGATATCCAATTACCTTTTTTTCGTCTATATCACCTTCCATATATTGTCCTCGTATTATATTGTGAACTCTTTCTTCAGGAGAATATACATGTAAAGCTTTGAAAACTTTGGCGATTTCGTCCCGAATTGATTCTGGATCAAATGTGGCTGGAGGTTCCATGGCAATAAAAGCCATTAGTTGCATTAAGTGATTTTGTACCATATCTCTTAATGCTCCGACAATATCATAGTACTTACCTCTGTTTTCGACACCTAATGTTTCTGTAGATATAATCTCTATAAAGTCAATATAGTTCCGGTTCCATAATGGTTCAAAAATTCCGTTGGAAAATCGGAGAACAAGAATATTCTGCACAGTTTCTTTTCCTAAATAATGGTCGATACGGAATATTTCGGATTCATGAAAAATCGATTCTAACAAATGATTTAGTCTTTGCGCTGATTCTAAATCATATCCAAAAGGTTTCTCTATTATTATTTTTCGGCTTCCACCGGACAAGCTTACATTCATACCACATTTTTGTAAATTGACAGGTATAATATCATACATAGCAGGAGGTGCAGCTAAATAGTAAATAATATTGTCCGGTATATTGTATTCTTCTTCAAGAAAAATTATTTTTTCCTTCAATATTTGATATTGCTTGGCATCATCAGTATCAAAATCAATGTAATTTATCAATTGAAGGAAGTCTGCCAATTTAGACAATTGGGAATAGTCTGAAATTTTTAGAACTTCAGAAATAAATGCTTGTTGCTTATTCCTAAATTCGTCAGTACTTTGAGGAGTTCTGGCCGCTCCTATAACTTGGAACTTTTCTGGAAGTAAGTCCCTAGAATATAATTCGAAAAGCGCAGGTAATAATTTTCGGTGGGTCAAATCACCAGAAGCTCCAAAGATAACTAATATTTGATTTTCTGCTTTTTTCATAATTTATTTATAATTGATAAGACCCAGAGGTTGTATTACTCCCTTTTCCTGTCCAGTTCGTATGAAAAAACTTGCCCCTTTCGGCATCAGTCCGTTCATAAGTATGAGCTCCGAAATAATCTCGTTGAGCTTGGATGAGGTTGGCTGTCGAATGTCGTGTCCGTAATCCATCAAAATAGCTTAATGCAGCAGACATACATGGTAAGGGTATCCCTTGTAATACTCCTTCAGAAATAACTTGTCGCCAATTTACTAATAAACCGTTAATGGTATTGATAAAATATTCGTCAAACAAAAGGTTTTCAAGATAAGGATTTTCAGTATATGCTTGAGTAATCCTATTTAGGAAAGCCGATCGAATAATACAACCTTTTCTCCATATCATAGCAATACTTCCCAAATCAAGATTCCATTGATAGCGGTCTGATGCTTTCTTCAGTAAAGAAAATCCCTGAGCATAAGAAATTATCTTTGAAGCATAAAGAGCATTTTTGATTGCATTTGCTTCAATGTTAGAAACCCTTTGTGATGCAGTGGAGAAGTTAGAATATATTTGCGATGCGTGATTCCTATCTTCAGATAGACTGGACAGAATTCTGGCATATACAGCTTGGGTTATCAATGTCAATGGGTCATTTTCTTCCAATGCAGTAATAACGCTCCATTTGCCAGTGCCTTTTTGTCCGGCTACATCCAGAATTTTATCGATAAGAAAAGTGCCATCCTTATCTTTATATCTAAATATTTGAGCTGTTATTTCTATGAGAAAACTATTCAGTTCTCCACGATTCCATGTGTTGAAAATTTCGGAAATCATTTCGTTCGATTTGTTTCCGCAATTTTTTAATAAAGAGTATGCTTCTGCTATAATTTGCATATCTCCATATTCGATACCATTATGTACCATCTTTACGAAATGTCCGGCTCCACCCGGCCCTATCCATTGGCAACAAGGAGTTCCATCATCGAGTTTTGCTGCAACATTTTGCAATGGCTCTTTTATATGAGGCCATGCGTCAATTGAACCACCTGGCATTATAGACGGTCCGTTTAATGCACCTTCTTCACCTCCGGAAACGCCAGCTCCAACAAATAATATTTTATGCTCTTCACACTCCTTTACTCGACGTTCCGTATCATGAAAATCAGAGTTTCCACCGTCGATAATGATATCACCTGGTGATAATAATGAAATTAGCTGGTTCTTAACTTCATCTACAGGCTCACCAGCCCTTATCATCATCATGATTTTCCGAGGATGATTGAGAGAATCTACAAATTCTTTCAGAGTTTCAGCTCCTATAAAATTTTTATTTTTCCCTCTACCCTTTCTAAATACTCCAACAACATCATCTTCTGGATGATCTTTTTTGTTATATATGGCAACAGTATATCCTTTACTTTCAAAATTTAAGGCTAAGTTTTCTCCCATGACTGCTAATCCTATTATCCCGATATCAGCTTTTTTCATTTGATTACATTTTTATATATTATATATTTCAACCAATTTACTAATTTTATTGTTCATAAATATATGAATAAAAATAGCTAAAGCCAGATTTACAAAAAAAACATTAAAAATTGGGGACAATTTAATGCATATTTTGTTCTATCCATTCAAATCTGTATTTTTGTTAAAAAACAATATAAAAAACATATGGAACTTAACGCAGGAAATATTTTATTTTTAGGCTCTATATTGCTATTTATCAGTGTAGTGGCTGGTAAAGCAGGTTATCGGTTCGGTGTACCCGCATTGCTTTTATTTTTAGGCGTTGGAATGCTATTTGGCAGTGATGGATTGGGTATCCAGTTTCATAATCCGAAAGAAGCTCAATTTATAGGTGTTATGGCTCTTAGTATCATCCTCTTCTCAGGGGGAATGGATACTAAATATCGAGAAATAAAACCCATATTGGGCCCTGGTATAGTTTTGGCCACGGTAGGAGTTTTGTTGACTACTATTATCACAGGCTTATTCATTTATTACATTACAGGTTTATTGACTACAGTAGTTTCACTTAGCTTAGCAGAATCAATGCTTTTAGCTGCAGTCATGTCGTCTACAGACTCCGCTTCAGTATTTTCGATACTTCGGTCCAAGGGGCTCGGTTTAAAGGAAAAACTTCGTCCAGTTCTAGAATTAGAAAGCGGAAGTAACGACCCGATGGCTTACATGTTGACATTATTACTAATTCAAATTATTCAAGTGGGAGAATTTGATGTTTGGAATTCAGGATTGATGTTATTTATGCAATTGAGTATTGGTGCTATATCAGGTTATATCTTGGGGCGGATTACAGTCTGGTTCATGAATCGAATCAATATTGATAATCAGTCTTTGTATTCGGTATTATTATTGGCTTTTGTCTTTTTTATATTTTCTATTACCGATATTTTAAAAGGAAACGGATATTTGGCCGTTTATATAGCCGGACTTGTAGTAGGGAATCATAAAATTGTGCATAAACGCAGTGTGAGTACTTTTTTTGATGGATTTACTTGGTTATTTCAAATCGTGATGTTTTTAACTCTTGGCCTATTAGTAAATCCATCGGAGTTACTACCGGTAGCTGTTATAGGTTTGCTGATTGGCTTTTTTATGATATTCATGTCAAGACCATTGTCTGTTATTATATGTGTTTTACCGTTCCGGCGTTTTAGTAAAAATGCTCGTCGTTATATTTCTTGGGTAGGTTTGCGAGGTGCTGTTCCAATTATTTTTGCTACATACCCTCTAATAGCAGGTATAGAAAATGCACGATTTATTTTTAATATAGTATTTTTTATCACTATAGTGTCTTTAATTATTCAGGGAACTACTGTTGGACCTATGGCAAAATGGCTCGGTCTTGCCGAGAATGGTGAGTTGAAAAAAGACTTTGATGTTTCCCTACCGGATGAAATAAAATCAGCGATGTCTGAAATTACTGTAAGTGAAAATGTTCTGATGAATGGTAACAAGTTGATGGATTTGACTTTGCCCGATAACACATTAGTTGTAATGGTGAAAAGAGCAGAGCATTTTTTTGTTCCAAAAGGACATACAAAATTGAATATTGGAGATAAATTACTAGTGATAAGTGATAATGATGAAGAGTTGAGGCATGCGTATGAAAGTTTAGGCATTAAAAACTATTCAATGGAGAAAAACAGTTAGCTAAAATTTTAAGTAGAAATCTTGTAATAAAGATATAAATTCGGGACTATATGTACCGGGTATTGATTCTATATTTAATTCATCTGATTTGTATTCTACCAGTTCCCTTCCCCACTCTGTGATAATTCTTTTTATCGGGCGTTTTGCATGGCCTTTTACCCGAGTTATGCGGATAGGATAAAATTGATAGAATAATGCTATTGAAAAGATATAATTCTCTAATTCATATGGGAAAATAATTGCTATTTTACCTTTGGGTTTCAGTAAATTTGTTGATTTAGAAAATAAAGTTTCATAATTCAGAGATATAGTGTGACGGGCATTATTTCTACTTGTAGAAGGTGAAAGAAGAGAATCTTTGAAAAAAGGCGGATTAGAAACAATGTAATCATATTGGGTTGTAGTATTTTGGGCAAACAGATTGAAATCATTGAAGTACAAATTGATTCTGTTCTTCCAAGGCGTCAAAGCCACGTTTTCTTGTGCTTGTTTATAGGCATTTTGGTCTATTTCAACTCCGTCTACCAATGCTTCAGTTCGTTGTGCTGCCATAATAGAAATGAGGCCGGTTCCACATCCAATATCCAATATCATACCTTTTTGTGGAAATGAGCACCAAGCCCCTAAAAGAGCCCCGTCAGTTCCGACTTTCATGGCGCAATTATCTTGGTAAATCGTAAATTGTTTGAATTTAAAATATGAATTACTCATTTATTCGATATTTATGTTTATAAGTTAAAAACGGTTGTTTCTAATCTTTTTATATCCTAATAAAATTTTGAATAAGTTCTAATTCGAATGCAAATAAACAAAAAAATAATAATAATTTCATGGTAAGGCTTTGAATGATTAACTTTGGCACGCTCATTGCAATATTGAAACGCATTATGTTTTATAATGAGAGATGATTGTATTTAGGATAATAACCTGACAAAATGACAAGTAAATATATGAAGAATTTCTTTAATGACAATAACCCGTTGGAAGATACGGAAGAGAATGCTACTATTATGCCAATTTTTACAGAAATAGAGGGAAACCCTGATATGGAATGTTCTGGAGTGGCTAAAACAGATTTGCCAATTTTGCCATTGCGTAATATGGTTATGTATCCGGGCGTTGCACTTCCAGTATCTGTAGGCCGGCCAAAATCTTTGCAGCTGGTAAAAGAGGCATATGAAAAGAAACGTTTGATTGGAGTTACATGCCAGAAAGAAATGTCTATAGATAATCCTGAGTATGAGGATTTATATGATATCGGAACCGTTGCTGAAATTGTAAAAATTTTGGAAATGCCCGACTCCAGTTCTACAGTAATATTACAAGGGAAAAAACGTTTTCATCTTGATAATTTGACAACTTTAAATCCATATTTGAAAGGCAATATAACTCTATTAGAAGATGAATTGCCTGTAGAAAATGATAAAGAATTTGAAGCTCTCATATCAGCAATAAAAGAGTTAACATTTAAAATCCTAAAAACACTGGGCGAGCCTACTCGAGAATTAAGCTTTGCATTACGAAATATAGATAATTCCTATTATTTGATTAACTTCTTGTGTTCAAATATTCCTATTGTAGCTCAACAAAAGCAGGAATTATTAAATATCGGTTCTCTAAAACAAAGAGCTTTTTCATTATATGCTTCGCTGAGTAAAGAAGCCCAATTGATACAAATAAAGGCTGATATTCAATCAAAAACTCGTGAAGATATTAACCAGCAACAAAGGGAACATTTTTTACAACAGCAAATAAAGACTATACAGGATGAGTTAGGCGGGAGTGTCCAAGAGCAAGATATCTTGGAACTTAGAGAGAAGGCTGCAAATAAAAAGTGGGACGAAAAGGTTGGTGCAGTTTTTGAGAAAGAGGTTAAGAAATTGGAACGCCTTCATCCTCAGTCTCCAGACTTTTCTGTCCAATATAATTATTTGGAGACTTTTGTAGATTTGCCGTGGGGAGAATATACTAAAGATAATTTTAATCTCAAACATGCTCAGAAACAATTGGATAAAGATCATTATGGTTTAGAAAAAGTCAAGGAGCGTATTATAGAGCACCTGGCTGTTTTAAAATTGAGGGGTGATCTCAAATCTCCAATCATCTGCCTGTATGGGCCTCCAGGAGTAGGAAAAACATCTTTGGGGAAATCCATTGCAGAAGCTTTGAAAAGGAAATATATCCGTATTTCTTTAGGAGGTCTCCATGATGAAGCAGAAATTAGAGGGCATCGACGAACTTATATTGGAGCTATGCCAGGACGTATTATTCAAGGTCTTTTAAAAGCTGGTTCTTCAAATCCGGTTTTTGTATTGGATGAGATTGATAAGATAGGGAATGACTTTAAAGGAGATCCAGCTTCAGCCCTATTGGAAGTTCTTGATCCAGAACAAAATAATGCATTCCATGATAATTATTTGGACGTTGATTATGATTTGTCTAAGATATTATTTATAGCAACAGCAAACAATTTGAATACCGTATCTCAACCATTGCTTGACCGCATGGAGTTGATAGATGTAAGTGGGTATATACAAGAAGAAAAAGTTGAGATTGCCCGCCGGCATCTGGTACCAAAACAGCTAGAAAACCATGGATTGGATAAGGATGATATCGATATTCCCAAAAAGACATTAGATGCTATTGTCGAGTCATATACTAGAGAATCGGGAGTTCGGGAGTTGGATAAGAAAATAGCTAAAATTATGCGTAAAATAGCGCGTAAGAAAGCTTCTGAAGAAGAATATTCACATGTATTGACTGTCGCAGATTTACATGATTATTTGGGTGTTGCTGAATATAATAGAGATAAATATGAAGGAAATGAATATGCAGGGGTTGTCACAGGATTAGCATGGACAGCCGTTGGAGGTGAAATATTGTTCGTTGAGTCAAGTCTAAGCAAAAGTAAGGGTGAAAAACTTACTTTGACTGGAAATTTAGGTGATGTGATGAAGGAATCTGCTGTTATTGCAATGCAGTTTGTAAAATCCCATGCTTATATGTTGAATATTAACGACGAATTATTTGATAAATGGAGTGTACATATTCATGTTCCAGAAGGTGCAATTCCCAAAGATGGTCCGTCGGCAGGTATTACGATGGTAACTTCTATTGCATCTTCATTTACTCAGCGCAAAGTTCGTCCTAATCTGGCTATGACCGGAGAGATAACTTTGAGAGGGCGTGTACTTCCTGTAGGTGGCATAAAGGAAAAAATCCTTGCAGCAAAGAGAGCCAATATTAAGGACATTATATTATCGATAGAAAATAAAAAGGACATAGAAGAGATAAGAGAATCTTATCTCAAGGGGCTTACATTCCACTATGTTCGAGATATCAAAGAGGTTCTCGATTTTGCATTATTGGATGAGCAAGTAAAACATCCAATAAAACTTGATTGAAGCATGCAATAAAATACTGAGAAATCGGAGTCGAGCATATTTTTTTCGATTCCGATTTTTTTAGAGCCTATTTAAAATTTTCCAATAAGAAAATACTATCCGGTCATTTTTGTGTTTTCTTTCGGACTTTTCCCATTCTCACTCATCAGATAGTCTGCTATTCTCCTTGTAAAAACAGAAAAACATCCTCAAAAGAAATTCATAAATCTGAGCTGAGCAAAATTTACGATGTACAAATGTACGACAGGTCCTTCTATTTTGGATAAAAAAATCAGTTATAAACAAATTTTATAATTGAATAACGATTTCTGCCGAACAAAGAAGTAGAAGTTTATGTTTTACATATGCTACTACTCAAATAAATAGCCCGGGACCTGAGTGACAAGAAAATTCTTAAGCTTGGGGATTCCGGGCTATTTGGTTAATAACTCTTTTCATTGCATAATCGTTAAATTTTACTCTAATAATTTAGTATATTTGCATCTTGAAACACAAAATGAAAGAATGAGCGAAAATACTTTAATAGATAAACTTGAGGGCTTGACTCTTCGTTTTAAAGAAGTTGGTACACTCATTACAGATCCTGCTGTTATTGCAGATATGAAAAGGTTTGTAAAGTTGACGAAAGAGTATCGTGATCTTGAAAAAATCGTGAAAGCCCAAGATGAATATAAAACTTTACTTAGTCATATAGAAGAAGCTCGAATGATTCTTGAATCGGAAGAGGATGCCGATTTGAAAGAAATGGCAAAAGAAGAATTGGATAATTGCCAATCAAAACTACCAGCTTTAGAGGAAAAAATAAAATTATTATTGGTTCCTGCTGATCCTCAAGACGGGAAAAATGCCATTGTAGAAATTCGAGGAGGCACAGGAGGCGATGAAGCTGCCATTTTTGCAGGAGATCTTTTTAGAATGTACTGTAAATATTGTGAAACAAAAGGCTGGAAGGTCGAAGTTACAAGTTTTAGTGACGGAACGATAGGTGGTTATAAAGAGATTATTTTTACTATCAGTGGAGACAGTGTGTATGGTACAATGAAGTATGAATCGGGAGTACATCGGGTACAGAGAGTCCCAGTGACGGAAACTCAGGGACGAGTCCATACGTCTGCAGCATCTGTTGCTGTACTTCCCGAAGCAGAAGAGTTTGATGTAGAAATTAACGAAAAAGATATACGTACTGATATATTTTGTGCTTCTGGTCACGGAGGTCAATCCGTAAATACCACTTATTCTGCCATTCGTTTAGTACACATACCTACCGGCATAACGGTCCAATGCCAAGACGAAAAATCTCAGATAAAAAATAAAGCAAAAGCTATGGTCGAATTGCGCTCTCGCATATATAATATGGAGTACCAAAAATATTTGGATGAGATAGCCAGTAAACGAAAGACTATGGTGTCTACGGGTGACCGTTCGGCAAAAATCCGTACTTATAATTACCCACAAGGCCGTATTACTGATCATAGAATCAATTATACTATATATAATCTTTCAGCTTTTATGGATGGAGACATCCAAGATTGTATAGACCATTTGATTGTGGCAGAAAACGCCGAACGTTTAAAAGAAAGTGAATTATAAAATATCATATATGAACAGAAAAGAACTTTTTGAAAATATTAAGCGGAAAAAATCGTTCCTATGCGTTGGGCTTGATGTTGATGTTAAGAAAATTCCGCAACATTTATTGAAAGAGAAAGACCCTATTTTTGCTTTTAATAAACAGATTATAGATGCAACGGCAGATTTATGTGTTGCTTATAAACCTAATTTGGCTTTTTATGAAAGCCTTGGAATCGATGGATGGAAAGCTTTTGAAAAAACAGTAAAATATATAAAGGAGAACTACTCTGACCAATTTATTATTGCGGATGCAAAACGTGGAGACATTGGAAATACTTCAGAAATGTATGCTCGGAGTTTTTTTGAACATTTAGATATTGATTCGGTTACAGTTGCTCCGTATATGGGAGAAGATAGTGTCAAACCATTTTTGTTATACACGAATAAATGGGTTATTGTTTTAGGGCTTACATCTAATAAAGGTTCTCATGATTTTCAGTTTACAACAGATTCCAATGGAGAACGTTTGTTTGAAAAAGTGCTTCGAGTATCGAAAGAATGGGCTTCCGAAGATCAGATGATGTTCGTCGTAGGAGCTACTCAAGGAAAATTATTTGAAGATGTTCGTCGTATTGTTCCAAACCACTTTTTATTGGTTCCAGGAGTCGGAGCCCAAGGCGGAAGCCTACGAGAAGTTGTAGAGTATGGAATCAATAATCAGTGCGGCTTATTGGTAAATTCATCTCGTCAAATCATATATGCTGGACAAGATGAAAATTTCGCTGCATTATCTCGAGAACAAGCACTTAAAGTACAGGAAGAGATGAAATCTTTACTGGAAATGAAGAGTTTGATTTAAAAAAAAGAATGTATCATTTACCGATTAAAGAATACTAAATATCAATTTATTTCTAATATATTTTTTATTTTTGCAGGTAAATGAAAAGAATCACTTTCTAAATTTATTATAATATGCAAACACTAGACAATTTTAATTTTGCTGGAAAAAAGGCATTTGTACGTGTTGATTTTAACGTACCATTAGATGAAAATCTAAAAATAACAGACGATACCCGCATGCGTGCAGCATTACCTACATTGAAAAAAATTATTGCTGATGGAGGTAGTGTTATTATTGGTTCTCATCTGGGACGTCCCAAAAAAGGTCCAGAAGATAAATTTTCTTTAAAACATATAGTTGCTCATTTGTCTGAGTTATTGGGTCAACCTGTAAAATTTGTAGCTGATTCTGTAGGTCCAGAAGTTAAAGCTGCTGTTGCCGATTTAAAACCCGGAGAAGTGCTAGTTCTTGAGAATCTCCGTTTCTATGCAGAGGAAGAAGGTAAGCCTCGTGGTTTGGCAGAGGATGCTACTGACGAAGAGAAAGCCACAGCAAAGAAAGCTGTTAAAGCTAGTCAGAAAGAGTTTACTAAAGAATTAGCTAGTTTAGCTGACGTTTATGTAAATGACGCATTTGGTACAGCTCATCGTGCTCACGCTTCTACAGCATTGATTGCCGATTATTTCACTCCTGATAAAAAAATGTTTGGTTACCTGATGGAGAAAGAGGTTAAAGCTGTAGAAAAAGTTATGAAAGATATTAACCGTCCATTTACTGCCATAATGGGAGGTTCTAAGGTATCTTCTAAAATTGAAATTATCGAAAATTTATTGAATAAAGTTGATAATTTGATTATTACAGGTGGTATGACCTATACTTTTACAAAAGCAATGGGTGGGAAAATCGGAAATTCGATTTGTGAAGATGATAAGCTTGATTTAGCAAAAGAGTTAATGGCTAAAGCAAAAGAAAAAAATGTAAATTTGGTTTTGGCTGTTGATGCAAAAATTGCAGATTCTTTTAGTAATGAAGCTAACACTAAATATGCTCCTGTCAACGAAATTCCTGATGGATGGGAAGGTCTTGATATTGGGCCTAAATCTGAAGAATTATTTGCTGATGTAATAAAGAAATCAAAAACAATTCTTTGGAATGGACCTACAGGAGTATTTGAGTTTGACAATTTCTCTCATGGTTCTCGCGCTGTAGGAGAAGCCATTGTTGAAGCAACGAAGAATGGAGCTTTCTCTCTTGTAGGAGGTGGTGATTCTGTAGCTTGCGTAAACAAATTTGGATTAGCAAGTGGCGTATCTTATGTATCAACTGGTGGAGGTGCTTTACTTGAGGCTATTGAAGGAAAAGAACTTCCAGGAATTAAAGCTATCCAAGGATAAATATTTTGTATAAGGATAATAAAAGGCGATATCCTATCCGAGGATATCGCCTTTTTATTGCAAAGTTTTTTTTATTTTCATTGATTTCGTGGCGATAGATTTATTAATCGTCTGAAATGGCTATTGATAACTTTTCCCATGTTCATCCGAGTACTATCAATCTTTTGAATATATGCCGGTGATACCATATTTTTATATTTGGCTCTCGTTATTTTAAATTTCACTTTGTCCAAATTTCCATAAATATCTACACCAGCTTTAAATGGTAATGGCGATTTCAAAATAGATACATGATAGTTAAAGGTCATATCCAGTTTCTGCTCTCCTCCCACAGCTGCTCTATAACGATCTATCTCTACGAGGAATGGATATACCTTGACATTACCATCTTCTACTGTAATGTTGACAGAAATGCTGTCAAACATATTTTCTTTTTTATTTTTGAACATCAATATTTTAGCCAATTTGGTAAATGTCTCTCCATCGAGTAAGACAAGACTGTCTCCTTTTATATATATAGCAGAACGTAAAGTAGGAATTTTTATATTCATTAAAGAGTCGAGACGTGCTTCCGCTGCAATATTGAAATCAACAAGCCCTTTGAAGGAACGTAGCATAGGGACAATAGTATCTAATTCGGGAATAAAATCTACTAATTTTCCAATATTTATTTTGTTTATATTGAAATCGAAGCCTGTATATGCAACATAAGGGTCAGATGCTTTATAAATCATAGATGTTTTCATTTGTGCATCAAGAGCTTCCATACTAAGATTCTCTAAATTGACAATTTGATCTTTCAATCTAACAATTCCATTTATATTTTTGAATATCATTTTATTGTAAGTGACCTTATCGACATTTGTTGTCAATTCGAGATCTAAATTTTTGGGTATTACGAAAAGATGCATCTCCCCTCCTTCGTTTGCAATAGAATCACTGACATTCATATTATCATCTTCACTGATTTCTGAAATAGAAGACATTGCTGCAATTAATTGATTACAATCAATACGTTTGGATGAGATATTAAGTTTCCCAGAGAGAAGTTCGTTCTTTGTCATAAAGCGACCTAAGTTATGGACAGAACCGGTAGCAACGATATTAGAGCGTCCAATTCTTATTTTTGCTTGTTGTAAAGAAATAGTTCGTCTTTCAAAATTTACACTGGTTTCTTTCATTCGAATAGGTAATCCAAAGTCTTTAGATATAAAATGTAATCGGTTAAAACCGATAGTTCCTTGTGGAATCCAAAGGGAATCCCGGATTTGGAATGTTGTTATATTGAATCCAGCCAAATCCATGGCCATTTTTGCATCATTTGTCTTAAAGAAAAGAGAATCGGTTCTAAGCTTGATTGTAAATATTGGCTTCTTGATATTCTTCTTCGAAGGCCTTGATTGAATGTCAGCTTCTGTTCTTCCACTGTACAATTTAATACTATCTCCTATTGATGCTCTTAATTTTTGCATCTTTACATGAAGATTCAATGGGATAATCCTTGTAGTGTCCGGTAGGCCTTCAGGAGACGCAGCAGAAATAGATAGACTATCTATTGTCGAATTTGCAATTTTACTTTTGAGGATTACAGAAGAAATACTTGCTTTTGCAGATAAAGCTTTATCGCCACTAAAATTCAATGATGCATCCCCTGTAAAATCAAAATTCTTGTTAATATCTTTTATAATTACATTTTTTATGCCAACGTCACCTTTAACATATAAACGCCCAATATCTTGTGCTTTTATAGAAGACAGTTTGCCCTTAAAATCAAGATTAGCTGTCAGTATTCCACCTAGAGTCACACCGGGTTGAAGAGGAAATGTCTGGGCTAGTGCATTAAAATCTACTGTCGATTTGGTATGAAATGTAATATAGGGATCATCTAATAAGTTTTCGACTTTTCCATCAGCCAAAATATCCGTATGGGCTCCTAAAAATTTAAAAATCTTCAAATTAGCATAAGATGGAGTATTTCGCATTATATCTATAAAAACATCCAAGTCGGCGCTTAACTTATCTATACCATAAGGCATTCCTTTATATTGGGCTGAGGCGTCTTTTATATTGAGTTTCATAGAAACAGTTGGCAGTTTTTTATCTCCATATTCTCCTTTTATTTTTCCAGACATTTCTACCTGGCCTTCTGCTGTTATCTTATTATCTTTTATCACCGATTTAGGAATCATTTTCAGAACATTTTCAACGGAAGGGGCTTGTAACCCATAGTCCATATCCATTATTAGCACTTTATGGGTTGTGTCTCTTTTTAGTTCTCCATTGGCAGTAAGCTGTAATCCGTTTAAATTGATTTTTGCATTATCTATCGTAAATGTTTTTGTTTTTTTATTAGCTGCCAAATCAGTATCTAATCCTATGGCTAAATGGTTTATCAATAACTCACCTTTCTGCCAAAATAGTAAATTTTTACAATTACTACTTAGTTTCAACTCTGAGATTTCTGGAGTTAATGACATTTTCATTTTAAGATTCAAACTGTCTATATGGGTATAAATATCCGTATTTCTATCATCAAAATAGAAATTAGCTTGCCTGAATATAATTTTCTTTATATCTATATCGCTGTTAAATGAAGATGCTGTCGTGTCAATAGCGGATGCAGTCGTATCTGTAGAGATAATATCCCAGTTAGCTTGTCCTTCTTTAGATATGTAAGCATATACCGAAGCTTTATCGAAAAGAATATATTTAATAGAGATTTTATTATTATAAATGTACTGTAATGGTTTTATAGAAATAGCACACTTTGAAAATGTCAATAAAGAATCTTGCTTTCTCGTTATACTATCATTAAAAACGTTGGAGATAAGAGAACCATTTTCTATTCGTAGTTCAAAATCAGGAAATGATGAAAAAAATGTTAGGTTTACGCTCGACATATTCATTCGAGCATTTAGATTTTCATTGGCAATTTTCAATACCAGCGGCGTCAATTTGGTCGGAGTAAAGATAAAATTGATTACAATAGCAATTATTATAAATATTATACATAAAAACGAAACAACAGAAATAATTGTTATTTTCAGATTCTTTTTTATACGTGTATTCATATTCATAAAATTTATAACCCATACAAAGGTACAAACCTATATACGTTTTTATAATTGAAAATAGAAATAATTGTGATTCGATTATATTCTTATACCTTATTCAATCTAACAAATTTAGATTAACTGGAAACGCAATATTTGATCGTCTTCTATTCTTTTCTTCAATTCTTTTAAATAGTTTTCCATCATTTTTTGTTCCTCTGAATTGTCTTTGAATAAATCTATTGACATTTTAGCCCATATTTCAGCCTGTGTATAGTTGTCCTTCAATTCATTATATAATGCAAGATTTGCGGCAGCCATAGCCTTAAAGTAATTTTTTTTACTGGTTTCGTACATATATTCCCACAAATACGATGCATAGTCATAGTTTCCACTTTTCCAATAACGATCTGCATCCTTCATAATAGGAGATGAAGTGTTAAAGTAAAAACGCTTGACATTTTTATTACTTGGTAATAATTGTTGTACAACTTTGTTTCCTATATATTCGGCAGCCTCTTTTAAGCATTCATCTATGTCCGGAATAAATTGATGTAAGTCTTCTTTATTGGTACTGTATGAATCCCATTTGATGGAGTCTGTAAATGCGATTGTTTTGGATTGGATGTCATTTCCCAAATATATATCAAAAACTGCTTTAATTTTTATCCTAAAAGTAGAAGTATAATATTCAGATGACGACCCATATATAAAATCAATTAATGTAGGTTCTATTGAAAATGATTTTAAAAAGAGTATTGACGATGTTGAAGTACTATCTTTTATCCCTTGTATAATTTTATCATTTAGAACCTCCGCATCTATTTCACCGTATGATTCGATACGTGAGAAATACTGAGTTTCATTTAAGGTATTTATAATACTACGTTCTATGGTAGCTCCTAAATTCTTTCTTGTCTTTATTGATAACTTTTGTAATTTTTCGTATCCATTAATATAAGTCCCGCTAAACTCTTTTTCAGACATTTTTCTCGATACAGTCGTTATAGAACGAGCATAGACAGGAAATGTGATTTTTGCAGGTTGTATGATGTCGAAAGACAAACTTTCAATTGTAGTACATGATGTTAACATTAGCCCCAAAAGACACAATATATTCAATAATAATTTCATACGATTGCCAATATTAGTTACATATACAAACTTACAAATTTATTTTTCTTTTTACCTGCCAAGTTAAAAAATATCGCTTACTATTCACAAAAAATAGTAAGCGATATTTTTATTTATCGATGTATTTAATTCTAATAATTCCATTGACAAGCAATCATACGAAGATTGTTATCTCCGATTGTCCTCAAATCTGTTATCTGATTGTACCGACAATTAATGTATACTAAGTTTGGACAGAAAGATACATCCAATAAATTTAATTGATTCTGATTGCAGAGAACTCTCTGTAATAAGGTTCGGTTACTCAAATCAAGATTTGTCAAGTCATTATAAGAACAATCAACAAATGTAAGTTTATCTGTTCCACTAAGATCAAGAGAAGTCAGATTGTTATATGAACAAACTAAGTCCATCAATGCGTCACAATTCAATACGCCAAGAGTTGTCATATTGTTATCACTGCAGAATAAGGATAATAACGAAGGTAATTTGGATATAATCATCGTTTTTATGTTATTATTATCCATATTTAAATTTTGTAAGTTGACAGTCCCCCAGAGATTGAGATTGGTCAGTTTATTATAACCGCAGTATAAATTTTTTAGATTTTCACAACTATCCACTTTCAATACCTCCAAGTGACATCCTTGTACATTAAGAGTTTGTAATGTCGGTGCAGCAGAAACATTTAGTTCGACAAAAAGATTGTTTGAACAATTTAAATTTTTGATAGAAGTAGGTGCAGAAAGGTCTAAGTTTGTCAATCGATTTTTGTAGCAATCTAACTTGACCAAAGCAGAGCAGCCAGTAAGATCCAAATTAGAAATGACGTTACGGCTTATATTCAGTGTATTCAAGGAAGAACAACCTGTCACATTGATTGCTGATATTTTGTTTCGGGAACAATCTAATTTTTGTAGTGCTGTAAAGCCTTTTACGTTTAATTCTCCAGCCAGGTCTTTATCTTTCCAATTGATTTCTTGTACTTGTCCGTTATTCCAGACTACTCCTTTCCAGGTCATAGGTGAATTTATGCTGGAAATTTCGAGCCTATCAGCATTTGTGTCACCTCTGGCCGATTTTTGTTGTAAAAAACTTTGCAGATTCCTAACTTCCATTTTATTCGGTTTCTGCGCAAATAGAACTACGCTTCCCAATAAAAGCATTCCCATTGTAAACAATACTCGTTTCATAACTTTTTAAATTTAATGTCCTTCTTTACTGATAGTTATTAACAATCACGTTGACTAACTTCACACAGATTAGAACAATAAGACTGAAAAAAAGTTCTATATTAAAAAAGAGTATTGTGAATTTTAACTACTGTATGGCTTTAATGCCATTATTCAAAATAAGAATCAGGTGTTTTCTATATAAAGCTCCAATTGCTTTTTTGAAATTTTTTTTACTACAAGAAAAGTAATTATAGATAGTTTCTGCCGGAGATTTGTCAGATAAAGGCAAATAATTGTCATTATCTTTAAGCACGTCGAGGATTTGTTGAGATAAAGCATCTATTTTTTCGTAACCAAAGGGTTGTAGAGATACATCTATTTTTTCATCATTTCTTATCTGCTTTATATATCCTTTGAGTTTGTCTCCTTTTTCGATATTTGTAAAAATTTCGTTGTGGTACACCATTCCCCAATGCAGGTTATTGATAATCACTTTATAGCCTAAGTCTGTCCTTTGTACTACTAATATATCGACTTCTTGGTTAGGGACATAGTTTATAGGAACATTATCAAGATATTTATCAAGTTTGGCCGACGCTGCAATGCGTTGCGATTCGCTGTCGACATATAGGTACACTATGTAACTATATCCTTCCTTCATTGTCATTTTTTGTTCGCGAAAAGGGACAAGGATATCTTTCATCAACCCCCAATCGAGAAATGCCCCTACTCGATTGGTCGATTTTACTTGTAAATAAGCAAATTCCCCGACTTGGGCATACGGATGTTCTGTAGTAGCAATAATTCTATCTTCAGAATCAAGATAAACAAATACATCGATTTTATCTCCTAGCCGACAGTTATGAGAAACATAACGAGATGGGAGCAATATTTCCTCATTATTGTCGCCTTTCAAGTATATTCCAAAATCAACTTTCTTTAAGACTTCTAATGTATTATATTTACCAATTTGTACCATAGTTATACTCAATTTTCATTTTGTAAAGATACAATTTTCATTTCGTTATTATGAGATATAATAAAAAAGTATCAATAAAAATAATTGAAATTTTACCAACACGTTTCATCACAATATCGATTATGTTTTATCTTTTTGTTGAATATAGAATCTTCCCTCTTTTTTCAATTATCCATTGATTTTCTGTAAACCTGATATTGTATGTATCATCGTCTTCCATGTTCCATGCATATTTTCCATTGGGAAGAATTCTTCTGCTCAATATGGGATGCTCTTCTTGATCAGGTAAGAATATCTCCGCTTTCAAAGAATCTATTGAGAAAATGATAAAAGCCGATGTCGTAGCTCGTGGATCATTTACAGGATTTACTCTAATTCCATCTTCAAAAACCCGGATACATTCATTTCGTATTTCAGACCATGTATATCCGGCTGCAGTATTACACCCATGACTGTCATTGGATACGCCAATGATTTTATCCTGAAAATGCGATAGCTTTAAAATTATATCTTTGCTTTTATTTGAAAGTACTAAGACACTGTCCTGTATCGAATAGTTGTCGATATCTTCAAGCGCTTTAATAAAGGTATCTTCAAAAAGTATTTCAGGACAAAACATTTGCGTACGTCCTGTGGGTACAATATCTATTTTATTTTTTCCTTTGAAAGTATAAGTCCCAAAATATCGATTACAACTACCAGAACCGTAAATAGTTCCTGTATCAGTCAATAGAATTGTTGCTGGAGAAGAGGGTAACTTTAGTGTATCATTATTGGAAATAAATATTGTTACTTCCCATTTTCCTGTAATAGAGGGTGTTTGCACTGATTTGCAACTGGGAAATAATATGGTGAATAAAATAAAAAGACTAATAAATTGTTTCATAATATCTATTTAATAAGTTGTTCTATAATATTACGGTATTCTTTTTTCCCTTTTTCTATATTGATAGCTACTGATGGTGTATTTATTCCATATACTGCCATTGGAGTACACCATTTCATTCCTGAATGATTTGCTAACATTTCATATGGCCGGAGTAACTCGTCCAACGTAAACTTATTTCTGCCACCAGAACGATATGCTTCATATTCCGACGCTGTTGTTGTTATAATTTGCAAAGGCTTATCCTTTACTATATTTGTTTTTGAAATAGGTGTAAAAACGTCATCTATCCATTTTTTTAGTTCTGATGGTGCACTAGCCCAATATAGAGGAAATTGAAATATGACAGCTTTAGAATCGCTTATCATATTTATTTGCATTTCTACATCATAAGGATTATCGTATAAATTGATAATTCCAACATAGGGGTATTCTTTTATGGTTTCAATGAGAGCTTTATTAGCCTGAGAATCCTGAATATTCGGATGAGCTAACAGGATTATAACTTTAAACTTTTCCATTGTATATTTATTTTGTAAATTCAAAGATAGTTATTGTTGGGTGAAAAAAATTTAAAAAAGCGTATATATTTTATTCCACTCGGCTTCTGATAAAAAATCCGGTAAATTTTTAATAGAATGCTTTAATAATAAAGGTTTATTTTCCTTACAGAAAAACCACTCTTTAATGTTTTGAGCAATATTTTTTTTATTATTTACTTGAGATATTAATATTTGTTGCAAAGTGTAGTCTGATATATTGAATTTATTTTGTTTTATACTCCTTGCTATATTACATAGTCGATTGACAGAATCAACGGAAAGGAATGTCTGAGATAACGCTTCTTCGTATATGTGAAGATCAATATCTTCATAAAAAATATTTTTTCGTTTTATTTGTGACAACTTTGAAGCTATATCATAAAATGTATATCCGTTTTCGTGAGAAAGTATATGTATTTTATTTTTAGAAGTCTTATTATTTAAAATATGAAAAATAACTTCTGAGACATCAACTGAAGAAATAAAATTTATTTTTCCATTTCCTCCAGGATAATATATTTTTTCATTTTCATAAGGATTGCCTATAAAAAACGGAAGTTGTTCCATTAGTATATTTATACGAAGTATAGTATAAGGTATTCCAGATTGATATATATACAACTCTGTTTCGTGACATTCATGAGCTATAGTGTCAGACGAATCTTCGGCTAATACAGAACTGATATATATCAAATGATTTATTTCATTTCCTTTGGCTGCACTAATTAAAGCTTTGAACAAAGCTCGATAATCATATAAAATATTGGAGGTATTAAGTATCAGAGTGTCTATATCTTTTAGCGCCTTGTCTAAGAAAGGATGGTCATTTAGTCTACCTGTGACATATTCGGTTTTATCATATTTTTCTATATGGAAATTTTTTTCAGGTGGTACTATTACCCTTATTTTTTCCCATTGTTCACTTGATTGTAGTCTGGATAAAATAGTTTTACCTAAATAATCGGAAACATCTGTTAATAATATCATACAAATTTTTATTATAAAAACAGATGTCTTATACGATTTGTTTAAGAATTATATAAAAAATTATGTTTACCCAAAAATGAGATTCGCCCAATTTTCATTTGAAAAAATAATTATTTCTAATAATCTTTTATCATTTTAAGTACCCCATCACAAAATGTATAAAGGTCTTTCAATTAATTATAGAAAAAATATGTTTTGCGACTGAGATTTATTATTTCACATCAGACATTAATTTTTCAAAAAAATCATCCAATTCTTTGTCTATTTTACTGAAAAAATCGTCTTCGAGGAAAATGTTATCCTTATCTATTGTAATAAGTTCACAAATCTGTTCATATTCTTCATCGATTAATATGACAGAAAAAGGCCCAACAAAATTGACTGTATCGAACTCTTTTTTCATAATATCACTATTAAGAACATCTTTCAGAGTCGAAATTACAACTTCATTGAAGTCGACCGATTCACTTTTCAAAGGTTCCCAAGCATCTATTGTCGTTTGCAATAACAACCTTTCCATATCGTCATATATAGACAAAGAAAGATCATCATACTTGAAACAAACATACATATCTGACAATGAATATGAATTATCGGCATTTGCTTTTTTTATTGCAGAAATGAATGCTTCAATTATATCGTCATAGAGCTCCTTTTTATCAGCTTCCATAATATATTTCTCCTTTTATGAGTCAAAGATAGAAAAAAAATGATAATTATAGAAAAATGTTACTTTTCTTTTAATATCACCTTCGAATTTTTTATGTGTACTTTTTTTCAAAAAAAATAGCAATTTGTTTTGAGAAAAAAAACTATTCATTACATTTGCAACATCAAAACAAAATAATGTTGATGTTGAGATGAAGAATTTTAATTACGCATATTATTTCTTTTTTTACTTTTACTTTAGCAGGAAGTGAAACGGGATTTTATGCATACAAAAAATAAAAACAAATACAATAACAAATATAAAATCCCGTCCTATGACGGGATTTTTTTTTGATAACAATTTAAGATAAAAGCTGATGTTAACCTATACTTATTTTTTTGTTTTTTATTTTTATTACTTTATGAAAATCATAAGGTGGGATATAGATAACGTATATGGTAAATGAATAAAAATCATATCCCGCCTTTTTCAAAAAAAGGTGGGATTTTTTAAATACAAAAAATAAATTGTGATGAAAAAAGTTGCGATTCAAGGTATTTCGGGCTGTTATCATGAAATGGCCGCACGACGTTTTTTCAGGGATGAAGATATTGAGATAGACCCATGCCAGACTTTTGATGAGTTATTTACACATATGAGTAAAGACACATCTCTGCTGGGGATTATGGCGATAGAAAATACAATTGCGGGTTCTCTTTTACAAAATCATGAACTACTTAGACAAAGTGAACTTTGTGTCGTTGGTGAGTATAAACTCAGAATTTCGCATGTTTTAGCTGCACTTCCGGGAGAAACAATAGAAAAAATAACGGAAATAAATTCTCACCCAATAGCGTTGATGCAATGTTCAGATTTTCTTCATTCATATCCGTCTATTAAAATAGTAGAAAAAGGAGATACTGCAGGCAGTGCATTGGAGATAGCTCAGCATAAATTGAAAGGACATGCTGCAATTTGTGGTTCATTAGCGGCTGAATTGTATGGATTAGATATATTAGCTGAAGGAATAGAAACGAATAAGCGCAATTTTACCCGTTTTTTGGTTTTGGCTGACAGTTGGAAGAAGGATGAACTTATTGATGAATCAAAAATAAATAAATCATCGTTAGTATTTAGTTTGCCGCATACACAAGGAAGTCTATCAAAAGTACTTACTATCCTTTCTTTTTACGATGTCAATTTGACAAAAATACAATCATTACCAATTATTGGTCGAGAATGGGAATATCGTTTTTATGTTGACGTGACATTCGATAATTATATTCGGTATAGACAAGCTCTTGACGCAATAAAGCCATTAACAAAAGATTTTAAAATTCTTGGAGAATATGCAGAATTCAACCAACCCCTTTAATATTATACCCGCAAATCGGGTAAATAGTATCAGTGAATATTACTTTTCGAAAAAACTCCGCGAAATTGCGGAAATGAATGCTCAAGGAAAGCAGGTTATTAGCCTGGGGATAGGAAGTCCAGATCAACCCCCTCATCCTAAAACAATAGAAACCTTATGTAAAGACAGTTTACGTCCGGATACTCATGGATATCAACCGTATGTTGGAATACCGGAATTAAGAAAAGCTTTTTCTAATTGGTATAACAAGTGGTTTCATGTAGAGTTAGATCCACAGAAAGAAATTCAGCCTTTAATAGGTTCAAAGGAAGGCATATTACATATTTCGTTAGCTTTTCTCAATCCAGGAGATGCTGTTTTGGTACCTAATCCGGGTTATCCGACTTATCATTCGGTGAGTCGTTTGGCAGAGGCTCGTTTGATTGAATACAAGTTGACACCTGAAAACGGATGGATGCCGGATTTTCATGAGTTAGAGAAACAAGATTTATCGGGAGTAAAATTAATGTGGGTTAATTATCCGAATATGCCTACCGGGACTCCGGCAACACAGGGACTTTTTCAAAAATTAGTAGATTTTGGCAAAAAGCATAGAATCATTATTGTTAATGATAATCCATACAGTTTTATCCTTAACAATGAAAGATTAAGTATTCTCAGCATTCCCGGAGCAAAAGATATCTGCATTGAAATGAATTCTATGAGTAAGTCCCACAACATGCCCGGATGGCGTATCGGAATGTTGGCTACTAATGCTCAATTTGTGGAATGGATTCTTAGGGTAAAAAGTAATATAGACTCTGGAATGTTCCGTCCATTACAGACTGCTGCTGTTACTGCTCTGGGAACAGATGAAGAATGGCATCGGGAAATGAATGTAGAGCTTTATCGTAAACGCAGGAAAATCGCAGAAAAAATTGCGAAAGAGCTGGATTGTACTTATGAGTCGTCACAAGTAGGAATGTTTTTATGGGCTCGTATTCCCGAACAAGAAAAAGATGCTGTTACATTGGCCGACAGGGTTCTATATGATGCTCATGTTTTTATAACACCAGGAATAATTTTCGGAAGCCAAGGGGAACGATATATACGTATCTCGCTGTGTGCTAAGGAAGACATGTTGGAGCTGGCTCTTGAACGTATAAGAAGACATATAACACATTCATTATAAAAAATATAAAAAATAGAAATATGGCAGAATCATTGAATTTAGAATCTATTTTATTACCTGGTATAGAAGAAAAAAGACCGTTGATTATAGCTGGTCCATGTAGTGCCGAAACGGAAGAACAAGTGCTTTCTACAGCAAAAGATTTGGCAAATAAAGGTATAAAGATTTTTCGGGCTGGAATTTGGAAACCCCGTACAAAGCCAGGGGGGTTTGAGGGTGTCGGAAGTGAAGGACTCGTATGGTTGAAGCATGTGAAAGAAGAGACCGGAATGTATGTTTCGACTGAAGTAGCAAACGAACGACATGTCTTTGAAGCATTAAAATATGGAGTAGACTTACTTTGGATCGGAGCCAGAACAACTGCGAATCCTTTTGCTGTACAAGAAATCGCTGATGCATTGAAAGGTGTGGATATTCCGATCCTTATTAAAAATCCGGTAAATCCAGATTTGGAATTATGGATAGGTGCCGTAGAAAGGATATACAATGCAGGATTGCACCGAATAGGTGTAATACATCGCGGATTCAGTTCATATGATAAAAAGATGTACCGAAATTTACCCCAATGGCACATTCCCATTGAACTGCGTCGCCGCCTTCCAAATTTACCGATTATCTGCGATCCCAGTCATATCGGAGGAAAAAGAGAATTGATTGCTCCTCTATCCCAACAAGCTATGGATTTAGGATTTGATGGTTTGATTATAGAATCACATTGTAACCCAGACTGTGCATGGAGCGACAAAAATCAACAGATTACTCCTGATGTTTTGAATTATATTTTAAATATGCTGGTTGTACGCGAGACGACTCAAACCACAGAGAGTTTATCTGAATTGCGAAAACAGATAGATGAACTTGACGACCAGCTTCTGGAATTACTAGCAAAACGAATGAGAGTATCTCGGGAAATAGGCCAATATAAGAAAGAACACGATATGCCAGTATTACAAACTGCCCGCTATGATGAAATATTGAATAAGCGTATTAATCAAGCTGAAGATATGGAAATGGATGGAGAGTTTATGAAAGTTGTGTTACAAGCTATACATGAAGAATCGGTAAGGCAACAAATAAAAATTTTGAACGATTAATGAAATGAAAATTTTAATTTTAGGTGCTGGGAAAATGGGGTCTTTTTTTGCTGATGTATTATGTTTCCAGCATGAAGTGGCCTTGTTTGACACTGACCCTCAGCGTTTGCGTTTTGCATTTAATACGCAACGAATGACAAAGCTCGATGAAATAAAAGCTTTTGAACCAGAACTGGTAATCAATGCTGCAACCGTAAAATATACAATACAAGCATTCAAAATGGTGTTGCCTTATATCCCAGCAAACTGTATCATTTCAGATATTGCTTCGGTAAAAACAGGATTACCTGAATTCTATAAAGATGCAGGACATCCATTTGTATCTACTCATCCTATGTTTGGACCTACATTTGCTAATTTGAGTGATTTAAGTACTCAAAATACCATTATTATTTCTGAATCAGACCATTTGGGAAAGGTATTTTTTAAAGATTTATACAATAATCTGAGGCTTAAAATCTTTGAATATTCATTTAAAGAACATGATGAGACTATAGCTTATTCATTATCTATACCTTTTGCTTCTACCCTGGTGTTTGCTTCAGTAATGAAACACCAAGAAGCACCAGGAACAACATTCAAAAAACATATGGATATCGCCCGAGGATTATTATCTGAAGATGATTATTTACTAACAGAAATTCTCTTTAATCCTCATACTCCGGCTCAGGTACAACTTATACAAGAACAATTGTCTGAATTATTGAACATAATCAATAAAAAGGATAGTGAAAGCATGAAGAAATATTTAACAAAGGTGAGAAACAATTTGAAATGAGTATAAATTTGTTTTAGAATCTTCTCTCCAAAAAAATATCACCCTTGGACCATACTAAGGGTGATATTTTTTGTATTAGATTCATCAGAGTATATTTATACTATAATTTTACTTTAAAGAAATCTTTGTATATATTTGCATATATAACCTGTAAAATCGATAAAATGCGAAAGTTATCCAATTTCAGAATCTGCTGTATTACTTTACTGTGGTTGTTATTATGTTATCTATTGATTAAGGGTTATCATGGAATAAATACTCGTGTAGCATTGACCATCTTTTTTTCAGGTGTCATTATTTTTGCTCCTATTTATAAACAAATAAAAAAGCGAAAGGAATGAAAATCAATATTGTTCATAAATAATGAATAATAGTAAAAACAATAAACCTTTAAATTAGAGACAAATCTTCGGTAAAAGAACTACATTTGCAATCGAATTGTTGATTTCGTTATGAACAGTAAAAAAAACGATATATTATCGACATTACATATTCCAGCAGACTTAAGGAAACTTAACATTTCTCAGCTTCCTCAAGTATGTGATGAGTTAAGAAAATTTATAATAGAGGAATTGTCTCATAATCCCGGTCATTTTGCATCAAGTTTAGGGGCAATAGAACTTACTGTGGCTTTGCATTATGTATTTAATACTCCATATGATCGCATTGTATGGGATGTGGGACATCAGGCGTATAGTCATAAAATCTTGACAGGTAGAAAAGATTTATTCTCTACAAATCGCAAATTCAAAGGAATAAGTGGCTTTCCAAATCCTAAAGAGAGTGAATATGATGCTTTTATAGCAGGGCATGCGTCTAATTCAATTTCTGCAGCTTTAGGTATGGCAGTAGCTGCTAATCTAAAACACGAGAACGACCAGAAAGTAATTGCAGTTATAGGAGACGCATCCATATCAGGAGGATTGGCATTTGAAGGTTTAAATAATGCTGCTATTAACCCCAATAATTTACTTATTATACTGAATGATAATGATATGGCCATAGACCATAATGTCGGGGCATTAAATGAATATTTAATAAAATTGACCACTTCTCCTCGCTATAATCGTCTAAGGTATAAGGTATACCTTGCCTTACGTAGACTTAACTTGGTAACAGAGGAAAGCAAAGGTTTCATTTTACGTTTCAATAATAGTCTGAAAGCTCTCATTGGCCGAAGGCAAAATATTTTTGAAGGATTGAATATCCGTTATTTCGGCCCATTGGATGGTCATGACGTCGGAACAATGGTGCGGGTATTAAATGACATAAAAGATATGACAGGCCCTAAACTGCTACATTTGCGGACAGTAAAAGGCAAAGGGTACGCTCCTGCAGAAAAAGCTGCAACCGAGTGGCATGCTCCTGGTAAGTTTAATATAGAAACGGGAGAGCGGATTATTCCCAACAGTAATAATTTGCCACCATTGTTTCAAGACGTATTTGGCCTTACATTGCTGGAATTAGCTGAGAAAAATGAAAAAATTGTAGGTATTACTCCCGCAATGCCTACAGGGTGCTCTATGACGTATATGATGAACAAATATCCACATAGAACATTTGACGTTGGCATTGCTGAGGAACATGCAGTTACTTTTTCGGGAGGACTGGCTAAAGAGGGACTAATTCCGTTCTGCAATATATACTCAACATTTATGCAAAGGGCTTTTGATGAAGTCATACATGATGTTGCTATTCAAAATCTACATGTTATTTTTTGCCTTGACCGTGCAGGTCTGGTAGGAGAAGATGGCGTCACTCATCATGGAGCATTTGATTTATCATATATGAGATGTATTCCCAATATGACTATAGCATCCCCTATGAATGAACATTATTTGCGCCATTTGATGTATACAGCCCAAGCAGAAGATACAGGTGTATTTACTATTCGATATCCTCGAGGGCGTGGAGTACTGACAGATTGGAAGTGTACTCCCAAACTATTGGAAATAGGAAAAGGCCGAAAATTAAAGGATGGGAATGACATAGCGTTGATTAGTATCGGTCCGATAGGAAATATTGCGGCAAAAGCGATAGAAAAGGCTGAAGAAGCAGGTGCTTCTATCGCACATTATGATATGATTTTTTTAAAACCTATTGATGAAGGAATTCTTCATGAGATAGGCCGAAAATTTAAGCGTATTGTAACTGTCGAGGACGGAAGCATAAAAGGTGGATTAGGTATTGCCGTTTTGGAATTTATGTCAGATAATAATTACACTCCTCGTATAAAACGGATAGGAATACCTGATCAATTTATAGAACATGGTACAATTGCAGAATTATATAAATTATGCAAAATGGATGAAGAAAATATAAGAAATATATTGGTTTCTGAGTGGTAATTAAAAATTAATCCAGAATTATTTTATATTAAGACAACGGAACAATGAAAATAATAATTGCGGGAGCTGGAGAAGTCGGGACACATCTTGCAAAACTATTATCCCGAGAAGATCAAGATATCATACTTATCGATACGGATGTCGAGAAATTGCAGTGGATAGATGCCAATTATAATTTGATGACAGTCGTGGGCTCTCCTACTTCATTTGATGTTCTGAAAAAAGCCGGAGTGAACCGAGCCGATCTGTTTGTTGCAGTAACCCCATTTGAGTCTCGAAATATTACAGCTTGTACAATGGCTACCAATTTAGGCGCAGTAAAGACTGTGGCTCGCATCGATAATTACGAATATTTATTACCTGATAATCAAGCATTTTTTAAAAAACTTGGAGTTGATGTATTGATTTATCCAGAAATGTTAGCCGCGCAAGAAGTAGTTACTGCATTGAAACGGACTTGGGTAAGGAATTGGTTCGAATTATGTAATGGAGAACTTATTCTTATTGGAGCAAAGCTTCGAGAACAGGCAAAAATTCTCGATTACAAATTGAGTGATTTAACAAGAGAACACAATTTCTATCATATAGCGGCTATAAAGAGAAAAGACGAAACGATTATTCCCCGTGGTAATGATATTATCAGATTGAATGATATCGTATATTTTACTACTACCCCAGATCATATACAAGATATACGTTTGTTAACTGGCAAAACTGAAATAGATGTTCGTAAAGTAATGATTATGGGGGGAAGCCGTATCGCTGTACGTATTGCAGATATTGCACCGGAATATCTCAAAATAAAACTTATTGAATCGGATAAAGCAAAGAGTTATAAGCTGGTTGAAAAGATGAATGATACAGTGATTATTCAAGGTGACGGACGAGATATAGACCTTCTAAAAGAAGAAGGAATAATGGATACTGATGCGTTTATTGCATTGACCGATAGCTCAGAGACCAACATTCTGGCATGCCTTACTGCCAAAGGTTTTGGCGTACCTAAAACTGTAGCTGAAGTCGAAAATATATCTTTTATCACTGTAGCTGAGGGACTGAATATCGGTTCGGTTATCAACAAGAAACTAATAGCAGCCAGCCGTATCTACCAATTGCTCCTTGACGAAGATGATTCAAATGTGAAGTGCCTCAGTCTGGCTGATGCAGAAGTTGCGGAACTCATTGCCAAAGAAGGGTCAAAAATAACTAAGGCCCAAGTAAAAGATTTGTCTTTGCCTAAAGATTTAACCATAGGTGGATTGATTCGTGATGGTAAAGGGCTTATTGTTAATGGTAATACTCACATTCAGCCAAATGACCATGTTGTTGTATTTTGCTTGGATACCGCTATTCGAAAAATAGAGAAACTCTTTAATTAAAATGATACAGAAGTGCATAAAAACGATATACAACAAATAAATTTTAAAATAGTATTTCGAGTCATAGGAATGCTTTTATGCATGGAAGCATTTTTTATGATTGTACCTTTCTTGGTGTCTCTTTGGTATGATGAAAGTGATGCTTTTGCTTTTTTGACAACGATAGGAATCACGATTGTGGCAGGTGTTATAATGATAATGACGACTCGTAATCATTCAAAACATCTGGCAAAGAGAGAAGGTTTTCTTATCGTTGCTACAACATGGATCTTTTTTTCTATTTTTGGAATGCTTCCTTTTATTATACATGGATGCATTCCGAATGTAGCAGATGCCTTTTTTGAAACAATTTCCGGTTTTACGACAACCGGAGCTACTGTTTTGACAGATATTGATAATTTGCCCCATGGCATTCTTTTTTGGAGATGTTTTACACAATGGTTAGGGGGTATGGGTATAATTTTGTTTACCCTCGCTATATTGCCAATGCTTAATTCAGGAGGCGGAATACAATTATTTAATGCTGAAACAACAGGCATTACTCATAATAAATTACGTCCAAGAATAGGCCAAACAGCAAAAAGACTATGGGGAATGTATGTTGCAATAACAACAGTTCTCGTCATTTGTCTCGTACTTGGGCCTATGGATTTATTTGATGCAATTTGTCATGCCATGTCAACAACTGCAACAGGAGGTTATTCGACAAAGCAAGCCAGTATTGCTTATTGGAACTCGGCCTATATTGATTATATTATCATCTTCTTTATGTACATTTCAGGTATAAATTTTTCAATAGTATATTTTGCTGTTGTGAAAGGAGACTATAAGTCACTTTTTAAAGACGAAGAGGTGAGATGGTATACCTATGTTTTGATATTGGCTACTATAGCTATTGCCGCAGGGCTGTTTATGAGCGGGCAAATACAGGGTTCTGCAGAAGGTACTATACGTTCATCATTGTTTCAGGTAGTCACTAATATTACTACAACAGGATTTACTACAGCTAATTTCAACGACTGGGGACCATTTTATGCCGTCATATTGTTTTTGGTTATGTTTTTTGGTGCTTGCGCGGGTTCTACCAGTGGAGGAGCAAAAACAATACGCCTTGTAGTCTTGATAAAAAATACAGTTAATGAACTATATCGCCATATTCATCCGAATGCCGTAGTTCCGGTTCGAGTGAATAATAAAGTAATTTCATACGAATTAGTATCGAAAATATTAGCTTTCATTTTCGTTTATTTGCTTGTATTTGTCATCAGTTCGGTATTACTTTCGGCTATGGGACTTACGTTCGAAGAGGCTTTTGGATGTACTCTTTCATGTCTCAGTAACATTGGTCCCGGATTTGGTCGAATGGGATCGGACTTCGCTCTTATTCCGGATGCCGGTATCTGGCTTTTGTCTTTTGTTATGTTGGTAGGTCGTCTTGAATTATTTACAATCTTGATTATTTTTACTCCCTATTTTTGGAAAAAATAAACAGATAGTTTTATTTCAAAAAAGATACTGGCAAACTTTTCGTATTTTTGTATTTGTCAAAATTGAAAAATTTTTTATGGTTAAGAAAAAAGAAGATAAAAAACAACATAAGAACGAAGATTCTCTCATAAGAAAGGTAATCAATTTCTTCAAGGATGAGCGCACCCATTTTGTTGCGGGATTGCTTTTCGTTATGTTTGGTGTATATTTATTTATTTCGTTTATGTCGTTTTTTTATACGGGAGATGCAGATCAAAGCAAATTGGAGAATTTGTCTTTGGCAGAACTCAGTAGTGTGAAAAATGATATTCAAAACTGGACTGGAGCCTTAGGAGCATATCTATCTAATTTGTTTATCAATCAATGGGTAGGAGTATCATCGTTTGTTATTTGCATTTTTGTATGTGCTATCGGGCTGAAGCTAATGAAAGTCAAGCAAATCTCTGTTATTAAGTGGATATGCTACACATGTGCAATAGTGATATTAGGATCTTTGATATGCGGTTTCTTTTTTATCGATAGTTACCAAGATTCTTTTATTTACTTAGGTGGACAACATGGATACTACACGACCTTATTACTCAAAGCAAATATCGGTTGGTCAGGAACCTTACTCGTAATCATTGCTGGAGTTTTGACTTTTCTGATTTCTATCAGTTCTTCTACGGTCCCATTTTTAAGAAAAGTATTTTCATTAGATATAAAAGCTTCTTCCAAAAGAAAAGAAGAAATATCATCTTCTGACAAAAATTATGTAGATGAAATGTCACCAAACGACAATAAGAATAAAAATACTGAAGATATATTGTCGAATAATGATAAAGAAGAAGACTCATATGAATATATTGCACCCGAAATAGATGAAAATCAGATCGAAAATTTCAATAATGATGATACTGATAAGTTTGAGGTTGTATTCAACCAACACCTAAATGAGAACAATTCAGATATTTCTCAAGATAATATTCCTATAACAGAAAAAGGAGAAGAACATACTTTTACTGTCGAAGCTGGCACTGAAATAATTGAAGAAGAGGAATATCAGGGAAATGAATTGGATGACTATGATCCTACTTTAGAATTGTCTCGATATAAATCTCCAGGATTGGATTTGATGGAAAAATACGATGAGCCAGACCGTCAGATTGATATGGAAGAGCAAAATGCAAATCAGAAAAAAATTGCAGAAACTTTGAAAAATTACGGTATCCGTATCAAAATGATAAAGGCTACAGTAGGACCTACTATAACATTATATGAGATAATCCCAGAAGCCGGAGTCAGGGTTTCTAAAATAAGAAATTTAGAGGATGATATAGCATTGAGTCTCTCAGCTTTAGGAATTCGTATTATTGCACCTATACCTGGGAAAGGAACTATCGGCATTGAAGTACCTAATAAAGACCCTCAGATTGTATCCATGCTTTCGGTCATATCCTCGAAAAAATTTCAAGAAAGTAAATATGATCTTCCTATTGTTTTAGGAAAAACGATAACGAATGATGTATTTATGTTCGACCTATGTAAAATGCCACATGTTTTAGTCGCAGGGGCTACAGGACAAGGTAAATCAGTCGGCCTGAATGCGATTATCACCTCTTTGCTTTATAAAAAGCATCCTTCGCAACTAAAATTGGTGTTGGTTGATCCCAAAAAAGTAGAATTTAGTATATATTCAAACATAGAAAAGCACTTTTTGGCAAAATTACCGGACAGTGAGGACGCTATCATAACAGACGTTACCAAAGTAGTACAAACATTGAATTCCATAACTAAAGAAATGGATGACAGGTACGATTTGTTAAAGAAGGCGCAAACCCGCAATATAAAAGAATACAATGCCAAGTTTATTTCCCGGAGGTTGAATCCGAACAACGGACATCGTTATATGCCTTATATTGTTGTCATAGTTGACGAATTTGCAGATTTAATAATGACCGCAGGCAAAGAAGTAGAAATGCCTATTGCTCGTATTGCCCAGTTGGCGAGGGCTGTAGGTATTCATATGATTATTGCAACACAACGTCCTTCTACCAACATTATTACAGGTGTTATAAAAGCTAACTTCCCTGCTCGTGTAGCGTTTAGAGTTTCGTCTATGATAGATTCAAGAACAATTCTTGACTGTCCAGGTGCAAATCAATTAATAGGACGGGGAGATTTGTTGTTTTCTCAAGGAAGTTCTTTAGTTCGTGTCCAGTGTGCGTTAATCGATACTCCAGAAGTTGAGCGTATTTGCGATTTCATAGGTTCCCAACAAGGATATAGTTCGGCTTATGCCCTACCCGAGTATGTAGGTGAAGGTGGAGATTCTGGAATAGGTGAGGTAAATCTGAAAGAGAGAGATTCCATGTTTGAAGAGGCTGCACGTCTAATTGTATTGAATCAGCAAGGTTCTACTTCCCTAATACAACGAAAATTTTCTTTAGGATATAATCGTGCAGGACGTATTATGGACCAATTAGAAGCTGCCGGAATTGTCGGCCCTTCTGAGGGAAGCAAACCTCGACAGGTTCTGGTAATGGATGAGGTCCAGTTGGAACAGATATTTAATAATTTAAGATAAGATGAGAAAATATATATTTTCCTTTATATTTGGCGCTTTCTTCTGGGCATGTGGAAGTGCTGTTTTTTCACAAAGTAAGGCAACTGAACTTCTTGATAAAGTCGTTGCAAAGTACAATGCTTCCAAAGGAATATCGGCACGATTCTCTATAGAGAATAAGAATGCACAAAATCAAGTGAGTGGACGTACGTCCGGAACTTTAAAGATGCAAGGGCAATGTTTTACCCTTAAATCTCAAGATATGATGATTTGGTATGACGGAAAAAATCAGTGGGCATTTATGCCATCAAGTAATGAAGTAAATTTAAGTATACCAAGTCGAGATGAAATACAAGAAGTAAATCCTTATATGATATTAAAATCCTATAAAAAAGAATTTAAGAGTCTGTATAAAGGAAAAAGTAATGGTTTGGAAAGAGTAGAATTGATTCCGCTCCAAAAGAACGGAGGCATAAAGAACATTTTATTGGAGATTGATGTAACTCGACTATATCCGGTAAGTATTGTCGTATTTAATTCCAATAAGACGAGCTTGAATATACATGTTACTGAATATCAAACAGGATTGAACTTTAAGAATTCGGAATTTGTTTTTGACGAAAGACAGTTCCCTGAAGCTGAAATTATTGATTTACGATAAATAAAAGAGAATATGGAAAATAACGAAAAAGTTCGCTGTCTCATCATTGGTTCCGGTCCTGCCGGATATACAGCTGCAATATATGCGGGACGTTCAAATCTGGCTCCGGTATTGTATGAAGGAATACAGCCTGGAGGACAATTGACAACTACAACAGATATAGAGAACTTTCCAGGTTATCCTGAAGGAATTTCAGGTTTTGATATGATGGAAGATTTGAAAAAACAAGCCATACGTTTTGGTGCAGATGTACGTTATGGCATTGCAACAGAAGTTGATTTTAACAAATCACCTTATTCAGTAATCATTGATGGTGAGAAAAAAGTAGAAGCAGATTCTGTAATAATAGCAACAGGTGCATCTGCCAAATATTTAGGTCTTCCAGATGAAACTAAATATTCAGGGATGGGTGTATCTGCTTGTGCTACTTGTGATGGCTTTTTTTACCGTAAAAAAGTAGTGGCTGTCGTTGGAGGCGGGGATACTGCATGTGAAGAAGCAATATATCTTGCTCAACTGGCATGTAAAGTGTATTTGATAGTACGTAAGGATTATTTGCGAGCATCTAAAATTATGCAACAAAGAGTACGGGAAACAGAGAATATAGAAGTTATGTTTGAAACACAAACTATCGGACTTTTTGGTGATGGCAATTTACAAGGCGCTCATTTAGTGAAAGCTAAAGGAACTGACAGGGAAGAATATATAGATTTACCGATTGATGGTTTCTTTTTAGCAATAGGGCATAAACCGAATACCGATATATTTGCCAAATTTCTAAAACTTGATGAGAATGGGTATATAATAACCTATAACGGAACTACAGAAACAAATGTTCCTGGTGTATTTGCTGCAGGAGATGTGGCAGATCCGCGTTACAGACAGGCCATTACCGCAGCTGCATCAGGATGTAAGGCTGCTATCGATGCAGAACGTTATTTAGTAGAAAACGGTTTATAATACCCAATAATTGAAAAAATATAATAAATATAGTCTCCATAAAGATTAAATTTGTATTCAAATGATTTTTATGGGGATTTTTTTATCTAATCTAATAAATTTACTTCCAATATTATAAATTTTATACATATTTGAAACCTTTGAACTGAAAAAATCTATATATTTGTGCTATACAACAGTGTTATATAGCAAGTCATGGTTAAGAAGAGCACATTAGAGTCTATTTTAAAGGAAGATATGTCCGATATGTGGGCCATTCTGAATAGTGAGGAGAAAAGGACATTAACAGATAATTTTCATATTCAGACTTTCAGAAAAAATGAGATGATATATAGTGAAGGGGAAAAAGCAACCCAGTTGATGTGTCTTTTGAAAGGAAAAGTGAAAATCTATAAAGATGGTGTAGGTGGACGTAGCCAAATTATCAGATTGATTCGACCTGTTCAATATTTCGGATATAGAGCTTATTTTGCTAATGAGGATTATGTAACGGCAGCATCTGCATTTGAATCTGCGACTATAGGTTTTCTACCAATGGAAATCGTTGAAACACAAATACGTAAAAATAATCAGTTAGCATATTTCTTTATAAAAGAATTAGCAAAAGATTTGGGAATTTCTGATGCTCGTACAGTAAATCTTACACAGAAACATATCCGAGGAAGATTGGCTGAATCGTTGATTGTTCTTAAGGAAAATTATGGACTTGAAGAAGACGGAGCTACACTGAATATATATATGGCTCGTGAAGATTTAGCAAATCTTTCTAATATGACGACATCTAATGCTATTAGGACACTTTCCTGTTTTGCTAACGAAAAGATAATAGTTGTTGATGGTCGTAAGATAAAGATTATTGATGAAGAAAAATTGAAAAAAATAAGTCGTTTTGGATAACAACATGTAGATTGTGAAAGTTTTTCTATTCAGAATAATTTTATAAAAAATAGTACTCCTAAATATCCCGTTTCAAGATATTTATTTATAAATTTGTCACATAAAAGGAAAGATGCCGGAGTGGTCGATCGGGACGGTCTCGAAAACCGTTGTACGGGTAACTGTACCGAGGGTTCGAATCCCTCTCTCTCCGCTGAACGTACTGGACAGAAATGGTCAGTAAACGGACAAAAAGCTACAAATCAATGATTTGTGGCTTTTTTTATTGCCCGAAAGCCCTACTTCCAAGACTTCAAAAGTACCGAATAAGACAGTGCAACGTTACTAAATCGTTACCTATTCGCCACCGGACAAAAACGGTAACGAATTGTCCTAAAATGACCTGATAATGACCTAATTAGTCCACTTGCTGCATAACTCAAAAACAAGAAGTAAAAAGTAATTTTGCAACGACTAAAAACAATGAGTTATGAAATCAACATTCCGGGTACTATTCTACCTAAAGAAAGGTTCAGAAAGGAAAAACGGTGAAGCCATGATTATGGCACGTATCACCATTGATGGCAAGCTATGCCAGTTCAGTACGAAGCAAAGCATCCTTCCTAATAATTGGAACGTAGCATCAGGTAAAGCCAAAGGCAAGGATGCAGGAAAGATAAATGCTTTGTTGGACGACATACGTTCTGCCCTGAATACCATTTATCATGAAATGCAACGGCGAGACAACTATGTTACCGCTGAGAAAGTGAAGAACGAGTTTTTAGGTCATAGTGAGAGCCACGAAACAATTTTGACCCTGTTTAAAAAGCACAATGACGATGTTAAGCAGTTAGTAGGCATATCCAAGACGATAGCGACCTACCGCAAATACGAAGTCACCCGCCGACACCTCGCTGAATTTATACAAAGCAAATACAATGTATCGGACATATCCATTAAGGAAATAACTCCGATGTTCATTACCGATTTTGAATTGTATTTGCGTACAGCCTGTAAATGCGGTTACAACACGACCGCCAAGTTTATGCAGTTTTTCAAACGTATTATCATTATTGCCCGTAACAATGGCATATTGGAGAAAGACCCGTTTTTCAACTATAAAATCCACTTGGAAAAAGTGGACAGAGGATATTTAACTGAGGACGAGATAAAAATCATCCTCAAAAAGAAAATGGTTTCCGAACGGCTGGAACATGTCAGGGACTTATTTATCTTTTCCTGCTTCACTGGCTTGGCATACAGCGATGTGGCAAATCTGCGTGAGGAAAATATCCGTAAGTCATTTGACAGCAAACTTTGGATAATGACGAAACGACAGAAAACGAACACGGATGTAAATGTTCCCTTGCTGGATATACCCAAGATGATTTTGAAGAAGTACAAAGGCAAATTGCCGAATGGCAAGATCCTTCCTGTAATCAGCAATCAGAAGTTAAATGCGTACTTAAAAGAAATCGCCGACATTTGCGGGGTTAAAAAGAACCTTACATTCCATCTTGCCCGGCACACGTTCGCCACGACCACCACGTTGGCAAAGGGCGTACCCATTGAAACTGTGTCCAAGATGCTGGGACATACAAATATTGAAACGACCCAAATTTACGCCCGCATAACCAACAGCAAGATAGGCAACGATATGCAAGGGCTTGATAAAAAATTTGTTGGCATTGAGAAGATTTACAAGGAAATCGCTTTATAATCAGTTAGGGGTATCACAAAATGTGATGCCCCTAACTGACATAATTCTATTTTTCGTTACCTATGACAAACCGGAAACAGACAGGTAACGGTTTCGGTAACGAAATGCCGTTTAATGGATTGTATTCCAACAAGTAGTTTCCATTTATCTTGCGGGCAGTCCACCGGGCTACCCGCATTTTTTATCCCCTTTTCCTCCGGCACATTCCCCGAAACGCCAGCCGTGCGGAACATGGCTGACTGTTTTTCGTGAAAAGAGCCTTCGGAAACCCGCACAAGCGTATCGAAAGACGGGCTTCCGACACCCTTGCCTTTCCCGCCCGCTTCGTATAGTGTTCCCTAACAGATGAAAGGGAACAAGAACTTTTATCCCGTTTCCCTATCGGTAAACCCTCCCCCTTATGCAGTCCCCCAGCCGGGAGGTCGTTTCTCACGTTTCAATAGGCAAAGGTAGCTACGTGTCCCTACGAGCCGGAAAGGTCAAGCCGCAGGTTCGTGCAAAAAATCTTCCCTGCCTTGCGAGGTATTTTTTGCCGAAACCTTGCCCGCTCTGGACACTTCACAAACCAGCCTATGTGAAACGAAAACGACCGACCCGACGGAAGACGCATAAAAAAAGGTCGGATTTACGGGAAACGGGAAAAAAGTTCAGTGAAACTTCAACTCCCTCACCTCTCGAATCCGCATAAAAATTAAAAACTTAAAAATTACAGCGATATGGAAACGGCAACATTATCAGAAGCAAAAGTTTATGTAGGCACTTACGGCAAGTACAACAACGGTTCACTGTTCGGCGCATGGCTGGACTTGTCGGACTATGTGGACAAGGAAGAGTTTTACGAAGCCTGCCGGGAGCTTCACAAGGACGAGGAAGATGCGGAATTTATGTTTCAGGATTACGAGAACATCCCGGAGAACTTGATTTCCGAAAGCTGGATTTCCGAGAACTTCTTCACCTTGCGGGATGCGGTGGAAAATTTGGGCGACACGGAACAGGAAGCCTTTTTCGTGTGGTGCAACTACAAAGGCTATGACGTGGGCGAAAAGGATGCGGACGACCTTGTTAGGGACTTCCAAGACGAGTATCAAGGGCAGTATGACGATGAAGAAGATTTTGCCTATCAAATCGTGGAAGAATGCTACGACCTGCCGGAGTTCGCAAAGACCTATTTCGATTATGAAAAATTTGCCCGTGATTTGTTCATGTGCGATTATTGGTTTGATGACGGCTTTGTATTCCGGGCGGCTTGAAAAGGATAATCCGGGCGGGGTGTCAAAGCCCTGCCCACTAAAATAACAAATTCGTAACCAACAAATACAGAAATTTATGCAATCATTAAACAGAAACGGGGTGAGCATCACCCAAACACCGGGAGAGGAAAAGTTCGTGAAATTCCGTTCGTGCGCATTCAGGGGACGGACATTCTGCCAATATGACTACCGCCACACGGACGGGGAACTGTTTTCGACAGTGGCTAAGACGCTGGCAGAATGCCGCCGCAGGCGTAACGAATGGATAGAGAAGAAAGAACGGAGCAATAACCCATAAAAGTTTGAGGACATGAAACGACAGAAGTAAGCAAAGACCTAATCGGCAGGCGTTGCGAGTGCATTTTTACGGGCATGATGGTAACGGGCGCTATCAAGGACACGGAAGAAAACGAATATTCGGTAAACGTGAAAGTGCATTTCGACCATCCGCACCAGTGGGGCGATGATTTCTACACGGAGGATTGGGCATGGGGGCGCAAGTCTGACGAGTTCGGCACGTTACACCATTTGCGGCTGCTGGAGGACAAGCCGAACTTTCAGACAATTATAGTAGTTTTTGGCGAGCCAATTAGCCAAATAGACCGCAGCGTTTTTGAAGATGTTTCCATGTAGGGCGTTTCTTCTCTGCAAGGTTGGGTAAACAGCTATGAATGTGTCAGATTTGTAGCCATAAACGACCATACGGCAGTCATAACGGGAGAATACAACTTTGAACAGATAAAAGTGTGATTAGAGAAATATGTACCCATACAGAGCCTTAAAAACAGTTAATAGATAACGGCGGCTGTTTGCCGCCATTATTTTCTTTCAGTGAGTGCCGGGAAAGGAAAGTAGCAAAGAACCCCGCCGACATTCCCCGAAAGACTGGCATAAAAAAGCCGCCCGGCACGTTTCCGCAAGCCGGGCGACCCAAAGTGCTGAGTTGGGCAACTCAGCGTTGTGAGTCGGGCAACTCACGGGAGCGGCTCTTCTTCCTCGCCGCTGTCATTATTGAACGAGAACGAAAGCTNTGGCTAAGACGCTGGCAGAATGCCGCCGCAGGCGTAACGAATGGATAGAGAAGAAAGAACGGAGCAATAACCCATAAAAGTTTGAGGACATGAAACGACAGAAGTAAGCAAAGACCTAATCGGCAGGCGTTGCGAGTGCATTTTTACGGGCATGATGGTAACGGGCGCTATCAAGGACACGGAAGAAAACGAATATTCGGTAAACGTGAAAGTGCATTTCGACCATCCGCACCAGTGGGGCGATGATTTCTACACGGAGGATTGGGCATGGGGGCGCAAGTCTGACGAGTTCGGCACGTTACACCATTTGCGGCTGCTGGAGGACAAGCCGAACTTTCAGACAATTATAGTAGTTTTTGGCGAGCCAATTAGCCAAATAGACCGCAGCGTTTTTGAAGATGTTTCCATGTAGGGCGTTTCTTCTCTGCAAGGTTGGGTAAACAGCTATGAATGTGTCAGATTTGTAGCCATAAACGACCATACGGCAGTCATAACGGGAGAATACAACTTTGAACAGATAAAAGTGTGATTAGAGAAATATGTACCCATACAGAGC
>NZ_LN877937.1:199527-213570 GCF_001403595.1 Gabonia massiliensis | reverse complement strand
GTCGTCAGGTCTGCATAGGCGGGGTCGGCCTTCACCTGCTCCCACAAGGGGGCCTGCTTCATCAGCTCAACTCCCCTGCGCCAAAGCTCGGGATTGATATTTTGGCAGGCTGCGTCCCACAAGTGGGTGTACTCGTGAATAGGTGTCTCAGGGTTTAACGTACTGCCGTTCAGATATATCTTGCCGCCTGCGGTGGCGCCATAGATTATACCGTCCCTGTCGTATAAGAGTTTTTCCTCCCCGGATATTGCGGCTTCCGCATCTTTTTGTATCTTTGTTATGTCATCACTGCTAATGATAACGGTTCTTGCATTTGTTCCATCTGCGGCATTTGACCCATTTGCGACATTTGCAGGTTGAGACGTCGAGTTCAGGGGACGGATTTTTGTCCGGGCATCTGAAACATTAGATGATGAGAGTTCAGCCCACATGGTTATGGTATCCATATCATCTGGGCTGTCTTTTTGCTCTTTCTCTAAAACAACCACATAACCATTGGACAAACTCTTCTTGAATCTGATGGATTCCCGTCCGCCCGCATCTGTACTACCTCTCTCCACTCGGTCGGGTGCTGTCATTATATAGGGAATAAGTTCCAGGTCAGCTTCGCTCAACGGTATACTATTCTTGTCCAACTTCTCACCACTGACACCATGCCCTTTAAGTATATGCCGCAAACTGTCCGATGTGATGTTGTGGCTGTCAATATCGCGCCCCATCACCCTGCGGATTTCATCCTTCACTCGCTGCGGCAAATCTATCGTGAATGATTTGCCGCGGACATTGTTTTTCCGCCATCCGCGTATCGTCCGAACTGCCTTCTCTAAAGCGTTCATCCGAGCTTGCAACACTGCATCTCCCCTCTTCGCCAACTGCTGCATCTCTTCTCCGGTGAGTATCTCTACGGAAATGCCGGCTCTCTCGAGCATCGACACAACGGCTTGGTAAGCCTCTTCCGTGACTGAGGGAACACCTCCGTCTGGTCTTGGTGCCCCGCTTTTCCCCGGTTCGTCCCGGTGGGGTGCTCCGGTGGCCGATAAACCCGGGGTATCTGCTCCCGAGGAAGCTTGATTGGAGGAGATAACGTTACGACCGGCTTTTTCGCTTCGCTCTGCCTCGATATGGTAGCGGGGGATGTCTCTTGCGTCCTGCCCGGTATCGCCTCCTGCGTCCTGATGATTTAGACCTTCAACTATTTGATTTTCAAAAGTTTCTACTATCTTTGCACTATGGTTGAATTGTTTTCTAACGTCAGCGGAATTGGACCGCTGTTTGGAAAACCATTCAGCCATTCTTTTTTTATTTGCGTATTCGAGCAAACCCTCATTTATCCAATTTGCCATATGTGCATTAGAATTGCGATAGTGGACACTGCGTATATCATTTATTTCAATTTTTCCTTTTTTCTTATTCGTCTGAATTGCTACTACAAGGCTGAAAGAGTAAACAGCTCGGTCAAAAAGTACCCTGTAAACAAAAATAGTACCCCCGGAAAGTACCCTGTAAAAAGAGAGAATAACAAGCCTGTTGGTAGAACGGCTCAACGCATCATAGATATGGTTATAGCTAACCCGATGATAACCCGTGAGAAAATGGCGGATGAATTGGGAATTTCTTTGGATGGTGTCAAGAAGCAGATAAAAAAACTCCGTGAAAGAGGTATTCTTATGCACGAAGGCTCTGATAAATCCGGCTATTGGCGCATTACTGTTAATCCTCAAACCGAACAATAAACAATGCGTTCATCGTACATATGTTTCCTCGTTCGTAAACGTGCGCACAATATTGGCCTTGGCCCATTCTTTAGCTTCTGCAAAGTTCTTAAATCCGTGATCCTTGGCAGCAGGCACCACGTTCAGTACCTTAGCCGCTTTCTCCCAGTCACCGAACCTCTCCTTAAATGCTTTTGTACGTACTTGTACCCACTGTCTCTCGGACAGGTTGGTGGGTTTCCCGTTCGGGGCTTTCATATATGTGCCGTCGGCTTTGGCCCGTTCTACGATGCGACTCTCTTCGGCTGTCATACGGCTGCCGGTGAGGTCGGTACCTCGTACCAGGTCTTTCAACGGCATGTGTACAAAGTCCTCTATCGTGACTCTTTCCGCTTCGGCTCGAGTCCACGGCGACAGCGTGTCTTTGAGCCACCACCAGAAATCCTTCAGCCAGTTCTTTAACCGCTCGCGCACAGTGACTGCTTTGGCTACTTCAAGGGCGTTGCCGTCCCGGCTGCGGGATACGATGTCTTCCAACAGACGGGCACCATCTTTGCCTGTAAGACAAGAGTGCACTTCGCTGGCTATCTCGTCGTCGGTCTGCAAGGCTGTATAGTTCGGGTCGTTCTTCACCTGCTCCCACAAGGGGGCCTGCTTCATCAGCTCAACTCCCCTGCGCCAAAGCTCGGGATTGATATTTTGGCAGGCTGCGTCCCATAGGTGGGTGTACTCGTGAATAGGTGTCTCGGGGTTTAACGTACTGCCGTTGAGGTATATCTTTCCGCCTACGGTGGCGCCATAGATTATACCGTTCCTGTCGTATAAGAGTTTTTCCTCCCCGGATATTGCGGCTTCCGCATCTTTTTGTATCTTTGCTATGTCGGTGCTGCGGATAGCGTTTCGGACGAGTGTATCAGGGGCGTTCTTTTGTGAACGAGCATTGGTAGCCGCAGATGACTTTTCAGCCCACATGGTTATGGTCTCCATATCATTTGGGCTGTCTTTATATTCCTTTTCGACTACCACTACATAACCATTACTTAAATCTTTATAGAACCGAACACTCTCGCGACCACTCAAATCAGTACTGCTCTTTTCCTCTTTATCAGGTGCTGTCATTATATAAGGAATCAATTCTAAGTCCGATTCTCGCAATGGGATACTTCCATCGGTTAATTTGCTACCACTTTCTCCGTGACCACGAAGTATATGCCGCAAACTGTCCGATGTGATGTTGTGGCTGTCAATATCGCGCCCCATCACCCTGCGGATTTCATCCTTCACTCGCTGCGGCAAATCTATCGTGAATGNAGGGTCATGTAGTCTTGTACCTTGCCCAACTGTGAGGGGGAGACGACTTGGGTATCTCCTTCGGGGGTGATGATGGTAAGCATACCGGTGCTGCCTTCCCGGGGGGTGATGTTGCCTTCGGGGTCTATATCGAATGTACCGGAGGTAATGCGGACGGTCTGCCCCCGGTAGTCGGCGTATATGGTGGCGCCCATGTCGGGATTGGCTTGTTGCCGCAGATTTTCAATGATACGGCCGGATTCTTCTTTGATGCGCGACTGCAGGCCTCCTAAGTATGCTTCGTACCGGTTGGCTTTGTATATGTAATCTTGTACAATGGCTTGCTCTCGTGCCCGTTGTTTTCGTTCTTCGGCTGTAGGTGCTTTTGAAGATTCGGCAAACATCTGTCCCAATATCTTGCTTTGGTCTTCGAGGTTTTCCCCGAGGATGGATTTTATCTCGGCTACCCGATGGGGCGGGAATGTCTCGTCCAGANTTGCGGCTTCCGCATCTTTTTGTATCTTTGTTATGTCATCACTGCTAATGATAACGTTTTGGGCGTGGTACATAGGGGACGTATTATTACGGGCATCTGTGACATTAGATGATGAGAGCTCAGCCCACATGGTTATGGTATCCATATCATCTGGGCTGTCTTTTTGCTCTTTCTCTACCACTACAACATACCCATTGCTAAGGTTCTTATAGAAACGCACACTTTCTCTCGTCCCCTCAGGATTGCCTTTTTTCACATAGTCGGGTGCAAACATGATATAGGGTATCAATTCGGCATCATCTTCTCTTATCGGAATATTGTTTTGCCCCTGTTTACTACCGTTCACTCCATGATTCTTTAACAAATGGATTATGCTGTTCGACGTTATATTATGAGAATCAAAATCACGCCCCATAGCTTTCCTCACCATGGTTTGAACACGACTCGGCAATTCCACTGAAATGGACTTGTTCCTCTCGTTCCCTCTTATCCATCCACGTATTGTCCGCGCTGCCTTATTCAAAGTGTTGATTCTCGCTTGCAACACTGCATCTCCCCTCTTCGCCAACTGCTGCATCTCTTCTTCGGTGAGTATCTCTACGGGAATGCCGGCTCTCTCAAGCATCGACAGAACGGCATGGTACGGTTCTTCGGCGGACGGTGGAACGGTGCCGCCGGGTCCTGGAGTTCCGCTTTTCCCCGGTTCGTCCCGGTGGGGGGCTCCGGAACTGCGGACGGCTCCGGGGCTTGTATGAACGTACCGAAGGTTGCCTGAGCGGCTCTGACGCCGGGCTTCGCGAAGGATGAAGCGGATGTCTGATTCGTTCAGCTTGACCTTGATGCCTAAGGCACGAAGGCTCCCCCGGAACAGGGCGACAAGTTCTTCCCAGAGTTGGCGAAAGGGGTTCTCTCGGTACATCCTTCCTGCCAAATCGGCGATGTATTCGTCGGCTGCCACTTGACGGCTGCCGTAGCGACGAGTGTAGCTCTCGCGCAAGGATGCGGGCATGCTGGCGTAGACTTCTTCGTAGAAGCGGTAAGACTGCTCGCCTAACAATCCCCGGATGCCGCGGTGACCCACTATCTCGTGCATCATCACCCGGGCGATGGTGCGCTTGTCCGGGGTGTGGTGCAGGATGATGCCCATGCGCCCGCTCTTGGGGTCGTAGAACCCTTGTACTTTTTCCATGTCGGGAAGCTCGCGGGTGATGTCTGCGGGGACTTCGTCGGGCCATCCGTACAGGGTGATGTCTGAACCGAGTTCTTTTTTCAGCTTCTGGGCGTAGGCCACTCGCTCCCAGGGGGGAAGGCTCCCGGGTGGGACGGGACCGTAAAGGAGGGTGTCGAGCTCTCCGAGGTCCAAGCCCGTGCCCAGAACGTGGTCGGTTCCGGTGGATGATAAACCCGGGGTATATGATCCTGCCGGAGACTGCAGGGTGGATATGGGGTTACGGCCGGAGTCTTCGTCCCGCTCTTTCTCGATGTGGTAGCGGGGAATATTTTCTGCTCCCTGCCCAGTATCGCTACTTGTGTCCTGACGTAAATTTTCATCCCCGGACTTTGGATTTTCAAAGTTTTTTACTATCTTTGAGGCAGAAACGAGGGATTTTCTAACGTCAGCGGGGGTACTGCTGTTTAGATAGTCTCTCGTTTTTATTTTATCCGAAAGCCAATCTACCAGACTATCCTTGTTGGCATAATTCATAAGCCCCTCATTTATCCAATTGACAATATTGCTTGTCGTTCTTGGATGAATGCTTCTCACACTATTAACCTCAATTCGTCCCTGCTTACGATTTGTTTCTATTGCCACGACAAAATTCTTGTTTCCCTGTTTCAGTTCTGTAAGAATCACATTGCTTCCTATCCGCGTTGCGCTATCAAATACGGCAAGAGGGCTTTGAATGGCATTGGGCAGGTCTTTTACATCAGACAAATCGAACGGATGATTTTGTTGGTTTGATTTATGAATCAATCTTTGTGATGCCAATTCAATCGGCAAATTGGGAATGCCTGAGGCGAGCAATACATCACTCGGCATGCCTAATCGATACACATGCCCTTTGGGCAAGGTGCCGTCTATCTGTTGTTGTAATTCTTCGTTGAATTGGGAATTGACTTTTCCGATGCGACTCTCTTCGACCTTATCCATACGGCCGGCTCCCTGCTCTCCGATGAACATCATCTGAATGGAAGTTCTATCGGCTAATTCTGTAAGAGGCTCTCCGTTCTCATCCGTCACTTTCGTGAAGTCATCCAATAGTTTCTCGCCATTACCGTAGGATTTCTCAACTCCTTTTAGTAAATTTGCAACTGTAATAGAGTTGTTCGTACTGGGGTTGCTGTCTTGGATACCAACTAAAGTTCCTGCGAGCAGCTCTATTTTTGTTGCCTCATAGGTGTATGCTTTTTTAGGTCTATTTTCATCCGTATATTCCTTCAAAGTCACTTTAACGCGATAAATCTGTCCGTCAATATCGACTGCGCCATACAGACGATGGACTATAACATCTTCATTCGCTCCATTATTGGGACTTCTCTTTCCATCCTTGCTTTTCTTATAGTTAGCGTGCTGCTCTGCATCAATGCTCTCGCGGATTGTATCGGGAAGCACCTTCAGGACAGCCAAATGCACATCTTTGCTCTCACTCTTGGCAACAGCACTATTGGAAAGGTATTTATCAACAGCATTATTGCTGATACGTATCTCGCCCTTACCGCCCGTCTCTGAGTTCGTAAGCATACGCACAATATTGGCCTTGGCCCATTCTTTAGCTTCTGCAAAGTTCTTAAATCCGTGATCCTTGGCAGCAGGCACCACGTTCAGTACCTTAGCCGCTTTCTCCCAGTCACCGAACCTCTCCTTAAATGCTTTTGTACGTACTTGTACCCACTGTCTCTCGGACAGGTTGGTGGGTTTCCCGTTCGGGGCTTTCATATATGTGCCGTCGGCTTTGGCCCGTTCTACGATGCGACTCTCTTCGGCTGTCATACGGCTGCCGGTGAGGTCGGTACCTCGTACCAGGTCTTTCAACGGCATGTGTACAAAGTCCTCTATCGTGACCCTTTCGGCTTCGGCTTTCGTCCACGGTGACAGCGTGTCCTTGAGCCACCACCAGAAATCCTTCAGCCAGTTCCTTAACCGCTCGCGCACANCAGGCTGTGTCCCATAGGTGGGTGTACTCGTGAAGCGGGGTCTCGGGGTTTAACGCTCTGCCGTTGAGATATATCTTGCCACCTGCGGTGGCGCCGTAGATTATACCGTCCCTGTCGTATAAGAGTTTTTCCTCCCCGGATATTGCGGCTTCCGCATCTTTTTGTATCTTTGTTATGTCATCACTGCTAATGATAACGTTTTGGGCGTGGTACATAGGGGACGTATTATTACGGGCATCTGTGACATTAGATGATGAGAGCTCAGCCCACATGGTTATGGTATCCATATCATCTGGGCTGTCTTTTTGCTCTTTCTCTACCACTACAACATACCCATTGCTAAGGTTCTTATAGAAACGCACACTTTCTCTCGTCCCCTCAGGATTGCCTTTTTTCACATAGTCGGGTGCAAACATGATATAGGGTATCAATTCGGCATCATCTTCTCTTATCGGAATATTGTTTTGCCCCTGTTTACTACCGTTCACTCCATGATTCTTTAACAAATGGATTATGCTGTTCGACGTTATATTATGAGAATCAAAATCACGCCCCATAGCTTTCCTCACCATGGTTTGAACACGACTCGGCAATTCCACTGAAATGGACTTGTTCCTCTCGTTCCCTCTTATCCATCCACGTATTGTCCGCGCTGCCTTATTCAAAGTGTTGATTCTCGCTTGCAACACTGCATCTCCCCTCTTCGCCAACTGCTGCATCTCTTCTTCGGTGAGTATCTCTACGGGAATGCCGGCTCTCTCAAGCATCGACAGAACGGCATGGTACGGTTCTTCGGCGGACGGTGGAACGGTGCCGCCGGGTCCTGGAGTTCCGCTTTTCCCCGGTTCGTCCCGGTGGGGTGCTCCGGCACTGCGGACGGCTCCGGGGCTTGTATGAACGTACCGAAGGTTGCCTGAGCGGCTCTGACGCCGGGCTTCGCGAAGGATGAAGCGGATGTCTGATTCGTTCAGCTTGACCTTGATGCCTAAGGCACGAAGGCTCCCCCGGAACAGGGCGACAAGTTCTTCCCAGAGTTGGCGAAAGGGGTTCTCTCGGTACATCCTTCCTGCCAAATCGGCGATGTATTCGTCGGCTGCCACTTGACGGCTGCCGTAGCGACGAGTGTAGCTCTCGCGCAAGGATGCGGGCATGCTGGCGTAGACTTCTTCGTAGAAGCGGTAAGACTGCTCGCCTAACAATCCCCGGATGCCGCGGTGACCCACTATCTCGTGCATCATCACCCGGGCGATGGTGCGCTTGTCTGGGGTGTGGTGCAGGATGATGCCCATTCGGCCGCTCTTGGGGTCGTAGAACCCTTGTACTTTGTGTATGTCGGGTAGCTCGCGGGTGATGTCTGCGGGGACTTCGTCGGGCCATCCGTACAGGGTGATGTCTGAGCCGAGTTCTTTTTTCAGCTTCTGGGCGTAGGCCACTCGCTCCCAGAGGGGAAGGCTCCCGGGTGGGGCGGGGCCGTAAAGGAGGGTGTCGAGCTCTCCGGGGGCCAAGCCCGTGCCCAGGACGTGGTCGGTTCCGGTGGATGATGAACCCGGGGTATATGCTCCTGCCGGAGACTGCAGGGAGGATATGGGGTTATGGCCGGAGTCATGGCTTCTCTCCTGTTGTCCCTCTGCTTGTATGGTTGTATCAATATGGAAACGGATATCGTTATCAGCCGGTGAATATTCTCCGGTATTGTCAGTTGCAGACTTGATTTGGTTAGAAGAAAATGCGACATAATCGGTAGTAGGCTTCTGTAATGCACCATAATCCACTCCATCTCTTACATTTTGGAATATTACACCATCATATCCATTCTTCTCTGCATATTCACTCCACTGGTAGGTGTCTTTTTCTTCACCATTATATTCGACGGATGAATAAAGGGTATTTTTTGCATCTATCACAAGAGGATTACGCAAATTTAAAAAAGTGTCGTATGTATTATATCCGTAATCGTAGGCGTTTTGTATGTCTGAATTGAAGAAGTGACCACTGTTTCTTTCTCCGTCATTTATCCTCTTAAACAGAGTGAAAGGCTCATGATATGTATCATACATGCGCACTTTTTCATTCCACTTTTTTGTTTCTTTATCAATAGTCGTTCCATGATATACGACTCTCGGCTCTCCGTTCTCATCTATTACTTTTGAAGAATTTTCAGCCGTCTCGCGTATTTCCCGCAAATCTTTTTGTACATTTGCAATGTCAAGGGCGTTTCGGACGTTGGGCCTTAGGGAGTTAATCATTGAGGCACTTGACATTTTTTCCCAAGCAGTTACTACAAATTCTTTTCCCTTTCCTCTATTCACGGTCAAGATTGTGGCAACACCATTTGTCACCTTGCACAGCTTTATCTGTGGGTTTCCTGCGTTGTCATTTTCTGCCTTTACGCTATCATCAAAGTTGTTTATCAGGTATTCCAAAGTCAAAATATCTTCAGGCGTTATGTCTTTCTGACCCCGACGGGCTTCGTCGGAACCGTGATGATTGCGTATATGCCTTACAGCACTATCTGTGATGGCTACGCTTGTCGCCTCCACGCCCAACTTCTCTTTCAACTCTTTTTTCAACTTCTCCGATGGACTGAAGCGGTAAGTCCATGTACGCTTGCCACCATTCCATGTCTCATGTATCTGCTGCAACAAAGCAGCCTTCTCCCAGTCTCCGAACCACTCCTTAAACGCTTTTGTACGGATTTGTACCCACTGTCTCTCGGACAGGTTGGTGGGTTTCCCGTTCGGGGCTTTCATATATGTGCCGTCGGCTTTGGCCCGTTCTACGATGCGACTCTCTTCGGTTGTCATACGGCTGCCGGTGAGGTCGGTACCTCGTACCAGGTCTTTCAACGGCATGTGTACAAAGTCTTCTATCGTGACCCTTTCGGCTTCGGCTTTCGTCCACGGTGACAGCGTGTCCTTGAGCCACCACCAGAAATCCTTCAGCCAGTTCCTTAACCGCTCGCGCACAGTGACTGCCTTGGCTACTTCTATGGCGTTACCGTCCCGGCTGCGGGATACGATGTCTTCCAACAGTTTGGCTCCGTCTTTGCCGGTAAGGCGGGAATGCACTTCACCGGCTATCTCGTCGTCGGTCGTCAGGTCTGCATAGGCGGGGTCGTTCTGCACCTGCTCCCACAGTGGTGTTTGCTTCATCAGCTCTACGCCTCTGCGCCAAAGCTCGGGATTGATATTTTGGCAGGCTGTGTCCCATAGGTGGGTATACTCGTGTATCGGGGTCTCGGGGTTCAATGAGCTGCCGTTGAGGTATATCTTGCCGCCTACGGTGGCACCGTAGATAATTCCTTTGTTGTCTTTCAAGAAACTGATGTGATTAGTAATCTTCAGGTCCTTTTCGTTGAAAATAACATAATTACGTGCACCGTCAGCGCGACCGCCAGTAGTAGCTTCAGCCGGGTAGGAAATGCCGGTGAAACCTATCGAAGAAAGGAACTCACTCGCTGCACGGTCACCGGACAAAATTCTTTCTATTGCCCGATAAAGTCCTTCTCCGTCACTCACATCATATTCTCCCCATAAAGCTCCTTCCTCTGAATGTTCAGCAAGCTTGTTTGACAAGGTTGTTACATGATACCCGTTGTCACGTAACGATTTCGCTATCTTTCTCACAACGCCCCTATCGGGCTTTTCCTCCCATTTCAGGTAGTTCTCACCCGTGTCGTCTGGTATCTCAACCGTGTACAGGTGACGGGATTTCTTTTTAAGCTCTTCCTTGAGGTCAGTTATCTCGGCGTTGCTCTTGTCGATGTCCGCCTGTGCGTTGTTGATGTCCTCCCAAAAGCTATCTATCAAATGCTTGTGATGTCCACGTTCCAACTGCTGCTCCGATATGTTGATAAGGCTCTGGTAAAACTCCATCTCGCGCTTGTCACCGGCACGTTCTGCCGCCTTGTACTCCTTCTGGCTATTGTGCAGGTTCTTCTGTATGGAACGGGCGTATTTGTCATAATCCTCATTCTTCCGAATGTCACTTTTGCGGGTCTTGATGAATTCCTTCCGAGAGGCCACATGCTGAGCAAGGCGGTTTATCCGGAGGCGGATGTCACGGCCTCCGGACGTTTCCGCATATGTCCGTCCGATGCCCTCTACCTCTGTGACATAGCTTCCCCAGCCATAAGCTTGTGCGCCTTCTCCTTCGCCCATGTGTGAGTGGTCGAATGTGTCGAACTCCGCACCGCTGCCGTGGTATACGGTCATCAGACGTGGCTTTTCTCCAATTCCGTTTGTCGATTCTGATTTTTTTCCTACCTTTACATCCGATTCCCTTTCATCGGATGCTTGTGCGCTTGTTGCGTGTTCTACGAGTTCCGATGTCGGGGATTTTCTATTTGACATGAAGTTTGTAAACGTCTCCCGTCTGTTTCTGATTTCTGTTGTCACTCTCAATAGTGTGCCGTCTTCTGTAGTATAACTATATGACACTTTTTTGCCATCGACAATTCGCTCGCCTTTGGCTATCACTTCAGGAATCCTAACAATATCTTCAGGTGTGATATGATTATTTCGAGTTCCAAAATGGCGGAACAGTGAATGTTTGGTTCCGGCCTTGTTTTCAGTGCCTTGGCGCATCACAACATGCTGCGTCCCCTCAGGTCTTCCGACTTCGATTACCTTGTTATCAGTTTTACCGCTGAACACATCAACCACGGCTCTTGTATTATCGTCAAGTTCTTTACCTTCAAAATGCTTTCCTATTTCTGCCATACGCTTGTCCACACGGCTACCCATAAGTCGAACCTCGCCACTCCCGGACAGTGTATTCATCTGCTCGTTCGTCAGCACCTCGACAGGGATACCGGCATCCTCCAACATACCACGTACAACATCATATGCTTCCTGCTGAGTTTCTGTCATGGAAGACTTTTCGTTCCCTTTCTCAAACTTCACGCTCTTGTATTCAGCGAAGGGTTTTGTCTTCCGGTGGGAAGAACCAAGCCATTTTCTGAATTCCTCCTTGCTTACTTGGGTAATTGCTCCTAATCCCTGCCAACCTTCTTCGTAGTTGGATAGATATGCCTCACGAGCGGCTTGCTCTGAGGGGAAACCGTACATCACTTTGTGTTCATCGAAAGTACCGTCCTTATTCACCTGGTCCACGACAAATACATCGCCTTCTTGTGGTGTGTCTGACAAGAACACATCTATATGGTCTCCGTCCACACCCTCAGTACCTCGAATATAGCCGTAGGTGTTGTGCATCTCTGTTTCCCACTTGTTGCCATTGGCATCTACACCGCTGCGTACAGAGCCTTTTGGCTGCTCTATGGTAATGTCAAGACCATCAACGCGAACGTGTCCCTTCTTGTAATTGCCGGCTTCTTTCTGCTTGTCGGTAGGATTGGTATCAGTCTCCGCTTCTGCTTGTGCAACTTTTCTGGCTAACTCTCCGTCTGCCGGCTCTCCGTTCTCTCCTAAGAGACTGTCTGCTTCGTTTGCTTTATCGAGTACAATGCCCAGTTTGGCCATTAGTTCTTCGGAACGTTTCCTGCGGGCGGCATCCCGTTTTTTACGTGCTTCTTGTTTTTCTTTTTCCGTGTCGAGGATGTCTTTTACTTTATAGCCGGCTGTCTCTATGCCTTCTCTTATGCTGATGCGCTCTCCGATGCTTGCCCGGTCATACATTTCTTGCAGGCGCCCGGATGATTGCAGTCCAAGGATATAGTCCGGGTAGCTGTCCGATGCCCGGTTATAAGCGTCTATGTAGGCTTCTGAGTCTTCCCATTCTTCCCGGCTCGTAATGCCTGAGGCGTCGAAGGCTTCCTGCAGCGCCCTGTCGATGTATTCGGATTCGGAGAGGAAGGGGGCTTGCCCGTTGCCGGCTTGTGTTTCGTTCGGGGTCGTGTCTGTTTCAGTCTCTGAGGGAGCAACTTTTTCGCCTGACTCGCTCGTAATTGGAGTTTTTTCGCTACCTTTGCTTTCAGAAAGTTCAGACGAATTGATACCGAGCGGGGCTGTGTTATTATCGGCTTGGGTTGCAGTCCACGAATCGTCAAGGGAAACCGATTTCCCGTTCTGCGCTTCGGATGCAGACTGGACTTTCTCGTTTATCCAGCTTATTGCATTTCTTTGCAAAAGGTTGGATATTCTTTTTTTGGTCTTTTCCTGATTGGAAACAACCACTTCCATATTGCCCTGACTGACTGTAACAGATGTGAAATAGTAATACCGAGACCCATCAGACTTTTTGAATGTTCTGACAAATACATATGAGCTGTATCGTTCGGTTATATCTCCCTCTGTGGCTTTGCTTTCGTCTTCAATAATCACATCAGGATTTTCAAGAGTAGGTTTAATCATGCCCAGTTTACCGCTGCGTCCTTGGCGCATAAGCTTTGTAAATTGGTTTTCTCCCATCTTTACTTTGCCGACAGGAGTTTGCACAATGCCGTTCTCTCCAAACTCAGCATCCCAATTTTCGATGGTAAGTTCCATTTCGGGAGCTACTTCAGCGTGTTCCTCCATACCGGCAATAATTGACTGAACTTCCTCGCGAGTCAGTTTTTCCCCAACAGTTTCGCCTTGGCTTTCTTCTCCATTTCTGTTATTTCCGACTTGCTNCGGGCGGCATCCCGTTTTTTACGTGCTTCTTGTTTTTCTTTTTCCGTGTCGAGGATATCTTTTACTTTATAGCCGGCTGTTTCTATGCCTTCTCTTATGCTGATGCGCTCTCCGATGCTTGCCCTGTCATACATTTCTTGCAGGCGCCCGGATGATTGCAGTCCAAGGATATAGTCGGGGTAGCTGTCTGATGCCCGGTTATAGGCGTCTATGTAGGCTTCTGAGTCTTCCCATTCTTCCCAGCTTGTAATGCCTGAGGCGTCGAAGGCTTCCTGCAGCGCCCTGTCGATGTATTCGGATTCGGAGAGGAAGGGGGCTTGCCCGTTGCCGGCTTGTGTTTCGTTCGGGGTCGTGTCTGTTTCAGTCTCTGAGGGAGCAACTTTTTCGCCTGACTCGCTCGTAATTGGAGTTTTTTCGCTACCTTTGCTTTCAGAAAGTTCAGACGAANGTATCGGCGTTTTGTGAGGTTACGATAACGCGGAGGGGGCTGCCGTTTTTATTTACCGACACGACGGTGCCGGGGTCGAGGGTGTTTATCTCGCTCTCTTCTTGTGCGAGGACGGCATCTTCTACTTCCTGCTCTACTGCCGAGGCTTGCTCGTCGAGGGTCATGTAGTCTTGTACCTTGCCCAACTGTGAGGGGGAGACGACTTGGGTATCTCCTTCGGGGGTGATGATGGTAAGCATACCGGTGCTGCCTTCCCGGGGGGTGATGTTGCCTTCGGGGTCTATATCGAATGTACCGGAGGTAATGCGGACGGTCTGCCCCCGGTAGTCGGCGTATATGGTGGCGCCCATGTCGGGATTGGCTTGT
>NZ_LN877937.1:192420-199371 GCF_001403595.1 Gabonia massiliensis | reverse complement strand
CTCCTGCTCCGCTTTCTTCTTCGGGGTAGGATTGTATCTCGTCGAGGGTAAAGGTGAGGGTTTGTTCTTGTCCGTCGGGTCCGGTTACGGGCTTGCCGTAGGGGTCGACTATCCGGCCGATAATCGTATCGGCGTTTTGTGAGGTTACGATAACGCGGAGGGGGCTGCCGTTTTTATTTACCGACACGACGGTGCCGGGGTCGAGGGTGTTTATCTCGCTCTCTTCTTGTGCGAGGACGGCATCTTCTACTTCCTGCTCTACTGCCGAGGCTTGCTCGTCGAGGGTCATGTAGTCTTGTACCTTGCCCAACTGTGAGGGGGAGACGACTTGGGTATCTCCTTCGGGGGTGATGATGGTAAGCATACCGGTGCTGCCTTCCCGGGGGGTGATGTTGCCTTCGGGGTCTATGTCGAATGTACCGGAGGTGATGCGGACGGTCTGCCCCCGGTAGTCAGCGTATATGGTGGCACCCATGTCGGGATTGGCTTGTTGCCGCAGATTTTCAATGATACGGCCAGCTTCTTCTTTGATGCGCGACTGCAAGCCTCCCAGGTATGCTTCGTAGAGGTTGGCCTTGTATATGTAGTCCTGGATGATGGCTTGTTCTTGTGAACGTTGTTTTCGTTCTTCGGCTGTAGGTGCTTTTGAAGATTCGGCAAACATCTGTCCCAATATCTTGCTTTGGTCTTGTAGGTTCTCACCGAGGATGGATTTTATCTCGGCTACCTGGCTGGGGGAGAATGCCTCGTTAAGGTGCCGGTCGGCCCGGTCGTAATCGGCTTTTATTTTCCGTTTGGCTCCAGCTCGCAGGGTAGCTGCTGCAGAGCTCATGCCGACGGACATGATGCCTACGGTAGTTATGGTTTGTAAGGCGTTTTCCCAATTGTATATGTCTTCGAGTCCTTGGTCGCCTATGGTGACGGCATTGAGGGTTCCTTCCATGAATTCTTCGAAGGTTTCGCCCGCGATGCCGTTCCAGCCGGTGGCTTTGGCAAAATCCCTGAAGCCGGTGATGATATTTTTGTCTTTTATCATCTTGGTGTAATCGAGGGCTCTGGGAGTGGTGCGGGATATGAAACCGGTGAGCCGGGGGGATATATGCCGGGTGGTCGCGCTTATCACTTTTCGGGTACCGGGTTTGAGAAATTTTCCTACGGTTCCCAACAGGGCTCCGGACATTTCTGCAACATTAGAAATGGTGCTTGCTCCTAACCCTTCGGCAATGGAGCGTCCTACGGATTTCCGGTTTTCCTGCCCTAAGTATTTTACTTTTCCGTTTTCATCGAGGGTGGCATGGGTCTGTCCCATATGACGCTGGAGTATGTCGGAATAAGTTGTAGGCTGCAATGGGGCCATGGCGGTACCGATAAGGGCGGTGTTGGCAGTACCGGCCAAAGCCCGACGACCGAAATTGGCGGCAGCATGTCTTACACCTCGTCCCGCGGCTTTTTGGGCTGCTCCGGTGAGGAACCGCCTGGTGATGTATCGTGTCAGGGGCTTGGTGGCTGCCGATGCGGGAATCTTGGTTACGGCAAATTGCATCATGTAGGGAATACTGGCTCCGACTCCTGACCCGACATGATACCAAAAGGGGATGTTGTCGGCATGCAGCATGTCTGTAACGGACTTGATGGATACGGCATCGAGCAGTGTCTTTTCGGATGGGGTCAAAGCATCGAGCCCTTCTTTTTCGGCTTTGTCCAGCAGGACTTGCAGCCTGCCTCCGTCTTCGATTTCGTTCAATCCCAATGACAGTGCTTTTTCGGAAAACAGCTCGTCTGAAAGGCCTTTCCAGAACCCTCTTTTACCCTGAGCGGCCCGAATGGTGTTCCGGGCTTCGTTTATTTTGGTACGGGCTGTTTTCAGATTGTTGTAGTCGTTCTCGGCCTGCATGTCCGTATCATTGCCATACATGTTCAGCATGGAAGAGTATCTACCGCCCAACCGGGTAATGGCATTGCCGGACATTCCTCTGCGTATTTCGGGGGAGGTCATAGCTTTGTCAATATCTTCATTTATACGGTCGAGTTCGCGCAGGGCTTGTTGTTCCGGACTGTGATATTCTTCTGCTTCCCGTTTGTAATTGTTCCGGATAGCCTGTTCCATAGCGGCCGAGCCTGCGGGTACCTGCCGGGAGATTTTATCCAATTTCGGCCCGGGGATGCCGTCCGAGGTATATGGGCGGTTGAAGGGCCGTCCGAGTATTCTGTCGAAGATATGAACCTCTCCGGACAATCCCAACGGCTCATTCCGGAGCAGCGCAGTGCGGTTTCTCTTTTCCTGAATTTTCTGCACATCTTGCTGCGATAGCCGGTTTTCCGCATCGGGCACATCTCCAAGGACACCAGGCTTGCCTGTAACCGCTCCTGCGGACGGCACACGGGGTTGTATGCCGGTTTTTACTTGCTCGGGGGAGAGCTTCACGGCTTGGGGGAAATCGGTGAGAAATTCCCGAAGTCTGTCGTCGGGTATGTTGTACAGCTCTTTTCCTACGGCATATATGTTGAATGGTCGTTGCATCATCATGTTTTGTCTTGTTGTCATAAAATGGGCGTTTTCAGTTCGAAATCCGAGATATGGTTGCCACTGTATTTGGCCCGCTTCATATAATCCTGCCAATCATTGGGATTCAACGGATTGGCCGACGTACCGTCATACGGAATACTGCCGTTCGGTGGAATATTGCTGCCTCCCCGATAGTCTGCCAGGCTTGCCAATACGGCTTCCAATTCATTTTTCAACTCGGGATTATTGCGGGTCTCTTCATAGAGTCTCTTGGCCAACTCTTGTATATACATCTCCTGCGTAGCTACCGGCTCGGCTTCTAAGCCTGCGATGTCCAAATCCTGTATATCTTCAAAAAGCCCGCGTGCTTTGTATTCGGACAACAGGTTTTGCAGGCGGGCAGCTACAGCCGAACGATTTTTTTTGTCATAAGAGATGGTATCCTCCGGAACGGGATATCTTCCCGGCAACTCCTGCCACCGGTTTTGAACGGCTCTCCCGGCGGCTTTATCTGCCCGGTTTTCTTTCCGGTCGGCCATGACGGCATTGAGAAGCCCTTGGCGGTAGATGTTTTTCTGCCGGGCGATGCGGTCGTATTCGTCCCGGAGATATTTGTTGTTTTCTCCGAGAACCGAATTTCTCCGGTGCACGTCTCCCCCTTTGCTTGCTGCAACCATCTCTCCGATAAGGAGACCTATATCTGCGAGTGTAGACAAGGCCTTGACCGCATTTTGGTGTTTCGGGTCCTGAGGTTCAGGATGAAGGGTTTTGTACAACGTGGTATAAAAAGGTGCTTCGGGATTTTGAGAGATTGCATCTTTTAGTGTATCGGGCACAGCTTTGCGAAGCTCGGGTTCGGTATCGAGTACATCGAAATACGGCTTTTCCTTTTCCATCGGGCGTGTTCCGTATTCGTCGGGAAAAACGCTGCCGGAAGTGTCATCGCCTTTGCTGAATCCCGCTTCTCCCCCGGGTGTACCGGCTATATTCCCGGTAAAGGTTTGCCGGGTATCGTCGGGCCTTTGCCGCGGTGTTTTTTTATAATCGTCTCTGAGTGTCATCATTTTTTTAGCAGATTGTGTACGATTATCTTTTGAAAAAATTACCTATGGATTTGTCCATGGAGTTCCCGATATTCTGGAGGGAAGAGGTAAGCAACCCTATTCCGTTTGCCGCCAGGTTCGAGAAGTTTTGAGCCCGCTGGGCGTACATATTCGACTTCTGCCCCAACAGGTAATTGTTCGTATCGGTGTACCGGTTCAGGGCGTTGTCCTTGAGCCGGGACGACTGGGAAGAGATATTGGAGATGACGTCTCCATAGGCGTCGGCGTTTATCTTCTTTTGTGCCGCGACGGCCTCGGGAGTGGCTCCTGTAACGGCAGCCATATTGCGCTGTGTTTTATTGCGCCGTTTGAGGGTATCGCGGTAGTTTTTCAGGATATTGGCCGTATCGGAACGGTTCATGATGTCCTGATAGTATTCTCTCTTGAACAGGTCTTTATTCTCTTGTATTTGCTGATTTAATAATTTCTCTTGTTTCTTACGTTCTTTGGCTCCTCTTATGCCTCCGTATATGGAGCTGCCCAACCCAAATGCCGCTCCAAGCGAATCTGATATTATACCCATAATCTTTTTTATTTACAAAGAAAAGCGGGTTTGCCGTCCGCATAGGGTCACAATGAGAAATTCAAAGGGAATAGGAGCAATGGGTGTCTTACTCCCCTCCCCGGAGGTGATTATCTCTTCTTCACCGGAATTTTTCTATATTTCAACCTTTTCATTTACAAATGAAAAGGTTGTATCCGCCTCCCTCTACATCCTGGCAGGCATCTCCCCGCCCCCCACCACTCATACGGCACGGAAAACGGGCATTACCCATATACTTGAGCAAGATGCTCGACAGCCACGAGATGATGTCGATAAGCAGGCACAAGACAGAGAGCGTTTTCAACGACTACATCAAGATAAGCGGTATCGAACCGGCCACCGGCATAGCCCAAAAAGTGGCGAAAGCCAAACAGAAAGCAGAGGTCAAAATCGGTACTGTTGGAACAGCTCGGGCAAATGTCGGCCGAGCAGCTCGCCGGATTTCCCGAACTGGCAAAACCGGTACTGCCGGATAACCGTTATAACCATTGGGGCTTATGAAAGAAAACATCGAAGATATAAGCGCGGATATTGAACTGCAATACGGACAACCGAACATGGAGCATAACATCGCCTATGTTCTTTCACTTGTCAAGGCGCATGTCTCGGAAGACGGGAGACTGGATGATGATATTCCCGCCCCGTCCCATCGAAGCGGCGGCAAAGACCATCCTGCTGCTAATTGACCGCCCCGAACTATCTTGGGAAACAATATGCCGGGAATAACGTGTGAAACATGTCATGGAATATCTTTTTATCCGGGCACGTAGCCACCCCGACGAGGTGCGCGGGTTTGTCAATAGGCTGCTCAAACAATATGTGCCGGAAATACCGTAGCAAATGGTACGCATCTACCTGAACGTGAGGAAACATATTACCGGACAATCCCGACCGACAAAATTCACCGATGAAATTCTCTATCCGGAACATGCAGAGAAAATTCTCGACACGCTGCACTTTTTGCTTCAGGGCGTGGTAGGGCATGGTGCTGCACTTGTCATGGTATGAGCAAGGGACGAAGGACCTGTACAGAACATAGCTCATGCGAAAATCGTTACAGAGTTCTGCCATGTGATGAAGACCGTCTACAACAACTACCTGCACGAGCGTTTCCCCAACAGGGAGAAGAACCGCATCGTCGGAACGCTCCGCACCAAGATTGGCTAAACAAAAGAAGAAGACGGGCGCATTGTTTTCCTGCCCGACAAACCGAGCTGCAAAAGCGTGTTCCTGCAACTGTGGCGCATGATGAAATCGCTGGCAGAATAATTTTCCTTTTCCCTCTTTTCGGTTGTTATAACCGGGCAGGAGGATGAGGTGCGGGAGGTCATTTGTCGTTATAATGCCCCTCTACGGTCAAGACCAACACGGTCACTTTCTCCTCATATATGTCATAAATCAGGCGGTCGTTTTTTGATATTCTTCTGGAATATGTTATCGAATCGCCTGATTTAAGTGGTTCGGGGTGTCCCGTCCCTGTCCTCGGATGCTCCATCAACTCATTAAGCAGCTTGACGAGCTTCTTGTATTGCACAGGATTGGATTTCTTGTATTTCGATACAGTTTTTATCGCTATTTGGGTAAATTCAACCTTGTACAAGCTCATAGTGCTTCTAAGAATTTATTAAGTTCTTCCTTTGTAGTGCAGGTCGTGACATTGCCCTCCCGGTATTGCCTGCGACCCTCTTCGAGCCTCTTTTCAAGCTCCGGGGAAAGAACAAAATCCTCTTCGTAAACGGGGGTCAGCATATAGGAGACTTTTCCCCTGCGCCTGATTACCACCTGCTCCCCTTTGTCGGCGAGTGCAAACATGGATGCCTGTTTCTCTCGAAATTCTCTTGACGTAACCTGAATGAGTGCCATAACTTTTATAATTTATATTTGTGTACCAAAATCGGTACACAAATATAATACCTTTTACCGAAACTGCCAAACTTTTTGAAAAAAAATCAGTCTTACGAGTACGTTTCGCCTCTCATGTATTGTTAATCCCGTTCACAAAAATGTCTTCCGGTATCCGGTAAGCAATGACAACCCGAAATATTCCGCATTTGTTTCAAAGCATTCCAACTTTGCATCCCTCTCCGTAACACACCCCTTAGTCCCCTCTTCAGAGGGGAAACAAACCACTCAAACCTCCATTACCAAACAGAAAAAAGTATCTCAAATCTCCCCTCTCGAGAGGGGCGGGGGTGTGTGACGCCTGTGCACAGATACTCAAATCGAAAGCTCTCACTAACGTTTGACGGATACTGCTCGAAACACTAAGCCCGATTTATCGAAATATCTCAGCCTTTGCCGCACCCCTCTCCGTAACACACCCCTTTATCCCCTCTCCAGAGGGGAAACAAACCACTCCCCCTCATTAACAAACAGAAAACAGCATTTCAAATCTCCCCTCTCGAGAGGGGCAGGGGTGTGTGACGCCTGTGCACTGCTTCCTAAAACAAAAGCAGTCACCCAAAATCTGACGGATAACACCTATCCCAAACAGCAGCAAAAACATCTTATCCCAAACCTCGCCCCTCTCCATAACACACCCCTTTATCCCCTCTCAAGAGGGGAAACATCCACTCACCCCTCATTACCAAACAGAAAATAGCATCTCTAAGCTCCCCGTCCCTGAGAGGGGCGGGGGTGTGTGATGTCTGCGCACTGCTTCCTAAAACAAAAGCAGTCACCCAAAATCTGACGGATAACACCTCTCCCAAACAGCAGCAAAAACATCTTATCCCAAACCTCGCCCCTCTCCGTAACACACCCCTTAGTCCCCTCTCCAGAGGGGAAACAAACCACTC
>NZ_LN877937.1:160787-192315 GCF_001403595.1 Gabonia massiliensis | reverse complement strand
CCGACATTGGTGGCATTGGTGCTGATTTGCTGGGGCATGGCTCCTCCGGGTTTCGGGCGGAACAGGATGACTCCGTTATAGCGGGTCCATTCGTCGGCGATGTCTTCGATGGTCATGCCGTCGGGTATCTGGTCTTCGGGGAAAAGGAGTACTCCTTTGGCGCTGGCTCCCATGATGAAATCGACCATCGTGATAAGGCGGTTGATATATCGCTGCTGGTCGATAATGTCTTCGACGAAAGAGTGTACTTCACCGTCGACAAAGGGATAGAGGCTANTAACACCTATCCCAAACAGCAGCAAAAACATCTTATCCCAAACCTCGCCCCTCTCCATAACACACCCCTTTATCCCCTCTCAAGAGGGGAAACATCCACTCACCCCTCATTACCAAACAGAAAATAGCATCTCTAAGCTCCCCGTCCCTGAGAGGGGCGGGGGTGTGTGATGTCTGCGCACTGCTTCCTAAAACAAAAGCAGTCACCCAAAATCTGACGGATAACACCTATCCCAAACAGCAGCAAAAACATCTTATCCCAAACCTCGCCCCTCTCCGTAACACACCCCTTAGTCCCCTCTCCAGAGGGGAAACAAACCACTCCCCCCTCATTACCAAACAGAAAACAGCATCTCAAAGCTCCCCGTCCCTGAGAGGGGAAATAGATACTATAACATACCGGTTTTCATCTTTTCAACTCGATATACCGGCTATACACCACGTGGGTATGTGGGTTTTTCGAGACGATTTCTTGCCGGACGGCTTTGGTGCCCCATTTGATAAACCACCATCTGTGGGGAACGCGGTGTATCACTTGCAGGAGTGTATCCCGACTCATGATATGGCCCGAGAAGTGATTGTGTTCGATACAGCCCGACAGGGTGAGATAATTGTCGTGGTAGTCGATGCATTGCAGTGTATCGACCCGGTCACGAACGATAAGGCTGTCGCGGACTACCGTGCGTATTATGTGCTCGGTTTCAATACTTGCCTGCGACACCGATTGTACTCGTTTCAGCTTGATTTTCAAATCTTTGATATCTCTTGCCAGAGCTTCGCAGTTTTGTTCCAATTCTTTTTTCGTCAAGGTCAGCCTTTCGACACTGGCTGCCGAAAGGCTGTCGCGGGTACGGTAATAAGATATGTCTTGGAACAGGGCTGTCTGGTTGGATGACAACCGGTCGTTCTCTTGCCTCTGGCGATGCAATGAACGGGAGAGGAAAAATATTATTATGACAAGAATGATAATGAGGATGTATCGTTTCATAATCTGCTGAAATATAGGTTACTTTCTTTTTCTCGACGGGTGACAAGTCCGGGCAGCCGCCTGCCACCGCCGTACACCCATTTCCGGAACTCGGCTGCAATGGCGGGGTCGTCGGGGTTGCGGTTTATTTTTTCCAACAGGGTACTGCTTGCAAAATTACCGCTGCCGGTGTTGTAGACAAATGAGACGAGTGCATCGAAGCGGTTTTGGTCCAAGGGTTTCTTCACCAGGGTAGAGACCGCTTTTTCGGCTGTCTGTACGTCTTGCCGGAGGAGTTGCAGGGCTTCGGGTTCGGTTATTTTGTCTCCGGGCTTTACATCCCGGGTATGGCCGTACCCGATTGTCCAGACTCCTGCGGGACAGCGGTATGCTTCGGCACGGAAACTTTCGTATTGTTTTATGAGGTTTATTCCTCGTTGGCTCGTTTTCATCGTTTATTTTTCTTTTTCGTTCGTATATTTCCGGGCTTGTTGTTCCGATATGGCTTTCAGCCTTTCGGCCAGGGTCTGCGGTGCACCGGACGCGATGTTTTCGCCTTGTATGTCGTATATCGTTTTGAGGAGCTTGGCCAGCCTTTCTATATTGTCTTCTTCTCCGATAAGTTCGGAGATGCGCTTCATCGCTTTTTCCTGCAACTGCTGCAAGGCTTGTACCGAAGGCCGGGAGGTGCCTCTCTCCTCCCCTTTTTGCAGGCTTGCGAGTATGGGGGGCTCGGAGCCGGGTTTGCGGTCGGTTTCTTTCATTGCTGTAAGGCTTGTAACATCAACGGGTCAGTGTTCTTGTCTATTTGCTGCTGCAACTCCGGGGTGATTTGCGCGGAAGCGGAGCCATACTCCGGCTGCTGTGTGCCTGCTTGTGCCTGCCTCATCTCTTCTTTCCGTTTTTGTATGGATTGCAGCAGGCGGTCGGCAAAGGGGAACGCTCCGTTTTCGAGAAGGTCTTCTATCATGATTTGCCCGGAAGTGAACAGTTGCATGAGGAAGTCATTCATCTGTTGCCGGTAGGCCGGTGTAGTGGTGCTCTCGGTGATGGCAAGGTCGAAATGTACGTTCTTGACGCGCTCGGGGTCGAACCACCGGGATTCTTCGGAATAGTCGCTTCCGGTGATGTTGATGTAGCGTTTCTCGCGGTAATATTGCTGTATGGTCTGCATGAGCTTGGTGTCGCGGTCTTCGCGGAAGGTGTTGAAGGCGGAAAGGAGGTCTACCAGATTGGTGGCCGAGTTTTGGGCTTCTTGTGCGTACAGGCTGGAGGCTGTGCCGCTGTGGGGTTGCTTTCCCTGCAAGGCTCCGTGTACGCCCGATATTTGTTCGAGGAGCTTCATCTGGAGGTTGAGCATCTCGTAGGCTCCGACATTGGTGGCATTGGTGCTGATTTGCTGGGGCATGGCTCCTCCGGGTTTCGGGCGGAACAGGATGACTCCGTTATAGCGGGTCCATTCGTCGGCGATGTCTTCGATGGTCATGCCGTCGGGTATCTGGTCTTCGGGGAAAAGGAGTACTCCTTTGGCGCTGGCTCCCATGATGAAATCGACCATCGTAATAAGGCGGTTGATGTATCGCTGCTGGTCGATAATGTCTTCGACGAAAGAGTGTACTTCGCCGTCGACAAAGGGATAGAGGCTGAGCACATAGGGGTGGGACTTGTGCCAGTAGGGTGTCTCCATCTCGCGCAGCACGTCTCCGAAGGGGGTGAGCCAACGGGCATACCAATAGCGGTCGATAAACCATTCGGTCTCGATAAGGGGTATTTCGTCGGGGGCGAGCCCTTGTGCCGCGCCTTGCCGGATACGGGCTTCGTTGATGGCTTGGATTTTGGGGTAATCTTCTATTTCGATTTTATAGTATTGCGCTTCAAGTACATCATGGCATTTGATGCGTTCCTTGGATTCTCTGCGCCATATTTCTATGACCCGGCACATGTTATAGTCTTCCGGAACGAGGAAGGTGAGATTGTCCAGATGGTCTGATGTCAGATTTTCATAGTTCGAGCGCAGGCAGTCTTCTGTGGCCGTGGCGTAAATCTGCTTCAGTTCCAGGGCTTTGTCCCTATCGTTCCCGGCGAAGGTGGCGATAAGGTCGGATATGGAGAGGTCGTGTATCTCCCCGATGAGGTTGCAGTCCCAATAGCGGTAGTCGGCCATGCGGTTGTCAAAAAAGAGGCGGTTTTCGTTGACTACGGTAACGAAGGCGTCTTCTTTGTTGAGTGCGGCATTCCAGCCGTATTGTATCTTGTGACAACAGAGTGCCGATATGAGGTATTGTTCGAGGGTACGGCGGTCGATGTCCCACATCTTGTTGAGGGTGTAGGCGTATTTCATGATGATGGACATCATCTCCCCGAGTTTCTGCTCGTCCCGGTCGCTGGCTACGCATACGGGTTCGGTCTGGTTGGAAGCGAACTGCCCGAGCACCGATTTTACGAGTTGCCGTATCATATTGTTTTTCAAGGGTATTTTGCCTTGTGCCTTGATATAGGTCTCTTCGGTTATCCATTTTCCGGTGGCGGGGTCTTTGATACGGTCGTTCCATTGCTTGCCGTAGGTATAGTCCCGGCAGCGGCGTGCATTTTTGCGGAACTTATCCAGCCCGTCCCACGCTCTGGATGCTTCGAGTATGATGTTTGCCGTATCGGTATTGCGCACGGAATTTATGTAATGGTTCCGGATGGCGCTGCTTCCGGAATGGATTTGTGATTTGGGTATGATCCGTTTCATTGTCCTTTTTCTGTGTAAATGTTATTTCGTGTTCTTAAAACTTGTCCGGATTTTCCGGTCACATTTGAATTTTCTTCCGGCATATTTTTCTCTTTCCGCTCGTCAGATAGCTTGTTATCTTCCTCTTAAAAAACGGAANAGTGTCTGTCAGATTTTGGGTGACTGCTTTGGGTTTAGGAGGCTGTGCGCGGACGTGACACACCCCCGACCCCTCTCCAGAGGGGAGATTGAGATGTGTGACGGTGAGAAGCGCAGCAGGGGATGAGATGTTTTTGCTGCTGTTTGGCGAGGTGGTGTCTGTCAGATTTTGGGTGACTGCTTTGGGTTTAGGAGGCTGTGCGCGGACGTCACACACCCCCGCCCCCTCTCCAGAGGGGAGAGTTGAGATGCTGTTTCCTTCTTGGTAATGAAAGGTTTGAGTGGAGGTGTTTTCCCTCTTGAGAGGGGATTAAGGGGTGTGTGACGGTGAGGGGCGGGGGTTGGGGTGAGATGTTTTTGCTGCTGTTTAGGTGAGGTGGTGTCTGTCAGGTTTTGGGTGACTCCTTTGGGTTTAGGAGGCTATGCGCGGACGTGACACACCCCCCGCCCCTCTCCAGAGGGGAGATTGGGATGCTGTTCCCTTCTTGGTAATGAGATAATTATGTAGTGTGGATTCCCCTCTCGAGAGGGGATTAAGGGGTGTGTGACGGTGAGGGGCGTGGCAGGGGATGAGATGTTTTTGCTGCTGTTTGGGTGAGGTAGTGTCCGTCAGGTTTTGGGTGACTGCTTTGGGTTTAAGAAGCTATGCGCGGACGTAACNATTCCCAACAAGAAACAAGCATCCCAAAACTCCCCTCTCGAGAGGGGCGGGGGGTGTGTGACGCCCGAGCACAGCCACCTGAAAATCAAAGTGGTCACCCGAAGCCTGACGGATAACACCCCGCAGTACTAAACCTCTCGAAACTGTATCCCGCAACTCCTCAACCCATGCCGCGACCCTCACCGTAACACACCCCTCAAATCCCCTCTCAAGAGGGGAAATCAATACACTCAAACATCTCATTCCCAACAAGAAACAAGCATCCCAAAACTCCCCTCTCGAGAGGGGCGGGGGGTGTGTGACGCCCGAGCACAGCCTCCTACTCCAAAAGCATTCACCCAAAGACAAGAAATACCTCCTCGCCAAACAGTAACAAAATCATCTCATCACATACCGCGCACCCCTCCAAAGAGGATGAACTCCTAAAACCCCGCACGCCGTTTCAGCTCCTCCAGCTCCGCACACGTAGCCTCCAGCTTTTGCCCCACATGCTGGGCGGCAACCGGGCCCCCCGGCCCTCCGAACTTCCCCTCCTTGGCCGCCCACGAACCCAGCCTCGAAGGGATTTCGAACGTCTGTCCCAACTCATAACGCATATGCTGCCTGTCCAGGCTCAACTCCGACCAATACCGGAAAAACGCCTCCACCATCTCCTCACCATACCGTCCGACAAAAGGCCGCAGCATCTCCCGGAACCTCTCCCTCCGGGCAAGGACATCCATACCCGTAGAAGCCGCACACACACCTGCCTCGCGCGCGGGGGCGCAACCCTCTCCATAATCATCGGCATTCTTATTCACATTCTCGTTTACATTCCCATTCACATTAGGTTCCGGTCCGGTTCCGGTTTGGCTAACCGTCGGTTTCGGTTCCGTTAACCGTCGGTTCGGGCTTGGTTTCCCTTCGGTTACACTTCCGTCAACCATGGGTTCCGGTTCGGTCCCCGTCTCGCTAACCGTCGGTTCCGGTTTGGTTTCATCCAAATCCTCCACCCGTTTACCGTCGGTTTCGTCCGAGCCCTGTTCCGGTTTCGTCTCCGAGGCATCCTCCTGTTTCTGAGCCCCTTTGCGGCCCCCCTTGCGGCCATTCTCATACCGGGCGTTGTTCGCATCTATCTGAGGTTTCACCAGAGTAAAAATACAACGGGCTATCGGCTTCAGACACACAGGTTCTTCACCATATAGGCCATACTCCATTATAGCCGTGTAAATCTCTCCCTGAATATCCCTCGGCAGACCTCTAATCGCCTCGTAAAAACTCTTGTAAAACACAAAACTTTCTCTTAACATATCACACCATATTATATATATACCGGCCCCGCACCGGGCACATGCCCCCACAAGCACCGTACAACAAACCTCCCTCAACGCCGCAACCGCCGGCAATACCAGCACGCATACAACACACCCAGCACGTTGTACCCCCAATACCATTCCCCCGTTACCGGATGAGCATCATTGAACACCAGCACACAAGGAAAAAACAAAAGCACGTCCGTAAAAAAACGCCTCAACCGCTCGGTAAAAAAATCCCTGACGGAGCCCCCCCGGCTACCCCTCTGCACTGTCGCCCGCCTCTCCTCTCCGGAAAAGTTCCCCTCGGAACATATCCTTCCACCCTCCCGGCCCCTGCCCAGGCTGCCTCCAAGAAAATTCTCTCCATTCATATTATCCTATTTTAATAGTTTATTATACTATTTTATTAGTACTACACATATTCATCCCTCTGCCTCTCACCTTTTGTCTGCATCATGCTATTTCACTCCCCCTATCTACATTATCCTATTTTAATAGTTTATTACACTACTTTATTAGTACAATATACCTCTGTCTTTCACCACCCCCTCCGGCCTCATTATACTATTAAAATAGTTCATTATACTATAATAATAGTCTAATGCATTCCGCACAATAAAACTCACCATCCCCATTTGCCGGAACATGCACCGGAATCAGCCGCCCGCAGCCATCACAAGGCCTCATCTCCCGGCACTCCGCGCACACGCAGCCCAACCATTCGTTGCCATACACCTCCCCTACGGGCACATAACGGCCACACCCCTCACATATCTCATATTCCTCCTCAAAGCGGTCGTTCATCACCTCCTCAATAGCATCGGCCCGGCACGACTCCAAAAGCAAACTATCCACACTCATACTATTATATTAGTATTATATCCTATTATATTCATACAGAAAAATTCCATCCCGTTTGCCGGAGCATACACAAGAATCGGCTACACACAGACAAACCATCCACAGCAAAAAAAACTATTTTATTAGTATAATACCCCATCTTATCTATATTATATACTATTATATTAGTATAATACTGTTTTATACTAATTAAACAGTATACACTATCATCACGGTCCACAACCTCTGCAAGAGCACGAACAACGAGCCTGTCGGCCCATATCATCCATTTCACTACCTTTGCCACCGTAAAATCAGTTTTTGGCTCCGAGAGCCAGTCCTGATTTTGCCCGGGTCAGATTCGGGAATTTCTTCCGAGGATGTTTTTCCGTTTTTACGAGGAAGATAGCCGGCTATCTGACAAATAAAAACGGGAAAAAAGACCGGAAGAAAGCGCAAAGATGACCGGAATACAATTCCCCATTTCGGAAAATCTGGACTGGCTCTCAGCTCCCGGGGGGAATATTCACTACGTCCCTCCGGGAATATTTTCAGTATACAATACATCCGTATCCCTCTGGACACAGCAGCACTGCAACGACATGGCGAGCTTTCGGGAATCGAACCCGAATAACAAATCCGGTAACATCCGAACCGGGCTGCACACCGGCAAAAGAACCGGAGCCGCCGCCCATGCCCTTCTGTACCGTCCTGCCGTTTTGCCATTAAACTAAAGCCCTCCCTCTGACAAGACCCGCCGACACTTCGGCCGGGTCATACCGCTTCACAGCGGGGCACTTATATAGCTCATACAAGTTATCCGTTTATCCGAATACCTCCTCTCTGGAGACAAACCGGAAAATCCAGTCATACTCTTCAAGAAACCGCCTCCCCAACCTCCCCTCTCGAGAGGGGCCGGGGGTGTGTGACGTCCAGGCACTGCCACCTCAAATCAAAAGCTGCAACCCAAAGCCGACAGATACCTCCTCGCAGCACCAAGTTTCTCGAAACTGTATTCCGCAATCCCTCAACCCATGCCGCGCCTCTCACCGTAACACACCCCTTGATCCCCTCTCGAGAGGGGAATCATCCCCACTCAACCTACTCACTACCAAAAAGAACGCAGCTTCCAATCTCCCCTCTCGAGAGGGGCCGGGGGTGTGTCACGCCCGAGCATAGCTACCTGAAAATCAAAAGCAACCACCAGAAGCCAACAAACGCCACATCTCCAAACAGCAGCAAAACCTGCTCAACACACCCCGCGCCCCTCTCCATAACACACCCCTCAATCCCCTCTCAAGAGGGGAATACATACATCATAAATCACTCATTCACAAATAGAAACCAGCATTTCAAACCTCCCCTCTCGAGAGGGGCCGGGGGTGTGTGACGTCCAAGCACTGCCACTCAAATCAAAAGCGGTCACTGAAGCCGACAGATACCACCTTGCAACACCAAGCTTCTCGAAACTGTATCCCGCAATCCCTTCAACCCATGCCGCGCCTCTCACCGTAACACACCCCTTAAATCCCCTCTCTGGGACGGGGAAACATCCACGCCACAAACCTCTCATTACCAAAAAGAACGCAGCTTCCAAAATCTCCCCGTCCCAGAGAGGGGTCGGGGGTGTGTCACGTCCAAGCACAGTCACCTACACCAAAAGCATCCACCCGAAGCCCCCCTCCCCGAAGGGGAAACAAGAGAATCATTGCGGCAACTTCCGGGGAAACCTTACCAGTTGTCCACCATATTCACGCAATGCCACCTCCCGGATGCGGTCGGGACGTTCCCCCTCCGTAGCAAACCGGAGCGCCGCCCGCACCGATTGCGGAGTCACTCCAAAACGGGCCGCAATCTTGCCCGTATCTCCTCGTCTTATTACTATCCTGTTCATTTTTTAATTATTATTTATTATATTTGCCTATTATCGTGGTTACTTTCGTTTATATAGCCGTTAGAACACGATTGCAATACAAAAATAAAGCAATGCAATACATTAACCAAAGAAAAAAATAGATAAATTATTGCAATGCTATAATTTAGAATCAATATAAATTACGCCCTTATGGAAGGTTCTGTCAAAGAAAGGCTTAAACATTTTCTATCTGAAAACAAGATAAAAGGCTCGGACTTCTGTGCGAAAATAGGTGTATCGAGCGGCTTCATTTCCGGCATGAGGGAGTCGATACAGCCCGACAAGCTCAAAAGCATTGCAATACATTATCCCCTGCTGGATATCGGCTGGTTGATGACGGGTATGGGGCAGATGCAGAAAAACGCCTATCCGGAGCCGGAGGCCATACACACGCTTGCCGAGGAAGGGCTCCGTTACCATCCCCGCAAGTCGCGCGGGTGCATTCCTCTTGTCGACGACATCAAGGCCACGTGCGGCATTCCCGACGGGTTCAGTGTAGCCATCAAGAAAGACGACTGCACGCCCATTGTCATCCCCGGGCTCACCGGTGAGTTTGCCATCAGGGCCAAGGGGCGCAGCATGATCAACCGCAAGAATCCGGAAAAGTCCATCAACGAGAACAACATCATCGTCTGCAACCGGTGGAACAGCCGTTCGCACATCCGGTGGGGCGAGGTGTATGCCCTGGCCACGAACGACGGTGTCGTGGTAAAGCAGCTCATGCCCTCGGAGCAGGAAGGCTACGTGCGCTGCGTCTCGTTCAACGAGGAAGAAGGCTACAAGGCTTACGACTTGCCCGTACTCGAAATCAGCGACTGGGCCATTGTGGTAGGTGTCGTCAATATCTCCCTCTTTACCTGAAGCAAAACGGAACCGGGAGGGGGAAGTATCCGGCACACACTACCCGCGACAGCAAGAACAGAAAAAACTTTATATAACCTTTAAAAACACGATACCATGAAAGAAGAAGAAAAATCAGAACTCGAAGCCATCATCAACGAGACACTCCAAGACGGCGCACAAGCCGACAACTCCCCGCTCGGAGCATTCAGCCTGTGGGTCGTATTCCCCCTGTTCCTCCTTATCCTCGGGCGCATCGTAGGCCTCATCCAAAGTATCAACTCCATCATACAATACATACTTTGGAATGCCAACATCACCCCCTTTATCATCGCCATCATACTACAAGCCGCCTCCATCGCCTCTGCCGTATTGTTGCTGCTCAAGAAAAAGTCAGGCTACTGGGGCATCGTGGCGACATTCCTGCTCGCCATCATACCCGGCTACATGACAGGACTGTGGATAAGGACCACCATCGGAGCCATCCTCGGTATCCTGCTCGTGACCGCCATACTGCAAATCAGGAAAAACGGGGTCAAAGGGTGGTACCTGCTGCAGTGACCCTCCCTGCCGGCATGCCGGAAAGCCACCTCTCCCGACCTTAAAAAGAGCAGATAAAAAAAGAAGCGGGTCCCCCCCCTGGGTGTGCCCTGACCCGGTATGGAATGGCCCCGGACCTTTCTAAAAAGAGACATCCCCGATGGAACCGTACCCAAAGGCCGCTTTTCGCCTTTTTAGGCATACAGGTTGTAAGCCTACCCGAAAATATCCTTCAATAACTTAAAGCCTGTCGTTTAAATTCCGCCCAAGACAATCCAAAGATTTCTTTTTTACAGATGGTTGTCTGTTTGCACAAGAACGATAGCGGGCTGTTTGACAAACACAAACGAAAAAAGAAACACCTGAAACCTCCCCTTAAGACATCATTACCTTTCCCCTTCAGGAAACGAGAAAAATTTCATATCCTCTACCTTCCGAACGGTAAGGAAAAATACGGGGCTGTCCGAACTTTTTGTAGACAGCCCCGTATATTATCTTAGCATAAAGCCTGTTCAAGTTTTACTCGGGTTAGTTTTGAGAGTTTCTTCCGAGGATGTTTTTCTATATTTACAAGGAAGATAACGGGCTATCTGACGAGTGAAAACGGGAAAAAAGTCCGGAAGAAAAGCAAAGATGACCCGATAATATTTCTTTATTGGAAAATTTAAACGACTGGTTCTTACATCTCAATCTCCCCTCTTGAGAGGGGATGAAGGGGTGTGTGACGGGGAGAGGCGCAGCAAGGCCAGAGATATTTTGCTACTGTTGGGCAAGGTGGTATCTGTCGGCTTCGGGTGGTTGCTTTGATTTTCGGTGGCTATGCACGGGCGTCACACACCCCCGACCCCTCTCAAGAGGGGAGGTTTGGGATGCTTGTTTCTTTTTGGTAATGGGAATGTTGTGTGGGGAAGTTTTGGAACTACCTTCTTATTGGTAATGAGGGGGAGGTGGCGTGGTTATTTCCCCTCTTGAGAGGGGATAAAGGGGTGTGTGATGGTGAGAAGCGCGGGTTGGGTTGAGGTGTTCGAGATACAGTCTTGAGAAGCATGTTGCTGCTACTGAGAGAGGAAGAGCATTTGTCAAGATTTGAGGAAAGGTGGTATCTGTCGGCTTTGAGTGGTTGTTTTTGAGTTAAACAGCTATGCTCGGGCGTCACACACCCCCGACCCCTTTCTGGGACGGGGAGATTTGAGATGCTGTGTTCTTGTTGGTAATGAGTGGTTTATAGTGTGTTGTTTCCCCTCTTGAGAAGGGATAAAGGGGTGTGTTATGATGAGATGCGCGGGTTGTGATGAGATGATTTTTGAGGTGGTATCTGTCAGCCTCAAGTGACTGTTTTGAGTTAAGCAGCCATGCCCGGGTGTCACACATCCAAGCCTCCCCTCTGGAGAGGGGAGGCTTGGATGCTGTATTCTTATTGGTAATGAGTTGGTTATATATAGACGTTATTTTTCAATCAGCAGCAGTCAACGTATTCACCGCCACTACCCGGGTAGACATGTTGTCTTCCCAATAAGTATAGTCCTCATAGATGCGCATCTGCCTGCCGGCAAAACGAACCGTGACATAGCCATCCCACTCATCATCATAATCCTCGTTCGCCATCGAGTCCTCATAATGGAGAGTGCCTTGCGCCTCGTCTGTCCAGCTCCACCGGGCCACTTCCACATCACCGTCCAAATAAAAACAAATATATGTCCCCACTGAAGTGAATATGACTTTGCGACACTGTTCACCATCCTCATCGAGGAAATCTTCCTTCGAGATACCGAGCATATCCCCTCCTATCGCCTTGAAGTAAGTATCCACCTCGCCATCGTTTACCGTCTGCTTGCCATGGACTATATATTTGCCGTTCCAGTAAGCCCACATTTCGAAACTATTGTAGTCCCATGTACGGCAAAGGCTTTTTGTGGCGCTGCTCACAACCGGTTCGGACACACTGACATATACACGAGACACCGTCCCGTCATAATTCCTGTAATATACGGTCCGGTCGGCACCCGTGGCATCCCGCAAGTCCACCTCGACCCCCCTGCCCAAACGGTACCTTTTGTCACCGAGTCTGGCAAACCTGCCATACTCGCTGCCATCGGGCAACCTCACCGTACCGTTTTCGTCCGTCACACTTCCGGCACGCACAACTTTGGCTTTACGGTTTTTGTAAACAGAAAAACTCCCCCCGGCATTCACCGCAACGCGGACAGAAGAAGTATGAACATACGAATTATAGGTAAGCAAATAGCTCCCGTCCGGCATGAGCTCTAGCGTATGGAAAGGAGCATATCTCTCCTCGGCCACTATCAGTACAGCATCCTCGGCATAAGGCTCGTCAGGCAGATTGTTGGGTTCAAACCCGGCAGAAGGCAACGCCCCGGCCGGCGGGGTATCATTGCCGCCGATTTCATCATCAGAGTCGGTACAAGCCGGCATCACGATACCCAAGGCAATGAACAAAAGAGGACAAACAATTTTGAATTTCACGTTCATATCATCATGTTTTAAGTTAGAATCTTAGCGCTATATAAAAGCGAGGGCCCTTTTGTTTCAGCCTGAAATCCTTCGTGCCGAACAAGTCGGCAGAACCCTCTCCCGACGAAGACTCATCGTCCTCATCGTCCTCGAACGAAGCCTGTTTGTATTTGATAGAGCTCCACACACCCTCCACCCCCACAGATATCGCCTTGTAGGAGACAGAAGCACCTGCCGACAACGCACAGCCGAAACCATAAGAAAATGAGTCATTCTCCAGAATACCGGAAGCCGTCGGCAAGGCATGGAAGTAAGCGGCAACGATAAGCCCCTTCCAAGGATTGACACTGATACTCGGCCCCACATGCAGGCCGTATTCGAACTTGTGCATCCCCAAATCGACGCCGGCCAAAGAAAGAAGCGAACCGCTGGGGTCATCGCTGACGATTTCATCAAAACCGTCGTCCGGATTCGGGCCCGGGCTTGTCGCCGGTGTAGAAGAAGAAGCGGTTGCCGTCCCGGCAGTCTTCAATTTCAGCTTGGCATAACTCAAGTCCATAAATCCGTAGTCGATACCGAACTTGACCATGCCCCAGAGAGGCTTGGAGTGAAAGTAAGCCGTTTTCCCACGCTGGAGCGACACGGCAAACTCCGTTTTCCACGTCATAGCCTCACCGTCGGTGCGCTCGATGCTCGGGATACCGAAACCCAGCTTCCAATACTTTTTACGTTTCCAAACCGTTTCTACTTGCCGCTCCTTCTCCCCGGCATCGAGCTGCGATTTGAGCTGCTTCAGTTCATCAGACAAGATTCTCAGCGAATCAGACCTTTCATTCCGGTGTCCGGTGCCACTGCCGATAGAGTCTGCCTTGATTTCCTGCGCTTGGGCGGCCGAAAGCACCAGGAACGACAGAGCCACACCGGCAGCAAATCGTTTTATTCCCATAGTATTGTTCTGCCCATACAGTCCCTTTAAGGCCTTTATTTAAACATGAAGCGTGGAACTGCAATGCCCATGCCTGATTGGAGGTCGTAGGAAAAACCTGTGCACGGATATGGAAACAGCAGCCCACGCTATAGCGCGAGAACCACTATGCTTTCCCTTGTGCACTATTGAAAATTTCCTACGTTTCCAATCACAAGATAAGCATAACGCTTCTTCTTATTTCGATATGTCTCGGATAGATTTACTTCAATCCGGCTGCAAAAATACGCATAAAAAGGTAGAAAACGCTTAATTTTACGATAAAAGTGATTCGGCCGAGCCAGCTTTATGTTTTCTTCCGTCCAGTTTTACCCCTCACATCCATCAAGGAACCCCGCAAGAACCATCCCCACCCCTTTGGACAGCCCCGCGAGCACTACCGCACCCGGTAGCAACCTCTCTCACAAGCGATTGCACACAGCGGCACAAAGAAAAATCCGTAATTCGGGTTATAACATCCGTAATCCGTCTACACGCACCGCACCGCACACGCCCTATCTTTGTCCCTGTAAAACAAAAGACAAACCCGTATGAAAAAATCATTGAAAAACCTCTGCGCTGCCACAGCCATAAGCCTCTGCGCCACCGGACACCCCGCAGCAGCAAGCCACCGACCCGATAACAATAACAACAATAATATGGAAACAAAACTCAACCCGGCCGAAGAGTGGGACAAAGTATTCCCCCAAAGCCACCAAGTAAACCACACCAAAGTAACCTTCCACAACCGCTACGGCATCACCCTCGCCGCCGACTTGTACATACCCAAGAACGCCTCCGGCAAACTGCCCGCCATCGCCATAAGCGGCCCTTTCGGAGCCGTCAAGGAACAAGCCTCCGGGCTCTACGCCCAGACACTCGCCGAACGTGGGTTCCTGACCCTCGCCTTTGACCCCTCCTACACCGGAGAAAGCGGCGGCACACCCCGTCATGTAGCCTCGCCCGACATCAACACCGAAGACTTCTGCGCTGCGGTAGATTATCTCTCGACCCGTGAGGACGTGAATCCCCAACAAGTCGGCATACTCGGCATCTGCGGCTGGGGAGGGTTCGCCCTCAACGCAGCCGCCATCGACACCCGCATCAAAGCCACCGTCGCCTCCACCATGTACGACATGAGCCGCGTCAATGCCAACGGCTACTTCGACGCCATGACCCCCGACGAACGCTACCGGATGCGCCAGCAGCTGAACGCACAACGCACCCGCGACTACAAGGAGGGGACATACGCATCCGCCGGAGGAGTCATAGACCCCCTGCCCAACGACGCCCCCCAGTTCGTCAAAGACTACCACGCCTATTACAAGACACCCCGGGGATACCACAAACGGTCGCTCAACTCCAACAACGGGTGGAACAAGACCTCCGCGCTGTCCTTCATCAACATGCCCATACTCGCGTACAGCGACGAGATACGCAACGCCGTACTCCTCATACACGGGGAGAAGGCACACTCCCGCTATTTCAGCGAAGACGCCTTCAAGAAACTCAAGGGAGACAACAAAGAGCTCCTCATCATCCCCGGAGCCAACCATACCGATCTCTACGACAATCTCGACAAAATACCTTTCGACAAGATAGAAGCATTCTATCGCGAATATCTGAAATAAAACCCGTATATTAGCACCCCCCGGCCGCACATCCCCTTCCGGGCCGCACACCCGGAAGGGAGAATGAAGCCGCTCAGTCTTTACAAAAACATAAAAACACGATGACACCGACCGCACACCTCCGTACACTCCTCTGCACGATAACCCTGCTCGCAGCCGCTATCTGCACACACGCACAACAATCCGCGCAAGCCGGCACCCCACCCCTGCCCAAAGTCTACATGTACAAAAAAATAACCCCGGAAAACCTCGTCAAGATATACGAAGCACTCGGACGCCCGGCACGAGGACGCGTAGCCGTAAAACTCTCCACCGGAGAACCCGGCAACAACAACTACCTCGCCCCCTCCCTCATCCAAGACCTCGTGCACAAAGTAAACGGCACCATCATCGAATGCAACACCGCCTACGGAGGCGGAAGAGCCGACACCCGCAACCACCTCAAAGCCGCCGAAGACCACGGCTTCACCCGGATAGCCCGGGTAGACATCATGGACGCCGACGGAGAAGTATCACTCCCCGTAAAAGGCGGCAAGCACCTCAAGGAAGACTTTGTCGGCAAGAACTACCCCGGCTATGACTTCACCCTCGTGCTCTCCCACTTCAAAGGACACCCCATGGGAGGCTTCGGAGGAGCCATCAAGAACATCGCCATCGGCATCGCCTCCTCCCACGGCAAAGCATGGATACACTCCGCCGGCAAGACCCGCAACCAGCAAGAAGTATGGAGCGACCTGCCCCCGCAAGACCACTTCCTCGAATCCATGGCCGAAGCCGCCAAAGCTATCACCGACCACTGCGGTGACAACATCCTGTACATCAGCGTAGCCAACAACCTATCGGTAGACTGCGACTGCGTAGCCGCCCCCGAAGACCCCAAGATGGGCGACATCGGCATCCTCGCCTCGCTCGACCCCGTAGCACTCGACCGCGCCTGTGTCGACCAGGTACGCGCCTCAAAAGACCACGGCAAGGTACACCTCATCGAACGCATCGACTCCCGCAACGGCATGCACACCCTTGACTATGCCGAGCAGCTCGGTATCGGGAGCCAGAAATACCAGCTCATCCCGCTCGACTGAACAACTCCCTAACCCCATCCCAAAGGAAAAACAATACCCCTTCATCCCCTCTCCAAGAGGGGAATCCAAACACCACAAACCACTCATTACCAAAAATAAAGCAGCATCCCAAAACTCCCCTCTCGAGAGGGGCTGGGGGTGTGTCACGCCCAAGCACAGCCTCCCAAAATCAAAAACAATCACTAACGTTTGACAGATACCTTCTCGCTCCTCTAAATCCGACAAACCTCGCTGAGGAATATCTCTGCCTAATCCGCACTTCTCGCCGTAACACACCCCTCAATCCCCTCTCTAGAGGGGAAACATCACGCCACAAATCACTCATTACCAACAAGAAAACAGCATCCAAATCTCCCCTCTCGAGAGTGAAGTGCACCCCAAAAGTTGGACAAAAAACCCTATAAAAACAGTACAATAATGAAACACACCTTAGAAGAAAAGCGGGACATAGTCAGGCAAATCAAGAGAGGCCGTCCCCTCTCGAGCCTGTGCAAGGCCCTACATCTCGACCGCCATATGGTCAGAGACTGGCTGCTGAGATACGAAAAGTACGGAGACCAAGGCCTCCGAATACGTACCCCAAAATACCACTTCAACACCCAAGAAAAAGAAAGAATAATATGGGAACATACAAAAAAAAGAATATCTTTGCAAGAACTGAGCCTCCGTTACGATGTAGACCGCAGTACCATAAAATCCTGGCTGAGAAAGGCCCGCACAGGAGGTTCCCTTTACCGGATAAAACAGCCGAGCCCCATGGCAAGACCCAAGAAAAAAGAACCACAGACAGAACTGGAGAAACTCCAGGCAGAAAACCTGCGGCTCAGAGCCGAGAATGCGCTGCTAAAAAAAGTGAAGGCCTTAGTCGAGGAAAAGAAAGCCCGGGCACGAGAGAATGGGCAAAAGCCATCGACGAACTAAGGCCGGAATACCCCCTTGACTTATTGCTAAAGTTAAAAAGGATGGCCCGTTCAGTGTTCTACTATCATCTTAAGCATCTGAAAGACAAGGACAAGTATGCACACGAAAAGGAACTTATCAAATCCATTTACCATGAACATAAGGGCCGGTACGGTTACCGTCGGGTGACGGCCGAGATGCGCAACAGAGGCTTCACGACCAACCATAAGACCGTACGTCGGCTCATGGATGAAATGGAGCTCAAGAGCAGAATCCGCAAAGTCCGTTACCGCTCATACAGGCACCAGGCCGGCAAGACAGCCCCCAACATCATCGCCAGGAACTTCAGGGCCGAAGCCCCCAACCGCAAATGGGCCACGGACGTGACGCAGATAAACATCGGTCCGGCCAAGCTGTACCTTTCGCCGATAATAGACATGTTCAATGGAGAAATCATCTCATATAACCTCTCCGAAACCCCCAACATGGAACAGATTTACGATATGTTGGACAAGGCCTTTTCCCGGAATGACGACCTGGAAGGACTAATCCTGCACTCCGACCAAGGCTGGCAATACCAGCATTACGGCTACCGCCAACGGCTCGAAGAGCGCAACGTGGTCCAAAGCATGTCACGCAAGGGCAATTGTCTGGACAACGCCATGGCCGAGAGCTTCTTCGCCATCATGAAGTCCGAGCTGCTCTATGCCGAAAACTTCGAATCCCCTGAAGCCTTCACGAGAGCTTTGGAGGAATATATCGATTATTATAACCATAGGAGAATAAAATCCCGGTTAAAGGGAAAGAGCCCGGTACAATACCGAACCCTTTCCATTACCGGATAATGTATAACCCGTCCAACTTTTTGGGGGCACTTCAGTGTGACAGCGAAGAGCGAGACCTAAGTTGAGACTTCCGCGATACAGTTGAGGGAAGTGTTTTCTGTTCAGTTTCAGAGACTGTTTTTGATTTTAGGAGATTATGCACAGACGTCACACAACCACCTACATCCAAAAGCATCCACCCAAAGCCAAGAAACACCACCTCAAAATAAAAGATTCGAAAATCATCTTATAATTCATAAAAATTAGACAAACACTCCATAAAAAACCCTTATATTTGTGATATAATGCATCTTTTTGCATTAAAATACAGAAAATACAAACATTTTGGCACTCACGACCAACCAACAAAAAAGATGAAACAGTTCTTCAAGACCACATTCGCCTGCGTACTCGGCGTCTTCATAGCCGGTACCATACTCATATGGATAGGAGTCATCATGACCATCGGCATCATATCCGTCTCCACCGTCCCCACGTACAAAGAAAAAAACAACACCATACTATACCTCAACCTCAAAGGAGAACTCAACGAGCGTTCCAAAGAAAACCCCCTCAGCCTCCTTTACAGCGAGAAAAGCGAAATGTCCCTCGGGCTCGACGACATACTCAAAGCCATACAGACCGCCAAGGACAACGACAACATAAAAGGCATCTATATCGAAGCCAACGGCCTCTTTGCCGGCTACGCCTCCATCGACGAGATACGCCAGGCACTGCTCGACTTCAAGAAAAGCGGCAAGTTCATACTCGCATACGGCGACCAGTACCTCCAGAAAGAGTACTACCTCGCGTCCGTTGCCGACAGCATCTTCCTCAACCCCGTAGGGATGCTCGATTTCAGAGGACTCAGCGCCTCCCCCATATTCTACAAAAACACACTCGACAAAATAGGCGTCGACATGCAGATATTCCGCGTAGGCACATTCAAGTCGGCAGTAGAACCCTACACCACCACCCACATGAGCCCCGCCAACCGCGAGCAGACCCAAGTCTACCTCCATTCCATATGGGACCACGTGGTACAAGGCATAAGCCGGGCAAGGAACCTCTCCCCCCGGCAGCTGAACGCGTGTGCCGACTCCCTCATGCTCTTCCGCGAAGAGACCCGGGCCGTACAAGCCGGGCTTATCGACGCCCTCGCATACCGCCCGCAGATGAAGCAGAAACTCGCACGCATGGCGCACGCAGACAAATATGAAGACCTGACCCTCGCGTCAGTCACCGAGATAGCCGGCCTCCCCCGGAAAGCGCCATCCGCCCAAGACATCATCGCCGTCGTATACGCCGACGGAGAAATAGACACATCGCCCAATGACGGCATTAACTCCCGCAAGCTCGTCGCAGAACTCGACAAAATAGGACAAGACGCGGCCATAAAAGGCGTCGTCCTGCGCGTCAACTCCCCCGGAGGCAGCGCCTTCGGCTCCGAGCAACTGTGGGAAGCCGTCGACCGGCTCAAGCAACTCAAACCCGTAGCCGTATCCATGGGCGACTACGCCGCATCCGGCGGATACTACCTCTCCTGCGGAGCACACCGCATATTCGCCGACGCAGCCACCCTCACCGGCTCTATCGGCATATTCGGCATGGTGCCCGACGCATCCGCCCTGCTCACCGACAAGATAGGGCTCACCTTCGACGAAGTCAAGACCACCCGGTACGGCAACTTCCCCGCCATACACAGAGCCATGACACCCGGCGAAAAAGCCATGATGCAAGCCTACGTAGAACGCGGGTACGACCTCTTTGTCAAAAGATGCGCCCAAGGACGGGGCAAGACCGTCGAAGACATACGCAAAATTGCCGAAGGCCGCGTATGGACCGGAGCCAATGCCGTGAAGCTGGGACTCGTCGACCAAATCGGGACACTCCGCGACGCCATCACCTGGGTAGCCGGCCGGGCCCACACCCCCGATTACCGGAGAGTAGACTACCCCGTCAAGAAAACCATATACGAAGAGCTCCTCAGCGAACTGGGCAGCTACAGCCGCACAAGCCTCGAAAAATGGATACTCGGCGACCGCTACCGCCCCCTGGACATACTCAGGCAGATACAACACCTCGACCCCGTACAAGCCCGGGCCGAAATCGGGCACATCGACTGAAAAAAAATAATCCCGGTACAACAACACAACCCAGACCAACAAAGGATATGAACGAGCACAACACCCCGCACCTCCATAACAGCCTCCGGCCCCTTGCCCTCATATACAAAGCCGTCGTACAACTGAGGAACCGCCTCTTCGACTGGAAGATACTCCCCTCCGAGACATACGACATACCCGTCATATCCGTCGGCAACATCACCGTCGGAGGCACAGGCAAGACCCCACACACCGAGTACCTCATACACCTGCTCGCCCCCCATTACCACATAGCCCTCCTGAGCCGAGGGTACAAGCGCAAGAGCCGAGGCTTCGTCATAGCCGAGGCCACATCCACATCCGCCCAAGTAGGAGACGAGCCACTGCAAATCAAGCGGAAGTTTCCCCACATCACCGTCGCCGTCGATGCCGACCGCCGGAGAGGAATACGCCAAATCAGGAAACACTTCCCCGAAACAAACCTCATACTCCTCGACGACGCCTTCCAGCACCGCTACGTCACCCCCTCCACCTCCATACTCCTCACCGACATCAACCGCCTCATATACGAAGACAAGATGCTCCCCGCAGGCCGCCTGAGAGAACCCCTGTCTGGAAAGTCGAGAGCCAACATCGTCATCGTCACCAAGTGCCCCGACGACATCAAGCCCATCGACTTCCGCATCATCGCCAAGCACCTGCAACTATACCCCTACCAGAGGCTCTACTTCACCACGTTCCGGTACGGAGACCTCACCCCCGTATTCCCCCGCACCTGCACCATACCCCAAGACACCCCCGTAGACGTCAGCCTCTACAAAAACGTAGTCGCCGTGTCGGGCATCGCATCCCCACACACATTCATACACCACATACACACCCTCTGCCCCGCGGCACAAAGCCTCACATTCGCCGACCACCACGACTTCACCGCCAGGGACATAACCCGGATAAAGAAACTCTCCACCCAAGCCTCCCCCGACGACACCCTCGTCATCGTCACCGAAAAAGACGCCGCAAGGCTCATGCACAACCGGCACATCGACACCCCCCTGAAGCAGCGGATGCTCTACCTCCCCCTCCGCGTCGCGTTCCTCCAAGACGGTGGCCCCGCATTCGACGCCCAGATACTCGACGAAGCCAAGAAAAACAGCCCCAGTTACATCCCCCAATACAGGCGCACAAAATAAGGCGGCAGCTACCCGAAGCAAATAAGCAAACAAAAAAACTGGCAACACCCCTTCCCCCCCTCCGGGACAAGAAGGTTTGGAATACCACTTTCCCGCTGTAAACAAGAAAATCACAGCAAAATATAACCTCTTCAAAGGAGAGGTCAGGATATTTGTTTTCTTAATCAATAATAAGTAATTTGTGGCATGGAAGTTTCCCCTCTCGAGAGGGGATAAAGGGGTGTGTTATGGTAAGGTGCGCGGCAAGGGCTAAGATGTTGCAGGAAGTTGCCTCGAGAAGCTTGATGTTGCAAGGCGGTATCCGTCAGGCTTCAGTGGTCATTTTGATTTAAGGAAGCTACGCACAGACGTCACACACCCCCGCCCCTCTCAAAGAGGGGAGATTTGAAATACAGCTTTCTATTTAATAATAAGTAATTTATAGCATGAAGGATTCCCCTCTCAAGAGGGGAAACATCCACGCCACAAACCACTCATTCCCAACAAGAAACAAGCATTCCAAATCTCCCCGTCCCAGAGAGGGGCCGGGGGTGTGTTACGCCCGTGCACAGCTACCTAAAATCAAAAGCATCCACCCGAAGCAAAAAAATACCACCTCACCAAACAGCAGCAAAAACACTTCAACCTTTGCCGCGCCCCTCGCCGTAACACACCCCTCAATCCCCTCTCAAGAGGGGAATCCTACACGTCACAAATCACTCATTACCAACAAGAAACAAGCGACCGAATCTCCCCTCTCGAGAGGGGCCGGGGGTGTGTAACGCCTGTGCACAGCTACCTAAAATCAAAAGCATCCACTGAAGCCCGACAGATACCACCTCACAACACCAAAACAAACTTCCCGTAATACCTCCACCTATCCCGCGCCCCTCGCCGTAACACACCCCTTTATCCCCTCTCTAGAGGGGAAACCATCCCATCAAACCTCTCATTACCAACAAGAAAGCAGCGACCAAACCTCCCCTCTCGAGAGGGGCAAGGGGTGTGTGACGTCTGCGCACAGCCTCCTAAAATCAAAAGCATCCACCCGAAGCCGACAGATACCACCTCACAACACCAAAACAAACCTCCTGTAATACCTCAACCTATCCCGCGCCCCTCACCGTAACACACCCCTTTATCCCCTCTCTAGAGGGGAATCCTCCACACTCAACCCATTCATTACCAACAAGAAAAAAGCATCTCAAACCTCCCCTCTCGAGAGGGGCCGGGGGTATGTAACGCCCGTGCACAGCTACTCAAATCAAAAGCAACCACCCAACCCCCAACAGCCCCACCGTAAAAACAACAGAAAAAAACACCCCCGCCACGACAAACCCAAACCAAAAATCACTATATTTGTTTCCATTGTATAACATATAAAAACGAACTTAACTATGTTAGAAAAAATCAAAGAAACAGCCGCATTCCTCAAAAAAGAATACCCCGTAATGCCCGAGACCGCCATCATACTCGGCACAGGACTCGGAGAACTGGTAAACCATATCGACATCGAAAAAGAAATACCCTACCAGCACATCCCCAACTTCCCCGTCTCCACCGTAGAAGGGCACAGCGGCAAACTCATATTCGGGAAACTCGGCACCAAGGAGATACTCGCCATGCAAGGCAGGTTCCACTACTACGAAGGATACGACATGAAACAAGTCACATTCCCCGTACGCGTCATGAAACAATTAGGCATCAAGCACCTGTTCGTATCCAACGCGGCAGGAGGCATGAACCCCGCCTTCGCCGTAGGAGACCTCATGATCATACGCGACCACATCAACCTGTTCCCCGAACACCCCCTCAGAGGCAAGAACTTCGAAGAACTCGGAGTACGCTTCCCCGACATGAGCGAAGCCTACTCCAAACGGCTCATCGACAAAGCCCTTAAAATAGCCGCCGACAACAACATCAAAGTACAACAAGGAGTATACGTAGGCACACAAGGGCCCACATTCGAGACACCCGCCGAGTACAAATACTTCCACACCATCGGAGGCGACGCCGTAGGCATGTCCACCGTACCCGAAGTCATCGTCGCACGGCACGGAGGCATCGAAGTATTCGCCATATCCGTCATCACAGACCTCGGAGTAGAAGGCATCGTCGAGAAAGCATCCCACGAAGAAGTACAAAAAGCCGCAGCCGCAGCACAACCCAAAATGACGCTCATCATGAAAAAGCTCGTAGAGCAATTCTGAAAAAAGACAACACACAACCACGCCCGCAAAACCTGTCCGGAACCTGCCCCCCGCACGGGCACCCCTCAAGAACAGCCTTTGCGGGCATCCTTTTTGCCCCGATAAAAAATATAACCGGCAACACCCGGGCAAACACCGGAACCATCCGGAACAAAATTTGCCCCCGCCTTTTACCCAAGTCTCGAATACAAACACTACCTTTGCCACAAAAAAATAGACAAACACAAATATGGAAAATATAAAACGCACCGAAATCGCCACATTAGGAGAATTCGGACTCATCAAGCACCTCACCCGGGACATCCGGCACAAGAACCCCTCCACGCACAAAGGCATAGGCGACGACGCAGCCGTACTCCAGTACGACCACAAGCAAGTACTCGTCACCACCGACCTCCTCCTCGAAGGCATACACTTCGACCTCACATACGTACCCCTCAAACACCTCGGGTACAAATCGGCCGTCGTCAACTTCTCAGACATATACGCCATGAACGGGCAGCCCAAGCAACTCACCCTGTCGCTGGGCATATCCAAGCGCTTCTCCGTCGAAGACCTCGAAGAATTCTACGCCGGCCTCCAACTCGCCTGCGACGTATACGGAGTAGACCTTGTCGGAGGCGACACATCCGCCTCCCTCACTGGGCTCGCCATCAGCATCACCTGCATCGGCGAAGGCGACACAGGCAAAATCGTCTACCGCGACGGAGCCAAAGAAAACGACCTCATATGCGTAAGCGGAGATTTCGGAGCCGCCTACATGGGGCTGCAACTCCTCGAAAGAGAAAAAAAAGTATTCACAGGCGACAAAGACTTCCAGCCCGCATTCGAAGGACGCGAATACCTCCTCGAACGCCAGCTCAAGCCCGAAGCCCGCAAAGACATCATCGCAGAACTCGCCCGGCACAACATCCTCCCCACCGCCATGATGGACGTATCGGACGGGCTCTCCTCCGAGCTCCTGCACATCTGCGACCAGAGCCACACCGGCTGCCGCATCTACGAAGACCGCATACCCGTCGACTACCAGACCGCGGCCATGGCCGAAGAGTTCAACATGAACCTCATCACCGCAGCCCTCAACGGAGGCGAAGACTACGAGCTCCTCTTCACCGTGCCCCTCGCCGCCCATGACGAAGTCATCACCATACCCGGAGTCCGCGTGATAGGCCACATCACCTCCCCCGCCTTAGGCGCCTGCATGATAACCCGTGACGGAGCCGAGATAGCCCTCAAAGCCCAAGGATGGAACTCGTTAAGCCAAGAAAACGACCATCCCCAATAAATATTCCCCATTTTATTTGCACGGGAACAAAATAATCCATACATTTGCACTCGCAAAAACGATGGTGCCATAGCTCAGTTGGTAGAGCAAAGGACTGAAAATCCTTGTGTCCCCGGTTCGATTCCTGGTGGCACCACAGCGAACGACTTAGGTGAAAACCAGAGTCATTTTTCGTTAAGACGAATTTCAAAGTCAACACACTGACAATAAGCCTCTTTAGTCAACGTCAAGAGATCCCGGAAACCATTAAGTTGAAATTTTCAGAGTGTGCCTGTCTGAGCGAAAGGTACATACGTCACGTTTCGGAACAGATATCCCTATTCGTTTGAGGACCAAATCCATCGGTACGATATAATCCAATATATCTGGAACTGTTCAACGCATCCACAATTATAAATTGACATCCCGTTTGACGACACCAAGCAAATGCGTCGGCCACAAGGTCGACAATTGCTGCCCTATCCCCTTACTTTGGCCGTTGACAGACGTTCCAAGATACCCTATGTCTATAGCCGGATATGAAGACCGTCGATAGAAGAAGTTAAGAACAACCTTCTTAATAATTGAGCCACAACTTGAAAGCCGAAGCTTTTCCATCGCTTATGACGATATCTGACTTGAACGGCGGGTATACCTCAACCCTTATTCTCCCCTTGAAAGAAGGAACAGCCTTATCAATGGCATCCACATTAAGGATCATCTGCCGGTTTACACGGAAAAACTGACTGGGATCCAGCTGTTCCTCCAACTTATTCAAAGACAAGTCCAGTATATGCTCCCTGCCGTTGGAAGTGACGGCAAATGTCGTCCGTTCTTCAAAATAGAAATAAGCCACATCCTCCACCCGCAGCGACCAGAAGTTGTCAGTTCCGGAAATAAGGAAACGGGACCGGTACTTCTTTTCGGGATGCTTCAGAACATCAAGCAATGTTTCCATATAATTATCAGACTGCATCCAGCCTCGACCGCGCAAGCTCTCATATTTCGAGATGGCATCCGACAGACGCTTCTCATCTACCGGCTTCAAGATGTAGTCTATACTATTTACAGAAAAAGCACGCATGGCATACTGGTCGTATGCCGTTGTGAAGATGACGGCCGACTTCGGCTTGGCAGAGGAGAGGAAGTCAAAAGCATCCCCGTCCGTAAGATGTATATCCAAAAAAATCAGTTCCGGATGCTCATGGGATGCGAACCATTCTGTCGCATCGTCCACGCTCCCCGGAATCATCTCGATATTCCACCCGGGACGCAACGAAAAGAGCATCGAGTGCAACAACCTTGCCGCAGGTATTTCGTCTTCTATTATGACTGCGTTCGATTTATTCATTGTATAATCGGAATTTTAACTGTAAAAACAAATTTTTCTTTTTGCACAAGCATATCCCTATCGGTCATCAGCCGACAACGGTTCGCCAGATTCTTCAACCCTATTCCTGAAGAAATATCCTTTTTTTTCTTTGGAGAAACCGGATTACTGACTATCAAATATTCATTATCCACTTCAATGTGAATAGTCATGGGCTTACCTGAAGAAATCGTATTGTGTTTGATTACATTCTCTGCCAGCAACTGCAGGGTAAGAGGCGGTATCTGCCGGTCCATATATCCGGAAGGAATCCGGCAATCGCAATCGATACAATCTCCCAAACGGACCTTATGCAAGAACAAATAGGAATTCATAAAATCCAATTCTTCTTTCAACGACACCAGATTCCTGCCCTGGCACTGGAGGACATACCTGTACACAGATGAGAGATTCCGGGTAAAAAGCATGGCATTGTCCGGGTTATATTTGATTTCAGCAATCAACGTATTCAGGCTGTTGAACAGAAAATGGGGATTCAGCTGGTTCTGCAAAGCAACATATTTGGCCCGGGCATTTTCCATTTGCAATTTGGCAGCCTCTTGCTGTAACAACCAGTTTGCCTGCATGGTACGGTTGGAAAGAAGCAACCCGATGACCACCATCTCCGTTAGCCATACGACAATCAGCAAATTCCATCCACTGCGAGAGAAGTTGAATACCGGTTCTACATCCGCCAAGATCTTGGCTGTGACGAACAGGCCGTAATTCAACGCCAAAAACAGAAAGATTACCGCAACATAAAGCATGCCGATCTTCCGTTTCCAAGATGCGTTAATGACATATTGCCTGTTCACCCAGCCCGACATCCAAAGCGTGAAATATCCCATCAGGTTGAATGCGACCAAGGTGAATAGGCAAGCCCCCCATGAATACAACAGCTCAGCTGCCTGAGGAGAAAAATCAGTATAGTTGACAATCAAGAAGTAAGAAAATAATCCCAGTCCTGAAAACAACAACGAATATGTGACCGTACTCCATTTCATAGGGATAAAGATAATACAAAAATTCTGACAACTTAGTATTTGTTCAGCGCCTTAAGCAGCTCCGAATAGTAATTCTGTGCCGATACCTTGGCCTGTACATGGTTTATCTGAGCCATTTGACGGTAGGTCTGTGCGTCAATCACATCGGTAATGGAAGACTTTCCCTCGTCATAACGATCCAAAGCCATTGTCTCGTTCTCACGAGCCTTGTCCAGCGAGTTACGTGTCAGTTCCACCTGTTCCATTGCCTGCCGCAACGAGTTACGTGCCATCCGGATTTCCAGGTTGACACCGTCCGTCACTTTGTTCAGATTATCGGTAGCCATGTCCACTTTGAACAAAGAAGCCCTTTTCTCATTTTTCCGCTTTCCCCATTCAAACAGCGGCACGGATACTTTTGCATATACAGCGTAATTAGGATCCATGTCTGTACGGAAATTATAGCCGGGAGAAAAATAGCTCCCGTCAACTCCTACATAGAACTGGGGCCTGTATTTGGAAAGCACCAGCTTCTTTTCACTCTCGGCCATCTTTATCTGCTCCGTCGCTATTTTCAACTCCGGACGGACAGTACAGCTATCGCTCCAAAGAGACACATCGTTCACCACAACCACGGCCACACTGTCATCCACCTCGGTCGGAGCCTCAAGTTCCACCCCGATAAGCGAATTAAGGGCCATCAGGCCGTTCTCCAAATTTTTCCGGGCTTGCAGAAGCTGGAATTCGGCCTCATTCAGTTTCACCTCTATCATCAACAAGTCCTGCCTATCTGTCAAGCCGGCATCCACCCGTTCTCGGATGGTCTGTGTCAAAGAGGCGACAGAATTCCGATAATCGTCCGATATGCGGACTATCTCTGTACGTGCCACCGTATTCCAATATTGCATATCGGTCTGCAAACAGATTCCGGAACGAATATATTCTTCTTGAAACCCGCTCACGTTGTGCCGGTATTCGGCCATCCGTATGGTTTCCAGCAACCGTCCGCCTGTATAAATGGGCTGTTGCAAGGAAACGGACGCACCGTATCTCAAATCTTTCCCCTCAAATGTGACCGGGTTGCCCATAGAAGGCAAGTCCAGCGTCAGTTCCAGCGGGTTTCCTGTATATTGGAAATTCGCATTCCCGGACAGCTTGGGATACAAGTCTTTTTGAGCCGCCTTCTCCAACTCGATACTGGCAGCAATGTTCTTGTCCGCAGCCTTTAGGTCATGGCTGTATTCAACAGCCATCGACCTATATTTTTCCAACAGCAGATTTTGTTGGGCTACAGCTACGGAGACAACACACAATGAAAATGAAAGCAATATATATTTTTTCAACATAATCACGACTCTTTTATTTTATAGAAGATAGAATACAACGCCGGTGTGACAAACAATGTCAGCAGCGTAGCAAAAGTCAGGCCGAAGACAATGGTTGCCGCCATTCCCCCGAAAGCTATGTCGAACAGAAGCGGCACCATCCCCAGAATAGTTGTAGTAGCCGCCATCAACACCGGGCGTGTACGCGATACGGTAGCTTCTATGACCGCTGTATAAGGAGCGACACCATTTTTGCGTTGTACGTTTATCTCATCCAGCAATACGATAACGTTCTTGATAATCATACCCAGTAATCCCAACCATCCGGCAATCGGGAAAAATCCGAAGTCAAAGCCGGTGAGCAGCATGCCGACAGCCACCCCGATAAGCGACAAGGGAAGCACGCACAAGATGATACCCGGCTCCCAGAAATTCCCGAACAATGCCACGAGAATCACTATCAGCATCAAGAACGCCAACGGGAAGAATTTGGCCAAAGCCTGCAAGCCCTCATTCTGGTCCTTGAACTGCGAGTCCCAAAAGAACGTATAGCCTTCCGGCAATTCCATGGCTTCAACCTCCTTGCGTATCTCCCCGTGCACCTCGGCCATCGTATGTCCCGGCTGCACACCGCACATGGCAGCCATGGAGAGCTGGCGGTTGTAGGTACGTATCTGCGGCCACTCCCAAGTAGTCTCCACCCCCTTGGTCACTTGAGAAAGCGGTGCGGAACGCTCGCCGTTCCAAACCGAAAAATTCTCCAACGAATGCGCATCGGTCACGGTAGCATTCTCCGACTTCAACAACACGGGTACCTTCCGCTCGTCATCCCGGTAGATGCCTACCGGCAGCCCGTCACTGATAGACTTCACCGACTGCATCATCTGCGCTTTGGTTATACCCAACGCACCAGCCTTCACAGGGTCATATACCGGACGCATCACCATCGTCATGTTTCCCCATTCGTTACGCACATCCGCCGCTTTCGGGTTACGGCGCATGATACCGGTTGCCACATTTACCAGAGAGTCCAAGACAGCGGCATCCGGTCCCAAGAAGCGTGCCTCTATCATCGCTTCCGTCAACGGGCTCAGTTCGAACTTGTTCACCTTGATCAACGGTTCGGGAAATTTCAGACGAATAGAGTCCTGCAACAAGGCGTGCATGGCTCTTGCATCTTCAGACGAACGGCATTTTATCAATAACTGCGCATAGTTGGACTGAGGTCCAAAAGCGATATTGGACAGATAATACCGGGGCGGTGTACGCCCTATGTAGTTGGAAACCATCTCCACCTCCTTATGATTACGCACATAATCGGCCATCTCACCCGCTATACGGTCTGTCTCGTAGATATTGGTACCTTCCGGCAACCACATATCCATCGTGAAATACTGTTTTTCCAGCGCCGGGACAAAAACCTTCGGTATGAACTTGAAACTCCATGCCGAAAGGACCAACATCACGACCAACAAAACGATAGTCATAGAACGATGGCGCAACACCCAACGAAGGGAGCCACGAAACATATGGTAATACTTACCGTCAAAAAGACCGGCCTTCAACTCTTCCGGACGCGGACGGCGTACGAACTCTTGGATAAAGAATGGGGTTTGAGTCAGAGCAAACACCCAACTGAACATCAAAGAGACACCGATGACAATCACCAGCGACGAAAGCAACTCACCGGTAATATGAGGAGAGTAATAAATCGGCAGGAAGGTAAGAATGGCAATAACCGTAGCCGCCAGCAGAGGAAGCGCAGTAGATGAGCAAGCTCGCATAATGGCGACACGCTTGCGCATACCCCGTTCCATATTGACCAATGCCGAATCGGATACCACGATGGCATTGTCCACCAACATCCCCATGGCAATGATAATGGCAGCCAATGACATACGTTGCAAGGCAATACCATAGGCCATCATGACCATCAACGTGGCGAAGATGGAGAACACCAATCCGCTGCCGACCAAAATACCGTTTTTGAACCCAATAAAGAACAGCAGGATCGCCACCACCGTCACCACCGAAACAATCAGGTTCAGGATAAACCCCTGATTCGCCACATCCGACTCATATCCCTGGTCATAAATGGAAGTCAGCATAAAACCTTCAGGCATCGTCTTCCGGAACTTGTCCAGTGTCACTTGTACGGCCTTGGCCATATCCACCACATTTCCGGTCGGCACGGTAGAAATGGCAATACCCACCGCAGGGCTTCCGTCTATCCGCATAAGGTTGCCCGGAGGGGTCTGGTAGCCCTCCTCGATACTGGCGATGTCGTCCAGCCTGAAGTGCTCACCGGTACGCGAAACGATAGTCAGTTCGCGTATGTCATCCAGCGAATAGAAGTTTCCGGTAGACTCGATACGGATACGGCCACTGCCGGCATCCACACCTCCAGCATCCACTACCTTGTTCTGGGCTTCAAAAGCACGGGCAATGTCGGCGGTAGTCACCCCGCTCTGCGCCATGACCGCCGGACTGATGGTCACATCGATGGTCGGGGTCTGCACACCGTAAATCTCCACTTTCGCCACATCCTTTACTTTCAGCAGCTCGTTCTTTATCAGCTTGGCCTCGTCCTCCAACTCACGAAACGAATAGCTGTCTCCGGTAAGCCCGTAGAACACGCCCAGCACATCCCCAAAGTCATCGTTTACAATGGAAGGACCGGCTCCGGCTGGCAATTTACTCTGAACATCGCTTACCTTGCGACGCAACTTGTCCCAAAGTTGTTGCATCTCGTCGGCACGTATTTCCTTCTTCACATAAACGGTTATTTTGGATAGTCCGGCCCGGTTTTCAGTCTTCAGGTAATAAAGTTCGCCCATTGACTGTATGGCCTCTTCCAAAATATCAGTTACTTGGGACTGTACTTCAGAAGGAGAAGCACCGGGATAAGGAGTCAGCACCAACGCCTGCTTGATGGTGAAGGGCGCATCTTCCAGTTTTCCCATCTTGACATAGGAAAACAGTCCGCCGGCCAGTACCAGTACCAGCAACAGGATAGTGACG
>NZ_LN877937.1:0-160650 GCF_001403595.1 Gabonia massiliensis | reverse complement strand
GTACCAGTACCAGCAACAGGATAGTGACGGATCTTTTCTGCAAGAAATATTTTACAAACTTCATACGGTTCAATTCTTTTTAGAAGACAGTTCTACTTTCATACCATCCGAAAGAAAGCGAAGGCCGCTTGTGGCAATTGTCTCATCACCTGACAATCCTTCCGCGATGAGTACTTTCCCGTCGGGGAGCAGGCTGCCCTTCGTTACTTTCCGCATACTTACTTCGGAAGTCCCCTCATCGACCAACCAGACAAAGTCCCCTTCCGTCGGACGGTGGCAAAGCGCATACTGCGGAATGACTACCCCTGCTTTATTGCTCCCAACGAACGAATTTATATACACCTTACCGGACATGCCCGCCAGCAATTTCCGGTCCGAATTGGGCAACAAGGCTGTCAGCAGGTAGGACAAGTTATTGCGGGTAGTACCTTTAGACACTTCAATGACCGGAGCTTTATAGACCCTATCGGGATACATGTCAAAACGGACTTCCACCGAATCAATCGACCGGGCGGCGGCAGCTACTTCCTGCGTTACATAAGCCTCTATACGGAGCTGGTCGATGTCTATCAACGATAAAACAGGCTGTGCAGCCCTCACGTCTTGGAACTTCTCAATATATACCTCACCCACATATCCGTTGAAAGGGGCAATCAGCCGCGAGTCTTCCAGTTCGTTGGAAGCCATGTCAAAGGCTGTCTTGGCCATCGTGTAGTCGGCACGGGTCTTTTCATATTGGCTGGCAGAGATGTTATTCTTCTCATACAGCTTCTGTATCCTCTCAAACTCGGTCTTCATCTGCACATACACAGCCTCCGTCCGTTCCTTACGGATACGGAAGTCACGGGGATCGATCTCGGCAATGACGCTCCCCTGCGGGTAATAGTTGCCAGCATATACATCAAAGCGGTCTATCGGCCCCCCTACCCGGAATGAGAGTTCCGATGTGCGATAAGGGTTGGAGATAAAGGCATATTCCTTCCCGCCTCCATCCGAATACCGGACTGTTTTCTCTGTTTTGACAATAATCCCCGCTCCGGACTGTTCTTTCCCTCCGGTGCAGGAAACCAGCAGTGGCAGTACTGCAGACATGCATAAAAATGTTCTTATCCTCATGAGTATATTCAAAATTAAACAACGGCAAAAGTAGGGAATAAAAAACGTATCCTCTGATATAATTTATCCAAGGCGGAAAAACGGTACATGAACCCCGATTTTCGAATAACGGATGACAGATTAAGGCAAATGAATAGGTCTCAAAAAGAAGCAAAGCGGAAAAAATGCTTTTGTCAAATCAAAGAAATGGTATACTTTTGGACCCCTGTAAAGGGTGTGTCACATTTTAAGCGCCTTCATGCCGGATTCATCAGAACGGCAGGCACAAGAAATCACAGAACCGATGAACCCGGTGGCGAACGAAACCTTCTACAAATTCGACGACCGGTATCAAGAAATGCAGCGTCACCCATCGGAGGAACGGAAAAAGCATTATGGAGAGAATGCAAGTGACGGTCGACAATACCCTCCGTACAGCATCAGATGTCCTGCCTGCACTTGTCAGGAGGATGCCAGGGCAGATTATGCTGTTTATGACAGTCATTCTCGGAGTACCTATCTTGACCGTTTTTGGGGTTGGGCAAGCTACATGAGAAGCCGTGTGTAAAAAAGAAAAAGATCACATGCAAAAAATAAGTGAACCCTATTCTATATTATTAACAAATAAAACTTATAAAGATGAAAAAGATTTTATTATTATTATGTGTAGCAGCTTTCACCGTATCGGCGAAAGCACAAGTGTATCTGGGCGGTTCATTCGGTATCACCCATGACAATGACATCGATGCCACAAATTTCACATTGGCACCGGAAATCGGTTATATGTTGAACGATACCTGGCATTTCGGATTGGAAATCGGATATACCCATTCAAGTAAAACCAGAAAAGGTGAGAATCTGAATGTAAATGCCTTCCATTTCGCACCGTATGCACGGTGGAATTATTTCGACAAAGGCATGGTACGTCTGTTTTTGGAAGGAGGCTTGGGAATTTCAACCTATAAGGTGAAGGGCCATAATAACCATAACGGTTTTGAAATCGGAATCAAGCCGGGAATAGCCCTGGACATGACCGACCATTTCTCATTTGTTACCAAATTCGGCTTTCTGGGATACCGCGATGACTATAAATATGACAACAGTGTATCCGGACTTAGCCTGAGCACGGAAGACCTGACAATAGGCTTCGTATATTCATTCTGACAGGAAGATTTTCAAGACCCCGCTTGCAGTAAAAAGGGAAGCTGCCATTGGAATGCACCAAAACAGCCTCCCTTTTTATATTTGACGGAACCGCTGACATGTCCAGACAGTATTCCATTGTCGGCCATATACCTTATCTCACCGGTCGTAAAGTGACCATACAGTTTGTCTTTGTGACAGAGTCGTGGCAAATGATTTTAGATTGCACGGTTCATTTCTCCCCTGCCGGTATATGAAAGAGAAAACTGAAAACAGGCACGATTATGACTGCAACATCGGTTTACCTATCGATGTGAAATCCGACAAGAACCATATCTCTATAAAATGGGTCCATTCTCCATAAACGGCAATTCGTTATCCGTTTTACCCACTTCAGACTTTTTTATTTCCAGTATTCTTGCCAATTATATAAGTTTGCCCCGTCATCATCAATAGCAAAAAATCCAAATGCCCCATGTACAGACTATTATCTTACAAATAGTACTTCCGTCCGTAACAATGATGACCCCAACCTTCTCTTAATGAAGAAGATTTGAGTAAAAACAACGATGCGAGGGGAAAACATGGAACAGCGAAGAGAAAAAGCCAGACAACCGGTCCGATTCCGTACCTTCCGCTGCGGCTATATGCAATTAATATTGTAATATAAATCATATAATAACTCCTGTAAATATGGAAAACAAAATTCAAGAGCTGACCGATAAGATTTACCGCGAAGGCGTAGAGAAAGGAAACGAAGAGGCTCGGAAACTTATCGCGAAAGCACAGGAAGAAGCCAAGAAGATTATAGAAGACGCTCACAAGGAAGCAAACTCTATCGTGGCTACCGCCCATAAGTCTGCCGGTGAACTGGCAGAGAATACAAAATCGGAATTGAAGTTGTTTGCCGGTCAGGCTGTAAACGCTCTGAAGTCTGAAATTGCGACTTTGGTGACGGACAACATAGTAAATACCGATGTAAAGGCTTTTACTGCAAACAAGGATTATCTCAATGCTTTCATTGTTACATTGGCATCCAAATGGAGTGCGAATGAACCCATTGTCATTTCTACCGCCGATGCGGAAGACCTGACGAAATATTTTGCAGCCAAGGCAAAAGACCTGCTTGACAAAGGGGTGAAGATTGAGCAAGTGAACGGTATCAAGACCTTGTTCTCCGTTTCGCCTGCCGACGGTTCGTACAAGGTGAACTTCGGCGAAGAAGAATTTATGAACTACTTCAAAGAACTCCTGCGTCCGCAATTAGTGGAAATGCTATTCTAAAAACTCCCACAAGATTATGAGCAAATACTATTACCTGATAGCCGGTTTGCCCGAACTCACTTTGGAAGACAGCAAACTGAGCTATACAGTAGCCGATTTCAAGACAGAACTATATCCTGCCTTGTCGGAAGATGATAAAAAGCTGATAGATTTGTTTTATCTGAAATTCGACAACGCGAATGTCTTGAAACTGTTGAAAGATAAGGATGCCACCATTGACCCCCGCGGAAACTATTCGTCGGAAGAACTGGCAGAATACATCTTACGGCTGAAGGACGGCGACAAAGTCTCTGTCAATGTATTCCCTTCTTATCTCTCCACATTCATTTCCAAATACATCAGCCAGCCTGCCGAGAACGGCTGCTTGCACGAAGACCGCCTGGCCGCACTTTATTACGCATACGCCATGAAATGCAAGAATCGGTTCGTGTCTTCCTGGTTCGGTTTCAACCTCGCTGTCAACAACATACTGGTGGCACTCACAGCACGCAAATTTAAGATGGACACCGCCCCGCTGATTGTGGGCGATACGGAAGTGTGCGAGGCTTTGCGTACCTCCAATGCCCGTGACTTTGGCCTGGGTACCGAAGTAGACTCTCTGGAGCGACTGGTGAAAATCAGCGAGACGGAAGAACTGGCGGACCGGGAAAAGAAACTGGACCGGCTTCGGTGGGAGTGGATGGAAGAAGCTGCATTCTTCGATTACTTTACCGTAGAACGCCTGTTTGTCTTCCTGCTGCAACTGGAGATGATAGAACGGTGGGTTTCACTGGACAAAGAGAAGGGCAAACAACTGTTTCGCAACATCATAGCCGCCTTGAAAGACGAGGTGCAGATACCCGCGGAATTCAGATAAAACAAACAACAAAAAACATATGGCAACAAAAGGATCTGTTAGTGGCGTAATAGCCAACATGGTGACCCTCGTCGTCGACGGACCGGTAGCACAAAATGAGATTTGCTACATCTCGACCGGTGGAGACAAGCTGATGGCGGAGGTGATCAAGGTGGTAGGCACCCAAGTCTATGTACAGGTATTTGAGAGTACCCGCGGGCTGAAAGTGGGAGCCGAAGCCGAGTTTACCGGACACATGCTCGAAGCGACACTGGGGCCCGGTATGCTTTCGAAGAACTACGACGGTCTGCAAAACGACCTTGATAAGATGGACGGCGTCTTCCTGAAACGCGGGCAATACACCTATCCGCTGGACAAAGAAAGCAAATGGCACTTTGTGCCTTTGGCGAAGACGGGCGACCAAGTAGAAGCCGCTGCCTGGCTGGGACAAGTGGACGAAAACTTCCAGCCTCTGAAAATCATGGCACCCTTCGGACAGAAAGGTGTGTGCACCGTGAAATCCATAGCAAAGGAAGGCGATTACAGCATTGAAGATACCATTGCAGTGCTGGCAGATAGCGAAGGCAATGACATCCGGGTGAACATGATACAGAAATGGCCCGTGAAGCGTGCCATGACCAACTATAAGGAAAAACCGCGCCCCTTCAAACTACTGGAAACCGGTGTACGCGTCATCGACACCGTAAACCCGATTGTGGAAGGTGGCACGGGCTTTATACCCGGTCCGTTCGGTACCGGAAAAACGGTGCTCCAGCACGCCATTTCAAAACAAGCGGAAGCAGACATCGTTATCATCGCTGCCTGTGGCGAGCGTGCCAACGAAGTCGTAGAAATCTTTACCGAATTCCCCGAACTGGTAGACCCGCATACAGGACGGAAGCTGATGGAACGTACGATTATCATCGCCAATACCTCGAACATGCCGGTGGCTGCCCGTGAAGCATCCGTCTATACGGCAATGACAATCGCTGAATACTACCGCAGCATGGGGTTGAAGGTTTTGCTGATAGCCGACTCCACCTCACGTTGGGCGCAAGCGCTGCGTGAGATGTCCAACCGTATGGAAGAGCTGCCCGGTCCCGATGCCTTCCCGATGGACTTATCCTCCATCATCTCCAACTTCTACGGCCGCGCAGGTTATGTGAAGCTGAACAACGGTGAGTCCGGCTCCATTACCTTCATCGGCACAGTATCGCCTGCCGGCGGCAACCTGAAGGAACCGGTGACCGAGAATACAAAGAAGGTGGCACGCTGCTTCTATGCCCTTGAGCAAGACCGCGCCGACAAGAAGCGTTATCCTGCCGTAAATCCGATTGACTCGTATTCCAAATATATAGAATATCCCGAATTCGAAGAGTATATTGCCAAGCACATCAACGGTGAGTGGATCGGCAAGGTGAATGAAATCAAGACCCGCTTGCAACGCGGTAAGGAGATTGCCGAGCAAATCAACATCTTGGGTGACAACGGTGTGCCCGTAGAATATCACGTGACCTTCTGGAAATCGGAATTAATTGACTTCGTTATCCTGCAACAGGATGCCTTTGACGAGATTGATGCCGTGACTCCGATGGAGCGTCAGGAAGAAATTCTGAATATAGTGATAGAAATTTGCCATACCGAATTCGAGTTCGACAACTTCAACGAAGTCATGGATTACTTCAAGAAGATGATCAACATCTGCAAGCAGATGAACTACTCGAAGTTCAAGTCCGAAGAATATAACAAGTTCCATAAGCAATTGCAGGAACTGGTCGAAGAACGTAAAGCATAAAAAACGAAAATATGGCAACAAAAGCATTCCAAAAAATATACACCAAAATCACACAGATTACGAAAGCTACATGTTCGTTGAAAGCAACCGGAGTGGGATATGACGAGCTGGCAACCGTCACCGGCAAACTCGCCCAAGTGGTAAAGATTGCCGGTGAAGAAGTGACTTTGCAGGTGTTCGAGGGTACAGAAGGTATTCCGACCAATGCCGAGGTAGTATTCTTGGGCAAGGCTCCTACAATCAAAGTAAGCGAGCAGCTTGCCGGGCGCTTCTTCAACGCCTTCGGCGACCCCATCGACGGTGGTCCCGCCATTGAAGGCGAGGAAGTGGAAATTGGTGGTCCGTCCGTGAATCCGGTACGGCGTAAACAACCTTCAGAACTGATTGCAACCAGTATTGCGGGCATCGATCTGAACAATACGCTGGTGTCCGGACAGAAGATTCCTTTCTTTGCCGACCCCGGCCAACCCTTCAACCAAGTAATGGCGAATGTGGCCCTGCGTGCGGAGACCGACAAGATTATCTTGGGCGGTATGGGTATGACGAACGACGACTACCTTTACTTCAAAAACGTATTCTCCAATGCCGGTGCGCTCGACCGTATCGTCAGCTTCATGAATACGACCGAGAATCCCCCGGTAGAACGCCTGCTGATTCCGGATATGACACTGGCAGCAGCCGAATATTTTGCCGTGAAAAACAACGAAAAAGTGCTGGTACTGTTGACAGATATGACCTCATACGCCGACGCACTCGCCATCGTGTCCAACCGTATGGACCAGATTCCTTCGAAAGACTCCATGCCAGGTTCCCTTTATTCGGATTTGGCGAAGATATACGAAAAGGCTGTACAGTTCCCAAGCGGAGGTTCCATCACGATTATTGCGGTGACGACTCTATCAGGTGGCGACATCACGCACGCCGTGCCCGACAATACAGGCTATATCACGGAAGGGCAGTTGTTCCTCCGTCGTGACAGCGACATCGGTAAGATCATCGTCGACCCGTTCCGTTCCTTGTCCCGTCTGAAACAACTTGTCACAGGTAAAAAGACACGCAAGGACCATCCGCAGGTGATGAATGCAGCCGTGCGCCTGTACGCCGACGCTGCCAATGCCAATGCCAAGACCAAGACCAAGCTTGAAAACGGTTTCGACCTAACGAACTACGACGAACGCACCCTTGCCTTTGCCAAAGACTACTCCAACCGGCTGCTAGCCATCGACGTCAACCTCGATACCACAGAAATGCTTGACGTAGCATGGAGCCTATTCGGCAAGTATTTCCGTCCGGAAGAAGTGAATATCAAAAAAGAGTTGGTAGACAAATTCTGGCCGAAAGCAAATAACGAATCACCCATAACTAACAACTGAAAAAAGTGGCTATCAAGTTTCAATATAACAAGACCTCCCTCCAGCAGTTGGAAAAGCAACTGAAAGTACGCGTGCGTACGCTCCCCATCATCAAGAACAAGGAGAGTGCCCTGCGTATGGAAGTGAAGCGTTGCAAAAGCGACGCTGCCGCGCTGGATGCGCAGTTGGAAAAAGAAATCCAAGCTTACGAAGCCATGTTCGCCCTTTGGAATGAATTCGACACTTCATTGATAAAAGTCAGCGATGTCCATCTCGGTGTGAAAAAGATTGCCGGTGTACAAGTGCCGCTACTCGAAAACGTAGATTTCGAGATACGCCCCTACAGCCTGTTCAATGCGCCCGGATGGTATACAGACGGGTTGCATTTGCTCAAGTCCCTGGCACATACCGCCATCGAGCGTGAATTTGTCATCGCCAAGTTGAACCTGTTGGAACATGCGCGTAAAAAGACCACCCAAAAAGTGAATCTTTTTGAAAAAGTACAGATTCCGGGCTATCAAGATGCCCTGCGCAAAATCAAGCGGTTTATGGAAGACGAGGAGAACCTCTCCAAGTCATCACAGAAAATCATGAAGTCCCATCAGGAGAAAAGGAAGGAGGCTGAGGCATGATTACCAAAATGAAGAAGCTCACGTTCCTTGTATACCATAAGGAGTACGAAGCGTTTCTGGCACAAATCCGGGAAGCGGGCGTGGTGCACGTAATAGAAAGGCAGTGCGGTGAGATGGACGACACCTTGCTGCAATTCATGCAGAAGCATACCCTCTACAAGAACACGCTTCAGAGCATGTACATCCTAGCAGACAAACAGCCGGAAGAAAAGGTACATGAAGAACTGTCGGCTGATGCTTTGATGAAATCCTACGAAGATCTGCAGGCACAGATACAAGACTCGAACCAACAGATTTCCGCCATCGACAAGGACGTGGCACAAATGGAGGTTTGGGGTGATTTTGACTGGGAAACCATCAGCATGCTGGAAGAGGCTGGCTGGTTCGTACAATTCTACACTTGTCCGGAAAAAAATTATAACGAAACGTGGTCAGAGTACTACAACGCCATTGTGGTGAAAGAGAGCGGCGGACATCTTTATTTCGTAACCGTCACCCCCCGACCGGTAGGGCCGGACATGGAACCGCTCCGTCTGCCCTCGTCCAGCCTCTCGGAACTGAACCGGAAGAAAGCCGGCACGGAAGAAGCCCTTATGCAGGCACAAGCCGAGCTGAAAGCCTTCTGCAAAGCAAATTACAGCACGATGGAGAAACACGCCCTCCGGCTTCAAGGAGAAATAGACCTGCTAAAAGTCAAGCTGAACAGCAAACACCTGGCCGAAGGCACCGTAGTGTTGATTGAAGGTTGGATTCCCGAAGACTGCGAGGCAGATGTGAGGAAACTTCTCGACGAAAGCGGCACTTATTATGAAATAAGGGCCGCCAGGCGCGAGGACAATGCCCCCATCAAGCTGAAGAACAACGCCTTTGCCCGCATGTACGAAGTACTTACCAAAATGTACGGCATGCCCGAATATGCCGAGTTCGACCCGACACCGATACTTGCACCATTCTTCTCGCTCTTCTTTGCCTTCTGTATGGGAGACGCAGGCTACGGATTAGCATTGATTGCACTTGGATCCATTCTGAAAAAGAAGATGTCCAAGTCCATGAAAGGCATGATGAACCTGGTGATTACGCTGGGCATATTCACAACTGTCATCGGTGCCATACTGGGAACCTTCTTCGGCGTAAGCCTCTTTGACTTGGAGATACCCGCCAAATTGAAAGAATTCATGATTGTGGGCAAGATAGGCGAGACCACCTATGACAAGCAAATGTTGCTGGCACTGATTATCGGTGCGGTACATATCTGCATTGCCATGACAGTGAAAGCCGTAGGGCAAACCGTGCGCTTCGGCTTCAAAGAGTCACTCAGCGCTTGGGGATGGCTATTGCTGGTAGTGGGATTCTCCTGTACCGTCGGACTCTCCTTCTTCAAAATCATCTCGGAAAACGTGTCTGCATGGGCATTTGCCGTGATTGGCGGTACTTCCGCCATCGGCATCTATCTGCTGAACAATATCCACCGGAATGTATTTGTCAACATCGGTGCCGGAGTATGGGATACCTATAACATGGCCACCGGACTGATGGGCGACATACTTTCCTATATCCGTCTCTATGCCCTCGGCTTGGCAGGAGGCATGCTTGGCGGCGTATTCAACCAGCTTGCCTTCACGGTGTATGATGCGACAGGCCCTGCCCTTGGCTGGCTGTTCTGCGGACTGATACTGATATTCGGACATACACTGAACATCGCCATGTCCTGTCTGAGCGCTTTCGTACACCCGCTCCGCCTGACATTCGTCGAATACTTCAAGAATTCCGGTTACAACGGTAAAGGCGAAGCCTATAAACCTTTCACAACAGTAAAGAAATAAACAATCAAAAAAACAAATAAAAACAGAAACATTATGAATGAAATTTTAGGTTATCTCGGTCTGGGCCTGATGTTGGCCCTTGCAGGAATTGGCAGTTGCTTCGGTACAACCATTGCCGGTAATGCGGCAGAAGGAGCTTTAAAGAAAAACCACTATAAATCAGCAAGTTATATGATTTTGTCGGCCCTTCCAGCCACACAAGGACTTTACGGGTTCGTAGCTTTCCTGATGTCCATGGGTAGAGACTTTGCTACGGACGGTCCTTTGATGCTGGGCATCGGACTGGGTGTCGGACTGGTATGTCTGTTCTCCGCTATCCGCCAAGGCCAGATTTGTGCAAACGGTATCGTAGGCATATCCCAAGGACACGACGTACAGACCAATACGATGATTTACGCTGCACTCCCTGAATTCTACGCCATTTTGGCGCTGGTAGCTGCATTGATGGTATAGTCTACCTTTATAACTACAAAAATATTCTCTCTTCAATATAGTATATAACTACTGTCAATATGCCTTGTCCAATGACGGATAAGGCATATTTATTTCATCGCACGCAAACGGATGCACCATCCAAGGTGAAGTCCGAGTGTTCCCCGGCCACCTTGCAGAAAGCCCAAGGCCGTGCAAGCTCCTTAGGAAGCCTTTCAGCCGACAATGGGTCGAACATCAAGGCTACTCTTCCAGAACCTCCACTCCATGAAAACACAGCAACAACTTGACCCCGATTCTTGGCACATGCGCTATTTCCAACTATCAGCTTTCCCTATCCTATCAAAAAGCGAATTTCCAAGCCTTCTGTACGAGGAACATATATCTCTTTTCAATGAACCGAAGCATACTTCAATAGCCCTACCCGCTATCAAAATGTAACCTATGTAACTGAAAAACGGCTCATTGAAGCAAACTTATCAATGTGCAAGCGGTAAAACTTAATGCAATCTTAAATGATGTGTGCGGTATAAGTATTCAGAAAAAATTTATACCTACAAAAGCCAACATGAAAGATGTATCGCTGGTTTCGTATAAATCGCTTAAACCTCGTAAATTTAGCTATGTAACTATTACATCTCACAATGGAGGAAAAATATCATTGGCAATGAACAATAAGACACTTATTTTATACCTCATCCTACGAAAATTTCCATTACAAAGATCACAACAAATCATTGCCGGAATATTTATACTTACCATAGCGAATTTAACTGTTACTCCCATTTTAATTCTTGAGGAAGCGTAGGAGAGACTTTCGACTAAAGCGAACTATGCAAAGTAGAAATTCCATTACTCGATATTAAAAGTACAACAAAAAACAGTTGACAATGTAGATCTGCATAAAATAAGCACCTTAACAGCTATTTTCTATAAAAAAAGTGTTTATTTATGCATTGAAAAAACAATTACATAAATTCTTCATAAGTATCAATGGTAAGCTTCAACAAATCCATAGAGTTTTGTAATACAGCAAAAGCTTTATCAATAATATTATAATTTGACACTAATGTATTCGACTCCCTTTCCGTATAAGGATATGTAACAAGTTCAAGCATAAAAAGTTTCTTTTTCATCTCAATAAGTTTCGAAAATGCTTGCATTTTGTCCAAGTATGAATCATAAGTTTGATGGTATGATTCACCTAATTTTCTGTCAAAATTTTTATTATAAAGATATAATTTAACTTCTATTGCCTTAGTATACACCTCATTATAAAATATCGTTATGTCTGAATTAAGGGTTTTTAATTCGTAAATCAACTTTAAATATGATAATTCATGTTCAAGAGAATCAACTCTTTGGACCAAAGAAACCATAGCGACTTGCGAATTTTGAACATTTTGAGCTTGAACTTGGCTAAAAAAGAAAGATAATACAAACAAAAATAACAATAACATATTTTTCATGATATGAATATATTTTAAGCAAAGACTAACAAACGCCTCCACAGAATCTTTCAATGTAAAAATAAAGGTTTTTCAGAAACCAGTTCCGAGACGTGAGCAACATCACATTCTTCATGTTCCAGCTCTCCACACTTTCCTCCTGATATCAATTATTCGACCACTGAAAAAATACGCTGCCCCCAAATAACTCTTTGTGCAAAAGTAGCCAAAATCCTTAATTGGACAAATAAATTGACTAATTCTTAGTCATAATTGGTGCTATTTAGCCGTAAATCGCTTTCGCAAATGGAGACCTACAAATAGGAAATCCTTCCTCTGCGCCTGATTACCGCCTGCTCCCCATTGTCGGAAAGCCCAAACATGGATACCCGATTTTCCCAGAACCCTCTTGATGTAATCTGAATGTAAAAATCGTTGCAAACAACTTGGTTATAAGAATCCCCCTCTTACATTTTAGGGTACCAACGCATAAAATCCCCAATTTAAAAACTATCTTTGCAGTGTTTTGTGCCTTTTTCCAAATATGATAACACTGAAGATGCACCGAGGATACCCACCATGAAAATCACACGATACACAACGATACCGTGGAGAATACCATGTTTCTGGAATCAAAACGAATGACCCTGACGAGTACCCTTCATACATCGGGAACCGACTCCCGAAAAGCATCACAATCATCATTACCAACCACAATAAACCGAAGAAATGAACCAGAATAAGAAAATCAGATTTGCCTTAGGAATTCTTTTATTTTACATTACCGCCGGCCTGCAAGCACAACGCAGCCTGCAAGAAATTCCATTTGCAGACATAGAGATGCAAGGAGAGCTATACCAACGGATAAGTAAAAACTTCGGACGATTGCACGAAGAAAAATATCAGCCCCAAAATGTATTCTTAACAGAAGAAGAGTCCGGCAACTGGCCCGGTGATACAGAAGGCCGCACAATTCTCGCCTTAGTCTTAGACGCACAAGCCTCCCATAAAGCCCCCCTCCATTTAAAACAAATCCTTGACCAGATTCCGGCACATCTGAACGAGAAAGGATACATGGGGCCGGTTTACGAAGGGAAAATGAACGAACAGCAAGTCTCCGGCAACGGCTGGATGCTACGCGGGCTATGCGAATACTACGCCTGGAAGAAAGACCCGGACGTATTGCCGATAATGAAAACAATTGTCGAAAACCTTTTCATCAAAGGAAAAGGATTCTATGCCAACTATCCCATCGACCCGAAATCCCGGAAGGCAGACGTAGGCGCCGAGTCCGGGTCTATACAGAACACAGTAGACGATTGGATGCTATCCTCAGATATAGGATGCGTATTCATAGGGATGGAAGGGACAATCCATGCCTACCAATACCTACGTATGCCAGAACTCAAGGAAGTGATAGAAGAAATGATAACCCGCTTTCTGGAAATCGACCTGGTCAAAATCAAAGCCCAGACCCATGCTTCCCTAACCGCCTGCCGGGGATTATTGCGCTATGACGATATTACAGGAGAAGACAAATACTTGCAGGAAGTCGAGGAACGATGGCAAACTTACAAACGCAACGGCATGACAAACAATCACGAAAATTACAACTGGTTCGGACGCTTCGACACCTGGACAGAACCCTGTGTAATTGTAGACTCGTACCTACTCGCCGTACAACTATGGCAACACACCGGAAAAGTCGAGTACCGGAACGACGCCGAACTCATATACTATAACGGAATCTGCCACACACAGCGCTTTAACGGAGGCTTCGGATGCGACAATTGCCCCAATGGGAAAATGCCTTATCTGAAAGTCCATGCCCCCGAGGCCCATTGGTGCTGCACAATGCGCGGAGCCGAAGGATTGTCACAAGCGGTCAAATACGCATATCGGCTCGAACAAGACACCCTGTTTATCCCCTTCTTCCACCAGAGCGAGCTCTCGTGGAAGAAAGATACAGACAAGGCATTCGCCCTGCAACAAGACACACATTACCCGTTCGGTGAGACGGTATCCCTAAAAGTGAAAAAGAACACGGCCGGGATAAAATCATTAAAACTTCCGATACTGCCTTGGACCTTCGATTACACAATATCCCTCAACGGGAAAGAATGCAAACCCAATGCAAAAAACGGATTCTTCACTTTATGTGCCGATTTTCACCCCGGCGATATCATTGAATTAAAATTCAAACAAAAACTGGCCGCTGTCCCCATGTCACATGCACAAGACAACGACACCTTCAACAAACGCTTCTATTATGGCCCCCTGCTATTAGGAGCCAAAACCGATACCCCTATCAGCTTGGACGAAATAGGACAACTGAGGCCAATGGAAAATCTACACTTCAAAGTGCTCGACCAGAATACCGTACTATCCCCAATCTACCATTTGCTGGATCCGGACGTTTGGGAACCCGATTACAAAAAACAGATATTATTCTGATTCAGCCCCGTCACTACAGCCACATCAAAATCCGAAACAGAAGCGGCACCAAGAACCTGTCCGGACTTTGTGCCCAGACCAGGTTCGGAAGCCCCTCCCGCAGATGTTTTTCCGTTCTTACAAGGAAGATAGCGGGGCTGTCCGACGAGAGAAAACCGGAAAATCTTCATATAGTAAATACACGCACTACAACAATCATACAAATGATCAGCATTTCTATTCTTTCATTATTAAAATAGCAATTTTNAAATCGAGCCATGGATTATAAACAAGCCCTTTCCAATCTGCTATTTTCAGATTTAGCAAATAAATACTTTACAGGGGACCCTATCTCTGAAACAGAGTTTAAACTTATGATTGAGACCATGAAAAGTAAGCATGATGACAGCATCGATAATAGCAATCTAAAAACATGTGATAAAGCAAAGATGAAAATTCTATATGAGAAACTTGCAGATTCTATTCAAGAATATGCTTTAGAAGCCTTAAGAACAGAAAATAAATTAGTCAAATAAAAGCGTTGCAATGAAAGATTTAAACAGACTGAAAATTGTATTGGTTGAACAAAAGAAAACCGGCGAGTGGCTTGCCAAACAACATAGCAAAGCCCCCTCGACAGTTTCCGAATGATACTCAAACAAAATGCAGCCATCGTTGGAGATACACTCAAAGGCTGTGTACGTTTGAGTCTGTTTTCCTCGATAAATCTCGAATCTAATGCAATTTCAAGAAGAACAAGTGACTGGCATAAATAAAACGGAAAAAATATGAATGATAATACCTACTATAAGAACTACACCTTAGAGAAGCATCTGAAATCTCTATCTGAAATGGATAGGGACTATGAGTTATTATACTCTATCTGGAGGTTAAATAAACAGAATCTTGCTCAGGGATTAAACTTAGTTTCTAACGCATATCCTCATTATAGTAAACATGACATTAGTCATTCTATGACTATTATAAACAATATTCAATGTCTATTGGGAGAAGAACGCATCAAACGTTTAGGAGCAACAGATACATTCCTTATATTAATGGCCTGCCTGACCCACGACATAGGAATGATACTCACATATAAAATAATCGAAGAAGAATGGAAGAACGATAGTTTCAAAGAAATTCTAACCAAGATGGCAGATAACAATGATTCGATAATAGCAGAATCTGCCAAATTATTATTAGATAAAAGTAATACAAACGATTCAAAACAAGATAACTTCAAATGGGCTTTAGAGATTAAGAATGCTGTCACTATACTGACTGCCGAAATTTTTAGGAATAAGCATGCCAAACAGAGTGCAGACAACATTCTCTCTAATGACGAGTTTAAGAAACTTGCAGACAATTACTATTCAGAACAACTGCCTAATCGTTTTATAGAATTATTGGCGAGCATCGCTCTATTACACGGAGAGAATTTTAATGATGTAATAATCCGTTTATATCAAAAGGCTAATGGATATAAAGGAGACTATATACACCCTCGTTTCATAGCCTGCATGATTCGAATAGGAGATTTGTTGGACTTTGACAACAATAGATTTGATGCGTTTTCCATTGCCTCTATTAAACAGATGCCGGAAACATCCATTTTACATCAGCAAAAACATGCTGCAGTACGACACATGCTTATATCTCCGTCAAAAATAGAAGCAGAATTAGATTGTCCCGATGAAAGTGTCTATAGGACAGCGAGAAGCTGGTTCGACTGGTTGGAAGAAGAAGTCAATAATCAAAGCCAAGAATGGCCAAACATCGCACCCCCTGATTTAGGAGGATTACCCCCTATTATCAGTAAGGATTCCATAAAAATATTATACAAGGGAATCCAAGCAAGTCCCGAACTGCTGAATTTAAAATTCACAATGTCACAAAAGAAGATGTTCAACATCTTGCAAGGCGGCGGCATATACAAAGAACCAGGACTTGCTTTTATCCGGGAAATCGTGCAAAATGCTTTTGATGCAAGCAAAATTCAAATGTGGAATGATATCAAGGCCGGTATATATGACTCATATTTTGAGGATAACAATACAACAGTAGATACAATATCATTCCCTGATGAGATTATGCCATCCATTTATCGTCAATACCCGGTATGCTTAACTATAACTTGGTCAAATGAACAAAAGGATACCATTCGCATTACGTGTGAAGACAAAGGCACGGGAATTTCAGAAGCTACATTATTAAGAATGACGAAATATGTGGGTGATAGCCATCAAAGAGAGCAGGAATATACCGAGAATTACAAAAATATGCCATATTGGTTAAGACCGACAGCAGCATTTGGAATCGGATTGCAGTCCATCTTTTTTGTTGCAAAAACATTCGAAGTAGAGACTGCATTCCCAAACGAAAAAACCAAGCGTATAATATTTAGATCTGCTGCAGACAATCAATACTGCTCTATTGCAGAAGAGAATATAAACAGAAAAAGAGGTACAACAGTCATTGTTGATATAAACAAAGAAAAGTTTCCCGAACTATTCGGGACAACCTTTAGTTGGGATATCCTAGATTCTGTCGATGTATTTAAGGGTGAAGAAGACGATATATATTTGGCGAAGATAGATAATTTTGTCGTCAATACATTCAAATACATCAAAAACCTTTGCTTTAATTACAAAACAATAAATTCTGAACGCAACTTTGAAAAAGATGTCCTATCAGATTCTATAAAATATACTCCCGTTGATAAAGATTATAAGCTTTCACATAAATATGTAAATGGCCTCTTGGTTTTTGATTTCATCGAAAAACAATTTGGTTCATCATTCAGCCTGTGGTTTAACAATGACATGAAATATCATCATTACCTCTACCAACGGTTGTTATTAAGAGACGTGATAGTTTCTAACGCTAAATTCAATTATTGGAAAACCGGATATTTAGGATTCGAGTGGAATTTAAATAATCAAACTACCGACACCATTGTTGATATATCAAGAGATAATCTTACATATACCGGTAAAGAATGGGTGGCAGATACCCTTCTATCTGAATTACTCCCTCATACAATAGAATTGATATCCGAAGTCTTTGACCAAGAATTGAACGGTACTGACGAAAATGCAAAGAACTTGGATATTCAATACCTAAATTATTGCTTAACTGCATTTGCATATGGTAAAAATAACTATGACCTAACAAAATTATCTCAAAGAGAAATTCCTAAAGATATAGCCTCATATAATAAGCAGGCAATAACAGCTGACAAGTTAATCGAAGCTAAAACACTGATTTTGATCAGTGGTTTCGAAATAAATACAGTAGGCAATATTTTAGAAGAAGAGATAAATCGTATCGAAGAAAAATATAGTGAAATTTTAGCTGATAAGATAATAATTTGGGGAGACAACTATCTTCAAAATGCCTTTACGTTCAATTATATATGTTCTGAAGTTCTCCTCTACAACAACGATTGCAAAATATATAAACTGGAAAAAATCACATCAAATAGCAACGACTACAAACCAATAAAGCATGTTGTGGAATATTTGAATATACTGGACAATATGGGACTCCATAAATGCTCGCGAAAAGTAATCTACGGATTAGAAGAATATCCCAACATATCAGTAAAAAGATGTTGGATATCCGGCTTTGAAAACTTTCCACCATATAGTTCGTGTTGCATTTATTCCCCATTCACAAATAAGAGAGAAATAGAAAACTTACTGAATCATGCCAAGGATATGCCGGAATCAGATATAAAAAGTTATATCCGTGAAAACTTGTCGTCATATATCACCCCATATATGATAAGCATCATTAAGGAGTATAACATACATGCTGATATATCAGATAATAAAATAAAAGAAGATTATATCAAGTTAATATATGACTTTATCAAGTTAAAACAAAATAGTTAAAGCATAACACTAAAATTGACTTTTATATGACAGAAACCAGCCGCACAGAATATAAAAGAGAATTGACTCCCGAACTTGATATAGAAAAAGAAGTCGTGGCCCTTTTGAATTACAAAGAGGGCGGATACATCTATATCGGCATAGACAAGGACGGTTCAACTGTGGGCGTGAATGACATAGATGATTGTATGCTTAAGTTGAAAGACCGCATCAAGCACAATATATCTCCTTCTGCAATGGGGCTGTTTGACATTGCTGAGGAACAAAAGGATGGACATAGCATTATCAAAGTCACAGTAGCAAGCGGCATTGAGAAACCATATTTCAAAACAAAATACGGAATGACCCCGAGAGGTACATATCTGCGTGTGGGAACATCGGCAGAGCCTATGCCACAAGAGCAGATTGACCGCCTGTTTGCCATGCGTACACGCAAATTCCATCGGACGCATTGTGTCCAACCGCCAGGATTTAAGCTTTGAGCAGTTGCGTATCTATTATGATGAGCGAGGCAAAAGGCTCAATGATAATTTCAAGCGGACATTGGAGTTGCTAACAGATGATGGCAAATACAACTATGTAGCCTATCTGTTGACCGATGAGAACGGCAATTCAATCAAAGTGGCTAAGTATTCAAGTCTCGACCGTTGCAATTTGATAGAGAACAATGAGTATGGATATTGCTCTCTTATCAAAGCGACCAAAAGTGTGTTGTCGAAGTTGGATATTGAGAATAAGGTGGCTGCAACCATAACCCCGATGGAACGCATCGAAACTCCATTATGGAACAAAGTTGCTTTGCGTGAAGCTGTTATCAATGCCATCGTGCATAATGACTATTCGTTTGAAGTACCACCCAAGTTTGAGATATTCCCCGACAGACTTGAAATTACATCGGCTGGTCGTTTGCCCGAATCTCTTACAAGGGAGGAGTTCTTCAATGGCATCTCCATTCCTCGTAATAAGGAGCTGATGCGTATCTATCGTGATGTGGAATTAGTAGAGTCGTTAGGCTCCGGCATTCCTCGTATTTTACAAGCATACGGTGAAGATTGCTTTAAGTTTACGGATAACTTTATTAGAATAACTTTCCCTATAAGTGAACAAGATGGCACCCAGTCGGCACCCAGTCGATCCCTAATGTTGAAAACATCGATAAGCTAATTGTTTTCTGTACAGAAGCACGTTCTTTTGGTGAAATGTTGGCTTTTATGAGTCTTACCGATAGAACTAAATTTAGGAGAAAATATATTCGCCCACTTTTAGATGCTGGCATATTGGAACAGACTATTCCAGAGAGGCCAAATAGTCAAAATCAAAAATACCGCCTTACAGCAAAGGGAATGGCATTGAAAGAGGAACTAAAAGACAATAAGTAATTTTTGTATAACCTATCATATAATATATAATAACCATATATTTTCTATATTTTATGATAGATTGTGCTAATAAGTTTATTTGATAATAGATTTGATATGAACAATAATGCAATAGACATTGCTTTTATTGCTACAAAAATTGCTGCTATAAAAGATGAAAAAGCAAGAATGATTGTTGGTGGAGCATCATTAGTATATAATGCTTCACAGATGGCAAGATACCGTTCTATGATTGTAGAATTATCTCAAATATGCAGTTACATTGTATCAAAGGCTCAAATTATAGGATCATATACGCAAGATGAATACAATCTTGCTGTTGAATGCCAACGTCAAATTGAAGAGTGCAATCAACAAATTGCCAAGCACGGAACAATGACAATTATTGATGGTATATCTTTGCTGATTGATGCGTTTAATAATCTTAGCAGAAGGTAGAGAATTAGGGATTCCGAACTGAGGTGGAGCAAAATTTAAGTGCCTCCATTTCTGTTTCAAATTATTTCACTACCTTTGCATCAAAGTAGGAACTCGACTTGGCGAGACACTGCATAATAGTGCAGAATTTAGGTGGAGCAATAGCGGGAGATTATGTTTGTAGCGATTCTTTAATGTAAAGATATAAAGCCATTTAGAAATGGAATTCATTTTCTGGTAGCGCCACTGAAAATCAGAGAGTTAAAATAAAATATAGCTCTCTTTTTTATTATCTTCACCCCTTGATTGAGCCTCAGTTTCAACCCTTTGTTTCAACCGTGGCAATCACAGTAAAAGAGCTTTGTTACAAGTATAAGGTACCCACTAACAACGAATCACCTCCAATACTGAGAAGTGACAAAAGACAGAAAACCAAAATATGCCAGTCTGGGCATATCCGTGAATCTGCACATTGGGACATCTCCAAGAATAAGCCAAAGGCATGAATGTCCAAATGCGTAATCACAGTTTATGAACCTAATAGCACCGAACTATACAACCAAGAGAAATATGCTTATCTTTACAGTGAAACAACAAGCGTGTTTCCTTGTGAATATGACGGTTTTAAAATAAAAGGTCAAATTGAGGGAAACACGATGAAACATACCGATAAATATGGTACTTATACTTCATCCAAGAAATAGTGCTACGATAAATTTCTAAAACGGCATTTATGCAAAATAAGCATGAGAGCCGTCTCTTTTTGTCTGTCCAATTTCTCTTTCAGTTCTTCTTAAAAGAAGATATAGGATACGCTGAAAATCAGACATGAGTATAAAGAGTACCTTTTTTGAAGAAAGTTCATTTTACAGGAAGAGTTAGAAAAAAAGTCCTCACAAGAATATAAAGAAATTATAAATTTAGTATCTTTGCATTATAAGTAAGTTCGTTTATGAAGCTGATAGAAAACAACATACATAAGATTATCGCTTTGTGCAAGAAGCACAAAGTAAGCAAATTGTTTGTGTTCGGTTCTATCCTTACCAATCGTTTCAATGACAATAGCGATGTGGACTTGGTTGTCTCTTTTAACAAGGCAGAAGTAAGCGATTACTTCGACAACTACTTTGATTTCAAATATTCGCTGGAAGAATTGTTTGGCAGAGAAGTTGATTTGTTAGAAGAACAGACCATAAAGAATCCATATCTGAAAAAGAATGTGGATGCAACAAAAGCATTGATATATGGATGATTTGATAAAAAAGCACTTGCAAGATATTCTGACTGCCGTTGAAGAAATAGAAAGTTTCTTTGATGACAAGCCGAAACTGTTTGAAGACTTTTACAGCAATCTCTGCCTTAGACGTGCCATTGAACGGAATATAGAAATTATAGGTGAAGCCATGAACAGAATCTTAAAAACAGATAGAAACATAGCTATCACCAATTCACGAAAGATTGTAGATGCAAGAAATTATATCATACATGGATATGATAGTTTGTCGGCTGATATTCTTTGGAGCATGGTTATCAATCATCTGCCGAAGCTGGAAGATGAAGTAACAGCATTACTGAATAATAAATGATACAGCCTTTCTCAATACCGATATACTGAAAACTGGGATATTGATATAAGGAAGAAATACCTATCCATACAAAAAATATAGTAATCAGAGATAATCAGTACATCCATTAACAATTCAAGCCGTTTAAACCCATGTTTAAACCAAGCGAATAGATAATAAAATTACGGGAAATTTTAGTAACTCCACTGATTCATAAAGTGACATAGCTCAGTTGGTTGCTTCCAAAAGTGAGCGTTAGCGAGCTTTCGAATGTCGAAAAAAAGCAAAGGACTGAAAATCCTTGTGTCCCCCGGTTCGATTCCTGGTGGCACCACTTTTTAAGAAGGAAAAATGATGTAAATCCCTGAATTTCAAAGAAGTTCGGAGATTTTTCTTTTCCAAGAGTAAGCAAAATTAGTGGGATTGAAGCAAACTATACGTCCTTATTCAAGGGACTGGTTTTAAAAGCCCGGAATGTTCCACTGCGAGGTATTTACTTCATTCTTTTACACCACGTTACACTATTTTACATAACAGGGTTCTCGGTTCGATTTCCTAACTTTGTATCATTAAAAATTGAGCCGTATGGAAAGAAAAAGATTCAGCGTGTTGTTCTTCATCAAGCGTAGCAAACTGTTAAAAAACGGGGAAGCACCCGTGCGTGTGCGTGTCACTTATGACCGCCTATACGTGGAACTTCAACTAAAGCGGAGCGTAAAAGTCCCACTTTGGTCGCAGGAAAAAGAGAAATCGACAGGCAAAGATCGAAACTCCGTAGAACTTAACCATTACATTGACGCCCTGCGTGTGAAATTCTATCAGATTTACCAAGATTTGGAACTGGAGGGAAAGATTATCTCCGCACGTGCCATAGTGAACCGCTATCAGGGAAAGGACAAGACTTTCAAGACATTATATAATGTATTCAAAGAACATAATGACAACTGCCGGAAGCTAATCGGGACGGATTATGCCGACATCACCGTAAGACGTTACGACAATTGCCTTAAATACCTCATAGAACTGGTTAAACGGGATTACAAGGTAGATGATATGTTACTGCGTGAGGTAAACGGGGAACTGGTACGCAAATTCGATTTATACCTAAAGACGGAGAAGCATTGCGCACAGAATACCGTTATCCGGTACATGAAATGTTTTAAGAAAGTGATAAACCTTGCCATTGCCAACAAGTGGCTGACAAAGAACCCGTTTGCCGGAATCAAGTTTCACGAGGTGGAAGTAAACAAACAGTTCCTAAACCAAGCCGAGATAAACCGGATATGGCAGAAAGAGTTCAGGATTGAACGGCTGGAACTGGTACGGGATGTTTTTATCTTCTGCGTATATACCGGGCTGGCATTCATAGACGTGTATAACTTGCGCCCCGAACACGTTTCAGAGGACAGCAACGGCAACCTGTGGATAGTGAAACCCCGTGAAAAGACAAACAACCTCTGTAACATCCCGCTTTTGAGCATTCCCAAACAGATACTTGAAAAGTATAAGGATAATCCTTACTGCATGGATAAAGGAACTTTGTTGCCCGTTCCCTGCAATCAGAAGATGAACAGTTACCTGAAAGAGATTGCCGATCTGTGTGGTATCAAAAAGAACCTGACCACGCACACAGCCCGGCACAGTTTCGCTTCGGTTATCGCACTGGCTAGCAACGTGTCACTACCGAACGTGGCTAAAATGCTGGGGCATTCATCCACCCGAATGACGCAGCATTATGCGAAAGTATTAGACCAAACGATACTAAGGGATATGCAAGCCGTTGAGAAACAGCTATCCGTATAACCACGAAGAAGCCAGCAACACAGTTTTCAAGAAAACGTGATTGCTGGCTTTCAATCAAACAATATAGAAAACAAGACAGCTATATTTCAATACTTCAATATTCCAAGAAAGCAAGACATCAATAAAACAAGATTTCATGTTTTCAAGATTTCATTTTCTGTAATGCCTTTCCAGCAGGTCTAAAATCTCGCTTTCACGGTAGATGATTTTTCCCGGAAGCTGCACGTACCCCAGCAGCCCCGTGTCCCTGTAATCCTGCAACGTCCGTTTGCTGATGCAAAGCCGCCTGCACACCTCATCGCCCGTCAGGTAGTGTTCACCGTTCAATACCGGGCGATAGTTCATTACCACGTACTCCACGTTTTCCAGCACCCTGTCGAGGGAGGAAAACAGTACCAGTGTGGTTTCGGAATCTTTCGTTATCAAATCCATACGCCTACTTTTTAGAATTGTCCCTTACTTGGTCGAGCAGAAAGGCTTCCACGTCCGAAGCCTTGTAGTAAATCTTATTGTTAATCTGCGAATAAGGCAGTTTCCCCGTATCACGGTAAGTCTGCATCGTCCGGGCTGAAACATTCAGCAAACGGCAAGTCTCGCAGTTATCCAGCCACTTGTCACGCTTCCTGCGTAAAGGCACGCAGAGCGCATCCACACGACCCACAAAATTTTCAAACCTCTGTTTCCATAGTTCAAACGTTTTCTTTTCAATCGTCACTATTTCCATAACCGATATATTTATTCTTGTCAATACTCCGTTTTTCTTCACTGGTGCAAATATATAAGGCTGAATGACAGGTTGTTTCTTCCTGTCCGCAAATGACCTTGCGTGTCCGAAAATGTCCACCGCCAACCCAACAACAACACGAAAGAAATGAACCGATAACAAAAAACCTGTTTTTTCTCCACTCCCTAAATAAGTAAGGTAATGAACACAAAGCCGTTTTCCATTTGCCGACATTAATTTGGCGCAGAGCGAAGCAAAGCGATTCCAAACGGCTGACGCTTTGTTTTTTACAGATTTTTCTTATTTTATTTGTGGTGCTAATTCAAAAAACAAGCACCTATGAACAATCCTCTCGAAGAAATTTTCAAACGGCTGGAGAACATCGAAAAGATGATTGCCCCGGTCATGGGCGCACAGCCTGAAGAACGGCAGGACGGAAAAGAGCCTGTGTTAGTCAAAATATCCGTTGCCAGCGGCATAACCGGGTATTCGGTCAATTACCTGTATCATTTAGCCAGTAAGGGGATGATACCGTGTGTCAAGCGTGGGCGTACCCTGCGTTTTGACATGGAGGAACTCAAAAAGTGGATGCAGCAGCAGTATGTCCCGGTTTCTAACAGACTTCCCGATGAAAAAGAAAAGAAGTGATGATGCACGGCATATCGAGGGCTGGCAGTCAAAGAACGAGCGCATCGAAAGCCTGTTGAGCGTCCTGTACGATTTCCGGTTCAACACCGTAAAGAGCCGGACGGAATACCGGGCTGCGGATTCTTCGGGCTTGTACCAGCCCGTTACGAAATTCGTTCTGAACTCGTTCAGGCGCAGGCTGGATGCGACCGCTGGTATCGTCACCTCTGCCGAGAACATCCGTACCATACTGGAAAGCGATTTCGCAAGAAAGGTACATCCCATACGGGAATACTTCAACGCCCTGCCGCTTCTCAATCCAACCGAACACGGGCATATCGGCAGGCTCCTGAACACGGTACAGGTAGCCAACCCCGGCAAATGGGAGGAATATTTCACGAAATGGCTTATCGGTGTGGTAGCCAACGCCATGAATGACACGGGATGCCAGAACCATACCTGTTTGGTATTGACAGGGGACAAGCAGGGACAGTTCAAATCGTGGTGGCTGGACAACCTTTGCCCGACACCGCTTAAGAACTACCTGTTCACCGGGAAGATAGACCCGCAGGGTAAAGACATCCTGACACTGATAGCCGAATACCTGTTCATCAACATTGACGACCAGCTAAAGGAACTCAACAAGCAGAACGAGAACGCATTGAAGAACCTTATCACCACCCCGGCGGTAAAGTTCCGCAGACCGTATGATGTTTACATAGAGAAATACCCCCACCTCGCCAGCTTCATGGCTTCGGTGAACGGCAACGAGTTCCTGACCGACCCGACAGGCAGCAGGCGTTTCTTGCCGTTCGAGGTGCTGCACATAGACAAGCCCACGGCAGAAAGCATCCGCATGGATAACGTCTATTCCGAAATCATGTACCTGTACCGTCAGGGCGTACGCTACTGGTTCAATGATGCGGAGATTGGGGAACTGCACCTGACAAATGCGGAATTTGAGGTGCAGACGGTCGAGTTCGAGATGCTGGCACAATACTTTGAGAAGCCGACAGAGAGGGAAGAAGCCCTGTTTTTTATGACAACGGCACAGATACTGGCACGCTTACGGGATATATGCCCCATGCAACTATCCGAAAAACGGCTGGGGGAAGCGTTACGCAAAGCCGGGTTCAAACGGGTACAGAAACGTATCGACAAACAGACCTATTCGGTATATGGGTATAGGATAAAGCCTGTTCCAACATCCTGTACAAACAACGATTACGGTTAGCACGGTCATTTTACGATTGGGTATTACTGCAACGCAGTAACTGCCATAGTAAGATATATTTTTATTTTATATCCTGTATATCAGATATTTAATAATAACGCAGTAAGCAGTAAGATAAAACCGCAAACTTTTGGAAAAGTTTGGAAAAAGAAAAAACGCAGGAATTATCAGGGTTATATTTCTATCTTCTTTTGAAGAAATAACTTACTTATCTTACTGCATAAGAGATAATCCGCTGAAAGAAAAAGAATTATGCGAAGAAACATAGCAATTTTTCTTCTTACTGTGCTACTGCAATTTATCAACATCAAAAAAATAAAGATTATGACCTACAAGGAAGCCAACAATATCAGTATCAAGGATTACCTGAACTCTTTGGAAATCCAGCCCGTCACGGAAAAGGGAAGCTACGGGATGTACCGCAGCCCCTTACGGGAGGACAACACGCCGAGTTTCAAGGTGGATTATAACGCCAATCTATGGTGTGACTACGGAACTGGCGAGGGCGGGACGCTCATCGACCTTGTGATGAAGCAGAACGGGTGCAACGCCTACGGTGCTATCTGCCGACTGGAGCAGGGCGACATTACCTCTTTTTCCTTTCACGGGAAAGACCTGCCCGAAAGGGACACGAAAAGGCAGGCAGCCAGCCCGATAGAGATACGCAGAATACAGCCGTTACAGAATCCGGCACTCATGCGCTACTTGCAGGAAAGGGGGATTTCCCCCGGAACGGCAGCCCCATACGTGCAGGAAATGTATTACCGTATCGGTGGCAAGCCTTATTTTGCGCTGGCGTTCAGGAATGATTCAGGAGGTTACGAGCTTCGCAATCCCCGTTTCAAGGGCAGCACATCGAAAGACATCACCCACATAAGGCAAAAGGGAGAGCAGAGAGACACCTGTTTCGTGTTCGAGGGCTTTATGGACTATCTTTCATTCCTCACTATCCAGCAACAGAAAAGCCCGGGTATGCCCTGTACCGACTGGCAGGATTACGTTAGTCAGCACGAAGCTGACCGAGTTACAGTTCTACGCAATCAGGAAGCGAGCCGGGGAAGCCGGGCTGCACGTCAGCGAGTACGTCCGGCAGGCGGTCGTTTCGGCAGAGGTAACACCCAGGCTGAACAGGCAGGATGCGGACACTATCCGCAAGCTGGCGGGCGAAGCCAACAACATCAACCAGCTGGCACACCGGGCGAATGCCGGAGGATTCGCACTGGTGGCGGTGGAACTGGTGAAACTCAAGAACAGGATTGTCGAAATCATAAACCAACTGTCGGATGATTGGAAAAATAAGAAAGGGAAGCGGATTTAAAGGCTGCGTGAACTATGTACTCGGCAAGGAACAGGCAACCTTGCTTCATGCGGAGGGAGTGTTAGCCGAAAGCAACCGGGACATCATACGCAGTTTCATACTGCAAGCCGGGATGAACCCCGACCTGAAAAATCCTATCGGACATATTGCGCTAAGCTATTCCCCGGTGGACGCACCCAAGCTGACAGACGGGAAAATGGTACAGCTTGCACAGGAGTACATGCGTGAAATGAAAATCACCGATACGCAGTACATCATCGTGCGCCACCAAGACCGGGAACACCCGCACGTGCATATCGTGTTCAACCGTATAGACAACAACGGCAAGACCATTTCGGACAGGAACGACATGTACCGCAACGAGCAGATATGCAAGAAGCTGAAAGCCAAACACGGGCTTTATTTCGCTAAAGGCAAGGAGCATGTAAAGCAGCACCGTTTGAGAGAGCCGGACAAATCCAAATACGAGATTTACAATGCCGTAAAGGATGAAATCGGGAAATCAAGGAACTGGCAGCAGTTACAAACCCGGCTGGCAGAAAAGGGTATCGGGATTCATTTCAAGTACAGGGGACAGACTGGCGAAGTACAGGGCATATCCTTTTCCAAAGGCGAATACACGTTCAAGGGTTCGGAGATAGACCGCAGTTTCAGTTTCTCCAAGCTGGATAAATGCTTCGGGGATGTGGGGCTGAACACTGCCGGAAACAATAGGCAGACGGTTTCCGCACCTGTTCAGGAGCCAGCGCAGACACCGGGAAAAGCCGACAGTCCGTTACTGGCAGGCTTGGGCGGTCTGTTCTCCGCCCCGTCCTCTCCGGCTGATGAAACGCCCGACAATCCCGGTGAAAGAAAAAAGAAGAAAAAGAAACGACACTTAAAATTATAGGAACATGGAAAATAACTTAATTTTGGAGGGGCTTCTCTCTATGGTTACGGAACTGAAAGAACGGCAGGAGAAGCAGGTAACGCCAGCCAGCCGGGAGGAAACGATTAACCGACTGGACGTTATCGAACAGCACATTTCGGAAATGCAGGGCAAATCCGGCATTACTGAAAACACGGTGCAGGAGATTCTAAACCAAATCGGCAGTATCGGAAAAGGGCAATTCGAGAACCAAAAACAAGACCTTGAAGATATAAAGGGGCTTATCGTGACCTCGCACCGATATTTTAAGGAGCGGTTAAAGGGGGTGTTCCCAGCTGATGATACACCGACCGGAGAAACAACGCCCGTTTCATGGTACGGCAAACTGATATACCGGGTAACTCCCTACTTGAAACCCAAGTTCTTTCTTCTTTCAGCAGGTTTTATTATCTGTATCACTTCGCTAATCTTGAATATTCGTTTTACGGAACGGATGCAACGGTTACAGGACAATGATATAAAATACCGCTATATCCTGATGAAAGGAAAGGCAGACAGCAGCAGCCTTGATTTGCTGGAAACGAAGTTCAGCCGGGAACGGGACAACGCTTTCATCCGAAGCCTGACCGATTCGGTGAAAGGCTTTGAATACCGCAGCAGGAAGCAGGCGGAAGCGTTGGAACGGGCAAGACTGTTAAACGAACAAGCCGAGCAGCTAAGGGAGCAAGCCGACAAGCTGGGCAAACCATAAACCCAAAGCGAAGCCGGAGCAGAACCGCCCCGGCTTTCTAATTCACTTCTTTTTCTTCGTGCAGTGTTCTTTCTCGAACTGGCGTAGCGTGGTGACGCTGAACCGTTCCTTGATAAACTCCCGGACATCGGAAGCCTTGTAGTAGACTTTTCCGCTGATTGTGAAGTACGGCAGCGCACCGATAGCCCGGTAGCGTTGCAGGGTCTTAATACTTACTTTGAACAGCAGGCACAAGTCCTGATTATCCAGCAGGTTGTCATCTTCGGGCAGCACCCTGTCGGCATTGCGCAGTACCCGTACATCCTTGCAGAGTTCTTCCAGTTTGGCGTACAGCTTCTGCATCCATACGCTGAAATCGTCATTATCTATATACATGATTGCTTCATTTTTCTGATTATACATTCTTGTCTGTCAATCGATTGATGAAGCAAAGTTCAGAAAACGAGAGCAAAGAAAATAAGGGAATGGTACATCCACTCCCCTATAAATTATTTATATCTCATTGATTATCAAATAAAAAATATTTAAAAATAATCGTAGCCATTGTCTTTACTCTTTTTAATAATAGCTAATTTCAACCTACCTAAAAAATCTGTGATTTTAGTAGGTTTTCGTTTAATAACTGCTATTTCTTTTTTGTATATATCACCAAAACTGATATTAAACATTTTCTCAAAAATATGTGATATATCACTTAGAAAAATATCCTTGTTATCAATGCGAATAATACCATCTTTGATATAAAAAATACCACAAACTAATTCCATTATATCTATAATATTAATTACCTCACTGTTTAAATAAAAGGGAGATTTCCAATCTGATTCAATATTAATGAAAAATTTGGGGTATTCCATTTGCCGATAGATTAGTTCTTGCTCCATATTTATTAAAGATAACAGTTTGTCAAGATATATAATTTTTAACTTGCTATTTTCCGTAGGTGAAGTTTCTTCTAAAGCCTTAATTGTACCAAAATCTATATAACTCATATTTAATTGCCTAATACGTGTTTTGTTATCATTTTCTTTATTAAGGTAATCGAATAATTCTTCTACAAATTCAAGATATGCAGCAGTAATAGATTCTATATCAGATTTTTCCTTTTGGAAAGGATGTTTTAATAATTTATATATCTGTTTTTCTGCTAAATTCCAGTTTGCCATAATTAACTTAAGTAGCTATCGTGAACATTTTATAAGTTCTTTGCGATTTTCTGCCATTTCTTTTGTCTGTGTTTATAAAAATAAAGAGTCCACCAAGCAACAAGCGGGGTTAGATAACCAGCATACAATTCAACACTATCGGTATATTTTGTAACATTTTCGGTAATCTTTTCCATTTGAATATAATGATTCCATATAGTTACTCTGTTATTATACTCATTTGAAACTATTTCTCTTGATTTTTTATCAATCTTAATTACGTTGATTGTATGTTTTCCAATAGGAATAAATCGATGAAGAAACATCTTAAAATAAAATGTTTCCCCCTCTTTCCAAACAGGAGGAATATTGCCATAAGATATAAAACTTGCTTTGGGTTTACAAATTTCTCTTAGCGTTTCAATATCTTGAATCTTGCACCAAATATTTTCAATGTCAGTTTCAAATACTGATGTCACTACAACTTTGCGACCCATAACTCTTTTACCTCTCCGTGTCACTAAACAAATCTTTTTTATCATATAGGAATAATTAAAACATTAAACATCTATTTACCTTACACTTATGCTCTTTTTATTAACTTTGTACAAAGTTAGATGCAAGATACTCTAAGGACAATAGTCATTTATAATGAGATGTAACCTAACTATCTAACAATAAACGTCATAGCAAGCATGATAATTAGTGAAATAGAAAAGAAAGTCATAAATATACTGCCAACATCAAGCATAGAGTTCGATGAAATTGATTATTTCATTCTTGAAAAGAGGAAAAATGATTGGATTAAACTTTCAGAAGTTACGCATAGTATCGTATTGGTATTTGATTGCTACACTAATAAATTCGTTTTTGTTTCTGATAATATTCCTAAACTATATGGGCTTGACTCCCGTAGGTTGTTTATTCATGGACATCAGCCAGTTATTGAGGTTATACATCCGGACGATATAGATTATGGNTTTGGCTTATGCTATCGGTTATTGATGTTGATGCAAGCCATGAATCGGAAATTATTAAAAGCCACCTATATAACTTTAAAACTGGAGAACAGATATTTATAGATTTATCTGATACACTGGATGAACCTTTGACAAACCGGGAATTAGAAGTTTTACGATTTATGAAGAAAGGCTTATTGAGTAAAGAGATAGCAGAAACATTGAAAGTTAGTATCAATACAGTGAATAGTCATAGACAGAATATATTACAAAAATTAAAAGCTAACAATTCGATTGAAGCTGTCAACTTCGCTCAAAGACTGGGTTTGTTCAATAAATACAGTATTGATAAAAGCGAAAAGAGGAATGTTTTGCCATAAATAAAATGAAACTAACAACTTACAATCGTAACAAATAACTATTTTTGTGGCACTATTATAAAAGTTCATGTTAAATACAGAAAACATACAATCACTCATTGATAGTGGAGAAGGCTACAATGTGGAATTTAAGGTTCGTGTTCCTTCAAAGGTTCGTGAACTGACAGAAGAAATATGTGCTTTTGCCAATGCAAACGGAGGATATTTGCTTATTGGAGTAGATGATAACGGACAAGTGGTAGATACTAACTTAGAAAACGATAAGCGTTCTGCCATTCAAGGTTCTATCAGCGAAATATCTCCTGCACTCCACTGTGAATTGTATTCCATAAATATTGGAGATAAAACTGTTTGGGTGATTGATGTTCCGTCCGGCAAGGATAAACCTTATATATTTTCCGGTTCTATCTATGTGCGTGAGGGGGCAAACTCACAGAAACTTCGCACAGCCGAAGAAATGCGCAGCTTCTTTCAGGAGTGTAACAAAATCTTTTTTGACCATATACCCTGCCATTGGTTCAATATTTACACGGATGCAGACGAACAGATGATAAAGAGTTTCCGAACGGAAGCCAAACTAAGTTCGTCCACACCCGACAAACAAATTTTTGAGAACTTGGAACTGTTTACTGAGAGCGGAACGGCAAAGAATGGAGCAGCGATGTTCTTCGGCAAACAACCTGAACGAAAGTTTCCACATGCTGTTACAAGATGTGTTCTTTTCAAGGGAACAAATAAAGTCTATATTATAGATGATAAAACTTTCGGAGGTTCATTGTACCAACAATATTTACAGGCTATGTCTTGGCTGGAAAGCAAACTGCAAGTAGCTTATAAAATAGAGGGTGCAGGACCAAGAGAGGAAATCTGGGAAATACCTCTGACCGTATTTAAAGAAGCCATTATAAATGCCCTGTCGCACCGTGATTATTACGAACAAGGCGCAAGCATTATGGTAGAAATGTTTGACGACCGGGTAGAGATTTCCAATCCCGGAGGACTTCTGCCTGTTGTGGCTAAAGATTTCGGGCATAAAAGCATGACACGTAATCCGCTAATTTTTGGTTTATTTACCCGTATGCACTTGGTTGAAAGAGTTGCATCCGGTATTCCTCGTATGCAGGAAGCCATGAGAGAAGCGAATCTGCCCGAACCGGAATTTCACACAGAGGGGATATTTACAGCAGTGTTCAAACGTAAAATCACTAACTCTGCCAACTATGACACAGTAAATGGCAGAGTAAATGACATAGTAAATGATACAATAAACGAGAATGAACAAGCTATTCTCAATCTGCTGGCAACCACTCCCGGTTTGAATGCTTCTGAAATCAGCAAGCATATCAACAAGAGTTTAAGAACGACTATGCGATATATCAAGGTTTTACAAGATAAAACCTTGATAGAGTTTAGAGGTGCGCCTAAAACTGGAGGATATTTTTTGAAAAACGAAACGTATGAGATATAAGAATAACGATTTAAAGAAAGGAGCTAAATTTGCTTTATTCGTATCTTCATATTTACCATTATTTATATTGGTAATACTCAGGCAACTTTCGGATAACTATAATTATCTCCATTGGGGTGGAATATCAATAAATAGTATTAAAATATTTCTATCTTTCTTTGGCTTATCAAGTGTACTAACTTTGGTCTCTATATTGGGAATTATCGGATTGCATAATACATTGAAAAATATTGAAGATATATCAGAAAATGGATTTAATGCGCAAATTATTGATATTAAGAATAAAAATAGTGAATCTATCGGATATATAGCAACTTATATAATTCCTTTTCTATTTCAAAGCCTTAATGGGTGGTATGAAGGGATTTCTATCTTATTTTTAATGGGTATTATATATAGGATATATATAAATTCATCAATGATATTAATAAATCCAATTCTTAGTTGTAAATATTCTATTTATGATATTGAGTATTCTAAGAACAAAAAAATAAAAAACGGATTTATCATATCAAAAAATAATTCGTTACAGGATGAAGATAAAATAAAATTATATGAAATAGGAAACAAGCTGTTTTTCGCAATAAACAAAGAATAAATATGATATTAGAAGATTTACTTGAGAGATTGGAGGATATAGAGGTTAGTGATACATATCTCTATTTTATAACGCGAGTTTTAAAACATAATCAGAAAAAAAATAGCAAAGTTCTGGATAAATATCTTTTTAAAGTATATCAAGTTGATATAAATGATGAAATCCGTAATCATTTATATTCCTTGACGCAAGAACAATTATCGTATCTCATTAATAAAAAAACTNATGAAAAAGACAGTAACAATCGGAAATGGATTCCTAAGGCACTAAGAACTGTCTTCAATACCAAAAGCCAAAAATTAGAGTTGATACAAGGAGAAACCGTCAATCTTGACAAACAAGTAGATTGTTTATATTATAATGATATTTTCTATATTGCTAAGAAAACTCAATTTGAACAGATAGTTGGATTGGAAGAGGAATATAAAAAGCAAGCAAAAGAAGTTTTAACTCAACTTGAAGAAACTAAGATGATTACAGGTTTAGAGATTATCAACCAACAAATTGAATCTAATCCATCAATCCATAAAAAACTGGTTCGACTTACCAAAATCGGGAATTACAAAGGAATTGACACCAAAGCCATAAACAAAATGCAACGGATTTGCAAGAAATATGGTAATCAATTGAATGTTAAGGATGGAAAACTCCATATAGAATCAGAAAATGATATAGATTTAACATTAAAGATGTTAGCAGACTACTATAAAAAAGGAGAAGTTTCCGGAAAAGCATATGGGACATATGCTGGAAAAGAAATAAAAGAAGTAAAACCTATAGAAAAATAACAATTATCTTCTATCTTTGCATTCAGAAATCGTACCCAAGATACAAACTGATGTCGAACGGTGCAAAGTTGTGAAAACCTTATTCAAGGGACTAACATCGTAATAAAGATATAACTTATTGAGAAATAGTGCTATACAAACCGTTTTTCGATTCCTGGTGGCACCACTTCAAAGAAAAGCAAAAGACAGTAAAATCCTGATTTCCAAACGGAATCAGGATTTTGTTTTCCGAGAGGACGCAAAAAAATGCGGAATATGGCCGCTTCCGGTGTTCCAGAAAGTAGAGCGGAAAAGGTGGAGTGCGAATCTCCACCGAACAAGATTGTTTATCTCTGATTTGCAATATTTTGCATATCAAGAAAGCGTGCATGGTTTCCTACTTTTGACCAACGAGAAAACGGTAGGGACATGAAAAGAAATTCATCCAAACTTCACCCCCATTTCCTCGAAAATCTCTTTCCGAAAAAACAATACTTCCATTGACGGTACGTTTTTTTTAACGTTGATACCCTGTTTTGGAAACAAAGCAAACGGACATTGTGCATCAAACAATGGATTGGCATAGTGATGGCAACTTGTAGCAGGAAATGGCGTTTTGGAAGTTACTCTGAATCAATCCAACAAAGTTTTAAAAAAAGCAAGTTTGTATTTCAGGCATACCCAAACAACCTGTTCCCATATATCAAGACATAGCGTAAGTTGTATACCATCGTTCACCACACTTAAGAATTCTCACAATTTTATCCGTGTCCTATATTCAGACGGTGTCTGTCTGGTAATTTTCTCAAATTGAGCGATAAAATGAGTGACACTATTATACCCCGATTCATACGCTATTTGCGAAACATTCATTTTTGAATAAGCCAGCAATTTGCATGCGTGTTCAATCCGTATCTCGGCCAAACATTGGAAAATGCTCTTATCCGTGCGCTGTTTGAAATACCGGCACAATGCCGTAGGATTTTGTTTGACAAACTCCGCTATCCCCCCCAACGTCACTTTTTCCTTGAAATGATTATAAAGATATGCATACACTTTATTGACAGGTTCCTTTACATCAGGAATATGATTCGCTTGATTATATGCAGTGTCGGAGAGTAATTTGAAATGCCGGCAGTCATGCAGTTTTTCGAGCATACGCAACAAGCAGACAAGACGTGAGGTATATTCAGAAGAATCAAACACCCGTACCATCCCCAGCATTTCATCAAACACACCCTCATCGTAGAAGCGGATTCCATATTGGCTTTTCTGCAGCAAATCGTAGATAAAACGATAATCCGGAATATCTTTCATATTTTCCGGAAACATATCCGGCCTGAACTGTATAGCCTCTCCGGCACTCCATTTATTATCTTGGCCGTTTGCGGATATAGGATGCAACTTGGAATCACACAAGTGAAGATGAGGCACATTGCTTCCGATGAGGGCGATATCCCCAGCTCTATATTCAGATACACCCTCACCGACAAACTGTTTTCCGTTGCCTTGGGTGAACAACATGATTTCAAACTCTACATGCTTGTGCAAAGGGAGTACGAAACGAGGATAAGAAATATGGCTGCATACTGTCGCTACGCCATGTATAATCTTACGTTCTAATATTGGCATACTTACGCTTTTTGTTCGATTGCAAATATAATAGATAATACTGCAAATATAACCGAACCATATTCCTTTTATTACTGTTAATTTTGCAGAGTCAAATGAAATGAAAAAGATCGGTATTATGAACATCAAGGAACAAAAGGCTTCTTCGCCGAACTTCCTGTATGAATTGCTTGGGTCATTTGCAAAACCTGCGGCCGAAAATCCTACCGCGGCCATTATGGAAGCTGCATTCCGCCACCACAAACTACATTATCGCTATATCAATTGCGAAGTAGGGCCCGATAATTTGCAGGCAGCCTTTGAAGGTGCCAAGGCAATGGGATGGCGGGGGTTCAACTGCTCAATCCCCAACAAAGTGGAAGTCATGAAGTACTTAGACAAGATTGGAGAGTCCGCACAGATTATAGGTGCGGTCAATACGGTCATAATCGACCCTGACGGGCAGACAACAGGTGAAAATACAGATGGAAAAGGATTTGTAAAAGCAATTTCAGAAATGACATCCATACCCGGCAAAAAGATTGTCATTTTCGGGGCAGGCGGGGCAGCCCGTGCGATAGCTGTAGAGATGGCATTAGCCGAAGCAGAAGAAATCACCATACTGAATGTGAGTGAAAGAGGAAAATCATTGGCCGACCTACTGAACAACCGAACACCGGCAAAAGCTTCATTCCGGCCATGGAACCGTACATTCAGCATTCCCTCCGATACAGACATAGTAATCAATGCCACCCCCGTAGGCCTGTATCCTGACATTGAGCAACGCCTCAATATTCGCGTCGACACATTACGGCCACAGATGATAGTCGCAGATTGCATCCCTAATCCCGTTTATACACATTTACTAAAAGATGCCTTGGCAAACGGATGCAAGCAAATTCTTCCCGGAATGAACATGCTTATTTACCAAGCAATGATAGCCATAAAATACTGGACAGGGAAAGACGTCGATACCGATATCATGAAGCAAGAACTGATGAGAGTCTTAGGATTGCTAAAACAGTAAAGCAATGGACCTTTCCACATGGATACAATCCCCCTCTGATTGGGGAATGCTTTTCCTTTCGGCGACACTCATAGGAATGTCGAAAACCGGTATCCAGGGTATCAGTTTGTTGGCAGTGCCGCTGATGGCAATAGCTTTCGGAGCAAAACCTTCCACCGGGCTGATACTTCCTATATTGTGCGTGGCAGATTTGATAGCCGTACTCTACTACCGCAGCGTCGCGGAATGGAAATATGTTTTCAAACTGCTTCCGGCCGCTTTGGCAGGTTTTGTCCTGGCCCTGTTTGTAGATAAGATAGTACCACCTGCCGAGTTCAAACATCTGATGGGAGGATGCCTTGCCGTGGTATTGCTTATTATGTTTTGGCCAGAATGGAAAAGAAAAGAAAACAAGCTTCCGTCTTGCTGGTGGTATGGTCCGCTTTTCGGCCTTTTGGGCGGTTTCACTACCATGATAGGAAATGCCGCAGGGCCGGTCATGGCTATATACCTCCTGTCCGTCAAGATGCCTAAATACAGCTTTGTGGGAACCAACGCATGGTTCTTCCTGATGATAAACTACCTGAAAATCCCCGTTCAGGCACTGGCGTGGAACAATATCACGGCCTCATCACTCCTCCTGGATACCTGTGCCGTGCCTTTCGTCCTATTAGGCGGCATGTTCGGCATTCTGCTGGTCAAACGACTGCCTGAAAAGGGATTCCGCTATTTCACGACTGCCGTCACCTGCGTGTCGGTACTTATGCTCCTCATATGAAACCATCGGATTATAAAACATTTAAATACTTGTCATTATGGAATATCGCAGACTGAACGGCTCGGGACTTTTCGTCCCGGCATTGACCCTGGGAACAGGAACATTCGGCGGCACCCACGGCTTCGAAGGCTGGGGCCATACAGGAGTGGCAGAAGCCGCCCGCATGATTGATATATGCCTGGAAGCCGGACTGAATATGTTTGACACGGCAGATATGTATTCGCGCGGACTTGCCGAGGAGATATTGGGCAAGGCGGTTGCAGGAAAACGCAACAGGGTGCTCATAGCCACCAAAGGCACCTTCCCCATGGGCGAAAGCCGCAATGAGGAAGGTGCTTCACGCTTCCACCTGATAGAAGCATGCGAGGCGAGCCTGAGACGCCTTGGCACAGACCACATCGACCTCTACTACATCCACGGATTCGATGCCAACACACCCGTGGAAGAAACGCTCCGGGCGTTGGACGACTTGGTGGCAAGCGGCAAGATACGCTACATAGGTTGCTCTAACTTTTCCGGCTGGCAACTGATGAAGTCGCTTTCAGTGTCCGAAAGGCGCGGATGGAGCCGGTACGTGGCCCATCAAGTATATTACTCGTTGCTGAACCGCGATTTTGAACGGGAACTGATGCCGCTCGGCATAGACCAGCAAGTAGGTACCGTGGTCTGGAGCCCGCTGGCAGCCGGACGTTTGGGAGGACGCTACCGCAGGAACAACCCCGCGCCGCAAGACGGAAGAGTGGCTCGTGGCGGTGCACCCGTAAGGGATAATGTCGTGTCCTACGACCGTCTGTATGATATAATAGACGTATTGGACGAACTGGCAGCGGAAACGGGAAAGTCCGTGGCGCAAGTCGCCCTGAACTGGTTGCTGCAACGCCCCACAGTATGCAGCCTTGTCATCGGAGCCAATTCCGAGGAACAGCTCCGCCAGAACCTCGGCGCGGCAGACTGGAAGCTTACGGCAGAGCAGATACAACGCCTCGATGCCGCCGGCAAAACAGAGAAACCTTATCCTTACTGGCATCAAGACCAGCGGCCCGAACTTTCGACACAAGTATTCTGATGGAGAATGTTATGGAAAAACTATGGCTTATCATGCTGTTTGCCGGGCTATTGATTGCTCCGGCAAACGCACAAAACGAAAAAAATATGTACTCATACAAAAAAATTGGCAACAGATACATTGTCAGCATCGACAATCACGCAGAAATCGTAAATGCACTGAATGCTTTCTGCAAGGAGAAAAAAATCCGGTCGGGCTCTATCAGCGGTATCGGAGCCATCGGAGAACTTACCCTCCGTTTCTTCAATCCGCAGACAAAAGCTTATGAAGACAAAACATTCCGGGAGCAAATGGAAATCTCCAACCTTACGGGAAATATATCAACCATGGACGAGAAAACATATCTCCATCTGCATATCACCGTAGGGCGCAACGATTATTCCGCCTTGGCAGGACATCTGCTTGCCGCTACTCTGAACGGAGCCGGAGAGTTTGTCGTGGAAAATTATGGCGAACAAGTAAAGCGCGTATACAATCCAGACTTGGGATTGAATATTTATGATTTTGAAAAATAAAAACCTATGAACATAGACTGGAATGCACAAGAATACCTCCAAGACTTTTCATTCGTACCCCGGTACGGAGAAGACGTGCTGAACCTTCTGGACGCACATGCCGGGAGCCATGTCATAGACTTGGGCTGTGGAAACGGAATGCTGACAAAACGTTTGTCCGAGATGGGACTGAACGTTACAGGCATTGATGCTTCAGAAGACATGCTTGGCATAGCCCGAAGCCGTTATCCTGAACTGGCATTCATAAAATCGGATGCATTGGACTTCACTCTGAATCAACCGGTGGATGCCGTCTTTTCCAATGCAGTCTTCCACTGGATCGACGAGAACAAGCAACCGGTTCTTTTAAGACAGATAAACCGCGCCTTGAAGCCCGGCGGTGAACTGGTATGCGAATTCGGAGGCAAAGGATGCACGGCAACAGTGCATGGAGCCCTGCGGCAAAGTTTCCGCAAGAGAGGAATGGAATATGACTTTCCCTTTTATTTCCCGACCATAGGCGAATACGCCACCTTGTTGGGACAGAACGGGTTCAAAGTAGTCTACGCCTTGCTATTCGACCGCCCCACAGCCTGCAAAAACGGCGAGCGCGGTTTGAGGAATTGGGTAAAGATGTTTGACAAGCAAGCGTTCCGCACGGTAGACACGAACACGGAAAACGAAATCCTGTCTGAAGCAGAGCAGTCATTGAACGGCATCCTGTTCAATAACGGGAGCTGGCACATCGATTATGTACGAATCAGGCTGAAAGCCATTAAAGAACATGACATATGAAACAAGTTGTATTTATGCTGATTACACTCGCATCTGCCTGTACCGCACTATACAAGTGCAATCATTTAAGAGCAGAAGAAACACCGACCGCCGACCGTGGAGAAGAACGGTTGGAGATTTCCTTCCGATTCCACCGGGGCGGCATTGCTTCCAGCCAATACGCCATTTGGATAGAAGATGCGGCAGGGCGGTTGGTACGCACCCTGTGCCACATCGTTTACGGCAAAAGGCGGATACGAATACCGGAAAGATGCCCTTCCGCTTTGGGTAAGCAAGGCGAAGCCCCAAACCATCCCTTCCGCACAAGTAGATGCCATAACGGGAGCGACACCCCGGAACGGTATCATTACCTACCAATGGGATGGGACAGACGATAAAGGCAACCGCGTCCCTCCGGGAAACTATACGTTCTTTCTCGAAGGCACGCTGTACTGGAAAAGCAGGGTCATATATTCCGGAGAATTAGTTTGGGGAGGCAAAGGACAAGATTCCATACCTATAAAAAAACGATATTTCAATCAATCCAAAACCAATGAGGATATGATTACAGAATTAAAAGCATGCCATATCAAAAAATAAAGATGAAACATATTATCAAAACATTGATTCTTGCCGGGCTGAAGTCTGCGTCATCCATACGGCCGCTAATAGAAAGATTCCTTAAAGCTATTTCATCAGCTATTCTCCGGCGAGTTACAATCGCATACCCAAAATGTTCTGCTATTTGGGTTTAGTAACTCTGGTGAAAAAAATTCTTTGGGCAGATTTTTAGTGAACTTTGTTTGTAAAACAATTCAATTCACTGACTATCAATAAATAAAATTCAGACAGATTCTAAATAAAGACATTCGCAGAATGTGTCACACGATTTAGGGTATTATCGTATATAGTCACCTAAAATTATTACGAGTATCATTTTTATTTGAATTCATGTTTACCTTCCATGATTATTTAACTATATAGCCATGCCCCCAATTCATGGGAAAAAACAACTTGCAGCATTCATCCGACAGCCAATTCACTTTGCCCTTACGGTGACATTCTTTTGTGACACATTTTCATCAGATAGCTTTGAGTTGTTAGAGCGGCCCTTTATAATATTTAGGCGTTTGTCAAAGATATTTTGTTCGGCCATACCTGTATGCCACGAAAATCTTTTCGTGGTAGCCCAATTGCCTCATAACCCCTCGATATTCTGCTTTCCAAACCTGCTGAATCTCACGAATTCTTCCTATCTTTGTAGAAGAAAACAAAATGGCATGGGAAAATCGTTAAACCAATTTCTGTCTCAGTTGAACATCGGAGAAGCCGTTTCCTTCAAAAAAGAAAACGGGACATACTCCCCCACCATACATTTCGACATACAGAACAAATTAAGCCTCATCGACCCCGATGCCATATTCATCTATAACAACCAGCCGCTCATACTCTTCTTTGACCTGTCGGGCAACACCGATACGAAAAGAGAAGAAGACATTCATAAAAAAGTCTGGTCGTTCGACTACTCCCCCATAGCCTTTGTCATCAAAAACCGGGAAATAAAAGTATACAATGCGCTCAACTACATAAAAGACAAGCGCCGCCTGGAAGAACTGCATCTGACAGACGAAGAAATTACCAGGAAATTCTCATTCTGGAACATCCAAAGCACCGGAATATGGACATGGTTCCAAAAAGAATACATCGAGCCATACAAAAAGAAAGGCATAAAAAAGCGCGTCAACGAACGCCTTTTCCAGAACATAAAAGACATCAGGAATGCATTGGCCGACAAAGAAAACGACCCCGAAGGCAGCATCCCGAACTCCCTCATCCTCAGGCTGATTTTTATCAGATACCTCATTGACAGGAACATAAACATCGATACCCGATACATAACAGGAGACGACATACCCGCAAGAAGATACAGCTTCAGCAACCTGATTCAAGAACCAGACAAGCTATTCGAACTATTCGCCAAATTGAACGACAGGTTCAACGGAGTCCTGTTCAAAGACGTAGACATCAAGCTCACACACGAACAAGCATCAGCACTATCCGACATATTCAAAGGAGAAACACCCGAAAAAGGCACCCTCTTCTACGGAAGCGATTTCTACTTCGAAATATTCGATTTCTCCATAATCCCCGTAGAAGTCATCTCCGGAATCTACGAGTCCCTGATCGACCCCGAGACAAGAGACCTGCAATCCGCAGTATATACACCCTCATTTTTGGTAGAATACATACTCCACGACACCATCGACGCATATCTCTCCCAAAACGACACATCCGAATGCAAAATATTTGAAGTAGCCGTCGGTTCTGGCATCTTCTTAGTCCAATCCCTGAGAAGGATGATCGAAAAAGAAATAGAACTGCACGGCAACGACGATAAAAAGACATTCAGCGAACGCATCAGGAGTATAGCCAAGAACAACCTGTTCGGAATCGACATCAACAAAGAAGCCCTGAAAGTCACATGCTTCTCCATATACATCGCCCTGCTGGATTACCAAGAGCCGAAAGACATCAACACATGCCAATTTCCCAATCTGCTGGACGAGAACCTCTTCCATGCCAATTTCTTCGACACGGCCCATCCCTTCAACCAGGTAATCAACCGGACAAGGCCCCATTACATCCTGGGAAACCCGCCGTGGAAAAGCAACAAAGACCGCTTCCATCTCGAATGGCTGAAGTCGAACAAAAAAACCGTAGGACGGTTCGAGATAGCCCAATCCTTCCTCCTGCGGACAAAAGACTTCATGCACTCCGGCACAAAAGCCGCGCTGATTGTCACGAGCACCATATTTTACAACGTATCACAGACCACAAGACAGTTCAAAAAAGAATTTCTCACCACATACAACATCGACAAGTTCTTTGACCTGTCACCCGTAAGACGCCTGATTTTCGAAGAAAAAGACAGTCCAGCCAGTATCGTATACTACCAACTGTCCCACAACAACGATTACCTGAAAAACATCATCATACACCAATCCCTTAAAATCAACTACTTTCTCAAATACTTCAAGATGATACTCATCGAGAAATACGACCAGAAAAGCATCTGCCAACGATATTTCCTCGAATACGATTGGATGTTCAAAGTAGCCCTATACGGTAACATCCTGGACTTCAACCTGCTCAAAAAAATACAAAACAACAAGAAAAAAATAATCGACTACATAGACAACAAAACCATCTTCGCAGGAGCAGGCATACTCAAAGGCACAAAAGACGAATACGGGCCCTTCACACCGATCCTCGGCAAACCCGTCATCGAAAATGCAGACATAAAAAGATACTTCTCATACTCCCAAGACCCCTCCGGCAAAATAGAGAACGACGACATCTACATCAAAAGCGGAAGAATCAAAGGACTATACGAAGGACGACAGATTCTGATTAAAGAACAAGCCAAGAACGAATCAGAAATAGTCATCTCGTTGGCAGACAAAGAATACGTATTCCGAAAAGGAGTCTTCGCCATCAGCAGCACACACTCCCAAGACACCATCAAGAAGCTATACACATACCTCATCACCGACCTGTACCAGTACTATATCTATATGACATCCGGCTCGTGGGGAACCTCCACAAGGCCCCAAATCAGATGGAAAGAAGAGTTCCTGTCATTCCCCATAATCGATGCCGGCGAAAAAGAATCGGTCACCCTTGCAAGCAGCATAGACAGGCTCATCGGGCAATTCAAAGCAGGCGACACCGGATTCATGCAATCAGAACCCCGTATAAATCGCGAAGCCCTGGACACCATAAACCATACCATAAACCACATATACCGGATAAACGAATACGAAAAAGACCTCATCGACTACGTCCTGAAAATATCCAGATACCAGTTCCAGGACAGCAAGCAACATCTGGTCACAGACTTTACATTCAACAACAAATCCGATTACAGATACCAAAAAACAGTCCTTGAAAAATATGCAGAAGTATACATCCGCGAATTTCAGAAAATATACCCCGATGAGCATATCCAAGTCGAAATTTATCCCCTGAAGCACTTCATCGCGATGAATTTTATCTTTTCGCCCGAAGAAGCGACCGGCAAAATCACATATCCCCAAGACAAGAAAAACGAAGCAGAAGTCCTCGAAAAAATCGGCAACCTGAGCATATCGCAAATCACAAACACCGCCGACAAGGCCAAAAACCTGTTTATCCGGAAAGACATAAAAGGATTCGAACAAAACTCGTTCTATATCATCAAGCCGAACGAATACAAATGTTGGCACCGCGCTATGGCATGGTATGACGTCGCAGAGTTCAAAGCAGAGATTGAAAACGCAGAGTTGGACCAGTTAAACATGTAACCAAATGAGAGAAGCCTCAATATTCGTATCCAACCGCAAGCAGTCCATTACAGCCAACAGGATAAAAAACATACTATGGTACATCGGAGAATGCTATATACTACTCCGTAACGACAAAGCAAAATACTCCAAAACATACGTAAAAGAACACACGGCAATACACTTCGAAGACTTCCTGCGCTTCAGACTGGTCGAAGACTACCTGGCCAAAAACAAAAACCTCCTGAAAGCCAGGACATCCGACCTCGACGAAATCAGTTTTACCTCAGAAACACAAAAAGAATACATAGACCAGACCGATTACAAACAAAAAACCGACAAAATCGACATATTTATCAATAAATTAGGACTGGCACAAACCTGGGGAGAAAACGAAGACAAAATATATTTCGCCATAGAATGCAAAAGAATCAGTAACCTATCAGACACCAGCCGCTACATCGGAGACCTGCTCAAATTCACAAACAGAAGCTACATCGAGATAAGGCTGCCCTTCGAAGGACAGCTGGGATTCATAGAGTCCCATTCCCTGTCCGACCGGCAAATAGTCGAAGAGATAAACGCCAAACTCCGGCATGCAAGCCACATTACGACAGAACGGCCATTACGGCCATGCCCCATCCATCCGGACATCCCGGGTACCTACAAATCCATACACCGACGGAACACAAACATAAAAGAAACATTTTCCATATACCATATCTTCCTGGACTACTCCGATATAGTAACCAGCTGAAACACCGGAAAACAGTTAGATGAAATTCCCCACACCCAAATGATTCCCCCCCCTCATAAATATTCCGAAAATGTTCATTGGGCCGTTCAGAAGATATACTGCATACGTGCCTGTACCAAAAAGAAATCCTCCTGATAAAAGCTGTTGCAATGCCTCCCCACCCATACNAAAAAAAAACCCTCCTAAAAAAAGCTGTTGCAATGCCCCCCCCCCCATACATAACCGCCATTAACCTTCACTCCGAAATATTCGTTAAGATAAAAGTTTATACCCAAAGACAAGTCCTTTTCCTCTCCACCCCGGATTTGCGCCTTGCCGTCATTCAAATCGGTATAGTTGAAGCGAGCCACCAATTCTATCGCTTGCGAAGATACAGGACGCCCCGGAATACCGTACACGGAATCATAACCGAACCCGCGTCCCTTGACAAGAAACCCTCCCTGTATATATCCGCCATGCGGACAGAAAGCATGTTTTCCCCCGGTACGGCCGAACCTGTCAAAATAATACTCGGCCTGCAGCATGAAGCGCGGAGCAGTGAGCAACGCCTCCATCACACCCTTCACTTCCGAGCCCTTGTCAGATATTCCAGCCCCAAGCAACGGAGCAGGAAACATGGACGTAATCCCCACACACCCTATTTCTCCCGTCGGGGCTTCCGGAGCATTTACCTCCTGGGTACGGAAAGAGAAAGCCCCTCCGAAATGCAACAGCCGATGGTCACTGCCCTGTTTTCTCCATACGGCACGGCTGGTAGAAACAAAAGCGTTTCTTTGCCCGTCACCTATCTCATTAAGGTCGTTGTGGGTGTATATACCGGTTCCCAAGTACCAGCGGGCATTGTAAAAATGATAAGTTACCCCCAATTTACGGCCATCAGTAAAAGCCAGAACAGAAGCGGAGGACTGATGGAAACGGAGGTTAGCCGTACTGATCAGCATGTCCATAGAAAAAGGCTCATAACTGTTTCCGAACGACAACATACCATTCTTGAAGCGGTAGCCCAGCACCAAGTCTTTGAAGGCCAACTTTCCGTCTCCTATTCCCACGTCGGCCTTTATCTCGAACCTTCCGTAAGTTGCCTTGAACCCCGCACGAAAGTCTTCTATCCGATAATACCCTTGCGCCTTTTCTTTCCCATATCCGGAAACAGTCGCATCAAGCAGTGCCCTCGAACGGAATTTTACCTGCAACGGTCCATTCGCCCGGACAACCGGCCAGCCCATAAAAAAGACCGCTATAAGCATCAGTACCCTTTTCATGCCTTGACGGTATTAACAAGAACAGGAAGGAGACCTTCTGCAGAAGCTACCCATCCATAGTCGGCCACAGGCTTGACCCTCGTGATTGCCGATATCCTTCCTGCCCGCCCACGGGCAAGCAAATCCATTACATAGCTGCTCCACCATTTCATATCTGTTTCTTTTTTAATCATTCACCTAAAGTTTTTGTAAAGGCAAGCGCAGAAAGCCGCCATTGCCCGTTTTCCATGACATATACACCGGAAACTCCACTTACAATAAATACGGCACCCCGGTATAGCCCAAACCAATTTCCCCCTTGCCGTTTGTCCTCGACAACGATACTACGGCAAAGATAGCGGTGATGCGAAANCACAACCTCACTCTCAAAGGGAATGGCTACTCCCTGTAATCCGACGGCCTCACACCCAAATTCTGCTGCACATAACGGCTGAAATAAGCCGGTGACGAGAAACCGAACATATCGGAAATCTGGACGAAAGTCAACGACTTGTTGCGCAACTGGCGTGAGATGTCGAGTATCGTATAACGGTTGATCCAGTAGTTGGCGGCATATCCGCTGACCTTTTTCGACACCTCCGACAGATATTTCGACGTGACGCACAAGCAATCGGCATAATAAGTCACCTCCCGATGCTCGCGGTATGTACCCTCCTCCAGCATTTTCAGGAAACGGTTCATGATAGAAGCGTTCTGCGTCGAAATATCACTATCCCCATAAATGCGGGCGTGGAAGTCGAAGAAGTCGAGAATCGCCGCCTGCATGGTGTTGATAAGCGTTTCCCGGTAAAAGCGGTGCCCCGTGTCCCGGATACGCTGCTCCAGCAGGTCGAAATCGCGGCGGCAGACAATCTGCTGCTCCGGTGTAAGGTGCATGACCGGATTGAGGAAAAGGGCCAACGACCCCTTCATCCCATAATTGCTCTGTGGCGTACACAAGTCTATAAAACCGGGAGTAGCATAGATTATCCTGCACCGGAAATCCTCCGACGGCTGTACCCTGTCTATCAGCTTCCGTTTGCGGATAATGGACAAATCCCCCGCGTGCAACTCGAAATCCCGTTCATTGAAACGGTAACGGCACGTCCCTCCCAGACAAAGCAAGTGCGCCAGATACTCCTTATCGATATCTGTCTTTATCACACCGAGGGCATCGGCAACGATTATATTTTCCCGCTCTTCCATGCTTCTTGTCCAATGATTTGCAAAATTAGCGATAAATATCCGACAATATCCCAATTTCACACTTTTTGTGGCAAAGCTTTATGGCCCACCCTTTTTATCAAAGGTTCCCGCCGACCTCCCCGCCAGTTTGTCCAATGCCCTATTCAGACAGTTCCGCCACAGCGAACGCGTCGTTCTCTTACATCGTCTCCTGTGCGTTTAAAATACCGCATGCAGCCATCGCTGCACACGGCACAACAACCTTTTATCTTTTCCTATATATTATACAAATGTCACCTCTTTATCGATGAGCCGCCGAACACCTCACTCATCGGTATGCTCTCGAGAGCCGTGTCTATCGCCTTTACCTCCCCATCGGTCAAGTGAATATCCGCTGCACCGATATTCTCCTTCAACCGGAACAAGCGGCGAGTGCCGGGTATAGGAACGATGGGCGGACGCTTGTTCATCATCCACGCCAACGAAATTTGCGACGCGGTAGCGCGGTGTTCCTCAGCCAGCCTTTCGAGCAAAGAGAACAGCGCCCGGTTCTTCCCGAAACTCTCCGGACGGTATTGCGGCATCGAGGCGCGGTAGTCGGTCACAGGGTCAAAAGCCATGCCGGCCGTGTAGCGGTTGGTCAACAGGCCGTTGGCAAGCGGTGAATGCGCCACGAAGCCTATGCCGAGCTCCTCGCACACGGGCAGTAACGCCTCGTGCCAGCGCGCCATCATCGAAAACCGGTTCTGTATCGCCGCCACAGGGCAAACGCGATGGGCACGGCGCAGATATTCCTCCGTTGCCTCCGAGATGCCCCAGTGCAGGATTTTACCCTCGCGGATAAGCCCTGCCATCACCTCCGCCACCTCCTCCGGTGCGACCTTCGGGTCGATGCGGTGCTGGTAGTAGAGGTCGATGCGGTCGGTACGCAGCCGCCGGAGCGACTCCTCCACCGAGTGACGGATAGTTGCCGGACGTGCATCGGGGACAAGCGCGTGCAGTCCCGCTTCATCGGGCTTATCGAATGTCAGTCCGAATTTCGTAGCGATAACAATGCGGTTGCGGTAAGGGCGCAACGCCTCACCTAACAACTCTTCATTGTGGTGCGGACGGTCGGGTGTGCCATATACCTCGGCAGTATCGAAAAAGGTGTAGCCCATCTCCACCGCATCGGCAAGGAGTTCCGCCATCTCCCGTTTGTCGGCTGGCGCACCGTAGGCATGGCTCATGCCCATGCAGCCAAGTCCCACGGCAGAAACGCGCAATCCGCTCAATCCCAATATCCTATATTCCATTACATCTACAATTTACAGTTCATAAAACCCGTCAATCCGGCAACTGCATCTTCAGATACACTTCCTCCTTTTCGCCAAGAGGCATGTTGAAAAAACGCTTCTCCTTGTTGAGCGAACGCATCTGCCCCATCTCCGCGTCACTCAATTTGAAATCGAAAATTCCGATATTCTCCTCGATATAAGCAGGATTCGTAGCACCCGGAATGACCGAAAAGCCCTCCTGTATATGCCAGCGCAAGATAATCTGCGCCGCACTCTTACCATGAGCCCCGGCTATTTCAAGAATAGTCGGATCCCTCAGCAAAGCCCCGTCCGACATCGCGCCACCCAGAGGAAACCAGCATTCGACCAAAATACCATACGGTTTCACTTTTTCCCTCATTTCCAGCCGTTGCGCATAAGGATGACACTCTATCTGGAGCACCGCGGGCCTTATACGGGCACTATCCATAATAGTACGGAACACCTCGTCGCTTGCATCGAAATTGCTGATTCCGAGAGCACGCACCTTACCAGCTTTTACAGCCCTCTCCATATCCCTCCACGCACCTACGAAATCACCGACAGGCTGATGCACATACAGCAAGTCTATATAATCGAGCTGTAAGCGGGACAACATTCTGTCTATAGCCTCCAGCGTCTTGCCCTCACCGTATTCGGTAGGCCAAAGCTTGCTCGTAATCCATATCTCCTCACGAGGCACACCACACTCCTTGACAGCCTCCCCGACACCACGCTCGTTCATATAAGCATGAGCCGTATCAATATGCCGGTACCCGTTCTTAAACGCCACGAGACAAGCCTGTTTGCAATCCTCCACAGATGCCATGAAAGTGCCCAGCCCGAAGCGCGGCATAAAGACTCCATTATTCAATTGTACCATAGGTACATTGGCCACAGTTACACAAGTATCTTGCCCGAAAAACGGGGTGTCCACAAAAAAGAACAACCCCAAAAACAACACGATAATTTTCCTTTTCATACTTCCTAAAAGATTCATTTGTTCCTTGACATTGCAAAATTAGAAGGAACTTTTCTGCAAGGCTTTACAAGAAATTCGGTTCAAACTACACTTATTCCGGTTTTTCATTTTTCAACACCCAATACCCCGACCCCCTGATGGCATTTTCCGGAAAAATGGTAATTCGACCCGTAATTTTTATCCCCTCATTATCATTGAGAACCTATAACTTTGCACTCATATCGAAACCGAACAATAAATAATTCAAAGATGTTAATATGAAAAAATATTTGATTTATCCGATGATGGCTGCGGTATCGTGGAACTTCCCCCCCGACACCCGTCACCTGACGGGCGAAAGATTGACAAGCGGGCACATCAACGAACAGAACACCCCATCATGGCTTAAAAAGATGAGAGTAATTAAATAATATATAATCTAACAGTTATGCACATACTTAAATACATCACCGCAATAGCTGCAACCATAACCATGTCATGCAGCAGTACCGTACAAGCCCAAACAAAAACGGACAATAACATAAAATCGGTAATCGTATATTTCACACATTCCGGCAACACCGAACTTGCAGCCAAACAAGTTGCAGAAGCGACAGGAGCGAGAATGATAAGGCTTCTGCCCGAACAACCCTATTCATCGGAAGACGTCAATTGGACAAACAAGCAGTCCCGTTGCACACAAGAACACCTCAACCGGTCACTTCGACCGGCCATTAAGCCCATTGACATCGACTTTGCAAAGATAGATACCCTGTTTGTCGGTTTCCCCATTTGGTGGCACGAAGAGCCGGCAGTAATCCGCACTTTCCTCGACAAGTACGGTGAGCAACTGAAAGACAAGGTGATATTTCCTTTCTGTACCTCTTACGAAAGCCCGATGTCAGAAGCCGATGCCACGCTAAAGAAAGGCTACCCCTCCCTCAAAATCAAAAAAGGGCTTCGCCTGCCCGCTAAATCAGAAGAAATCAAAAAATGGATATCGAAATGAATACAGTAACATTGAACAACGGCGTCGAAATGCCCCAGACGGGCTACGGCGTCTATCAAGTATCGCCCGCCGAATGCGAGCGTTGTGTAAGCGATGCCCTCAGTGTAGGCTATCGCATGATCGACACGGCACAAGCATACCACAACGAAGAAGGAGTAGGAAATGCCGTCCGCAAGAGCGGCATCAGCCGCCAAGAGATTTTTCTCGTATCGAAAGTCTGGATTTCCAACTACGGCTACGAAAAAGCCAAAGCCTCCATCGACGAGAGCCTGCGCAAGTTGCAGACCCACTATATCGACCTGATGCTGCTACACCAGCCCTTCTGCGACCGATACGGAGCATACCGGGCTTTGGAAGAAGCATACAAGGAAGGCAAGCTACGCGCCATCGGCGTGAGCAACTTCTATCCCGACCACTTCATCGACATCGCCAGCAATATGGAAATCGTCCCGGCAGTCAATCAAGTAGAAACACACGTCTTCGACCAGCAAACCGAGCCGCAGAAAATCATGGAAGAGTTCGGCACACGCATCATGTCGTGGGGCCCCCTCGCCGAAGGCCGCAACAACCTCTTTACCAATCCGATACTGGCCGAAATCGGTCACAAATACGACAAGAGCGTAGCACAAGTAGCTTTGCGTTGGTTGATTCAGCGCGGAGTGATTATCATTCCCAAATCGACACACATCGAACGGATGCAGCAGAACATCGACATATTCGACTTCACGCTCTCAGACGAGGATATGGCGGCCATCGCTACACTCGACACCGGCAAAAGCCTTTTCTTCGACCACCACGATGCCGAAACGACACGTATGTTCATGGGATGGAGGTAAGCGATAAAGAAGTATTTAGAAAACACACCCGCAGTCGCTCCCCTGCCCGTACAGATTGTAGCAACTTACGACAACGCTGGCCGTCCCAACGCCATGAACGTGGCATGGGGCGGCCAGCGCGGCTATCATCTCGTAGCACTGAACCTCTCGCTGGCCCACAAAACCACCGAAAACCCTGAAACAAGCCAAAGCCTTCACATTGAGCAAATCGAAAAAGCCGGTGCAACACAATCCTGTATTGCAGCCACTTACTGATGAGCCGGATCTATCATCGGTAAGGTAATCCGAAGCCCTGCTTCGGAAGTTTTCAGGAAAATCCATAACACAACAAAGACCTTTTGCCTGACAGCTACAAAGTCCCGTCGGTATTCGGCAAAATCCGGTTAGGAGTAAGCAAGCCCAAACATCAATCATTTATCAAAAGATCACCCTAAATATGAATATAGATATAAAAACAGGCTATGCATAATCAAAGCGACAAAATCATTCGGCACGGCAGAGGCAAACGAAAACGAACGACTAACCGCTTTGGGGTGGAAACCGATCAAGCCAGACAACAAGATTCAGCCGAACCGTTGCACGAAATATGTCTTCAGCGGCAACCATGACCGGACATTCGAAATAGCTTTCGGAGACCAGACCGTCAATTTGGAGAGAGATACTGGCAACAGCCATCTGCATTGTTGCGAGGAAATCGAATATCAGGCAAAGGATATTTGCGATTGGGATGGTGAACAGACAGAACCGGAAGAAAAGTTATAGAAGAAAACAGACTGTACGATTATATAATCCTGTTTGCTTGACTCTTTCTACATTTATGTGTAAATTTGCACATAAGTGTAGAAAGATTATCAATGGAAAAGAAAGAGTATGAAAACCGTATTCTGGTTATCTTGACTGACAAGATGATTACAAATACCTACCTGACAGAGCAGCTTGGTATATCAAAAACAGCGGTAAGCCGGCGGTGTGCCAGCACCACTCATCCGAGTGCCCCGCAATCAACAGAGATTTCACAAGTGCCGCAGTGTGACCCGAAGGATTTATATGAAACAGTAGAGTAAGCTGAAAAGGAAATGACGAAAAAGAAATATACGTTTATAGACTTGTTTGCAGGCATTGGTGGTTTTCATACGGCAATGCATTATGTTGGAGGCAAATGTGTTTTTGCGAGCGAATGGGATAAGAATGCTCGTTTATCATATGAAGCCAACTATAAGGATATTGAACCTAAACTTTTTAAAAAAGATAAAGACGGAAAGTACCTATATTTTAATGAAGATATTAATGATGCTATCCCGAGTAAGATTCCTGATTTTGATGTTTGTTGTGGCGGATTCCCTTGCCAACCCTTTTCTATCGCAGGTCTGAAAAGAGGATTTGAAGATACGAGGGGAACTTTGTTTTTTAGTATAGCCAACATTATAAAAGAAAAAATCAATGCTGGCTGCCCTCCTAAAGTATTGTTTTTGGAAAATGTTCGTGGATTGAAGACTCATGATAAAGGAAATACTCTTAAAGTGATATTAGCCACACTTGAAGAATTAGGATATGGCTATTCTTTTGATGTACTTAATGCAAAGTATTTTGGAGTACCTCAAAATAGAGAACGTTTATTCATTATAGCATGGTATAAGAAACTGGTAGATGTCAATGAATTCAAATTCCCATATGGAATAGCTGAAGACGGTTCTACTATATATGAGAAGGAAAAGTTGAAAGAAGGAACACTTTCAACCAAAGTGTCAGACATTTTCGAGCCAGAGGAGACCATGGATTCTCAATATACTATCAGTGACAAGATGTGGGAAGGACATCGAAAACGTAAAGAACGAAACAAGCAAAATGGGAAGGGATTTGGATATTCATTATTCAATGGCGATAGCACATATACAAGCACCATTTCAGCAAGATATTGGAAAGATGGAAGTGAAATACTTATCGATCAATCCGAAAAAGGACTTAATCCTCGTGTGTTAACTCCTGTGGAAGCCGGACGATTGCAAGGATATCGTATTATTGGTAATGGATGGGAGAAGCCTGAGTGTGCAAATAGCCCCAATTACAATGATTCCAATATCGAATTTAAAATTGTAGTATCACGCAAAGAAGCTTACCGCCAATTTGGAAATAGTGTCGCTATTCCCGTTATTAGAAGATTGGCCGAAGAAATAGTTAAACAATTGATGTAATAGGATTATGAAAGATTTATTCTCATTTTTAAATGAAGCATCCAATAACAGTGACTTTAAAGCTGCACTGAGTGATAGAGGAGGTTTTATTACGTTTAGCAACTCTGGCAGACGTGGCGGTATCAAATTTTTTCAAATAGGATTAGATAATTTTCTCCAAACCTTAAAAGATATATTAGTTCATCTTGAAGTTTTTAAAAACTTAACCGAATATGAGGAAACTCCATGGAGAAATAATGGTTCTAAATATTTCACGGATCCTGTATCAAACGCCAACTCTACAGTACAGACAAAACCCCTATTCTCAACATTAAGTAAAGTTATAATGTGGGCAAATCAGCCTAAGCTGGATGATGTAGATTCTGATGCGAAAATTTGTCTTGATAAAGAAGCTATAGAAACGACAATAGCAAAGTTAGAAAAGGTCGCGGACAGCTTTAGACCAGTAATAAAAAGTCTTAGATTATCTGACAATAATAGTCGCCAGATAATCTATTACGGTGCTCCCGGAACTGGGAAATCGCACAGGATAAAAGAACAGTTAGAAGGTGTATCAAAGGAAAACATTTTCAGGACTACATTCCATCCGGACAGCGACTACTCCACCTTTGTGGGTGCATACAAGCCGACAAGAGGAAAGCGTCCGCTCTACGGGTTGAACGGAGGGCTTACAGTAAGACTAAATGACGGTGAAGATTTGAGTGAAGATACGATTACATATAAATTCGTACCCCAGGCTTTTCTAAACGCGTATATGCAGGCCTACGAAAGGCCGGATGATAATGTATATCTCATCATAGAAGAAATCAACAGGGGAAATTGTGCCCAAATTTTCGGAGACCTATTCCAGCTGCTTGACCGGGACGAAAACGGAGTCTCCGAATATACCATCAAGGCTGATGCTGATTTAAGGGCGTTTCTGGAAGAAGAACTCGGTAAAGACAGCGATGGCATAAAGGACGGAGAACTTTGTCTGCCGTCAAACATGTATATCTACGCAACCATGAACACCTCCGACCAATCGCTGTTCCCTATTGACAGCGCATTCAAAAGACGTTGGGATTGGGAGTACGAACCTATTAAGTATAAAAACACAAGTTGGGTGATTGACATCCAAGGGAACAGATATTCATGGGTGTCTTTCCAAAAGGAAATAAACAAAAGGATTTTGGAGGCGACCAGTTCGGAAGACAAAATGCTTGGCGATTATTTCGTCAATCCAGGTGACGGAACAATCACTGAAAAGATGCTGTTGAACAAAATCCTCTTTTATCTGTGGAACGATGTCTGCAAGGATGAAGAGGGAGATATATTCAAAATCAGCGAAACCGAAGCCGTTTCTTTTTCCGAGTTGTATGGTAATGGAGGTGCGCAGAAGCTCATTGCCATGATGGAATATCTCGATGTTTCCAAATTCGAGAACAGTGAAGAAGATATTGATGATGACGATGACACCGAAATAGAAAATGGCGCCACGGGGAAAGATAGAACAAGGTATACAATAAATGGCGTTGGTAAATATGCAAAGAAAAATCTAGCGGCAGAACTGATCAAATTGTATATCGCACAAAATCCTGCTTTGTCCGCATCAAAAGTAGTTGAAAAATGGAAGTCTTTAGGAAAATTCGTTTCTCATTTTGTTGAGACTCAGGAAGAATATGATACTCGAACAGATAAGGAGCCAAGAGTCATAATTCTTCAATGCAATAATGAAAATATTTATGTTTCTACCAATGGATGGGGAGGACAAGGTATTATGGATAACTTGATAAAAGCAATTCCTGAGAGTTGGAATCTGAAAGTAGAAAAAATACAATAATCTATCTATGCTGCTATTTATAGAAGGATACCCATACATTCTGAATGATATTGTCAAAGATAATTTGACTGTCAGAGACGTGCTCAAGGATGTGGTGTCTGTACCCGTAAAGGAAGACAGATATGCATTCGAGTATGTCGGGTATTGCTATAGCAAGGCGGCAAAAGACGTCATTTTCTTCCTGCCAAAGGTTGTGCTGACCGGTGAGCAGAACGAGGCAAGCGGTGACGACACGATATTCGGCGCATCCCCACAGGAAATCATTGATTTTGAATCGGACAAAGTAAAGTCCAAGTTCACGGAAAAGGGCTGCAAAGAATACAAGGAGTTTCTTTCCACGCTTTCGATATGGATATACAGGACCATAAGCGTATATAAGCAGACCCATAACGACAATATACTCGAAAGCAAAGAATACCAGGCGGAAAGCAAGGGGCGAAAGCAGAAGCACAACACCTTGCTTGATGTGATCATAGCACTCAGGGATTTCAACAGGAGCAATCAGGACTACTTCACGTTCATTGCCAAGAACGTACATTCCGGACATAACAGAATCAACTGGAACAAAACCGTCACATCATCACAGGCATTCATCCAAAACGGGAGCCCTGTCTACGTTGAGCCTGTAAACAGGAAGAAGACGGTCAATTTCGATGAAGAACTGCTTGTCATCTATTTCTCGATATTGGATTATATACGCGAAACACACGGTTTCTCTTTCGAAATCAACGTCCATTACCATCTCATACCCCCCGATAAATTGAGGCAATCCTATATAAAGAAGAATATGGGATGCCGACGGCTGAAGCAGATAAAATACAAATATTTCTCGGACAAGGCTTTAAGGATATGGGACCTGTGCTATGCCTTCTTTGACAGGGAGTACAAGATTGCAATGAACAGACAGTCGGAAGACTTTTTGCTCGCCAAAGACTTCGAACATATTTTCGAAGTGATGATCGATACCCTTGTCGGTGGCAATGACAAGCGAGAATTGCCCAAGGAACTTACCGAGCAAAAGGACGGGAAACTTGTCGACCACATGTTTATCGGTCAAGGGCTTATCGAACAGTCCGATTTGACATCCGAACTCACCTATTACATCGGAGACAGCAAGTATTACAAGCGTTCCAAAAATGACAGGACACAGCTTGGGGACAAATCCATTTACAAGCAATACACATACGCCAGGAACGTCATCCAATGGAATATGAATCTGTTCCTGGACGGTGACGGAAATGGGGGGCAGCCGCAATTGAGGGATGCACTGACCGAAGGGTATAATCCCATACCCAACTTTTTCATAAGCGCAAGAATTCCGGACAGGCGGAATGGCAGTGCCAAATTCCTGTCTTTTGATGATAGGGAATTGAAAACGCAGGAAGGAGGCGTCCGGCTGAACCGTCAGTTCGAGAACCGCCTGTTCGACCGTGATACGCTCCTACTGTGCCATTATGATGTGAACTTCCTGTACATAGTATCGCTGTATGGCCGTGGCAACAAGAGCGCACAAACCGCGTGGAGAGAATATGTCCGCAAGGAATTCAGAAGCAAGATTCAGTACACCCTGAACCGGCTGTATACGTTCAGGACACTCCAGCCACGAGAAGGAATGGATTGCTACCAGTTTATCCAGGACAACTTCCGGAGTCTGAACGGGAAGCTGTATCGCCCGAAGACAAATAGCGGCTATCTGGTTCTTGCCTTGATGAAAGATGACGGGTCTGGCATATGGAAATCTCTGAATATCAAACCAGGAACAGTAGAAAGAGAAATTGCCCAAAATGAGGAATTGCTGGACACCCTGCAAACTCATTTTCATATCGGTAACCCGTTCGAGCTTGCCGCGGAGTTTCATGTCGAAAGCGTCGGCAATGCCGGCACACTCGACAAGCTGCCGAAACCGGAGATCAGGAATATACTGACAGGACTGGTAAGAACATCCGACAGCGATTTTGGCATCTTCTCTGACCATACATCAAGGTCATACACAATGGAAAGGATACCTACTTCCATCAACGTGACGGATATCGAGTTTTTCCTGCCGATGGTCGGTGGAAGCATTGACGGCTATTATAAAGTCGAGAAAGTTTATTTAGGTACAAAGGGCGGCAGACTGTGCCTGAAGCTCAACCTTTCAACCTACATTCCATTAGGAGAAACCAAGGTCCCGGTCTATCGTACAAAAATGCAGCCGGGAGAACTGGTATCATATGATTCGATGATGAAATTATACGGGCAACGGACATGAGTTCGTCCAGATCAAAACAAGGCAGATATGGCAATTGACACATTGCTTCCGAAGAGATTGGATAAATCAGGCGCTTCATACCAATCTGTAACAGAATTGGAAGAAGCCCTGTCTTTGGCTAAAAAAGAGAACATAAGGAACATAGCCCTTACCGGTCCCTTTGGCTCGGGCAAGAGTTCCGTACTCATTACTCTTATGGAAGACTTTGCCGAGAAGTATAAGTTCCTGCCTATATCCCTTGCCACATTGCAGGCGAATGAGGAGGACAACAAAACCATAAGGGCCGGTAATCAAGAAGAGGAACCGGATGAAGCAGTACCGGAAAAAGAGAGACGGACAGAAAACCTGAACCGCAAAATAGAATACAGCATCCTGCAACAACTCATATATAGAGAGAAAACGAGAACCGTTCCAAATTCACGCTTTAGAAGAATAGTACATTTGTCGAAACGGGAACTGTTTGGATATCCGTTCTGCTGTGTCCTCACGCTTTTGTGTTTCCTTGTCGTATTTGAACCTTCATTTGCAAGAGTAGACTCTCTATATGACTTCTTCAATTTCGGAAATAAGTGGAATACTTTTTTTGATTTTATCGCTTCCGGTTGGCTCTTGTCCGCCATGTTTTGGGTAACACGCTATGTCCTTAAATCATACAGCAATTCAAAACTGAACAAGCTAAACTTGAAAGACGGGGAGATAGAAATCGTAAAAGACAACTCTATTTTCAACAGGCATCTCGACGAGATCCTGTATTTCTTCCAGGTGACGGACTATGATGTCGTCCTCATAGAAGATTTGGACAGGTTCGGGACACCGAATATATTCTTGAAACTTCGTGAACTGAACCAGCTTATCAATGAATCCAAAATAGTCGGCAGACATATCACTTTTGTATATGCCATCAAGGATGATATTTTTAAAGATGAAGAAAGGACAAAGTTTTTTGACTTTATAACAACGGTAATACCTGTAATCAATCCATCCAACTCAAAGGACAAGCTCAAATCCGCACTTGAGAGAAAAGGATGCGGTAACGACGGCATCAGCGATGACGATTTGTCAGAAATGGCATTTTTCATTCAGGATATGCGCATTTTGACTAATATTGTAAACGAATACAAACAATATCGTGACAAACTGTGCAAAGCAAATGATTCCCGGCTTGACAAGACAAAATTGCTGGGAATGATAGTTTATAAGAACTATTATCCTCAGGATTTTACATCGTTGCACCGCAGAGAAGGCAAGGTTTACGAGTGTATCAACAGTAAGCCCACATTCATTTCTCTCGCTTCGAAAGCTATTGAAGAATCCGAAAACGCTCTGTCCAAAAAAGAACAGATCTTCAAACAGGATATGAATTTAAGCAAGACCGATTTGAGGAGGTTGTTTTTGTTTAAATTGCAGAATAAGCACGTGTCAAACCTAGCATCTATTTACATCGATAATAATTATTTTTCTCTTGACCAAATAGCAAATGATGAAGTTCTTTTTGATAAATTATTAAGTATAAACAAGATAACATATCGATATGGTGGAACGTCATTATCAAAGACTATTGATTGCAAACAAATTGACGAAGAAATCAATTATTCCGGACGGGTAGAACTGCTGGAAAAAGGTGCCGCTTACTTCAACAGCCAGCGTAAACAGATTAAAGAAAAGAGGATTAAAGTCAAATCCCTAAAATTGGCAACCTTGATTAAACAATATCAATTAGGAGAAACGGAAGTGTATAAGAATATAGGATTGACCCCTATGATGAATGTGTTTATACGTAGAGGCTATCTGGATGAAGATTACTATGATTACATATCATATTTCTATGAAGGAATGATTTCTTTGGCAGACAGGGAGCTTCTGTTGTCAATGAAAATAGAAGAATGTAAGCCTTACGAATATCATATAGACAAAATTGAGAATTTTGTCAAAGAACTGAAGGATTATATGTTCGAGAGCGATGCCATTCTCAATATAGACTTATTGGATTATCTTGCATCACACAAAGCCCACAGCGAAAAATTCGAGCATGTGATGATTCGTTTGGAACGAGAAAATGCTCCGCTTCAGTTCTTGTCTCAATATTACTATGAAGGCAAGCAACAGCGGAAGATTTTCGAATATTTCATTGAACATGCAAATTCATGGGAAAATATAGCAAACTGGAATAATCCGTCTGAAAAAGACAGTCTCATAGAAGCCTATCTGAAGTTCTGTCCCAAATTGGGACAGACACAACGAAAATGGCTTAATGACAATTATAAGTTCCTGGCCGTACATTGTGACGGTATCACTTTGGACAGGTCGCTAATATTGGCAAAGACAAGCCGGTTTGCAAGTTTATGCAACGGCTCCGATGATTTGCTTGATTGCGTCATCGAAAACGATTGTTACGAGATCAATCTTGAGAATATGCTTCTTATTACGAGGCACCTTCATACGGACGATAAGGCGTTGTCTGCCGAGAATCTGAACTATACCCGAATAAAGGCGACGAATAACGAATCGTTTGTCAGCTATGTGGAAAGAAACATCTTTGCGGCAATCCAATGTTTTAAGGATGAAAATCAGGATGAAAGTTCCGAAGCTCTTATGTTCTTGTTGACAAACAAATATATTGATTCTGATGCGAAGGTCAAATATTTGACAGGTCAGCATAATCATATAGGTAGTTTTTCCGGAATAGAAAATACAGAAATGTATGATATAGCTGTCAAGTCTCGAATATTGTCGCCGACATGGGAAAATGTGTCATTCTATTATGAATATAAAAAAGGAATGAGTGACGAGCTGACGGTGTTTATAAATTATTATGCGACAGAGTTGTCTGGCGAAGCATGTCCGGAAACTTTAAGCAATAAAGAGGAATTATATGTATCATTATTCGGCAGCGAAATATTGGAGATAGATAATTATAGAAAGTTATTAAGGTCTTTCACTAATGATTTTCCTGATATCGACAAATTGAAGAATATAGGACAAGCGAGATTGATGGTCCTTGCCGAAAATGGACGGATTTCATGCAACGCAGATGCATTTGCGTCACTTCTTGTCAATATCTCTAAAAATGAATCCTTGAAGTTGGAATTGGTCGTACACGTGATTGCAGCCGGGCTCAATAACCATAGTACTATAGCACAATTAATTACTTCTATTGGAAGTGATTACGCTGAAGTTTGCGATCAGGATAAGAGAGCTAAATTATCAGACAACACCTTGAATAGGCAATTATTGGAGGCATTAAAAAAAGTTGGATTTATCTCATCTTATAAAATCAATAAAGATAAATTGCAAGTACATCATAAAACAAAAAATAATTGAAAGGTTATAATAAAAGGACAGTATATGTAGTTCTATATTGATATGGACAAGCTAAGCAAAGAACAGAGACACCGTTGCATGTCAGCGATAAAAGGAAAGGATACAAAGCCCGAATTGCTGGTTCGGAAGTTCTTGTTCAGCCGTGGATTCAGGTACAGGCTGAATCATCCGCGGCTTCCGGGACATCCTGACCTCGTATTGCGCAAATACAGGACGGTCATCTTTGTGAACGGATGCTTTTGGCACGGACACCAAGGATGCAAATATTACGTTTTTCCCAAGACCAATGTCGAGTTTTGGCAGAACAAGATTGAGCGGAACAGAAATCGGGATGTAGAAGAACAGCGTAAACTGGCTTCTATGGGCTGGCATTGCATTACCGTTTGGGAATGTCAGCTGAAACCGAAAGTCCGCCGGCAGACTTTGGAATCGTTGGTATATACACTTTACCATATTTTTCTTGAAGACAGAAGGATAAAACCTTATGAACCCATTGAAGAAGATCCGTCAATCGCGGCAGAACCGGAAGCTGATTACCATAAACATCAAAAATAACAGATAACATTTGTGCAAGAACAATGTGAAATCCGGCAAATTTGGATTATGGAGACAAAATCCATACATATCAAAAACGCTAGAGAATTAGAGGATAATAGAATATGATGATTTTAACATTTTGAATAAACGCTCTGTTGTATCTGAAGCCATTAAGTACATAAAAACCATCTATCCTAAGGACAGAAATGCAATGTTGTTGTTAAAGGCTACTCGCCTTATAACACTTCATTATAGAAAAAAAGATGAATTGGAAGACAGAATAGAGTATGCTAAATACATGTTACAAGAAAATGTTTGCCGAGAGTTGTTCAAGACTCTTCGTAACACTTGGAAAAATATAGTTCCTCATAGAGAATACGATAAACTCTGTTCAAAGATAGGTGATGCACAACATATTTCAAACGGAGAGCGTGATATTATAGTATTTATTGCGAATTTGCATAAAGCCAAATGGAAGATGAAATACTCCCGCACCCTCCCCCTCATCCGGTGAAAGTCACGAGAGCACACACAAGGCCGCCGTGCACATCCAGACACTTATCTATATTAGCATGGATACAATCGACACCCACATTGATTTGCCCCGCATATCTATCAAGGTCCTGCGCCATCCCTTACCCGTTTTTAGGACAAAAAAGAGCATTCTTTCCCGCCCGGCAGCATCAGTCCACCCTATCCAAGTCCACCCGGAATGCCCGGATGCGCAACGACTCCGTACGCAGTGCATACCCGCCCCGGCCCAGCTCATAAGCATAAGTATCTTCACCCCTTCCGTCACCGCCTCCACTATTCACATAATTACCATCAGGCAACACCATCGTAGCACGGGCACGCACACGACTCTGTCCGCTCGACCCGTTCTCCCGCTCCCCGGCAGAAGCGCTCCAATAATAGTCCGACTGGAACTCCCTGAAAGTCGTATAATACTGCGTCAAAGCATCCTCCATCTGGCGGATACCCGGCAAGAACCATTTACTTTCATTGCTAAGTTCTTCATAAAAAGTTCCCCGAAGTATTTTATTATGTCTAACATACGATGCAGTAACTATCCCGTCACTATTTCGTTTGTTCCTGTTATGACAATACTGAAATGCTGATAAAGGTTTATCATTTAAGGTCATAACTTCCTGATTTGCCCTGAAAATAATAAAAGCAGTATAAGGCCATCCATCATTAAAAACCTGCCCCGGTTCCTCATACGGTATTTGATCCCAAACCCAAATATCACTCCACTTTTCATATAACGGTTCGATTTCCTGATTATCCAGCCCCGAATTTTTCTCCGCCCAAGGCAATCCCGTATAAATCTGCTCGGTAGCATACTCATCCAGCGGGTCATAATGGTCCAGATACTCCTCATACTGCTCCATATATATCGTTCCCCCGTCACGCATCACCACCGGCAACAAATGCGTCTGGCCTATCTCGACCGTGCGGCGTTTCACCTCCCTGCCGTTCTCCTTGTATATCAACGTCACCACCGCACTGCGGTCTCGCAGCTCAAGATTCTCGTCGATATAGAAATAGACCCGGTCCCGGCTGTCCCCTACGGTAACCTTCGTGCCATTGGCAAGAGCACCCCCTGCCTTCAGCAATCCCAAAGTAAAGAATGCACGCTTCCCGTTCCCCGCAGTCCACGGAGTACCCGTCGCCAGATGAGTACCGCTTCCCCCCGAAGTATAAGCCGTAAAACCCGAGTGCGTTACCGTACCGTTCGCCATATCCTCCGCAGCAATCCTCTCCATCCGTATCCACTCCGGTACCGACACAGCCGTCTCCGTACCCTCCGGCACCTCGCCCAGTATCACCTCGATGGTCGGATGCTTCGTAACCTTGTCGGCAAACATATACACATCCATAGGCGTCACGCAGAAATGAGCATCGTGGTTGCGCTCACGCAACATGGCGATATAAAACTCATTATCATCCTCCGACACGTTCACACGGGCATCGAGAGTATACTCCCCCGTCTCTATATTCTGGGAAGTCAATCCCTTAATCGTAATATCATTCTTATACTGGTGGTTACGTTTCACCTGAAAATTATCCGTATGATTCGCCCCCAGGTACAAAGTATACCTCACCTCATAAGTAGCCCCGTTATAAGTCGTATAGAAACCATGCAACTCCACGGCAGCAGCATTCCCGTTGGCAAGATAAGGCTTGTAACGCTGCTTCTGGTAATCCTTGATGCTGTCAGGATACAACCCGCCCCGCTCACCCGCCAGAGACGGATTGGCCCACTGCTCACCCTCGTCCACCTTCCATTCCGCATTCTGCACATTCTCATACATGTAGAAAGTAAAAGCAATCTGCCCGTTCTTGTTGAAGATAGTACGCTGCAAAGGAGTAGTGACATCCTTCGTCCACCCCTCCTCCCAGCCGGCACCCGTCTCGGCATTCACCTCGGGAGCCGTAAAAGGAACCCGCACCGGCATATTCTTTGCCGTCCACTCCACAAGTGTCAGAGAAGGCAGATTGCCATCCTGCACATCACTCGCAAGCTCTATATTCATGTCGATACGCGACATCAAAGCCTTCAATTCTATACGGCGCTCCCCCTCTACAGTCTCCTCCGGCTTGGTCAGGTCTATCACCTTGCTCCCCACCATAGGCATACCCTCCGAAGGCAAGCCCAGAGAGACATTCTCGGGCATATAGACAAGACCTTTCAGGTCCGACAAGTTACCGATACCGTCGGGACGCCCGTCATTGTCCTCATCAGGGCCGAAGACCGAGGCATCCACATTCGCCACGGCATAAACGGTCGCGCTTTTCGCAAGCCCCTCATCCGCAAACAAAGTATTATCTATCTTGAGCAGAGTCTCCCCCCTTCCGGGAGCATAATACCCGCCCTCCCGCGCAGCATCCGGATACCCCGTAAGATACCCCCCCTTCAAGTACTCGCCGTCAGAGCCGAAAAAGAAAATATAAAGCTGGTCGATTCTCTTCTCATTCTCATCCTTTATGTCACTCGACCGCGTAGTCACCTTCAACTCATCCATCGGGTCGCCGGTGAAACTCAGAGACACCCCGCCGCCCGTCGCAGATACCGTATCTCGCAACAATTCATCCTCCTGGCAGGCACAGAGCCCCGCAAGTAGCGCCACTGCCGCACTCAAAACTCGAAATAACCTTGAACGCATCACCATTTCGTAACCAGTATAAATTAACCTATTCAAATATCACATCATCATTCGTCTCATCTTCATCGTCCGCCTCGCCGTCCTCCCACTGTTCCTGATTGTCAACCACAAACTGCAAGACGAAAGTATCACCCACAAAATTGAGCTGGGCAGTATACTTGATACCCGGTTGAGGCGTAAACGTACCCGGACGCGCCGTCTCGAAAACATTCGGCACACCGTTGAACACATACTCTATCCTCACCTTCACATTCTCCCCGAAGCTCGTACCCGTCCCCGATATCAGCATCACATGCTCTCCCCCTATCGGGCTCGGAGACGAAGTCACCGTCTCGCCGAGAGACGCATCAGGAGCCGGAAGCATCAAGCTACCCCCCGAGGCATCACCGTCAAACAACGTATACGTTCCCGTATAGCGGTCGCCCGGAAACGAAAAAGACGAGACATCCCCCGTAAGGTCTATCCTTACCTTCTTGTAAAATGACCCGCTCAGCGTAACCGATTTCACCTCCAGGTCATACCCGCTGAAATTATTGACCTCGAACCCGAGGCCCGTCAGTACATGGCTGAAATTGAAACGCAAGTTACCATCCGACTTACGGCTGTTATAAAGCACCGCAAGCATCGCATCAGGAGTAGCCCTATGGTCAAGAGGAGCCGCCACATCCGTCCCCGTCTGCGGCATGGTAAACGTCAGCACAGGAGCCCCCGCCGTCTGCCCCGTTTCCGGCTTATCTACGGTAAAAGCCCCCGAATACGGATAATAAGCGACAAAAGAGTACCGGTAATCATCCGTCCCCGTAACACCGGCATTCGCTGCATTATCAGTATCATAACCATCCCGGTACCAATACTTCGGGTCATTGCCCGTACCCCCGTTCCGGTCATACGTGCACCCGCCGGTACCCACGACCACCCGTTGCTTATAAAACACGTCCGGCGGGCACAAAGCCCTCTTCAGAGCCCACAAACTCGCTCCCGCATTATAATTGGGAGTCTGCGTACCCACCGTATAAGGCACACAATACCCCAGCACGCCGAATTCGTCACCCGGCACCAGAGCATCCTTCAACGTGCTGCGCGTAACCGTCTCCACCATAAGAGCCGGAGTGTCGAATACAATACGGTCGCACTCCTCCCGCATAAGCTCCCCCGCGCTGTCCTTCTCACAAGCCGCACATACCACCGCAAGCACAGCCGTTCCGAACACATATTTTAGTCCCATCATATCGAGCTATTCCTCCTTTCCTTCTCAACCACACCCCGTCAATCCACAATGATAATCCCCCCGACGGCCTCAGTCCAGGCATTCACCGTCGGTGTATCGAACAGAATACGGTCATTATCCGAGATAGTAAACGTATAGCGGTAATGCTTGCCCGCCTCCCACACGGCAAGAGGCAACGAAGCCAGATATACCTCACTGCGCCTCACATCACGACCCGCCTCATCACTCGAATAAGTCACCTCCAAGCAATACTCCCGGTCGATATTCTGCGGGAAGAGCAGCACATCGACGGTAGAGACTCCATCCGTTGTCACCTCCTGAACCTTGTCGTAAGAAGCAAACGGATGTTCCGAAGTCGTCCGCAGACTCCCATCCGGGAAAGACCATCCCGCAAGAATCTCCGCATTATCCATCACGTCGGTAACCTTGGCCGAAAAATTACCCGACTTATACATCCCATAAAGCCTGATAGAATGGATACGGGGTACAAATCCCTCAAGACCCTCCGTCGCGACACTTCGTTTGCCCACAAACTCCACGCGAGCCAACAAATGCTTAAAACCCAACGGCACTATCTCCGGAGTATCCCCCGACATATCCCGGGCCGAAGCCGCCATCAGGTCATACCCGACAGTCGCATCAAAACCCTCGAGCGAAAGCGTACCATCGGCTTCATAACCGGCCGATACAACAGCCCCGTCGCTTGTAAGCTCTCCCGACGTAGGATACAAAGCATAAAACGAATACGTCCGGCCCGCCTTCCAGTAGCGCGTCCCCTCATAACCCCACGTCGAGCCATCCGGCGTCGACACCGTGGCAGCCCGGAACACTTCGCTATCCGCATCCGCAGGCACATACCAGCCCCACACCGAAAAAGCGCTCCCGGCAGTAAAATCATTCACCACCCCGGCAGCACGCGTCATCCCGGGAGTCCCGAAACCGATGCGAGCATCCCCGGTCACATCTCCGTTTATAATATCCACCGATGTCTCCGTACAAGCCGGCAGCCATAACACAATCACCGCCAGCCGGCAAAACCGGATAAACTTTACCTTCCCTCCGACCATTTTCATAACCTGCATACATTTTAGTGGAGGCACACACGTACCTCGTGCAAACCAACCTGTTCAATTCTCAAAATGTGGCTATAAGGGGACATTCAACCCCCTATAACCTGTATAAAATCCGGTATCGCTTCCGCCCGTATACCCAAGCGAAATACACCTTAATTAGTTCTGCTCCGTCACGTCCACATCAGTACCCGGCAGTATATTGTTCCAGTCATCCACTTTCGGAGCATCGAACTCGATGATATCCATATCCGTAGCATTGATAGTAGCAATATAGTTGTAGCGGTTGCCCACTTTCCATTTCGCGTTATCTGCCGGGATAGTAGCCGTGAAAGTCTTGTTGATAGCACTCTCGCCCTCAGGAGTAATCGTAGCCTCTATCGTCACGGTAAACCCACCGGAAACATCTTGAGGAAGCACCGTAAACTCAGCCTCTGCCGGAGTCTCGGTAGTTGCATTCAAGTCCGCTGCGCTCAACGAAGCATATGTCTGCCCGCTTTGGGCCAGCTCCCAGCTCGTGGCAGCCGTCGAGTACGTCAAGTCACCGTTATTCTGTATTTTGTTAGCCTCCACTGTCAAGCTTTTAATCACCAGCTCCTTGTCATTTCCCAGACCACTCTTTACCGTAAACTTCACCATCGACAAGACATGCTTGAAAGTAAACGCCACCGGAGTGTTCGCGTCAGCCAAAGTCTCGGTCGAGATAGAAGCCAGCAAGTCATCATCGCCACCGGCAGTATAAGAAGAAATCTTCAGCGTACCCACACCCTTGTCATAAGACACATTTTCGAGGCTTCCAGCACCCTTGGCAGTACCGCCGTTAGAATAAGCAGCAAACGAATAAGTAGCAGCATCATCCCATATTTTGATATTGTCATAAGCCCATAAGCCATTCTGGAGATACACATTCTCATTCGTCAGCAAAGCATCCTCATTTTTATAAGCATACACATAAAAGCTCTGGATATTGTCATTATCCACAACAGTCGCGCTCTTGGTAGGATTCCCCACAAACGCTTTGCTGAACTTGATAGCACTGCTCTCCGCAATATCCGTCACTTCACTCTGGCTACAACCCGTCAAAACAGCCGCAGCCACACCTAATACAAATAAACTTTTTTTCATTACATCTTAAATTTTAAGTTAAACATCGAATTTGTTATCTATATATATGTTATCATATCCATATCCATCACCCTCAACCAATCGGCACAGGAATATCCACATAATCGCCCCAGCCGTCCACATCCACATCGAAGCCGCCGCCGACACCGCCGCCTTCCTCATCCGAAATCTCAAGCCCCTTCACCACAATCACCCCGCCCCGGGGCTGGCCCTTGACCTGCCCCGTCACGTCAAACTCGAAAGTCTTGAACTTCCCGTTTCTCATCCGCACCTCCAGATTCAGCGAGTAGCGACGCTCATCCTCTCCCCCACGCACATAATGGTCGCCCGGATAATCAGGCACCCCGAACGACTGCACCTGCGCCTCGGCCCCGAAATCCTCCACCGTGCAGTCAAACATTACCGTAGCCGCATCAGGCCCCGTATGCCCGTCCTTCAGATACACCGATTCCGCCATGCCCGCCAGAGCCCCGCGCGCCAGAGCCACATACTTCACACCCTTTCTGAACTCATACCGTATCAAGTACGTATACGTCAACGGGCGCATCACCACAGGAAGCTCCACCGCCTCCAGCGTACGCTCGGCAAAATGCTCCTCCATATAACACCCGTAAAGCATGTCCGGAGGATTCACCGTGCGCTCGTCCCCGTGCAGTTCCTTGAATCCGCTCCTCGTCAGCGTCCGGGTCGTGGCAGTAGCCGTAGCCGAAGCCGACAATCCGCTGAACACGATATACTCCGTATCATTATTATAAAACAACAACGAGTGCACACCCTCGCTCATGGGAAGGCGTCCCCCCTCTGCCGGCAAATTATTCTCCACAAACCTCCCGTCAGGATTATAAACGACACCCCGTATACCCTCCGAAACCTCCGGACGGAGCTCATCATAACCACGCCTCCAAGCCGCATTCCACTCCTGCTCCCAGTCTACCGCGTAAGTGCGCTCCCACTCCTGTTCCCAAGACGCCGCCACATCAGTCTTCACCGAAAAGCTGTGCGACTCGTGGTCATAACACAAATCCTTGCGGCACCCGCATAACAACGGCAACACCACAGCAACATATACCATATGCGCAGAAAACCGTCTCATCTCCCGCCTCCTTTCATCCTCATCCAGTAACCGATATCCCACACAAAAGCCAACTTCAGCTTCAACGGGCCGAAGTAATTGGTACGGCTCGACAACCGGTACACATAATGCCCGTCAAGAGGCACATACTCCTCCAGGTCGGTATGCAAAAATCCCACACCGACACCCGCCTCCAGAGCAAAATACCTGCCCACCGGAAACATATAGCCATAACTCAACCCCGCATGCTCATCCTCACCCTTATAACCGCGGCCGCCGTTCTCCAGGTCATACCAGCCACCGCCCACAAACAACCCCACATAATGTCCCCTGCGGGCACCCTGCGGACTGAACCAATAACGGACCTCGGGACTAATCTGCGCCAACTGGTAATACCTGTGCTTGCTGTCCTTGTGCCACCAAGCCATAGTACCCTCCAGATTCACCGACCAACGCCTGTTGAACCGATACTCCAGCTCCAACGAAGGCATCAGCACGGCATCATACAAGAGATTGCTCTTTATCGACAGAGGAATCACCCTGCGGGCCCGACGCACCTGCCCACCGGCAACCGCCGCACCCGCACTCCATCCCATGCTGTCTATATCCGGCACAAGCACAAGAGGCTCCACCGGCAACGACACCCCCCTATGAGGTATCACCTCCGGCAAGCTCCTCACACACACCTCCGGCACACTGTCCGGCACAGGCACAAGAGCCGCATCCCGGTACTCTATACCCACCAGAGCCACGATATCGCCCATCCCCCGATAAGCCACAGCCTCGTTGGACGTACGATAATACGCCTCCCGCATCCCCATATGAGTGATAAAATAAGACTTCACCTGATTGCTCCGGTTCTTCGCCGCCGCCAGATTCTCCCTCAACGAAGGATAAGACCGGCAAAAACCCCGTATGCGGATCACCGCATCCCCCCGCACGATAGCCGCACGATGAGACTCTATCAGCGCCATAGCCTCACCGATAGCCACCTCATTGCCACGATAAGGAGAGTAAAACATCAGCCGTTGCGGAGCCAAACGAAACAAGATGGCCGTATCCGCATGTACCCGGACAGTATCCCCATTCACAGCCCCCCAGCTAACCTGCACGATAACGAAAATTAAGATAAAAATACTGACGCTTTTCCTCATACCTACTTTACTCCGGTCTGCCGCCACAAAATGGCCGATACATACAAACCAATTACCACTTGTATATTTCTAACTAAGAAATATACAAATACATGTAAAATATTGATATACAAAATAATATATCCTATATTATTTTGTATAAATTGATTCGATTGTCCGTATCACAAGCCGTGACAACCAATAACCGTAGAGCGATGCAATCAAACCATTGCCCCCATTTCCCTCAATATCTGAATGTAAGTCAGTACCCCTGGACAGGTCTGTACGCTCAATAGCACACAATATAAGGGGACTTTTGTCTATTTCTTAGTTAGAAATATAAATTAAAAAATTGCATAAATAGATGAAAAATAATAACTTTGCGGCATATTTCTTAGTTAGAAATATACATATTTTATATACTTATAACACTCCTGTTAGCCTCATCCACGACCTGTTGGTTAAAAGAAGCCAGATATATCTGAGTAGTACTCTCCGAGTTATGCCCCATCCCCTCACTGATGACAGAAAGAGGAATCTGCTTGTTCCGCGCTATCGTAGCCCACGAATGGCGGCTCATATAAGAAGAAAGCACAGGAATATCCAAGAACTTCGACAAAGACTTAAGAGCCCGGTTAAAACTGCATATAGCCGTACGGTACTGCCGGTAAGCCCCCTCCCGGTCAGCAGCCGTCAATATCGAAAACACATACTCCGCACTCCCCGCATACCGGCGCATAATCTCCCGCATACAAGGCTCTATCCGCACCTCCAGCCTCTGGCCCGTCTTGTGACGCGTATAATAAATATACTCCCCCTCTATATCCCTCCACCTCAAATAAGCAATATCCACAAACGCCATACCCCGGCAATAAAAACTGAAAAGAAACAAATCACGGCAATAAGCCAGTTTGGGAAACAGCGTCAAGTCCGCATCCCTCACACGGGCAAGCACCCCCTCGGCAACAGCACGCTTGCGAGTCTTGGCCACACCCGTATACACATTGGCAAAAAGCCCCGCATCCGCGATAACCCCTTTCTTCGCCAATACATTGCACATCGCCCGCAGATTACGCATATAGAAAGAAGAACTGTTACGAGAAACCCTGCGACCCCACAGCCAACGCTCATACCTCTCCATCAACAAGCCATTTAGCAAGAAATCCGAACCCGTATCCCTCAAGAAGAGAAAAAAACTGGAACACGTATGCCGGTAATTGGCCGCCGTGCTATACCTGCCCTCCGCCTTCACCTCCCGAACAAGCTCAAGAAGTTTATCGCTGAATTTTTGTTTCGAAATGAGATTCTTTTTTCCTTTTCTTTCCATAACTTTCATTTTTTCAATTGTGAGACATTTTTCAAACCAAATCCCACAGGCATCCGCCCCGCTTTTGTCCGGACCGTCCCCCGCAGAATCCAATTACTACAACAAAATAGAGAAAAAAATGATTGTATGCAGAATACCAATTATCAAACAAAAAGCAGCATCCAAAATTCCCCTCTCGAGAGTGAAGTGCACCCCAAAAGTTGGACGGGTTATACATTATCCGGTAATGGAAAGGGTTCGGTATTGTACCGGGCTCTTTCCCTTTAACCGGGATTTTATTCTCCTATGGTTATAATAATCGATATATTCCTCCAAAGCTCTCGTGAAGGCTTCAGGGGATTTGAAGTTTTCGGCATAGAGCAGCTCGGACTTCATGATGGTGAAGAAGCTCTCGGCCATGGCGTTGTCCAGACAATTGCCCTTGCGTGACATGCTTTGGACCACGTTGCGCTCTTCGAGCCGTTGGCGGTAGCCGTAATGCTGGTATTGCCAGCCTTGGTCGGAGTGCAGGATTAGTCCTTCCAGGTCGTCATTCCGGGAAAAGGCTTTGTCCAACATATCGTAAATCTGTTCCATGTTGGGGGTTTCGGAGAGGTTATATGAGATGATTTCTCCATTGAACATGTCTATTATCGGCGAAAGGTACAGCTTGGCCGGACCGATGTTTATCTGCGTCACGTCCGTGGCCCATTTGCGGTTGGGGGCTTCGGCCCTGAAGTTCCTGGCGATGATGTTGGGGGCTGTCTTGCCGGCCTGGTGCCTGTATGAGCGGTAACGGACTTTGCGGATTCTGCTCTTGAGCTCCATTTCATCCATGAGCCGACGTACGGTCTTATGGTTGGTCGTGAAGCCTCTGTTGCGCATCTCGGCCGTCACCCGACGGTAACCGTACCGGCCCTTATGTTCATGGTAAATGGATTTGATAAGTTCCTTTTCGTGTGCATACTTGTCCTTGTCTTTCAGATGCTTAAGATGATAGTAGAACACTGAACGGGCCATCCTTTTTAACTTTAGCAATAAGTCAAGGGGGTATTCCGGCCTTAGTTCGTCGATGGCTTTTGCCCATTCTCTCGTGCCCGGGCTTTCTTTTCCTCGACTAAGGCCTTCACTTTTTTTAGCAGCGCATTCTCGGCTCTGAGCCGCAGGTTTTCTGCCTGGAGTTTCTCCAGTTCTGTCTGTGGTTCTTTTTTCTTGGGTCTTGCCATGGGGCTCGGCTGTTTTATCCGGTAAAGGGAACCTCCTGTGCGGGCCTTTCTCAGCCAGGATTTTATGGTACTGCGGTCTACATCGTAACGGAGGCTCAGTTCTTGCAAAGATATTCTTTTTTTTGTATGTTCCCATATTATTCTTTCTTTTTCTTGGGTGTTGAAGTGGTATTTTGGGGTACGTATTCGGAGGCCTTGGTCTCCGTACTTTTCGTATCTCAGCAGCCAGTCTCTGACCATATGGCGGTCGAGATGTAGGGCCTTGCACAGGCTCGAGAGGGGACGGCCTCTCTTGATTTGCCTGACTATGTCCCGCTTTTCTTCTAAGGTGTGTTTCATTATTGTACTGTTTTTATTGGGTTTTTTGTCCAACTTTTTGGGGGCACTTCAGAGGGGCCGGGGGTGTGTCACGTCTGCGCATAGCCTCCCAAACCAAAAACAAACACCCGAAACCAACAAACCGCACCTCAAAAAACAGCAGCAAAAACATCCCAACCGCGCCCCTCACCATAACACACCCCTTACTCCCCTCTCAAAAAACTCATTATCAAACAGAAAGCAGCATCCAAAACTCCCCTCTCGAGAGGGGTCGGGGGTGTGTCACGCCTGCGCACAGCCACCTCAAACCAAAAACATCCACCCGAAGCTGACAGATACCACCCCCAAGAGAACCAAGTATACCGGACATAAAACGCACACCAAAACAAAAAACCCCTTTTACGGGAAAATTTAGCCGGCCTCTGCCCCACAGCAACAAAATATTTTCTATATTTGTTTCTACAATGATGACTCTTTGTACGATACAAAACATAATTTAGTGGAAAACAGAATAAAACTCAAAGTCTTAGGCATTACCTACAGCCAGATACAAAACGGGGCATACGCCCTCGTGTTGGCCGAAGAAGAAGGGCCGCATCGCATCCCCATCATCATCGGTACCGCCGAGGCACAAGCCATTGCCATACGGCTCGAACACCTTGTTCCCCCCCGTCCCATGACACACGACCTTTTTGTCAGCTTCGCACACGCCTTTGGCATTCGCCTCGTCGAAGTTTTCATTTACAAATTTGAAGACGGAGTGTTCAGCTCCGAGCTCCTGTTCGATGACGGAGAAAGGCAGATTCGCGTAGACTCCCGCACGTCAGACGCCATTGCCATTGCCCTCCGCTCACAAGCCCCCGTCTATACCACACCCGAAATCGTGGAAGAAGCCGGTATCATTTTCGACGAAACACCCGAAGAAGCAAACAACGACGATACAGAAAGAGAAGACACCCCCAAAAAACGCACACTGAAAGATTTCACGATACAGGAATTACAAGAACAACTCGAAAAAGCAATCGATGATGAGGCCTACGAAATAGCAGCCCAGATTCAGCAAGAAATCAACCGGCGAAATGAAAACCCCGGTCGATGCTAAACTTCGGGAAACAACACAACCATAAAACTTGAAAACATAATTTATTAAGTGCTATGAATATAAAACTTCGTCTGACCATTATGAACTTTCTCCAGTTTTTCATCTGGGGTTCTTGGTTAATCTCCTTAGGAGGCTATATGGGAGCCAGCCTGCACTTCGAAGGCGGTCAAATAGGAAAAATATTCGCCACCATGGGCATAGCCTCCCTCTTCATGCCGGGACTGCTCGGCATCATCGCCGACCGCTGGATAAACGCAGAAAGGCTGCTCGGAGTCTGCCACCTGCTCGGTGCCGCCCTCCTCTGGTACGCCTCCACACTTACCACCTACCAGCCCATGTACTGGATTATGCTGCTCAATATGATGGTCTACATGCCCACCCTCGCCCTTACCAATGCCGTATCATACAACGCCCTGGAAAAGTTCCACCTCGACATAGTCAAAGACTTTCCACCCATACGGGTATGGGGTACCGTAGGATTTATCTGCGCCATGTGGGCCGTCGACCTCAGCGGCATAGCCCGCAGCCCCATGCAACTCTACGTAGGCGCAGCAGCAGCCCTGCTGTTGGGAATATACGCCTTTACCCTTCCCGCATGCCCACCCACAAAAAGCCAGAAAAAGACCCTGCTCTCAGCCTTCGGGCTCGATGCACTGGTACTTTTCAAACAAAAGAAAATGGCCATTTTCTTCCTGTTCTCCATGCTGTTAGGCGCAGCACTCCAAATCACCAATACCTTCGGAGGCTCCTTCCTCGACAGCTTCAAGTCCATACCACAATACGAACACTCCTTCGGAGTAGAGCACCCCAATATCCTGCTATCCATCTCGCAGATGTCCGAGACCCTCTTTATCCTCGCCATACCCTTCTTCCTCAAACGCTTCGGCATCAAGCAAGTCATGCTCATGAGCATGTTTGCCTGGGTACTCCGATTCGGGCTCTTCGGCATCGGCAATCCCGGAAACGGACTCATACTCCTCATCCTCTCGATGATTGTATACGGCATGGCATTTGACTTTTTCAACATATCAGGCTCCCTGTTTGTCGAGAAAGAAACCACCCCCTCCATCCGGGCAAGCGCCCAAGGGCTCTTCATGATTATGACCAACGGGCTGGGAGCCATCATCGGAGGCAATGCAAGCGGCTGGGTAGTAGACTACTTCACCACCGACCACGTCACCGACTGGCCCGCAGCATGGTTCGTATTCGCAGGTTACGCACTGGCCATAGGCATCATATTTGCCCTCGTATTCAAATACAAGCATAACCCTCGGGAATTCGAACAAGAAGCCTGACGAGATTCAAAAAAATTACAAACCCTTATTACCGACCGTTCGTAACATGACTATCCCGGCACAAGGCATCAGCCTGCTATCCATAGGAAGAGGCATATTAGGAATAATGGCACTCCTCCTCATCGCATACCTCCTGAGCACAGACCGGAAAAACATCCCCTGGCGCACCGTCGCCACGGGACTGGCCCTCCAGCTCATTCTCGCATTCGGCATCCTCTACGTCCCATTCATCCAGAACAGTTTCGAATGGGCAGGACGAGCGTTTGTAAAAATCATGGACTTCACACGAGCCGGCTCCGCCTTTCTCTTCGGCAGCCTGCTCGACAGCAAGCACATAGGATACATATTCGTTTTCCAAGTACTCCCCACCATTATCTTCTTCTCGGCCCTCACCAGCCTGCTATACTACCTGCACATCATACAAAAAATAGTACAACTCTTCGCCTGGTGCCTCAAAGGCATATTCCGCATCTCCGGAGCCGAAGGACTCACCGTGGCCGGAAACATCTTCCTCGGACAATGCGAAGCACCCCTGCTTGCCAAAGAATACCTCCCCCGGATGAACCGTTCCGAAATATTCCTCGTCATGACAGCCGGTATGGCAACCATCGCCGGAGCCGTCATGACCGCATACATAGGCATGCTGGGAGGCGACGACCCCCAAGCACGAGTCACATTCGCCCGCTACCTGCTCTCGGCCTCGGTCATGGCAGCCCCTGCAGCCATCGTATTTGCCAAAATCATCGTCCCCCAAAACGAGAAAACAGACAACACCATAAAAGTAAACACGATAGACAGCGGCGACAACCTGCTCGACGCCATATCCAAAGGCACCGTGCAAGGAGTAAAACTCGCGGTCACCGTCGCCGCACTACTGCTCACATTCATCGCCATGATCGCCCTCCTCAATTACCTTCTCGGAGGACTCATCGGCCGATACACCGGACTCAACCAATGGCTCTCCACACTATACGGGAGACCCATGCAATTCGACTTCCAGACACTTGTCGGGTGGATTTTCACCCCTCTGGCATGGCTCATGGGCGTCTGCAAAGAAGACATGGCCGCCGTCGGCAGCCTGCTGGGAACCAAGATGGTGCTCAACGAATTTGTCGCCTACGCCGACTTCAACACCCTGAAAAACGCAGGAGCCCTCATACAAGAAAAATCCATAATTATCACTACATTTGCACTGTGCGGATTTGCCAACATCAGCTCCATCGGAATGCAAATCGGAGGCATCGGCGTGTTGGCACCCGGCCAGAGAAAAATGCTGACCCGATACGGGCCCCTGGCGATGATAAGCGGCATGCTGGCATCCTGCATGTCGGCAACACTCATCGGCATGATAGTCGGATAACGCGCCGTCCCCCTCCCGACAACCGGAAGCAACAAGCCCCGTTTCGGGAAAAACACAAGACAAGACGGCCCGCACCCATAAAAAATACAAAAAATACAACAACAAATTATGCACATTTTCTACACACCCCATATCGGAACCACCCTCGAACTGCCCGAAGATGAATCGCGGCACTGCGTACGCGTGTTGCGCCTCGCCGAAGGCACCGAAATACGCCTGATGGACGGCAAAGGAACCTTCTACCGTGCCGCCATCACCCTGGCACACCCCAAGCACTGCACCGTCAGCATCATAGAGAAGATACCCTCCCCCAACCCGTGGAACTGCACCCTGCACATAGCCATAGCACCCACCAAAAACATCGACCGCATAGAATGGTTTGCCGAAAAATGCACCGAAATAGGCATCGACGCCATTACCCTGCTGCACTGCCGCTACTCGGAACGCAAAGAAGTCAAAAACGAACGCATCGAAAAAATCATCATATCAGCAGCCAAGCAATCCCTCAAAGCCACGTTGCCCGCACTGTCCGGAATCACCGATTTCAAAAAGTTCATCGCACAACCCTTTGACGGAGACAAATACATAGCCCATTGCTACGACCAGGACAATAAAACCCTGCTGAAAAACACCTGTAAGCCGGGCACAAACACACTGGTCCTCATCGGGCCCGAAGGAGACTTCAGCACCGAAGAAGTAGAAGCAGCCATCGCCGGAGGATTCATCCCCGTATCATTAGGAAACAGCAGGCTACGCACCGAAACCGCCGGAGTAGTCGCCTGCCACACATTACAACTGATAAACGAATAAAACAAATAAAAAACATGCTATTACAAACAGACAAACTCAAAGCCTCACAAACAAACAATTTCTTCCTGTTAGCCGGCCCTTGCGTCATCGAAGGCGAAGACATGGCACTCAACATAGCCGAGCACATCGTCAAGATAACCCGGCGGCTCGACATCCCCTACATATTCAAAGGCTCATACCGCAAGGCAAACCGCTCGCGTATCGACTCCTTCACCGGAATCGGTGACGAAAAAGCCCTCCGCATCCTGCGCCGCATAAGCGAAACATTCGGCATACCCGTTGTGACCGACATACACACCGCCGCCGAAGCGGCCATCGCTGCCGAATACGTAGACGTACTCCAAATACCGGCCTTCCTCTGCCGGCAGACCGACCTGCTCATAGCCGCCGCACAGACCGGAAAGACCGTAAACATAAAAAAAGGACAATTCCTCTCCCCCGAAGCCATGAAATTCGCCGCACAAAAAGTCATAGACGCCGGCAACGACAAAGTAGCCATTACCGAGCGAGGCACCACATTCGGGTACCACGACCTCATTGTCGACTACCGCGGCATCCCCGAAATGCAAACATTCGGATACCCCGTAATACTCGACGTCACACACTCCCTGCAACAACCCAACCAGACATCCGGAGTCACCGGAGGCATGCCCCAGCTCATCGAGACCATAGCCCGCGCAGGCATCGCCACAGGAGCCGACGGGCTGTTCATGGAGACACACCCCGAACCCTCAAAAGCCAAATCCGACGGAGCCAACATGCTGCGCCTCGACCTGCTCGAACCCCTGCTCGAAAGACTCGTAGCCATACGGCAGACCATCAACCGGTTTTGACGCACCCCTCCCTCAAGAGGGCGTGCCGCCACCTTCGGCGTTCACCAAAATAAAATAAGAATCAACAAACAACAACAACCCATGAAAACAAAAGACTGGATATGCCTGCTCATCATCATCGCCATTTTCGCTCCCTTCCTGCTGAGCGACACCGTCTATGACCATTATCAAGAAGCCAACCGCCAGCACCCCTACCTGCTCGCATTCGCCAAGTTTGCCCTCCTCGCCACCTTCGGGGAGATGATAGGACTCAGGATAAAAAACGGCAACTACACCGAAAAAGGCTTCGGCATACTCCCCCGCGCCGTAGTCTGGGGACTTCTCGGCACGTGGATTGCCATCGCCATGAAAACCTTCGCCTCAGGAGTGCCCGGGCTCATGACCAGCCTCGGGCTCGGAGACCTCATACACCCCGCACAAGAAGGACTCACCCCGGGCAACCTCCTGCGGGCATTCCTCATCAGCCTCATGATGAACACCACCTTCGGCCCCGTATTCATGACCCTGCACAAAATCACAGACACCCACATCCTCAACTGCGGGGGCAAGCCCAAAGCCCTCATCACCCCCATACCCTTCGGCAAAATACTCGGCTCGCTCAACTGGAAAGTACAATGGCAATTCGTATTCAAAAAGACGATACCCCTCTTCTGGATACCCGCACACACCATTACCTTCCTCCTGCCACCCCAGTCACAAGTACTCTTTGCAGCATCACTGAGCATCGTATTAGGAGTCATACTCTCCATCGCAGCCGTAGCCGGACGCAAAAAAGAAAACAAGAACTGACCCACATTACACACCGCATGAGAAACAAAGCAACCCTCACACTCGCCTCCATCTACTTCGCATACTTCATCATGGGGCTCGTCGACATCGTAGGCATATCAGCCAACTACGTCAAAGAAGACTTCCGGCTCAACGAGTCCATGACATCCTTCCTCCCCATGATGGCATTCATCAGCTTTGCCTTCCTGGCCATACCCTCCGGGCTGCTCATGAACCGTATCGGCAGGAAAAACAGCGTCCTGCTCAGCTTCATCATCACACTCGCCGCCATGCTCGTACCCCTCACCGGCTACACATTCACACACATGCTCATAGCATTCGCATTGGCAGGCATAGGCAACACCCTCATGCAAACCTCCGTAAATCCCCTGCTCGGCGATGTCGTAGACCCCCGACACCTCACCTCCTCACTCACATTAGGGCAATTCTTCAGGTCAGCATCATCGGCCCTCGGGCCCTCCCTTCTCGCCCTCGTCCTGCTCATCTCCGACAACTGGAAAAACATATTCATCCTCTACTGCACCATCACGCTGGCAGCCACCCTCTGGCTGTGGAAAATGCCCATACAAGAAAAAAGAGCCCCCGGACAAACCGGCAACAAGTCCCTGCTCCCCCTCCTCACCGACAAGTACATCCTGCTCCTCTTCACATCCCTCTTCCTCTTCGTCGGAATCGACGTAGCCATGAACGTCTACACACCCCGGTTCCTCATCACGCACAGCCACTTCAGCCTCAAAGAAGCCGGGCTCGGCCCCACCCTCTACTTCACCGCACGCATCATCGGCTCGTTGCTCGGAGCATGGATACTCGTACGCTATCCCGCCCGCAAACTACTGCAAATCATCCTCATCACAGGCACACTCACATTCCTCTCCATGATGCTCATGCCCCACAACACCCCCTGGGTACTCACCAGCATATTCATCACAGGACTCATGTGTGCCAACATCTTCTCCATACTCCTCTCACTGGCACTCCAGCACAAACCCCGGCAAGCCAACGAAATATCGGGACTGATGATTATGGCCGTCTCCGGAGGAGCCATAATACCCCTGCTTATCGGCTATATCAACGACCTCACACAATCCACACAAGGAATGTACACGATATTCGCCTGCTTCCTGCTGCTCACCATCGCCTCATTCCTGCTCGCCCCAATCCCCAAATCCACCCCCCGATAAAAGCACCACCAAAGACAAAAACATAGAAACTTCCCCTCCGGAGAGCAGAAGCCAAGACTACACCCCCCTCATTACCAAGCAAAAAGCAGCATCCCAACCTCCCCTCTCGAAAAGTGAAGTGCCCCCCAAAAGTTGGACAAAAAACCCTATAAAAACAGTACAATAATGAAACACACCTTAGAAGAAAAGCGGGACATAGTCAGGCAAATCAAGAGAGGCCGTCCCCTCTCGAGCCTGTGCAAGGCCCTACATCTCGACCGCCATATGGTCAGAGACTGGCTGCTGAGATACGAAAAGTACGGAGACCAAGGCCTCCGAATACGTACCCCAAAATACCACTTCAACACCCAAGAAAAAGAAAGAATAATATGGGAACATACAAAAAAAAGAATATCTTTGCAAGAACTGAGCCTCCGTTACGATGTAGACCGCAGTACCATAAAATCCTGGCTGAGAAAGGCCCGCACAGGAGGTTCCCTTTACCGGATAAAACAGCCGAGCCCCATGGCAAGACCCAAGAAAAAAGAACCACAGACAGAACTGGAGAAACTCCAGGCAGAAAACCTGCGGCTCAGAGCCGAGAATGCGCTGCTAAAAAAAGTGAAGGCCTTAGTCGAGGAAAAGAAAGCCCGGGCACGAGAGAATGGGCACGAGTCATCGACGAACTAAGGTCGGAATACCCCCTTGACTTGCTATTGGAGTCAAGACAGATGGCCCGTTCCGTATTCTATTACCACAAGAAAGCCCTGACCAAGAAAGAGAAATACACCTTGGAGAGAGACACGATAAAGACCATTTATCAAGAGCACAAGGGCCGGTACGGTTACCGTCGGGTGACGGCCGAGATGCGCAACAGAGGCTTCACGACCAACCATAAGACCGTACGTCGGCTCATGGATGAAATGGAGCTCAAGAGCAGAATCCGCAAAGTCCGTTACCGCTCATACAGGCACCAGGCCGGCAAGACAGCCCCCAACATCATCGCCAGGAACTTCAGGGCCGAAGCCCCCAACCGCAAATGGGCCACGGACGTGACGCAGATAAACATCGGTCCGGCCAAGCTGTACCTTTCGCCGATAATAGACATGTTCAATGGAGAAATCATCTCATATAACCTCTCCGAAACCCCCAACATGGAACAGATTTACGATATGTTGGACAAGGCCTTTTCCCGGAATGACGACCTGGAAGGACTAATCCTGCACTCCGACCAAGGCTGGCAATACCAGCATTACGGCTACCGCCAACGGCTCGAAGAGCGCAACGTGGTCCAAAGCATGTCACGCAAGGGCAATTGTCTGGACAACGCCATGGCCGAGAGCTTCTTCGCCATCATGAAGTCCGAGCTGCTCTATGCCGAAAACTTCGAATCCCCTGAAGCCTTCACGAGAGCTTTGGAGGAATATATAGACTATTATAACCATAGGAGAATAAAATCCCGGTTAAATGGGAAGAGCCCGGTACAATACCGGACTCTTTCCATTACCGGATAATGTATTACCTGTCCAACTTTTTGGGGGCACTTCAGAGGGGCTGGGGGTGTGTCACGTCCAAGCATAGCCACCTCAAATCAAAACAACCACCTAAAACCAACAGACACCTCCTCAAGCATCAGATATATTCACAGCAGTGGACATAACCTTTACCAGCAAGTGACGGATATATACCACTACAACGGACTATGACCCTCGTAGTGAAATGACCAAAACATTTTTTGCCACCATACAACACAAGTTACACTATGCCGTCCATGAGAATACCACTGCAGAAGTAATCCATCATCAGGTAAATAACGAAAAGCCTTTTGAGGAAATGACCAACTACACAAGCAACTATGTAACTATGGATGTGATGTGGAAATAGCCAAGAACTATTTCCCGATGCAGCATATTTACATCACTGATTATCAGTGACTGTTCATTTTAATCGGTACAACCTCTGTTTTGACAAATACACAGAATGTGGGGACAAATGCAAATCGGTGTATTTCATAGCTTTGCATATATGTGTTGTACCGCTTTCTTTTAGCCTTTTTTGCGAATGTCCGCTATCAGATACAAGGTGTTGAATGATAGGGCATTTCCGCAGGTATGTTACAGAACACTTGTTGAATACAAAGGTAGTGGTTTTCTTGGAATTTCTGTGGTTTGCGGTGTGTTTTTTATTTTCCAGAAGGTGTTGGATGATAGAATCGGTCATAAAACCTGAAAACTTTTGTAAGGTTTACGTTTGATTCGCTTGAAAAAGTGTAGAGCAATGTGCAATGGGTGATATACGTTGGGAAAAGTGTAATAAGGTTGAATTATTCGCATAAAAAATGTATGCGCGTATTACATACCTCTAAAAGATACAAACAAATTATACCCATACTGGTATATTGTTGATGTTTTGTCTTAATTTTGTATCCGAAAGGGTATAACATTAAAGGTATTATGCTATGGATATATTAAGTCTCACCAAAGTAACATCATTGTTCATCCTAACTTTAATAGAAAGAGACGATGGACAAAAGAAATAAATTGTGGAGACGCCAACAAATGGCTCGTGTGTTTAAGACTCGTATGATTCTGTATGCCGCTTATGGTCATTGCATCATTCGTGAGGATGGAAGCTATTATGAACATCCTCATTGGTTTGAGTTGGCAAAAGACAAATGGGCACAAGTTTACAAAACTACAGGAACTCCGTGTAGTTGCTGGATGTGCAGAGGATTTGAATATGACCGCAAAGAGTATAAGAAAGAAACTTTGCGTATTATTCGGGAATCAATGGAGTAGTTTAAAGGGACAGGATAGGAACTAAATCTGTGCCATTATGCGCACAGGTTCAGTTCCTTACTTTTTTGTGTAGGGCAAGGCTTTATCAAAGATTAAAAACACTACCGATATTCAGAATAAATATCTTGTAATGTATCATAAAATCCCCAACCACAATCCGATACGCTATCAATAAGCTTTTCAATCCGTTCGTAATAACAGGCTAACAATCCGTTGAGAAAGATAAAGCGCATAGCTTTGTCGAAATTTCCCTCCAGTGTTGTATAGAACTGTTCCCACATATCGCCAAATTCAAGTGTGTATTCGCATCCTTGTTCGATATAGAACAACATTAAATCGGCAACAGTGGTCGGCTCCGGTTTTAGCTTTTGAAAATCGGAAATGACTTTTCGACATTTGGCAAATGACGGCTTTTCGGAAAATCCACGAGTTGGGAAGAACTCGTTTCTGATAGCTTTCTTGCTCTTTTCTAATTCAGCGTTGCAATCTGGGGCAAGATAAAACTCCAGATAATCTTTTGCCTCTTTACGTGCATCGTATAGTTCAAGAACAATGTCGGTTATCTGTTCTTTTGTAAGTGACAACAAGTGTTTTTTTAGCTTTGCTTTTGACATAGATTGATTTTCAATTGATTGTGTATTTTACATTCCTGCTAATTTCCAAACAATCCTTTTTCTTCCATATATGCTTCCAATTGATATGTTATTAATCCAGCTGTTTTCTATAAACTGAATCCAATGTGTTTCCATCTTTGTCTTTCCATATCAACCAGCCATTATTACTGCTACCAATACAGAAATCTGCGGCAGTACTGGGACTTGAAAAAGTTTTATCTGATGTCAATACCAATATTCCGTTCTCAGTAGAAGTGTAATCTTGAAGCATTTTTTCTCGTTTTTCTTTCCAGTTGAAAGACGGAACCATTGTTTTGGCAACAGTACTTCCTTTTAGGACTGTAAAGCCATCGGAACTATAGAAGCCCTTTGCATTGCATCCTCTACCTTTGGTGTAGAATAGATGTTCTTCTTTGGGTTGTGATACATCAAAAATATTGCAACCGATAAATGATGCCAGAAACTTCACATCTTCGAAAAATTCATCCATTGAGTCCTGTTGATGCTCTGGTAGATTCGGTGCTTTAGGGATTTGTTTATTATCGCTTAAAACAAAAGCGTTTGCTTTCTTGGCTTCGGCTATCGCTTTATGTTCTAGGTATTGCACATCAACTTTAGTCATATCGGCATCTTTCGATACGAATATGAGTGCTTTTTGCCAAAACGCTTTTTTGCTGTCGTGGTCTTTTACACGTTCTTTGAAATTTTCCGTTTCACCTATATATGCCTGCGGTTTTGTTGATTCATCTTCCCCCAGTAATATATAGAATGCAGGTTTTTGTAATTTCTCTTGTGTATTCAAATAGGAGAGATTAGAACGTGGTACGACAAACATTTGGCAAATTTTGTTGCTAATGAATGCATATTGAGTTCCTTTAGGATCTCCGTCGATTAAATATGTTGTTACAGTCTTTCCCATTGTTATTCAACTTCAGTGATTTTGAGGATAGTTGTACTTACTGTTATATTCGTAATCGAAGATTTTGCATAAATATGTCTAATTTCAACTGTTTTGAGGTATAACTTATTTAAGTATAGCCTTTTCTTAATGCAAATATACACCATTATCGAATATAATTCGCTATATTTGCACTATAAAATCGCATTAAACAATGAAGCTAAATAAAATAAAGACTGTTTTGTCGGATAAAGGCATCTCCCAGACATGGTTAGCCAAGCAACTTGATAAAAGTTTTAGCATGGTCAATGCTTATGCGTGCAATAGAATTCAGCCGAATTTGGAAACACTTCAGCGGATTGCTGAGATTTTACAGGTGGATTTAAAGGATTTGATAACAGATAAAGAGGAAAGGTAAAATGCAATGAAAAACTTTACGGAGAATACAAGAGTACAAGTCCCGGCTGCATTGCATCTTTGCAAGCTCGGTTATACATATTTGGATGATTTAACATCATACAATCCCCAAACGAATATTTTGACGGATATTTTTATCCGTTCAGTAAAACGTCTGAATCCTGCTTTGACGGACTTGGAATGCAGCCAGTTACTGGATAAAATTGTCGGAATCTTGAATAATGATGATTTGGGCAAGGAATTCTATACTATGCTTTCTTCCAACAGTGGTGTGAAGTTGATAGATTTCGCTGATGCGAATAATAATGAATGGCACGTTACGACAGAGTTTACATGCGAAAATGTCGAATCCGGTGATAGCTTCCGTCCGGATATTACGTGCTTTATAAACGGCTTGCCTTTAGCTTTTATCGAAGTCAAGAAGCCTAATAATCACGATGGAATTTTAGCAGAGCGGGATAGGATTAATAAACGGATGCGGAGCAAGAGTTTTCGTCGCTTTATCAATCTTACCCAATTGATGATTTTTTCCAATAATCAGGAATACGATAATGAAAACAGAGTTCCGATACAAGGTGCATTTTATTGTTGTGCAGCAAAAGAGAGAGCTTTCTTTAATGTGTTTAGAGAGGCTGATGCTACTTTCGTGTCGAAATATCCATATTTAGCGTTGACGGAAGATTCAGAAAAACAGGTTCTCAAACATAGGAACTGTATCGTTATTAAAAACTTGCCCGATTATGAAACCAATAAGAAGGTAGATACTCCAACGAATCGTGTTTTGACATCAATGCTTTGCCGGGAGAGGTTTTTGTTTCTGTTAAGATATGGCTTTGCGTATGTTAATCGAACTATAGAGCTGGAAGATGGCAGTAAAATCACAACTCTTGAAAAACATGTGATGCGCTATCAGCAATTGTTTGCATCATTGGCTATTCGCAAAAAACTATCTAAAGGTGTCAAGAGTGGAATAATATGGCATACACAAGGCAGTGGCAAGACAGCATTGGCGTATTATTCAGTTCGTAGTTTGACCGATTATTATGCAAAACGCGAGACGGCTGTTAAATTCTACTTTATAGTGGACCGTATTGCGCTGATGGAGCAGGCGAGTGATGAGTTTGTTGCACGTGGCTTAGTCGTAAGGAATGTCAATAGTCGGGATGATTTAATGAAAGATATCCGCGATACCACCCCTGTAGTGAACAGTGAGGGTAAAGCGGAAATAATGGTTGTAAACATACAGAAATTTAAGGAGGATTCCACTAAAATACAGATAGAGTCAGGCTATAATACTAATCTTCAGCGTGTATTCTTTATAGACGAAGCACACAGAGGATATAGTCCACAGGGTAGTTTTCTTGCAAATCTTCTGGAAGCTGATAAGGATGCTGTAAAAATCGCATTGACAGGAACTCCTTTGTTGCGAGAAGAAAAAGAATCTTGGCGTGTCTTTGGTGATTACATTGACACCTACTATTATGATAAGTCGATAGCGGATGGTTATACGCTAAAACTGATGCGTGAACCGATAGAAACCATTTATAAAGAGCGTATTGAGAGCATTCTTGATAAATTGGCTGGAAACGTAGAGGTCAAGAAAAGTGATATAGACAAAAATAAAATAATTGAGCATGAAAGTTACCTGAATGCTTTGCTTGATTATATCATTTCTGATTTGCGAAGATTCAGAAAAGAACAAGCTGATGATTCTATCGGGGCAATGATCGTGTGCAAAACAAATCCACAGGCTCGTGAAATGTTTCGTTTATGGCAGCAGCGTTTTAGATTTGCGCAGCGCATTGAAGATAAATGGGAAGAACAGTTGGGAATGGTAGCAGAGCCAATGGTTGCGTATGGTCATGCCAAACCATTACGTGCCTCTCTGATATTGCATGATGAAGGAGACAAATTAGAAAGAAAGGCATATATTGAAGAATATAAGAAGCAGCAGACAGTAGATGTACTGATTGTCAATCAAATGTTGCTTACCGGATTTGATGCTCCCAGGTTGAAGAAACTATATTTGGGACGTAGTCTTGACGGTCATGATTTGTTACAGGCTCTTACGCGTGTAAATCGTCCGTATAAAGATTTTAAATATGGCTATGTGGTTGACTTTGTAGATATAAAGGAAAACTTTGATTCTACAAATGACCGCTATCTGAGAGAATTAAACCGTACAGCGGATATTAAGGAGATCCAACAGGACGAGCCTGTTGGTAATGCTATTATCGAAGATAAGGAAGAGATAATAGCGAAAATGAAAGAAATCAAGAGTATTCTCTTTAATTTCACTTGCGATAATCCGGAAGAGTTCAGACAGGAAATTGATGAAATTGAGGATAAAGACAGGCTCTATGAACTACGGTCAGTATTGAATGATGCTAAAGCTATTTTGAATCAAGTCAGAGCCTTTGGTGATGATGAATTGAAAGAAAAAATAGAGTCTTTGGCTTTTGGTGGTATTCCTACTTTGGTTACAGAGGTTACGCATCGCATAGAGAGGATGAATCTGTTTGAAAGTACAGAGCATAAAGCAGATGTTGCCGGAATAATCAATGTCGCTCTGTCAGAATTGGAATTTGAGTTCAAAAAGGGAATATCTGAGGAACTGAGAATTGTTGTCAATGATATTCGTGAGCGTTGCGAAAAGGTACAAACTGAATTTGATGCCAATTTTGATAGGAATGAAGAAAAATATGTCATCCTTGCAGATGAGTTCCGAGCATATTTCCGTAAAAAAGGTTTTGTTCCGCAAAATACTCAAGATGCAAAAGACAGCATTGATTACATGGATAATGTAATGAAAAAGATTCGGGAAATAAACAGACGGAATAATATCTTGAAGAAAAAATATAAGGGTGATGAGCGTTTTGTTCGTATTCACAAGCGGATTGAGGAGGAAAATCAAAAACGTGAACAGCCTATTATATCTGCACACGAATATGAAATAGCCGAGAATCTGTCACAGATGAAGTCTCAAATAGACAATATGTTATTCTTGAATATCAATGTTTTGGATAATGAAGATGCCTTTAAGCGTGATGTATTGGCTATTATTGGTCGTAAATTAATAGACCTTGGAATTAAGGCAAATTTGACAGACCGTAAATATATCAACAATCTTATCACAACAGAATATTTCCAACAACGTAATTTTGCATATTGATTATGAGCGATATAAATATAACAGAATCAACGATTGCCCTGATTGATTCTTTGAAAAGTACAACAGGTGCATTTGGTTTGGCAGGAACAGGAAGCGAATACAAAATCGTAACCGAAATGTTTCTGTACAAGTTCTTTAATGATAAGTTCGGCTATGAAGCCAAGCGAGATAAAATGTACGGAGAACGGCTAAGCAAAGCAGAAAAGTGGGATGCCGAATATGATACATTTACAGAGGAAGAGGTAGAAGACCTTTTCAGTTATTTGCCTGCTTCTGTGCCGAGACTTAAACCTGAACATACACTCTCTCATCTATATAATTTCACAGGAAAGGGAGATTTCTCTACATTGTTGGATGCTACATTAATAGATATAGCCAATATCAATGCAGATACCTTTTCTGTAACAACTTCCGGAAAAAGTAAGGTAAATATCTTCAGTGCCATAACAACATTTGTAACTGACCAACAAAAGCGTGATGAATTTGCAAAATCGCTGATGCGTAATGTTGCTTCATTCAATTTTGAACATGTATTTATTGAGAAGTATGACTTCTTTTCAAGAATATTCGAGCATTTGCTGAAGGGATTTAATAATGCCGGAGGTGGTAAATATGCCGAATATTATACTCCACGTGCCATAGCCCAAGTTATGGCGAGATTATTGGTCGGGGACAATGCAGATTTACGAGGCGTGACTTGTTACGACCCATCGGCTGGAACAGGTACATTGCTTATGGCTCTTGCTCATCAGATAGGAGAAGATAGATGCTCGATTTATAGTCAGGATATATCAGAAAAGTCGAGTGAAATGTTGCGTCTAAACCTTATTCTGAATAGTTTGTCTGCTTCTCTGCCAAATGTTGTACAGGGCAATACATTGACAGAACCATCACATACAGAATTAAGTGGCGCATTGAAGAAATTTGATTTTATCGTTTCAAATCCTCCATTTAAACTTGATTTTCCAGAGTATCGTGATACATTAGCTGCTGATACGATTCGGTTTTGGGCTGGAGTTCCGAATAAGGTTAAAAAAATCAATCCCGAAAAGCCTCAGATGGGAATATATTTGTGTTTCTTACAGCATGTAATAAACTCTTTAAAGGATACAGGGAAGTCAGCTGTCGTAGTCCCAACTGGTTTTATTACATCAAAAAAACGTAACAATGTTGTTGCCTATAATATTCTTCAAAAAATTGTAGATGAACATATAGTATGTGGATGTATATCAATGCCTACTAATGTATTTGCTACTACCGGAACGAATGTGTCCGTTATATTCTTTGATAAGTCGGCAACAGCAGATAAAGTAATTTTGATTGATGCAAGCAAATTAGGTGAAGAATATAAAGAAGGCAATAACCAGAAACGACGTTTGCTTGATAATGAGATAGATTTAATAGTCAATACGTTCCGCAACAAAGAAGTTGTAGAGGATTTTTCCGTAGCTGTTTCTTACGATGAGATAAAGGAAAAGGGCTATTCTCTTTCTGCTGGACAATATTTCGACATCAAGATAGATTATGTAGATATAACGGAAGAAGAGTTTAACAACCGTATGGCAAATTATAAACAAATACTCTCCGAGCAATTTAAAGAAAGCCATCGGTTGGAAGAGGAAATTATGAAGCAGTTGGATGCTTTGCAGTTCAACGAAAATGTAGGAAACAATGAGTAACGAAATACAGTTTTTGTTATACAATCTTCCCGATAAAGAGGGAAGAGTACAGGTGGTTATAAAAGACGAAACCATTTGGTGTACGCAAAAGGCTATGGCAGAGCTTTTCGGTATTGATAAATCAGGTATTAGCCGCCACATAGCCAATATATTTAGAGAGGAAGAATTACAGCAAGACACGACGGTTGCAAAAATTGCAACCGTCGTAAATCGAGGCATAAGAGGCGAGGTTGAAGAGTTGGTTGATTTCTATAATCTTGATATGATTATTGCTGTTGGCTATCGTGTATCTTCTCCAAAAGCTACCAAGTTCCGTCAGTGGGCTACCAAGATTCTGAATGAGTATATCAAGAAAGGCTTTGTGCTTGACGATGAACGCTTAAAACAGGGAACGGCAGTATTCGGAAAAGACTATTTCCGTGAATTGTTGGAAAGGGTACGTTCCATCCGTGCCAGTGAACGGCGTATTTGGCAACAGATTACCGATATATATGCAGAGTGCAGTATTGACTATGACAAGAACTCGCCTACCACACACGATTTCTATGCCATGATACAGAACCGTTTTCACTATGCCATTACCGGGCAAACAGCAGCAGAAATCATCTACACTAAGGCTGACCATACCCAAGAACACATGGGGCTGACTACATGGAAGAATGCTCCCGATGGGCGTATCTTGAAATCGGATGTGTCAATAGCCAAGAACTATTTGCAGGAAAATGAAATCCGTCGGTTGGAACGTGTAGTAACAGGATATTTCGACTATATAGAAGACCTTATAGAGCGTGAAAACACGTTCAATATGGAGCAATTTGCAGCCAGTGTCAATGAGTTTCTGACTTTCCGCAAATATCAGATATTGCCCGACAAAGGGCGAATCTCTGCGGCACAAGCCAAGACAAAGGCAGAAAGCGAATACGATATTTTTAATAAAACCCAACGGATTGATTCTGACTTCGATAAAGAAGTTAGGGGAATGTTGGGTGAATAATATAGATATAGTATGACAGAAGACGAAAAACTTATCCAAGAAGTACAGGATCAATGCGAGTATTTTGCAAAAGGCATCATAAACAGTCTTTGTAAGCGAGCCATTCGTAAAATAAACTCCTGGAACATTCACATAGGTACAGATGATTATCCTTCTTCGTTTAACTTTTTTAATATTCTCTCAATAGAGTACCAAAGCAAGTGTTACGATGAAATATCACCCTGCTTAGAGGACGCCATAGAGGGGGTATTGGACAATGAGTACGAGAAACTATTGCCGCAAGAGCGGTTCTTTGTGGATTATAGCCAATGCTATTATGATAACGAATTTGACTCTGAGTCTATTAAAAGAAAGATATATGACCGCTTCTACGAAATTCTCAACGAGCATTGGGAGTCAAAGAAAATAGCTAATTTTGAAGAAAAAAGAAACTGGTAATAAAACTACAAAAGTAAATATATACGATTAGATATAATGACTGAAATTAAAGAATTTCTTAAAAGTGAAACCAAAATATCAAAAGATTGCCGAGTGAAATATTGGCTATTCTGTAAAATCTTGGATTATTTACTTGCCAATCAATTTTATATTGGTAAGGACTATGTATCATATAAGGACATCCATACGTATCTTGACAAACAATGCACATTTGACTATATTGACTCTATTCATGCACAAACTGAACTTTGGGTCCATGAAATGTTATGGTTGGGTCTCATCAATTTTGATGAAAACTCACAGCAAATGTCTCTCACACCAGAAGGCTATAAAGCTTGTCAAGAGCAAAGATACCATAGTATTCTTGCATCATTGTATGAAGCAAAATACTCTCGTTTAATTGCAAAGTGGGCATTGATAGTTGCGCTCATATCTGTCATCCTTTCAATAAGTATTAACGCTATCTGATTTCTTAATAATGAAACTAATAGAAACCATAGAGACTTTTATATCAGGTGATTGGGGCAATGAATCACATACGGAAGACACTCCTTGCGAAGTCTTCTGTGTACGTGGTGCAGATATTGAGCCCATCAAAAACCAAGATTATAATCATATACCCAAAAGGTATATTTCAAAACGTAGTTATGAAAATAAGCTGCTACAAGTAGGTGATATAATTGTAGAAAAATCAGGAGGCAGCCCCACACAATCGACAGGAAGAGTTTGCCTTATAACGCCTAACCTTATAGAAAAGTTGCAATCGGTTGATTGTTCAAACTTTTGCGCAGCATTCCGTGTGAAAAAAGAGTGGGATGCGGAATACATTTATCTCTACATTCAGCACTTTTATAACATGGGAGCTTTCTTCAATTTTGAGGGCAAAACTTCAGGAATTAAGAACCTACAACTAGAGCAGGCATACCAAGCCATTGAAATAAAGCCAATTTCTATTGCTGAGCAAAAGAAACTGGCCAAAACTATTCGTACTATCGATGGGAAAACGGCTATAAACCGTTCGATAAATCAGAATTTACGTGCAAGGTGAGAGCAGAAGGAAAGCTTGTTTTCCCTTTGCTGAATCGCAGCCGTAAATGCGAACGTTAGTCCGAATTTACTGATATTTGACCGTTCATATGATTACAGGTCGTAATCTAAGAGCATTTTCATCCACTTCCATTTGGTATAACCTGATTTGCGGATTTAGTTCCTTCCGAACATATTGAATAATTTTTTCTTTTTCAGTTTGTTCTGTATTGATTCCAAAATAGATTGAGTCAAAACACTCTTTTTTCAGCGGCAAATAATGGTGTATTTCACGCCAATCCCATGTTTCCTTTTTCAGCTTCGCCTGTTGAGGAGTGAATGCTGTATACATAGGACTTGGTTTTGGTATGACTAATCTTACTTCCTGTTCATATTTCCAATCCTTTGCTTTTGTCCCCATTGGTAGCTGCATCTATCATTTGCACTATTATATGCGTTTGGACGCTCTATTATATCTTGATATTGAACATCTATGACAAGTGGTTCAAGATATAGTGTACCAAACATCGGTGTAACAGCTTCCATCACTTTGTCTACATCAAGTCCTATACAAATACCTTTATGGTTATAACAATAATGACTCCACATGAGTAATGAATCATTGATTTTTGATAAACTGCGTAGCCATGTATCATTGCGCAAATTGAGTGCATCGTTTTCCTCTTTCTCTACCCACCACTCCTTTGGTATCCATCCTTGGAGCTTAATGTCAGGTGCATTCGAATAGTCGATTAATTTAGGATGACAATCGAAAGGATCGTTCATCTGAGACGCATTAGTGAATTGGAGATTCTGGTTTCCAATCATGCATCTTGCGCCATCTATATCTAAATATTTGTAGAGTATGCGAGACATTTTTATTCTATCGTTATTTGTCCATTCATTAAAAGTGGTAAAAGCTCATCACGCTGCTTAGTAAGACTTGATATTTCCTCTTGCAACCTAATAAGTTGTTTAAAGATAGGCGATACCATTAGTTCAAATTTATCTGTAATATTTTTGTTATCAGGGACTGCTATCGTACTTTGTTGTAAATGGTCTTGTGTAATATGTCCCATCGTTGTTTTTCTTGCTTCTGCCACTTTCTTGAATACATCCACATAATCCAATAACTGGAAATAATAGAATGATTTTGGGAAATCGTTAGCTGATGTAACTTTGAAAATGTGTTGATTTAATCCTCCAAGACCATAAGCCCAAAGCTTTACTTCAAGAGATGCTGACCATGAAAATAGTACATCACCATTATAAACCTTTACTTTTTCAGGTATATTGGATGTAATTTTTTCTGTATCTGACGTAATACCGTCGTGCATTTCTCGTATTTTGATAACAGGTAAAGGCTTTTCTCCTTTTTGTGGTCTATATTTTTGGCAGGCTAGACCATTTGTAAATGCTGCTATTTCAAAGAGATTTCCACAATGCCAATCCTTAGGAATATTACGGTTAAGTTTATTATCCCATTTCATTTTTCCGCCACTGCTCTTATACGGTTTACCCTCTTCATTCGGAAAATCAAACTGCACAAACCAATAATCGTAGAGTCGTTTTGCCATCGCCTCTAAATTCTGATTTATCGGTATATAAGAAAAGGAGAGGAAAAGTCCCCTCCTCAATTTTAAACGATGTGTCAGACATTTAAGTCTTTAATCGGCAATCCATAATTGTTTTGATCAAAGATTCCTCGATAGATGAGCTTTAAACCGAGTGTTTGATAATACTTGTAGTTATCACCTTCGGTACAAAGGTATTTGTAACCGTAGCGTGGCATGTACTCCTTGAAGAAGCGAGCCAAATCTTTCAGGCTTTCTTCTTGGTTCTTCTTGAAGTTACTGCGCACAATGATGATAGACCAGTCGGGGAAATTGCCTCTTCCACAACTATACTCCCAGAAGCGGATGTAGCAGTCTAGATCACGTTCACTGATGTTCACACAAAAGCCATTGGCATTTTGCATCACGCTACAACTGTTTCTGTAGCCGAACTTCTCACACAAGTAGAGATTGAAATCTAGAATCAAATCTTCCATAAATAATTGATTTAAAGTGTTAATAAAAAGTGGATTATAAATGAAAGCCTCGCTTGCGCTTAGCCTTTTTCTTTTTCATCAGCCGATTGAACTCGGCTTCTTCTGCGGCAGTGGCATCGTAGGACGAGTTGCCGTTTAGCAAGCCGAGACTGATGCTTGAGCCATCATCGGAATGGGAAACGCTTTGTTGTACATTATCTTCCTTATGTCTGGATTCCTGTTTGGGTGATTCAAACAAGGATGCACAAGCATTCTCTTCCAGTCGGTTGTCGATATTCAAGTAGCTGAACTCTCGGCTAATCTTAGAGCCGGAGAAAGAAAAACCGTTGTACTCAAATTTTACACCCTGTATTTCCCGTGTAGTTCGGCTGACCTTGAATTTCATATCAATGTCTCGGTCGGCAAGTGCATCCTTTAAGTCAGCCCAATTTTGTACTTGGGACAGTTCCTCTTTCAACGCTTTGTATATCTCATGCTTTGCTCGGTCATAAGGGCGCAATCGTTCCTCCTTGATATGGTCTTTACCATTGGCAAAATGCAAGCGATATTTGGCGGTCAACATTTTGCAAACTTTCTCATTCCTGCGAAAGTCATTCTTGTCGCTAATCGTTTTGCCGTCATTGTCCACTCGATTAAAGACGATGTGGCAATGCGGATGTTCACGGTCGATGTGCCGGGCAATGATGTACTGCGTGTTTTCGATTCCCATCAGTTTCATGTAGTCGTGGGCAATTTGCAACATCAGTTCATCATCATATTTCAAGCGTTCGCTATCTTCCGGTGAGAAGTTGAGCGAAGTATGTCCGACAATATTCTTTACCTTATCATTGAGCAGCGATTGTAACTCAAATTGCTCCGCCATCTGTTCGGGTGTACCTTCTACTCCAACTGCTTCCAGCAATTTGGATTTCTCCTCTTTGAGAACATAGCTAACACAGCCACCGAACGATGTCCCTTTAGTCTGTTTACCTATCATCTTTCAAACGTTTTATAAGTAGGTTAATGTGCTGAGCCATTTCCTTGCATCTGTCCGCTACGGCGAAGAAACCGTAGGTGTTTGCCTGTCTTGCCAACTGGTTAAGATTGGTACTTTCGCCAATCAGTTGACGGATGATGTGAATATGCTCTTGCGTGATTCGTTCACGTACCGAACCGTTTTCGATGAGCGAACGGATCACTTCGCTTTGAGTCTGCTTGCTCCGTCTGCAAAGCGCACCAAGCCATGCGTATTGCTGATATGACAGACGGAGTGTTACTGTATATTTCTTTTCCATTTGAATCTGTTTTTAGTGAATAATGTGTGACCATCGGGAGCCGCCTCCTCAGACTTTTTGAGGAGCAAGTGGTCGGGGAATGTAATACACCGACATTAACTTGCTACAGTAAAAAAGCCTCGATTCCTCTCCCTGAGTTCAAAGTCTGAATCCTCGCTTCTTGGGTGGTAAAACCTTCGGTTGTGGAGTGCCTTGTTGTACGCTGATGAGCTTTAAATCGAATGTCTCTATCAGTGTTTTCAAGACAGGATTCTTCCTTATCATTTGTTGAAGAATGGCTTCGTCAGGCTTCACTTTGAGTAGATAATCAGCTATGTCGTAGCCCTCTTTGCGTTCGTCTTCGGTAGCGTTGGCTTCCAGATAATCGAACATTTGTACTTCAATTCCGCAGCTTTTCATCAGGCTGATTTTGCTCTGCCAATAGTCGGTTGCACCTAAATCAGGGAATAATACAACGCTTCTTCCTGCTAAAACGGATAGGCTGTTGACATTGAAGCAACCGTTCTTTCCACCTGATGCTATCCATAGGAATTGCGGCAGATAGTAAGATGCAATAATTGCCGTTTTCTCGCTTTCGACCAGCGCAACTGGACGGTTTTTGTCTTCGGAAAGCAGATGCTCACCGAAGAAGCACTGCTTCAAATTGTAATCATCTTTGTGTAATACGGAGTGCACCCACGTAACATGATTGTATGGTTCTTTTATTCGCTTACCCGTTTTGGAATTGTAAAGCATTATCTTACCAGTTCTGACTTTACTCCGATTGTCCGTTTGCCAGAATACGGTTGCACCATCCCAATACTTGGATGTACCAACCTTGTATCTCTTCATAAGATTCAATGTTTCCGTCTCTCCGAATTGGGCCGATAGAAACTGAAATAACTTGTTCGCAGAATAGCCTCGTAATGATTGGTTGACTATATCCAAATCCATGTAGGAGATGGCTATCGGTTTTACTTCTTTAATAGGTGTATAACTTCCGAAGCTATTCTCTGCAAACTTTTCTTTCTCAGATGGATTCTGCTCAAAGTAATCACGAGGCGTGAAGTGATAACCACATTTCTGCTCATGATCACAACGCCCCACGTATTCTGGGAACTTGATTTGCTTCTCTGTATCAATGTATTTGGAAAAGCATCTTTGGCGGTGACAGTTCGGACAAGTATGTCGAGTGCTGACACCTTTGTAGGGTTCTAATATGAATCTATGTGTACTCATTGTATGTTTCTTTTTTAGTGTGTCACTTTTGTCGTTATTGTCGTTTTCGTTTGGAAAGTGTCAATACCGACAAAAATGTCACGGGTTAGTCTTTGAATATTCTCCATGTTTCTCTTTGCGAAACAATGTCCCGATGTTGTCATTGAGAAAGCGTTGAAACGTGCGCTCCTTCATCCCGTTTTGCTCGGCTATCTGCATAGCTTGGGCGGTTGTAAAGGATGGAGGAAGCAGATTGACTATTGTCTGTTGTTGGCTGTTGAGCGTATTTTCATTGAGGACATTTTGAACGTTCAATGCAGACTCTTTGAAATACTCCGTCAGTTTGATTGCTCGTTCCACTGTCAACAGGTCGATACAGGTCTTATCACATTCTCCGCAAGTCCATCGTGCTAATTGGATAATCAGACAGAAACGGATGATGTATATTTCCAGCTTGCAATAGATACTTACGATGGTGTCGTTTGTTTCCCGGTCGCACAGCTCAGAAAAATGGTGCTGCCACTCGTAAAGCCGTTTCTTGGCATCCTCTGAGAAAAAAAGGATTTGTGGTTCAATCTCTCCATGTTCATTGAGGTGGCACTCTGATTGTATCAGCTTGTCAATGATGGCATTCCACTCTTGCTCTATATCTTCCGGCAGTTCTTTGTCATTCCACCGTGCTTTCTGTTGCAGATTCGGCATTACAAACAGGATGCGGTCGATAAACCCGTTGCTGGAACGTTCACCTTTAGCCAACTCATTCAAGATTTTATTTTGGATAGTCCCAATAACCGATATGTACGGACGCTTGATGAAGATGGAACTCTTGGCGTTCTTGCGGTCGGACATGGTGGTCTTTGCACTGAATACTGAGAGCCAAAACTGTTCCTCCGAACCGTTGTTATAGCGGTTGAAATTCTTGAACCAAGCGGATAATTCATCAGCCCACAAGCATAACCCACGTTTGTTTTGAGCATGAATGAGGCTCAATCCTTCGGGCGTTACATCCGAAACCAAGAAGCGTTTGCGGATAGGCTCTTGTGGAAATTGCTCACTACCGCTTTCCGCACGTTCCTTGCGGCTCATGCTCATCAGCTCATCGTACTTTGCAAGTGCCTTTTCAAATTCCTGATTCTGTCGGTAGTCATAATCAAGAAACGGCTTCATCGCAAAGCTGAGCGGATGGCTTTTGTTTGCTCCCGGTCGTCCAATTAATGCTATATATAGGATAGGGCTTTCCACCCAGCCTTGCTTGATTTGGACAAGATGCGTGTTGCCAATGCCGACTGCTAGTGCCGTAAGGATAGCTGCGGCAATGTAGTCGGTTGGGTAGTTATGGCATTCGTGTACCTCGCTGATGATACGTTGGATTCTTGTAGGGAATATGCTAACAGGGAAATCAGTACCCGTTAGTCGCATACTTAAATCAACCGCTTCGTCAATGATGGATGCCGGATTAATAGAATATGTATCCATAGCCACACCTATTAAAGTTTCACGGATGATTTGGGCTTATGACGGATGCCGCCTTGCATATTGGCAAGCATCTCTTCGTATGTTTGCTCGGAAGTTTTTCTTCGACCATTCTCAATCCATGCTAGAAGTTCGTCTTCGTAGAAATAGAGTTTTTTTCCTTTCTTATAGGCAGGAAGCAGCCCTTTGCGTACCAATGTATAAATGGTAGGCTTGGCTTTTCTGATAATACGGCAAGCATCCTCAATTTCAACCAACACGTGTTTGTCTGATGCGGGCGGTTGAAGTTCCGATACCATTCTTTTCAACTCGATGACTTGTTCGGTCAGATAACCTACCGCTTCGGGCAGCTTATCAAATGTTACTGTTTCTTTTTGCATACGCCAATCGTTTTTAATTGTTCGATGGCAAAGGAAACAGGTGTTTCAATGGTGGAATTATTCACCAAAATATAACTGATGAATAACTTTTTGATGTAGTTGGTAGAATAATTGCGAAGATTTCGCTATGTTTACAATGTATTAGTTCTTTGATAGACTGAGGAAGGCTTTGGAGACTAGATTATGCTAAAACCTAAAGCGAGCAATCGCACCAAGTCATTGGTAAAATGGGGCGGATATAGTTTTGAAGTATGGCAGAATGGAGACAAGAACATCTCATATAGTTCGTTCATTATTTCCGATTGTCGATACATGGAAGATTCGTATCTACTTCATTAATTTGTGTCCATTTTTTAGGCACGTGAAAATAGAGAGTACAATGGAAGACAATGTCTAAGCATATTTTAGTTAGGTCATATTGATTTTAGGCACGTGGCAATATTGCCCGAACTAAAATTAAATGCTTATGGCTAAAAAAAGAAGAAGCCTTCAAAGAGAGGGAAGAAGGCTTACAAAATTTCCCTCCATTGTTCTCCAATGATTGTAACACAGGAGAAGAAGATAAAAAAATTGGCAAAATGGATTAAAGCCATTGCTGAATTTATAAAGGCATTGATTCAATTATCGAATGTAATGAAGCCTTTGATTGAATGGTGCAAATCTTTTTTTGAATTGTTATAATCAGCTCTCTAATTTCTTTTTTTGATGATAACAAACGAAAAATATTTACTATATATACTGGGTGTTAATAAGGGACAGTTGGATTACTTATTGGCACACATAGAAGATTACTATTATTCTTTTGAAAGAGTAAAATTTAATAAGTTTACTGACAAACCAAAGAAGAATAGTAATGGAGAAATTGCCACTAGACAAATAAACTCGTCTAGAGGAAAACTAAAAGAGGTTCAAACGCGCCTTTACGATTTTATGTCAAAGCAAGTTAAAATTCCTCAATATGTTTATGGTGGTATTCGGGGGAAAAATAATGTGCGTAATGCTCGTCTTCATCAAGGAAATAAATATATATTTACGACAGACTTGAAGTCATTTTTTCCATCTATTTCTCATAAGCAAGTTTTTCAAATGTTTCTTCGAGAGGGTTGTACGCCTGCTATAGCAAGAATATTAACTAAACTAACTACTCATAAATATCAAGTTCCGCAAGGTGTTCCAACCTCAACTTTAATTGCTAATTTGGTATTTAAACCCATAGGTACGGAAATTGACCAGTTAGCAAAGGAGCATCATATTAAATTTTCAATGTTTGTTGATGATATAACTTTGTCATCTAAAGTTGATTTTAAAAATCTAGTACCTCAGTTCCTTGCAATCATTAAAAAGTCAGGATTCAGAATCAGTCACAAAAAGACACATTATCAAACTAAAAATCCTATTATAACAGGTGTAATATGCCAAAATAACCGACTTCTTGCTCCTTTGGGTTATAAAAAAAAGATAGCAATACTATCCAAGCAGCTCTCAACGCACGAATTTATAAAGAATAAGCTACAAGGAATAAAAGCGTATTTGTCAATAATTGAAAAATCAAGTTCGCTTTGACTATTTATGTTGTCATTATATGTGGTGATTTTATGCAATTCTCCTATCTAATTTAATCTTGCATACGGATTCCGTATGCGACATCTTACGCTCAATGGTAGATATTTCTGAATCACGGAGGGTATGAGCAAATACCCTTTTGATAAATGTGGCTGTCTGCAAACGTGGCTTGCCAAATGCCTTACCTATATTCCAACCAAAGTGCATGATGTCAATGGTTTTTAATTGGGCATCAACCTTTATTTGCTCGACTTTGGGCATAGTATCTGATAAGTAATATTCTGTAATATATCCACATAGACGATTGAGGTCAGTTTCGCTAAGGTAGAGAACCAAGTTTTGTTTCGTATATGCGAGAACCTTATCTAATTTTTCTTGCGATGCTCGTTCCTTCTCAGCCATAGCGTTGGCACGGAATATCTCGTATTCTGATGGCTGATTGGATTCTGCGATGGGTATATTATTGATGGTAGAAGGTGTGGCTTCTTCCTTTGGAAGTTCTGTCACATCTTCATTGAGTTCAGAACACGAAGGGGTAGAAACTTCTTCTGTTGTGTCAGATTTAATTTCAATTTCAGGTTCAGAAATGATGGATTTTGAAATAATGGTACTTTCGGCAAGTTTCGAATGTTTCACTAGAGCTTCTACCACCACAGCCTTATTACGGTAGCCCTCAAATCTCAAAATGCATCTTTCTATTGTTGGGGAAAGGAGTTGTCTGAATGCCATTTGTAGATTGAGGTAGATAGCTCCTATGACAATAGAGCATACTATAAGAATAAGGTAGCTGCTGAACTCGTCCCAACCATAGTGAAGTACGGTCTGACGGGCTAAAACACTAATGATAATGATTGTACCAAAAACAATCAGATGCAATGTTATCTGTTCTATCTTTTTCTGCTCCATAGTGAGTTGTATTAATCGTTTGTGTGCAAATATATAGGATTAATTTTTGAGAAAATCCATAGTTTTGCTTGTCAATGGGCTTTTGACGATATATTTCATCACTTTTCATCATGTTACATGCTTAATAATAAGCGTATTGCAAATTTCTTGTTTTTAGATGAAAATAGTTGGTGCAACAAACTTGTGTATCTCAAAAATAAAAATTATCTGCATCATTTGGGATAAACAATGCAGATAATCAATAGGGTATAGAGGTATAGTTTATTAGCAATACAATGTATGGTTTGTACCTTTGTTGAGATATAACAGGATGTTGTAATCTTGATTATGAGTAACTTTGTTTATTAACCATCTCCTGAATGCTGCAGAATGTCCAGTGTCTATTTGATAGGATAGAGCTATAATCATGTTGAGATTATATACATCGGCACTATTCCTATTTTCCAACTTTATACATTGGCAGATGTCATACTTCTTTAAGACATTGGCTTTCAATATTGCTTTTAAACGGGAATTGATTGATCCAACTGTTGTATAGAATAAGTCGGCAATCTCCCAAACGGTCATCCATACTTCTCCATCAGAAATATGGATACCATGTCCGTTGTTTGTTATGATTCCTCGTTTCATAGCTGTAATTTATTTCAGTGAAATCTTATTGGCTGTCTCTCGTTTCTTTACATTGACCAAATCTGCGTAGATTTGAGTAGTGGAAACGTTCTTGTGGGTTAGCATCTTTGAGACAGTGTAAATATCTGTGCCTAAAGAGATTTGGATAACTGCGTAGGAGTGACGAAATCCGTGGAAGGTTATCGGCTTCGTTATTCCTGCCTTTTTGAGCCAGTTCTTCAGCGGATAATTAATCATACTTCGTTTCAACCCTTTGAATACCTTACCTGTGTCGGGCATACCGCATAGTTCATAGGCTTCGTAGCTGATGGGGAGTGTCGCTTCCGTTTGGGTTTTCTGAGTTCTGATACGCAAGCAATAGCCTTGGTCGGGAGCAATGGCAAAATCTTCCCATTGAAGATTGAGAATATCGCTGATGCGTAAACCTGTCAGACAAGCAAACAATGAGGCGGCTTTCAGAACGGGGATGTCGCAAGGAGTGGCGGCAAGTTGTTTCACTTCGTCCAGTGTCAGGTATTCTTTCTTCACATCTTGTGGTTCAATCTTGTCAAGATAGTCATTGATGTTTTCTCGAAGCCATTTGTCTCGGTAAGCAATCTTCAACAATCCTCTGAAAGTAGAGTAGTAGCCGGATGCCGAATTGAGAGATATGGGACGATTGCTGTGTTTGAGCTGCTTGGCATTCAACAGGTACTCACGGAACTTCTTACATAAATCCACATTCACTTCGCCGAAGGTACATTGCCCTTTGACGAAGTTGTAGAAATGCTGATAGACAAACATCCATTTCTGGTCTTTGCTTCGGCACATCTTTTTGAAGTAGGCGAGAAAGTCGGCTTTCTGTTTGGTCTTGTCTAAGAAACCGAACTCTTCATTGATGAGCGATTGCACTCTGATACAACGGATAGCCTCTGCCTTGTTTAGCATATCGTTGTTGAATTCCCGTTCCATTTCATTTTTAGGATGGGCATAGATGTAGATGCCGAGATATTCCCGACGGCTCATCTGCATGGTTTCGGGGTTACGAACTGCCGGATAATAATCCAGATACAAGGAGATGCGATTATTCCGAATCGCTCTCTGACGAACTGTTACTTTTGTACACGTGTGTGTCATACTGTTTAATATTTAGAGTTTTACATTTGTTTGGTGCAAAGGAATAAGGTGATTCAATGGTGAGAACATTCATCGATAAATAACTTATTCAATTTTTGGGGCTGCAAGTAGCTTATCCAATTCAGGTTTGGAGATAAGCGTGTATTTGCCCTTCTTGACCTTTGGGATATTATGATATTTCGCATAATGATAGAGTTGGTCACGGGTAAGATTGAACTTCTCCATAGCTTCGGCTACCGTATAATACTGAGGTTCTTCGGGTACTTCCACTCCTTTGGCTATATCGACATGTTTCTTGGAATAATACACCATGATACCTTCTTTCTTCTTTGGAATGGCATTCTTAGAAACGAAAGTGTAGATAGCGGATAAGGTCATGCCGAATTTTTCCTGCATTTCTTGTGTACTATACCATTCATTGATGTCTGGACTCGGGGCTTTCTTGGCAAAGTAAGTGTCCATGTGCTTCTTGCTCCAGTAGGTCTTGCCACGATTGAAAGTGCGAGGAATGTTGTTCTTCTTGGCTACCGCAAATATCCATGATTCATTTACATGATATTTCTCTTTGACTTCGGCTGTGGTGTAGAAATCGGTGATAGGAATAGTGTCCTTCGGATGTCGTTGTTCATAAGGACGAGCTTCTACCATCCGGTCAATATCTTTTTTACGGATAAAAGACAACCTGCTACTGATGCGGAATGCTTGCAGCTTTCCGGCATATACCATTTTATATACGGCTTGTTTACTCAGCCCTAATAAAGTCGCAGCTTCTTTGAACGATAGATATTCTTTATCCTTGAAATCGGATATGGGTTGTTCACTGATGATCGTTTGGACTTTGGTTTCTACTTCTTGTATTCTCTTCTGCCGTACCGTTTCTTTGTATGCAAGATTATTGCACCGATGAGAACAGAAGCGTGTTGTTAGCTTTTGGGCATAAAATGTTGTGCCACACCACTCGCATACCTTTTTGATTTTCATTTTACTTGTTGCCATATTCGTTACTTTTTAGAGGTTTATTTCTCTTGTTATTTCTCCATTTTGTTCAACTATCGTCAATCATAGTCAACCACAGTCAACTTTCTCCACGACCTTTCCGACCTAAAATCGGAGAGTAACAAGCGAGTAACAAATACGGTACAAAAATGAGCTGAAAAAGCCCTATAAACGATAACCATCGCTTATAAGGCTAAAAAGAAAGGCGCTCAAAATGAACGCCTTAATAATCATTGATGATATATGCTAATCGCTGGTAATCACTACCTACTTACCGATGCAAAATTTACTAAAAATATTACCGAGAATGTCATCTGTAGAAATTTGTCCGGTAATTTCGCCCAGATAGTGCATACATTCACGTATGTCCTGCGAAAGAAAATCCCCGGAAATATCAGTATCAAGACCATGCCGCACTCTTTCTATCGCAGAAAGGGCACGAGTAAGCGCTTCATAATGACGCGCATTGGTGACAATTATATCATTCTCCCCGGTTTCCGGTAATTGAGCAGCACGTACCAACAGTTCTTCAAGCTGGACAATACATTTGTTTTCTTTTGCTGAAATAAAAATATATTCCACCCCAGGCAGAGTCAGAGCAAACCGTTCTTTTTCTTCTTCTACAAAACCGCTCATATTATCGATTTTGTTAAAGACTAAAACCAGCTTTTTCTTTTCACACAATGGTAATATACGCTCACTTAATCTTTTGATTTTTCCTATCTCCTGTGTTACATCTATCACCCATAACACAATAGATGCCTGTTCAAGTTTCCTGAATGTACGCTCTATACCCATACTTTCTATCTTGTCCTGGGTATCCCGGATTCCTGCGGTATCGATAAACCGGAAAGTGATGCCCTGAAGATTTATCGTATCTTCTATAACATCCCGGGTAGTTCCATGAATATCAGACACTAATGCCCGGTCTTCATGCAAAAAACGGTTAAGCAAGGTCGATTTTCCTGCATTGGTTTCACCTATTATTGCTGTAGGGATTCCATTTTTTATGGCATTTCCTACTCTAAATGACTCAGACAAACGGCGTATCTCCTGCTCTATCTGTGTCGACAAATCTTTCAACTGCTCCCGATTGGCAAATTCTACCTCTTCCTCACTAAAATCAAGCTCAAGCTCCACGAGAGATACAAAATTGAGCAATCGGGTTCTCAAAAGGGTCAATTCACGGCTGAATCCTCCTCGCATCTGGTTCATAGCCAGACGATGGGTCGCAGCCGATGTTGAAGCTATCAAATCAGCAACAGCCTCCGCCTGCGAAAGATCCATTTTCCCATTTGCAAACGCCCGTTGTGTAAATTCTCCCGGAAGAGCAGACCGGCATCCTTTACGAATAAGCAAAGCAATAATTTGTTGTTGTATATATAAAGAACCATGACACGATATCTCAACAACATCTTCTCCGGTAAAGGAATGCGGTGCACGGAAAAGAGCGACTATAACCTCATCTATAAGTCGATTCTCTTCATCCAATATACTTCCATAAGCCAAGGTATAAGCTTTCTGTGAAAAAAGAGACATATTCTTTTTTATCCCTACAAAAATGCCATTTGTTATGGGTATCGCCTCTTTCCCACTCACTCGTATCACGGCAATTCCGCCAACTCCGGGAGCTGTGGATACTGCACATATCGTATCATTCGTTATCATCATATACTAATATTCACTTAAAATTCCAATCCGATATTTGTACCGTCGACTCAATGTTATCTTCCAATTCATCCGGCAAAGTTGGGAAAAAATCCATTCCTGTAAGAGATTCCACACTATCAATTGAAACAACGTAAGAAGTTAGTTTTTTATCCTCATTTTTATTTTCAAATATAAATGCAATACCTTTAGGAGTACTGGTATAAGGAGACAAAACAACTTTAAAAAAACCGTGTGGCACCTTTACTTTATTCTTACCTATGGTCGAATCTGATGCCTTAACCAACGGGCCACACACGATATATATAGCACTGTCTTGAACTGCCCAATCCCTGACTTTTTCCTCAAGCACTTTCCACGCTCCCCTATTCAATCCCGGTCGTTGTGGACACATATTCGAAAAGTAAAACGATTCTTTCATTGCTTTCTTACTCCATTTCATATCTCCTGCCGGAGCCATATGTCCCTTATCAAATCCAGAATGCAAATAATCAGGATTCGTAGCACTCACCCCTCCTGTCATAGGGTCAACCATAAACTTATTCGTTCGCTTCACATCACCTCCCAGCTCATCTCGTGTCAATTCATATGCCACCCAATTAGGTATTTTCCACTGTTCATTATATGAGACTGTATAGCCCGTATGGCGTATGTGCTGTTCTTGCCTGTTTTTCAATGGTCCAGGTATCTCTAAATCGGCAGATTCAATATTATATTTCCCCCCCACACCCTTAGAAACTGAAAAAAAAGATTTTATAGGTTCTCTAAAACAATATAGTAATATAAGCACAAATATGACCCATGCTACGATAGTAAGATATTTCATCGACGACGGGCTTTTTGGTTTCCTATTTCGCCTTTTTTTTACCATAATCGAAAATAGATATTTATAAAACGCTGTGCAAATGTACACAAAAATCTCTATCTTTGTCTGTCAAAATTTACGAACCTTGAAATTGTAATTTATAAAAACACATATATGAATTTAACCGATCGTTTTCTCCATTACGTTAGCTTCGATACCCAATCGGATGAACTTACTAATATGACTCCCAGTACTCCTGGACAAATGATTTTTGCTCGTGAACTGGAAAAAGAATTAAAAGCAATAGGTATGACCGAAGTTTCGCTTGACGAAAATGGATACCTGATGGCAACCCTGCCTTCGAACACAGATAAAGAAGTTCCGGTCATAGGTTTCATCGCTCATCTTGACACCAGTCCTGACATGTCAGGTCGGCATGTTACTCCTCGCATTCTAAAGAATTATGACGGCAAAGATATCACTTTATGTAAAGAGGAAAACATTGTACTAAGGACAGAAGACTTTCCCGAAGTATTGCATTATATCGGTCAAGACCTGATTGTCACAAATGGAAAAACTCTATTGGGTGCTGATGATAAAGCCGGCATAGCTGAAATCATTTCTGCAATGGAATACCTGATACAACACCCGGAAATCAAACACGGGAAAATACGCGTTGCGTTCACTCCTGATGAAGAAATCGGTCAAGGAGCCCACAAATTCGACGTAAAAAAATTTGGAGCTCAGTGGGCTTATACTCTCGACGGTGGCGAAATCGGAGAATTAGAGTATGAGAATTTCAATGCCGCTGTTGCAAGTATCACATTTAAAGGAAGAAATGTACATCCCGGATATGCCAAACATAAAATGATCAACTCTATACGGGTTGCCACCCAGTACGCAATTATGTTACCTCGATGGGAAACACCTGAACATACCGAAGGCTACGAAGGATTTTATCATCTGATCTCATTTGAAGGGACTGTGGAAAAAACGGTGCTCACTTACATCATACGAGACCATGACCGCGACCGATTTGAACGTCGTAAAAAGGAATTCGAGCATCTGACACGAAAAATAAACAAAGAATTTCCTGATTGTGCCAGTCTCGAAATAAAAGACCAATACTATAATATGCGCGAGAAAGTAGAGCCTGTCATGTACATCGTCGATTTAGCCTTTAAAGCGATGGAAGATGTAGGTGTCACCCCTATTGTAAAGCCAGTACGCGGAGGCACAGACGGTGCACAACTTTCTTTCAAAGGTCTGCCCTGCCCTAACATTTTTGCAGGAGGATTAAATTTCCATGGCCGATATGAATTTGTCCCCATCCAATCAATGGAAAAAGCCAAAGAGGTAGTTGTACAAATTGCCAAATTGACAGCCGAAAAATAAGAATTTCCTATATTCCACTAAAGATGTGTCAAAATTATTTTTATTCTAAAAATCTATCAAAATCTTCTGTATCGTGAAAACATATTTTACATGATACAAAATACTTTAGTTAGATAAACAGGAAATAATTTCGACACATCTTTTTTAATTATCCGAAGGTACATATATTAGAATCTAAGGTCATCGAAATAAATTGAGGTACCTTCTATTATAAATCAAGTCATCTCTTTATACTACATGTCCAAAACACTGGTTGTACTTTTAGGTCCTACCGGAGTCGGTAAAACAGAGCTTTCGCTCCGTTTAGCCGAATACTATCATAGTCCTATTCTCTCATCAGACAGCCGTCAGTTATATCGCGAACTGACAATCGGGACAGCTGCACCCACACAAGAACAAATGGGACGTATACAACACTATTTTGTAGGTACATTAGACTTACATGAATATTATAGTGCTGCCCGCTATGAAGAAGATGTTATAAAATTACTGGATAAACTTTTCCTTTCCCATAATGTAATCCTCATGAGTGGAGGGTCTATGATGTATATTGACGCTGTATGTAAAGGAATAGATGAAATCCCAACGATATCGGACGAAATCCGACATTACACCGTAGAAAAATACAACTCCGAAGGTTTAGATTGCATATGCCGTGAACTAAAAAAGCTTGATCCCATATATTACGAACAAGTCGATTTGAAAAATCCCAAAAGGGTCATTCACGCTTTAGAAATCTGCTATATGACAGGGCGGCCATATTCGGAATTACGCACCAACCAGACAAAAGAAAGAAATTTTAATATCATAAAAATAGGACTAATCCGAGAACGCAAAGAACTGTTTTCGCGTATAAATACTCGTGTAGATGAAATGGTTGCCAAAGGCCTTATAGAAGAAGCCCGCCGAGTGTATGCTTACAAAGACTATAATTCCCTCAATACCGTAGGGTATAAAGAAATGTTCAAATACCTTTCCGGGGAATGGTCTCTCGAACAAGCAACAGAAAAAATAAAACGAAACACCAGAGTGTATGCAAAAAAACAAATCACATGGTTCAAAAAAGACGATACCATCCGATGGTTTCATCCTGAAGAGGAAAAAGCTATTATCGAGTATATCGAACAAAAAATATAAAATCAGGAATCTTCTTACATCTACAATACCTTTCCTTTAAACAAAAATAGACATATTCTATATGCATGTAATAAAAATCTGTCCGAATTTTATCAATGACAATAAATTCGGACAGATTTTACAATTACGGTTCTGGAACTTCTGACGATATTATAACAATTTTATCTTTATTTTTGGTACATCTTCCAAAAAAATTATTCTCGGGAACATATTCCACAATAGCCCCCTCTTTATCATCCAAATATTCGACGTAGGTCGGATAAACGCAATTCTCTATTCTCGAGCCTGCTCCATCATTATATTGCCCGACAAATCCAGATATTCCTGACCTACTTCTCATACGGATATATACATTCTCCGCAAGGCAATTTTTAATGGCAATGCCACGGCCGCCTACAATCTGGCCGACTAATCCCCCAGCCTGATAACCGGTCAAATGCACATCATTTACAGAACAATTATCCATCCACGTTGCGCCTCCGCCTACACCAATCCAGCCAATCAAACCACCAATATTCTGAGTGGTCAATCCTGTAGAAGCTTTAACATGAATATGTTTGGCATGTACATTCTCAAACTGAGCAGTAGTACTATAATTCGCACCTGTATACCCTATGCAACCTGCAAAATAAGCATATTCTTTACTATGATCTATCGGATTGCCCTCGACATCAGTGTGCACCTCATCATTAGCAAGGCCATTAATGGTTATATTCTCAAATATCAAATTCTTCATGACTCCTTCAAACTTGCCCCACACTCCTGTATACGCATTATACTTTAACTTAATCAACCCTCCTAATGCAGAATATTCATATACTGCTCCAAATTTTCCATTCATTGAAAAATTTCTCAATACGTGCCCCTGTCCATCTACCGTATAAGTAGGCTCTCCAGAAGTATATATAGGTTTCCATTCTATCCCACTCATATCTATATCATTTTCCAAAAGAATCGTAACACCTTTCGATACCCGATTCCCTGCATCATTCACTTCAGTAACCATATCGAGTATATGGTCAGGTAACCATGCAAACTCATCTTTTGTATAAATACGGTAAGTTTTCGTAGCCTCATCATAACGAGGTTCCTTTGGAGTAAGAATTTCCGTATTCCACCACTCCTCACCTTCAATCCAATCATTTTCAAAATTTTCATCAATAGAGATTGTAAACTGAGCATCCGTTGTCAATATATTTCCTATTACAGTAGTCAACCAATTACGCTGAATAGGTATATCGGTGTTTAAATTATGAGAACTGATCGGAACTGCACCATCCAAAGCCTCAAAAGTAAAATGAATAGGGGTTTGCTCATTTAAATCGGCCATTAGATAGTCTACCACCAATGTCCGATTATGTTCACCTTGATCATAATTATCAGCATACTCTTTTTCTTCTTTATCAATAGAACCGGAATAAACCAATGTACTTCCATTCTCTCCTAAATCTTCACTTTCAGATATACCTGTCAAAACATTAATACTTGAAAAACGCTTACAGCCATAATATGATATTCTAAAGTTGTCCGGCATCTCTAACTTGCCGATATTCCAGTCTGTAGTAACAATACGTATTTTGGCAAATGGGCGTTTCAATACGAAATCCTTCATTATGCCATCTGCACCCACAGCCACCTCTTCTGTAATAAAATACGCATCACGGCTTTCATCATTCAGCTGCTCATCAACCTCATCTTTACAAGTAATATTTTCAAAACTGCCCGTATCATAATGCAAATCTGTATCTGTACCTTGCATTACAAAATCTGCCCAAACAACAAACCTATAAGTACGGTTAGGCGTCAGACGTAATGAATAATTCACCGACTGATAATTATCGACAATTTTTCTTTGTGGAGAGATTACTTGTGTATAAGTAACGGACTCACCTTCCCCATCTACTCTATAAACGGCCAACTGGTAACGTAAATCATACTTCGTAAAATCTACATTGGTAATTCCTCCGCGAGCGCTATTACTGCTTTTACCCAATGTGGCCCGTGTTGTCTCTAATACTTCAGGAACAGAAACCATAAAATTGACATTCCCTTCTCCCGAAGCCACCGGACTGTCAATAAATACATCCTCTGATTGGCATGCTGCAAATAACAAGCATAATCCACACATCAAATTACTAATTCTTTTCATTCAATTACATTTTTGTTAAACCATATATTCAGAATCCATTTCAAAATTGAAATACCCCCTAATCAATCCCTACGACATATTCTCCTTCAAAATTATCGTCAATAGCCACATTATTACCTTTTCCTACCTCTCGAGTAAGAAAGAATCCTTTTACAACCGTCTCATGATTACGTTTTAAAGGAATCTTTATATTCTGACAATGACTGATTTCATTTCCAGACGCATCAAAAAAATAGAAATCAGCTTGTATATTCGTTTCATTTCCATAACTTGTGAACAAATAGTCACCAAACAACGAAGCTTGCTCTTTTCCCTCATATGTTATTTGTGCCGGAACGATATTGAAACTATAAGTCGTAATAAATAAGTTCGGTTCTTGCGTCATTACATTATACCCGATACTGACATATTGCTTGTAAACGACTTTCACCGTCAATCCCTCCAAAGATCCCCTTGTCTGTATAAAATCTTCAAAATCAGTTGCCACCACCCTGTAACGCCCCATAGGACGCTGCATCATCACCGGAACAATCCGTGATGATATAACATTGTTATTCAATACAGGATAACCATTTTGTGAATATCCAAAATCAATGGCAAATTTCTCTTGTCCTGCCGCCGAGCTGCAATGATGCGTATTAGAAGGAAAAGTACTTATATCAGTCCGGATATTAGTCAGTACATCGGTATAATAATGCCAATCCACCGGATTGCCTTTATATACATAATCTGCCCATCCCAATACATAATAATCCCCGTCAGACAAATAAAAATGTACCGTATCCTGCGGAGGAAGCGCATCCTTATCTGTCAAGACAATACGTCGTTCCTCTCTACTTTGAATATACCCGTTCCTTTTATCGGGTTTTCCCCTATAAATATCCAAAATAATGCGTAACTCATAATCTTCTTCGGGAACATAAGGTTGTGCGGCCGTTTCTTCTAAGTCACGAACTGTACAATTCCATTTCTCATCATAAACTACTTCTTTATAATAAAGAGGTGGTTGCCTATCGACATGAGGTCTTACGATAACAAGAGACCTCTCAAGCATGGGATACTCATGAATGGTAGCATCACACGCTCCCACCAGCATCACAAGTACCAACGACACAATAATTACCAGGCCTCTTATATTCATATCATCTTCTGCTTTTTCGCTGTTTATACCATTTATAAGATATAGAAATCCCCATTCTCGTTATCCCCCAATACCACTCTGACCCAGAATGAAATTTCGGCCCATTTTTCCAGTTGCGGTAAGCATCATAACTATATTCTGTAAATCCGGCTCCTATATTAAAATCCAATGCCCATTTTCCCGTTGTACCCAAATGGATTGTATAACCATAGCTGACCCCCAGTCCCCATAATGCGTGATTGGGATCCTGATAACGAGCATGATTATTAATCGCAACATTGAATCCTGCAATATGAGTATGCAATCCTATGAAATGCCCCGTCATCGCATGTTTGGGCCACCAACGTATCTCCGGTTGAGCAGCCAGCAATCTCAGTTTCCGAGTTGAACTAATATTATAGGGTGAATACCAAACAGGAATATCCAATGACCAATGAGACCAAGGGCTAACCTCCATTCCAATATTAGATGTCAATGCCGCTATAAAAAACAAATTTGTTTTAACTGCAATTATCCATTCCTTAGGTTCTGGCCGCGAATACAGAGGTAAAACCAATGGAGCCAATCCCGGCAAACAAAATTCTTGAAGTTCAAACCCCACCGGCAAGGAAGGTAATAGTTCCGGCCTTTCGTGACATACAATAGCCATACGTGCATTCCGAAAAGGAGGAAATATATCTCGAACAATACACTGCCATGTATGACCATCATCCAGACCCTTTATCTGTTTTTTACGTTGTTCATTATCACTTTCTTTTTCCAAAATATCTAAAACTTCTTGTTTATTAGGAATTTCTGCTCCATTTTTCAATGCCGATTCAAAAGAATACCAATCTTCCCAAAGATTCTTTACTTTCAACTTATCTTCTTGAATCCCTGTCTTTTGACGTAAAAAATCAGCAAGAGCCCGTGAACGATAATCTCCTAATTGATAATTCCATTTCGAAGGACCTTCTGGCGAAGCACTCCCTCCAATCCAAACATAAGCCAAACGCATCGTTGTATCCTGTAATATTTGACACAAGACATTCGCAATACTATCAAGTTGCTTATTATTAAATAAGCGATATTTATTAACTTTAAATATTACAGGAACAATAGAAGTGTTAGCATAATAAAAAACAGAATCAATCTTCTTTTCAGGTAAAGAAATAACATAATCTGGATAATCTGCTTCCCTAAAAGATACGATAGAATCCAAAGGGTTTTCTGCATACAAAGTCCCTAACATAAATATACTAACCACCAATAGTAATATCTTCTTTCTCCCGTATCTATTTATATTTATGCAACTCATTATAGGAAATAAGAATAATTCAAGATTGCATCAATCTTTACTTTCCGTTTTTCAAATATTAATAAATGTTGGTATAATCTAACTTTATTACATTTGTTGGATGTAATGTCTCTAATAAAGAGATGTTACAAACTATCATTTATCTGATTATCATATATATATCAGATACAACACCCTCTCTTTGGATTATTTTATCTAATATTTATATACCAAATCGATTCTGAAGAGAACAGGGAGATTATATTATATATAAATAATATAATTTTTTCAATTAACTATTACTATTCTAAATAGTTAATAATCTGAATATTATATAACATATAAACGTAGGTCTATTTATAAATATATTTTTTATAATTGTATAATTCATGTAAAAATATATCTTTGTAAAAAATTTGTAACATCTCTTTATTAGAAATTATATCTTTCCCTTTTATACATAAATAAATATTGGGAATATCAAACTGTTCTCACTTTTTTATCTCGCTGATAATCTCACACTATATTGTTTTAGGGTTGATTGGATAAACGAAAAAATTTGTCTATTTATAATCTATATATAATTTCCAATTACTGCCATTTATTAAATTAAGAATAATAAAAGAGGAGAGAAAATCCTAATAGGATTTTCTCTCCTCTTTTATTATATATAGCATTTATTCTATTTCCGACTAAAATCAAAATAATTTAGCAGGATATTCTCCAGCATCTACCAATGCCTGAATTTTATCTACCACACCTTGACGATCGGCAGCATAAGTAACACCAAACCATTTCGATGTAGTATCAAGAACCTTGACTTTGGCCACTCCTTCGTGTATTAATTTATTCACCATCAAAGGAATAAAGTATTCCGCCTTCAAATTTTCCATGTTTGCCTTTAAGAATTCTTTAAAGTATTCTTCGGAATATGCAAAATAATCAGGAGTAAAACCCCACATATTCATTGACACAGGCGTATTATCCGGAATAGTCACCAGTCGATCATTTTCATCCTTAAATGACACTTTACCGTCAATCCGTTCTATTGCCGTACGTTCTACAACCGTTGTCAAATAACCCTCCGCATTTGTTTCGCATACCCCGCGAGCTACCGAACCACTTTCTGAAAGAGTATTTCCTACACGATAACCGACCATACAGTAATCATTTTTCTTACCCTCCATCTCACTCAATGCCTTACCTAAAACGGCAAAACTATCACGACCATAAAAATCATCGGCATTGATAACTGCAAACGGCTCTTTTATAACATCTTTACCCATCAATACAGCATGATTTGTACCCCAAGGCTTCACCCTGCCTTCCGGGCATTCAAAACCTTCCGGCAAATCATTTAATGACTGGAATACGAGCTCTACAGGAATATGATTTTCATACTTGCTTAAAATAATTCTCCTAAAATCATCCTCAAAATCCTTGCGGATTACGAAAACAACCTTGCCAAACCCTCCGCGAATTGCATCGAAGATAGAATAGTCCATGATAGTTTCCCCATTGGGGCCCAAGCCATCCAATTGCTTCAAACCTCCATAACGACTGCCCATACCGGCTGCCAAAACAAAAAGTGTCGGTTTCATCTCTTAAAATTTAAGTAATTATTGTTTGTGTTATTTTTATAATACTGCAAATGTATTAAAAATAAATGTATATTTTACACTATTATTTAATTATTATTTTCGCTACTAAATTACATATTTTGAAATGAAAAAAAGTAACTTGTTAAATGAATATATCCGCCTTAACAATATTTAGTTAATAAGGTTAAATATTAGAATTTATAAGAAAAAAAGGCCCCAAACCTTTTTCATTTAAGAAAAATATATTTCATTTGCAACGAACAATTATTCTATTTATTAATCAATAAAAATTCAGAAGCCTATAGGATATAACATTACGCTTAAATCAAAAACAAGAGGTAATGGATAATAATTTGTTATCGCAATCAGATGAAACACTGGTTGGCTTATATGCAAAAGGTAATAATGAAGCTTTCGATATTCTGCTAAACCGTCATAAAGACAGAATATATTCTTACATTTATTATATAGTGCATAACCGTGACTTGACAGAAGATATCTTTCAGGAAACTTTTGTGAAAGCTATTATGACCATACGCCAGGGAAAATATACCGAAAATGGAAAATTTCCGGCATGGATAACCCGTATTGCTCATAATTTGATTATCGACTATTATCGTCAAGAAAAAAGTGAAAACCAAATCTCAAATGATGAACTTAGTGCAGATATATTCAACAATAAAGAATTGAGTGAAGGCACTATTGAAGACAGCATCATAAAAAAACAAATCGACGCTGATATTCGAAAATTGATAAGCGTACTTCCTGACAATCAAAAAGAGGTTCTTATCATGCGCTATTACAAAAATATGAGCTTCAAAGAGATTGCTGATGCAACGAATGTAAGTATAAATACTGCACTCGGCAGAATGCGTTATGCCATATTGAATATGCGTCGTTTGGCAGAAGAAAACAATATTGTGTTAACATTGTAAAAAAAGATAGCCCATATACAATAATATTATACAGGGAGCGTTTTTTAGGTAAACAATAACAAAAAATTAAAAATTTGCCTATGAATAAAAAAATTACTCCCGGAATTATATCAAAAAAAGCTTTGAACACCAATTTGGCCCCGAACAATCTTACTCTCACAAAGCTTAAACAATTTGCACGAACATATACATTTGAGAGTAGCCTGCCAGAAAAATTGAATAGTTATATTATCAATTAATTCTGATAAACTATAAATTTCTAATCGGTTATTAAGCATTTGTTCAATAACCGATTGGAGATACATTTATTTTTCCCCGATTTACTTCATTATTAAATACATTCCTTATATATTTGTATAAGCAAAAATGTCGTGATTATATATTATGAATCATAAAATAGCCCCTTCTTTACTATCCGCCGATTTCGGCAATCTTAAAGCCGACATCGATATGGTAAATAAAAGTGAAGCCGATTGGCTACACATTGACATAATGGACGGAGTTTTCGTTCCCAACATATCCTTTGGCTTTCCGGTTCTTGAATATGTAAAAAATCTTTCTCAAAAGCCTCTGGATGTACACCTGATGATTACCGATCCGGCCAAATTCATCAAAGAAGTCAGAGATTCAGGAGCTTTCATGATGAATGTCCATTACGAAGCATGCATACATTTACACCGTACGATACAACAAATAAAAGAAGCAGGAATGAAAGCCGGAGTGACTCTGAATCCTTCATCTCCGATATCCCTACTCGAAGACATTATCAATGATGTAGATATGGTTCTTATCATGTCAGTAAATCCGGGCTATGGCGGACAGAAATTTATAGAACATTCTATAGAAAAAGTAAAAAAATTAAAAGAACTAATCAACAGCAAAAACGCTAAAGCCCTCATCGAAGTAGACGGGGGAATAAATCTAACAACCGGAAAACAAATTGTTGAAGCCGGGGCTGATGTTCTCGTAGCTGGAAATTCTGTATTTAAGGCAGAAAATCCTACTCAAATGATACATCAGTTGAAACATTTAGACTAAAAGCATAACGAGAGACAGAACAAAGATAAAGACACAACAACTCACATTCTTTGTTAATCTCATCTAATTCCAATAAACCGAAAAACACACACAATTTACTTATTTTATCTCAAAGTTCTGTCTCTCTTATTCCTAATTTTCCATGCAAAACGCCCCTTTCATACGGTTATTATGCCCACTTATTACAGGTATTTGCATTCAACATTTTTGCCCTGCCGTTAACCTTATCTACATATTTTTTATAACAACGATTTGCAGTTTTTTGTTCTACCTTATCCCTCGCAATCCGGCAGAAAAATTCAGATTTCGGTATACATATGGCATATCAATTTGCTTTCTATTTTGTACCTTAGGCATGCTTTCCGTTGCATTGAAGCAAATGCAAGAAACACCTATACCCGCTACATACATAAAAGCAATTGCCCGTATAGATGAAAATAACGGGAAAAAAATCAAGTCAGTTTCATGCACTGTTACAATAGAACATCTAATCGACCAAAACGAAGCATATCATCAATTCAGTAAAAAAGCCATTCTCTATTTTTACCCGGATGATCATTCCTGCGCCCTGGTACCCGGTAATTACATCATCTTTAAACAAAAGCTCCAACCTATACAAAACATCCCCAATCCAGAAGCATTCGATTACGCTTCTTATACCCAAAGGAAAGGAATATTATATAGCCAATATCTGCCAGAAAAAGACTGGAGACGACTTGGATTCTCTCCCCGAATGACATGGAAAGAAAAAGCCCTATACTATCGGACAAAAGTAGTTAATATCATTTCTGAAATAAATCTGGGTAAAGAAGAACAAGCTCTTTTAAATGCCCTATTATTAGGATATACCGATGAAATATCGACAGAGCAACGCAAGTTATTCTCTTCTTCCGGACTTTCTCACATTCTGGCTGTAAGCGGACTACATACCGGCATTATATTGGGCATATTATATATTGCATTCTATCCGTTAATATGGTTACGTATGCCGCAAATGAGACATATCTTCACAATAGTCGGACTATGGATATATGCCTTCATTACCGGACTCTCTCCTTCTGTAATAAGAGCTTGTATAATGGCCTCATTCATTATCGTAGGATATGTTCTCAACAGGAAAGGCAATACGCTGAACTCTTTATGCGCTGCAGCTTTCTTTATGCTATTATACCAACCTTATTATCTTTTCGACATAGGATTTCAGCTCAGTTACATATCAGTATTGTCCATCGTACTTTTCTACCCTGTCATATTCCATGGCATCATGACCAATAACAAATTATGGAATAAAATTGCCGGAATCATTGCTATTTCTCTGGCAACCCAAATCGGGACATTACCTGTTGCAGCTTACTATTTTCATACGGTACCCTTACTTTTCTTATTCACCAACTTACTGATTATTCCTTTATTGCCAATCATACTCGGCATAAGCATAATCTCTGTTATATTGACAGCAATCGATATTTCCATTACTTGGATACATTATGCCACAGAACATTTACTGCATTTTTTGTCTTTAGTGGCCTACTACACCGACAAAATACCCTGCAATTCACTAAAAATATGGTTAGAACCGAGACACATAGTGCTATATTTCGGAATATTATCTTCACTTTATATAGCTTTCAAACAAAAAAAAAGTAACTGGATTATTTTCTGCCTATCCTTTATACTTCTATTCCTAATATACAATAAAGCCGTCCCCCTACCCAAGCAAATAGAAAACGGATGGGTCATTTATAATGACAACCAGAATACCGTCATCAACTTTATCGATGATAAAAATAATTTTTTATACAGTACTGACTCGATAGTAGACTATCCCAAAATAGAAAAAATAGCATCCAATTTTTGGATAAAAAACGGGATAAACAAATTTATAATCGCCAAAGATTCTATGAATAATGGCAATTTATTCATTAGCAGGCCATTTATCCTTTTCCGACAAAAACGAATTCTATTACTCGACTCAACGAACTGGAAAACAAAAAATTCGGCTTACCAACTCCCTATCGATTATGTCATCGCAACCAATGATTTTAAAGGCCGCTTGTCTGACCTCTTGCCTCTATTCAAGATAAAACACCTGATAATACCATCCAATATTACTTATTTCAAAAGTTATTGGCTCGAACGGGAATGTTCAAAACATCATATAAATTGTTATGTAATACGAAAAGAAGGAGCTTGGGCAAGCCTCGATAAGAACGAGCCCCGTCCCTAATTTCTCATCCAAGAAATCTGGAAAACAAGTTATCGAAACATCTACATTAAAATTCTGCAGAAAGCCTAAGATTAAATTGTCTCATTGTCAAATAGTTAGGCACGGCATATTGATTACTATACACATCAGTCACCCAATAATAAGAATTCACATTACTGATATTCAACAAATTAAATATGTCTAATCCAATCCAAATACTCTTAAAATGACGGAAAAATCCACGTCTCATAATACGGTCTTCACCTCCTACCAACAAACGTGAGGCACCTATATCCACACGACGATAAGGTGTTGTTCTAAAATATCCCGCTTGTCGTCCCAACTTAGGTGCTCCAATAGGTAATCCATCAGACCATATAGCCCTCAAATTAAATTTATATTTCGGAAAACGAGGTACATAATCCTGGAAAAACAACGCTATGCTATACCGCTGTTCAGTAGGTCGAGGTACCCATTTCCCATTTATTTTCTCCTGAGTCTTCATCAATGAAAAACTAAGCCAAGAATCTGTTCCGGGAACAAATTGACCAAACAATTTCATATCCAGTCCCGCAGCATATCCCTTCGATTCATTTCTCCCAGAATACCATATCTTCACATTATCTACCTCATAAGGTATAAGATTGTCTAACTTTTTATAATAAAGTTCAGCCGTAAATTTAAAAGGTCGGTCGACCGCCCTGAATGAAAAATCCTGTCCCAGCACAAAATGGATAGAACGTTGCGATTTTATATTTCTATTAAGAGCAACTATAAGATTGTTCCGTTCATCACGAACAGTATCACGAAATTCCTTATAAAAAGGAGCCTGATAATAAATCCCTGTTGCAAAACGCAGTGTCAGTCGCTCCTCCCGTGCCGGAATAAACCCTACCGAGGCCCGGGGACTAACAATACACTCTTTATTAAAATCCCAAAATGAAGCCCGTATTCCTCCTGTAAAAGTAAACAACCCTACATCTTTACGCAAACGGTATGTATCCTGGACGTATGCAGATATACGATTTGTTTGCATATCCTGTTTCGAATTCAAATTTGAAATCAACTCCAAACTATGCTCCAAATTAGGCAATGAATACCCGGCAGAATCCCTCATCTCCCATTCTCTCACCCTATCAGTAATTTTTTCCATCTGATAATTGAGTCCCCATTTTATATCATTTTGTCGAATACGAGTTACCCCTTTTAATGCTATAGACATCACTCCGGCATTCAATCTATTACGAGCATGTTCATGATAAGTACCCACCCCTAAAGTCCCAGCAGCCTCTGTTTCCGTAACCTCTCCCGACATATCAAGCTCGTCCAGCCAATATTGCCCTGATATATCATAACGAACGATTTCATTCGTAACAAAAGCAGACGCCAATAATGAAAAAGCAGTATTTTTATTTTTAAAATAATCCAAAGATAAAGCTCCAAAAAAAGACTGGAACTTATCTTTTTCCTGACCGTCAAAATAAACTTTAAATTGAGCGGCATTAGACGATGTTCCGAATTTTGTTGTACGTTCCTGTGGGGTAAACTTATAAGTATTGTTCGAGACATTTCCCAAAAAAGACAATTTCCATTGAGGAGAAAACTTGTAGGCAATCAAGGTCTGATAATCGAAAAAAGAAGGTTTATACTCCCCTTTAGTATCCAAAGAACTCAATAACGTTGAATTGGTTTTAAATCGGAACCCATGCAATTGCGAAAATTTAGATGTACTCTGTCCCACAGAAGCACTTGCACCTAAAAAGCTGGCGGCAACAGCACCCTCAAACGCTTCCGGCTGTTTGTATGTAATATCCAGCACCGAAGACATCTTGTCTCCATATTCGGCAGAATATCCTCCCGAAGAAAAACCTATACTACCCACTAAATCCGGATTAATAAAACTCAACCCCTCTTGTTGGCCCGAACGAACAGTCAATGGCCGATAAACCTCTATACCATTTACATACACAATATTTTCATCAAAATTCCCTCCTCTAACCGAATACTGCGAACTCAATTCATTACTCGAATTCACCCCTGCCATTGTTGTCAACATTGCTTCGATACTCCCTCCCGTTGCATCAGGCATCAGTTTCAAATCTTTAGAATCGATACGCTGTAAAGTACTCGTCTGCTTACGATGCTCTGTCACTACAACTTCTTTTATTGTACGATCTATCGTATAAAGACGCACATTCATCATCATGTCCTGCTTCGGAGAAAGAAGCGTTTTTCGTTCAGTTCGATATCCCAAGCACGAATATATAACGACAACCGTATCAGCCGGTGCCACATATATCTCATAATTACCCTTCAAATCGGTCATTGTGCCTTGAGTCGTTCCCTCAATCCTAATGCTCGCCAATTCTATTCCCTCATTATTTGCATCAATCACTCTCCCCGAAAGTTTTACCTTTTTCTGGGCATGAAGGACAGAGCCACAAAGCAGGAACAAAATTAGTATATACAATTTAGAGTTCATTCAATTCCAATATACAATACATTTTATATTAACGCAAAAATTCAGATTTCCGTATATTTTTCAGAAGAAACCATACAATTTTGTTATTTTATCCAAACTTCAAATCATCATCGCTACATAATCAAAACATCAGACCGGCCCCTCACCTTATCACTGCAACATAATGCCAACAAAAATTACCTCCAATAAGTCAAAATACAACTCTCGGAGGTAATTCTCGATAAACAAATTCTGAATCTCACAACTTGATTATATCATTGTATCTGAAATTCCGCAATCACCCCTTTATGGTCAGTAGGCCAGACACCAATAGGAGCGATAAAATTATCAAGAGAATTTTCCGGAACCCGCTGCCCTTTACGAATGCAACCATTCGGCCCGTACAAAGCGACATCAGATAACGCCAACCCCTCTGCCGGATAATAAAAAATATAATCCACCCGCTCACGTTCATCAGCCTCCGGAGCCCATAACAGCTTATTGATATCAATATCTTTACAATCTGCCGGATAAGTATACCCAGGATATTTCACAGGATCTGGATACAAAGTACGATACGCATCCTGATATCCATTTTCTGCCAACAATGTAGTCACGGTCCAAGGTATTACCAATCCATGATGATCGGCACTATCTTTCGTTGCCTCCGTCCAATCTTGATGAGAAGGTTCATTAAAATCTCCTCCAATAAATATCAAACGACCTTTTTCTCTTTCTTTTGCAGCATCATCTAAAAACTGGCGGATAGCATCATCCCGCTGAGATGCCACATTCTTTCTCAATATACTATCTATATCCGTCAAAGGAGCCTCCATTTTTGCCCAATTATCTCCATCATATCCCCGTACATCATAATAAGCGCAATTGCGATAATCCAAATGTGCAGTATACACAGCAACCTCCCGCCCGTCCATATCGGCAACTAACTTATAAATACTGCCATGGTCTTCATTTTCCGGAAAAACAGTAGCACTGTCTATTATAGGATATTTACTCAAAAGACCCGAATCATAACTGTAAAATGAATAATAAGTTTTCCCTTTTTCTTTTAACGACGCAGTTATCCGGTCACAAAAACGGGTTCCATCATAATTACGCACTTCACTCAACATCACAAAATCCGCATCTGTCCGGGCCAGCTCATCAACTAAAGCATCATAGCCACCTTTGACCATCGTTCCTTCTTGCCAAACATTCAATTGTAAAAACTTCACTGTTTGCTTCCTATTACACCCCAAGCACAATACAAAAACAACAGATAACAATACCAACTTTCTCATCTATATTCATTATTTAATTTTATACTTCCAACAGACAGTAAAAGTATAAAAAAATTGTAACAAACACTCAATATTAGTCAAATCTGTCCCAAAAAACAGAAAAATATCCAACTCTCAAAATAATTATAATATTCCAAAGGAAAATAGAACAAGCGTTTCCACCCTCTAAATAAGAAATCAAATATTTTATCTCCCACCAAAATTAAAACCACATTTTATAGTTATCCGAAAAAATCAGTACATTTGCTAACATAACACTTATAAGATATTTATCGTATGAAAACATTCCATGAATTGCTAAAATCCCGTAGAAGTATACGAAAATATACCGATGAAGCATTATCTCCGGAAGATGTAAGGCTTATACTCGAAGCAGCTTTAATGGCTCCATCCTCCAAACGGTCGACCGGATGGGAATTTATCGTAATAGAAGAAAAGGAAAAATTGGAAAAACTATCCTATTGCAAAGAATTCGGAGCCAAACCTATCGCAGGAGCAGCAATGGCCGTTGTCGTACTCGCAGACCCTCTAAAAAGTGATGTTTGGATCGAAGACGCATCAATAGCCTCAATACTCATGCAACTACAAGCAGAAGATTTAGGATTAGGGAGCTGTTGGATACAAATAAGAAATAGGCTGACTGAAAATGGACAATCTGCAGAAGATTACATCCGAGAAATGTTAGGTATCCCCTATCAGATACAAGTACTATCAGTCATTACATTTGGCCACAAAAACGAAGAACGTAAACCCTTTGATGAAGAGAAGACGATGTGGGAAAAAGTTCATATAGACAAATGGTAAATCAAAAAAAACAATGGTAAAAGTCATTTTTATAGGAGCCGGAAATTTAGCGACACATCTGTCTGTCGCCATGCAAAACAAACAATATGAGATTATACAAGTTTTTAGCCGTAGTAATGAATCAGCATCCCAATTAGGCCAAGTACTCGGGGTTCCATATACCACAGATATCACATCTGTAAAAGACAACGCCGACCTGTACATATTTTCTTTGAAAGATACAGCCCTAAAAGAAACCGTTGCCCGTCTAAAACCCAATACCGCATTATGGGTACATACTGCAGGCAGCGTGCCAATGAACATATTCGAGGGATATATCCGACGATATGGAGTACTATATCCGCTACAAACCTTCAGTAAAACCCGCAGTATAGATATATCAACTACCCCCTTTTTTATTGAAGCATCTGCACCTGAAGACTTAAAATTGCTATCCGATATTGCCCATAGCTTAGCAACAAAAGTGACAATAACAACATCCGAACAAAGAAAATACTTACATTTATCGGCCGTTTTTGCATGCAATTTTACCAACCACATGTACGCCATTGCCAACAATATATTAAAGCAACAAGGGCTCTCTTTTGACGTTTTATTACCTCTTATTGACGAAACAGCAACAAAAATACACGAAATGAATCCCATAAAGGCTCAGACAGGCCCCGCTGTACGATACGATGAAAATGTGATGCAAGCCCAACAAGAATTGTTATCTGACAGCATAGAAAAAGAAATATATCATCTAATCAGTAAAAATATACATAAATTCAGCCAAACAGACCATGAGCAGAATAAACTATGATTTGACCCGAATAAAAGCTTTTGTCTTTGACGTTGACGGAGTATTATCAGCCGATATGGTCCCGTTACACCCGAACGGGGAACCTATGCGAATGGTGAACATTAAAGATGGTTACGCTTTACAACTTGCCGTAAGGTTAGGCTATATCGTAGCCATTATTACAGGAGGAAGAACCGATGCCGTCAGAAAACGCTTTGAAGCTTTAGGCATTCCTTATATCTATATGGGTGCAAGCGTAAAAATGAACGAATACAAAAATCTAATACAAGAAACCGGCCTAAAGCCAGAAGAGATTATGTACATGGGCGATGATATCCCTGATTACGAAGTAATGCGACAAGTCGGACTACCTGCATGCCCTGCAGATGCATCACCTGAAATCAAAGCAATATCAACTTATATATCCTATAAAAACGGAGGTTGCGGATGCGGGCGCGATGTCATAGAACAAGTCCTGAAAGCCCAAAACAAGTGGATGGCCGATGAAGCTTTCGGATGGTAACCAAAAAAAATGAAATACTATGCTTTCTCACTTAGAAAAATACGATATCCTGTTAGCCAGCAATTCCCCTCGCAGGCGTGAACTTTTGAGCGGTCTGGGCATTAATTACCGAGTCACTTCTCTGCCCGATGTAGATGAATCGTACCCTAATACACTCCAAGGTGAAAACATTCCGCTTTTTATTTCAAAATTAAAATCAAAAGCATACCGTTTTAAAATGAAAAAAAATACACTCCTTATTACTGCCGATACCATCGTTTGGCTTGATGGAAAAGTGTACGGAAAACCTTCGGATGAATCCGACGCCAAACGCATGCTGAAAAATTTATCAGGAAAAACACACCAGGTAATTACAGGAGTAACCATTTGCACTCAAGAAAAAGAAGTTTCTTTCGCAGTAACATCCGATGTTTCCTTTTCCGAATTATCAGACGAAGAAATCGAGTATTATGTAAACCATTACCATCCTTTAGACAAAGCTGGAGCTTACGGTATACAAGAGTGGATTGGTTACATCGGTGTATGCAAACTCCAAGGATCTTATTTCAACGTGATGGGACTCCCTGTCCAAAGGTTATATCAAGAACTAAAACAATTTTAAAACAAAACCGACAAGATTTAAATTTCAATACCCATCTTCCATCCCTTATCCGTTTTTTTTAATTCCCCATGAATAGGCAAATCAGAAAGATATCTTCTTTAAACAAATCGGTAAGGATTGGAGAATGCCTTAATATTTTATATACGGTAAAAATAATTTCAACACCCCAAACTTCCCCCACACAAATTTAAACCGGTCTTATTATTTAATGATTATCGTTTTTCTATATTTCATTCATTTTTCGTACCTTCGTGGCAATTTTTAAAAGAAACTATATTTTTAATCAGATATGAGCAAGAAATTTAACGAATATTCTCACTTCGACTTATCAGAGGTAAACAAAGAAGTGCTGAAAAAATGGGACGAAAATGATGTATTCCACAAGAGTTTGGAAACACGAGAAGGATGCCCCTCATTCGTATTCTACGAAGGGCCTCCCTCGGCTAACGGAATGCCGGGTATTCATCATGTAATGGCTCGATCGATTAAAGATATTTTTTGTCGTTACAAAACGATGAAAGGTTTTCATGTAAAACGAAAAGCCGGATGGGATACCCATGGACTTCCTGTTGAACTTGGAGTAGAAAAAGCTTTGGGCATTACTAAAGAAGATATAGGAAAATCCATTTCGGTTGCCGATTACAATGCCGCTTGCCGGAAAGATGTCATGAAATACACCCATGAATGGGAAGATTTAACACATAAAATGGGATACTGGGTCGACATGAAAGACCCATATATTACATATGACAACCGCTATATCGAAACTCTTTGGTGGCTGCTGAAGCAACTCTATAACAAAGGGCTTTTGTATAAAGGATATACTATCCAACCCTATTCTCCGGCAGCAGGGACAGGATTAAGTACCCATGAACTGAACCAGCCGGGATGTTATAGAGACGTAAAAGACACTACTTGTGTAGCACAATTTCACATGAAAAATCCAAAACCTGAAATGACAGCTTTTGGAGAAGCCTACTTCTTGGCATGGACCACCACCCCATGGACCTTGCCGTCGAATACAGCTTTATGTGTAGGGCCAAATATAACTTATGTTTTAGTACAAAGTTACAACCCGTATACCGGAGCTCCTATCAGCGTTATTGTTGCCAAAGAACTCGTATCTTCATTATTTAATGTCAAAGCTGCCGATTTGCCCCTTGACAACTATAAACCCGGCGATAAACTAATACCGTATAAAATTGTAGCCGAATATACCGGAAACGATTTGATAGGTATGGAATATGAGCCGTTATTACCTTGGGTAAATCCGGGTGAAGGCGCGTTTCGCGTCATTCCGGGAGACTACGTCTCCACTGAAGACGGTACAGGCATTGTACACATTGCTCCCACTTTCGGGGCCGATGATAATAGAGTTGCCAAAGCAGCCGGTATCCCTCCTATGATGATGATAGACAAAGAAGGAAACCAGCGGCCTATGGTAGATATGACGGGGAAATTCTACAAAATAGAAGACCTTGACCCTGAATTTGTAAAAAAATACGTAAATGTAGACCTTTACAAAGAATATGCCGGACGGTATGTAAAAAATGCTTACGACAGTACTCTCAAAGAAAATGACCCCAGCCTCGATATAGATATAAGTGTCTTACTAAAACAAACAAATAAAGCTTTCAAAATAGAAAAGCATATACACAGTTATCCCCATTGCTGGCGTACAGACAAACCGGTATTATACTATCCATTAGATAGCTGGTTTATCCGTACGACCGCTTGTCGAGAACGTATGATAGAGCTCAACAATACTATCAACTGGAAACCCCAATCTACCGGAAGCGGCCGTTTTGGCAAATGGTTGGAAAATTTGCAAGATTGGAATCTATCTCGAAGCCGTTACTGGGGTACACCTTTACCTATCTGGCGTACAGAAGACGGTTCTGAAGAAATTTGTATCGGCTCGGTCGAGGAATTATACAACGAAATAGAAAAAGCCATCAAAGCCGGCTATATGAAAGAAAATCCATATAAAGGATTTATCCCAGGAGAATATACAGCTGAGAATTACAACAAGATAGATTTGCATCGCCCCTATGTCGATGATATTGTTTTAATTTCAAAATCAGGCAAACCAATGAAGCGCGAGAGTGACCTTATCGATGTCTGGTTCGATTCTGGAGCAATGCCATATGCACAAATACATTACCCATTCGAAAATAAAGAAGTTTTTGATAAACGGGAAGTATACCCGGCCGATTTCATTGCTGAAGGCGTAGACCAAACTCGCGGCTGGTTCTTTACCTTACATGCATTGGGAACAATGATATTTGACAGTGTAGCTTACAAAGCTGTTGTTTCCAACGGACTTGTTCTCGACAAAAATGGGAACAAAATGTCTAAACGATTAGGAAACGCTGTAGATCCCTTCTCCACCATCGAAAAATACGGTTCAGACCCATTACGATGGTATATGATAACAAACGCCTCACCATGGGACAATCTAAAATTTGACCTGGACGGTATAGAAGAAGTCCGCCGTAAATTTTTTGGGACACTTTACAATACCTATTCATTCTTTGCTTTATATGCTAACGTCGACGGATTCAATTATAAAGAAAAAGATATTCCAGTAGAGAAACGTCCGGAGATAGACCGTTGGATACTTTCCCTATTAAACACTCTTGTCAAAGAAGTAGACGAACATTACAATTCTTACGAGCCCACCCGTGCTGGACGAGCCATCTCAGATTTTGTCAATGACAATTTGAGCAACTGGTATGTGCGCCTAAACCGGAAACGTTTTTGGGGTGGAGAAATGAATGAAGACAAATTATCAGCATATCAGACTTTATATACGTGTCTCGAAACTGTTGCTCTGCTCATGGCACCCATCGCCCCGTTCTTCTCGGACAGACTTTTCACCGATTTGACAACTGCGACAGGACGTGCCGATAAATCAGTACATTTATGTAACTTTCCTACTCTACATGAAGAAATCATAGATAAGGAACTTGAAGAGCGGATGCATATTGCTCAAGATATTACTTCTATGGTACTGGCCTTACGCCGTAAAGTCAACATAAAAGTACGTCAGCCCCTGACAACCCTTATGATACCCATCCTTGACGAGTATCAAAAAGAACATATCGAGGCTGTACAGGAATTGATATTAAATGAAGTAAATGTAAAAAATCTGAAATTTGTCGATAACGCGGCAGGTATATTAGTAAAACGTATCAAACCCGATTTCAAAAAACTGGGACCGAAATACGGTAAAATAATGAAACAACTTGCAACTGCGATAGCTGCGATGAGCCAAGACGATATCCTTCGTTTTGAAACAGAAGGAAATTTCTTATTTGATATCAACGGACAACATGCAGTTATAGAAACTTCCGATGTCGAAATAATATCAGAAGACATTCCCGGCTGGTTAGTGGCCAATGAAGGCAAACTGACTGTAGCATTGGATGTCACAGTCACCGATGATCTAAAAAGAGAAGGTATTGCTCGTGAGTTGGTAAATCGTATACAAAATATACGTAAATCAAGCGGATTCGATATCACAGATAAAATAAATATCAGAATATCTTCCAATGAAGAAACTGATGCCGCTGTGGAAGAATACAAGACTTACATAGCAAAACAGGTTTTAGCAAATTCAATAGAGATAACCGAAAAATTAGATAGAGATATCAACGAATTGGATTTTGAAAACTTCAAATTAAAAGTTTCAATTGTTAAAGCCTAAAAATCTTCGATAATGAAGCTATTAATTTTTGTATATTAGACTAATTTATTTACATTCGCACTATAAACAAAACAAAGGTTATAATAGTTATATGAAATAAATATTTTAGAATTTTTATACAGAACCTCTCAAAAACTCAACACTATGAGCACAAAAACACGATATTCGGATGCGGAATTAGAAGAGTTTCGAGCAATCATCAAAGAAAAACTCGAAAAAGCTTACCGCGATTATGATTTGCTGAAAAGTGCAATCATGAATACTGACGGAAACGATACTTCGGATACGTCACCGACATTTAAAGTATTAGAAGAAGGCGCCTCAACTCTTTCGAAAGAAGAAGCAGGTCAGTTAGCCCAGCGTCAGATGAAGTTCATACAACATCTGCAAGCTGCTATGGTTCGAATCGAAAATAAAACATACGGCATCTGCCGCGAAACAGGTGAATTGATTCCCAAAGAAAGATTACGGGCCGTACCGCATGCTACATTGAGTATCAATGCCAAAGAAAAAGGCCAGAAGTAAAATGCCTTCTTAGAAAATAAAATAACAATTCGATACCAGTATTTCACGATACAGGAATCGAATTGTTGTTATAAAGAGCTATAATATGCCGGCATCATAGCTCAAAAGCCATTATGCACAAGAGGAATACATTATCATATGAAACTTACAAAAGGTAAAATTGCCATTTTAGTTATTTTTTTAGTATTACTTGTAGACCAAACAAGTAAAATATGGGTCAAGACACATATGTATTTAGGGGAAGATATACGTATTACCAATTGGTTCTATATCTTATTTGTAGAAAATAATGGAATGGCCTTCGGTATCGAGATTATCAGTAAGTTATTTCTCAGCCTATTTCGTATAATAGCAGTCTTGTTCATCTCTTATTATCTATTCAAACTAGTACACCAAAAAAAAGAAACAAAAACCGGATACATCGTTTGTATATCATTGATATTGGCCGGTGCGGCAGGAAATATTATAGACAGCATTTTCTATGGCATTATATTTGATGCTCCACCTGCACCCTTTATTGCTACACTGTTCCCGGAAGGAGGCGGATATGGAACACTATTTCATGGGAAAGTCGTAGATATGTTATATTTTCCATTATTCCATTTCTATTGGCCCGACTGGGTTCCCGGAATCGGAGGAGAATTATTTGAATTTTTCCGCCCCGTATTCAATATTGCAGATTCGGCCATATCGGTAGGGGTTATATTAGTACTCTTATTTTATCGCCGCTATTTATCAACTGACGAAGAAAAAGAGAAAAAATAAAAAATACAGATAATTACGACAAAATTACCATCGCAAATTAGACAGATTCAATGAAAACATCGTTTCACATATTAGTATGTCTGATAATAAATACCCTATTTATAGCTTGTGATCATACACCAGATTATATACTAAAAGAGAAACAGATGGAAGACTTATTAGTCGATATACACAAATCCGAAGCCCTGATAGAGACCGAATATGAAAAATTCAACACTTCAGAAAAAAAAGAAGCATTAAGGGAATCTGTATTTCGAAAACACAACACCAATAAAGCCCAATTTGATACTTCACTCATGTGGTACGGGCGGAATCTCGAAAAATACGTCGATATATACGGCAAAGTCATTGAACGGCTAAGGACACAAGAAAAACAAGTAAGCGGACTTATAACAGACAATAATTCACAGCCCCTGTCTCGGCCGGGTGACAGCATAAATATCTGGAGGAGAGATAACTTTTTTATTTTTGAACCTCATGCCGGTCGGCAAGTTTTTACTTTCGAAATCAATTCAGACGAAAATACACGAGAACAAGACATATTCGTTTTAAAATTAAAATTCGGTATGTTGCCTAAACAACATATCAACTATCCCAAAGTAATATTGGCCCTTAAACAACAAAACGATTCTATCAGGTTTACTTCCACCGATATCCGTCACGACGGGCCCGTCAGTTTAATGATTACCTCAGACAAAGGAACAAAAGCATCAAGGATATTCGGTAGTGTCATCGTACCCTCTGAGCCCAGCCGGGCAACAATGTATATCGATAGTATATCCCTAATGAGAATACGATATAAAGAAGGTATCATACCCAAAACCTCTGAAAAGATTCCACCTTCCCTACATAATGTAGAGAAAAAAGATTCCATAAAAAATAAGTAGCCCTATAACTTGAGATAACACCATTAAGAAGATGAAAAAAGGATATTTCTCCCACCAAATTTGTTATAAAAGTTTGCTATTAAACAAACATATCCTTTATCTCTCTTCTGATGATAATACCATTTTATCGATACTCCCTTTTCAGCAAGAAGTATCTTTAACTACATTTTGTGAAGGCGTCCTGTTTGTCGTTATTCCTGAATTTGAAGAAAAAGAGCAAATATTCATTGATATTCTCAAAAAACAATTAGATACAAATCTAAAACTGACTGTGGGAAATGCAATTCTCAATAATCCTATTTATATTGATTACACGGNCGTCCTTCTCAACCGGGAAATATAGAAATAATAAAAATTAAAGTATGACAGATTGCCATCCTCCCCTCCCCCAAAGAGAAAACCCTCACCGGCCCAATATCCCAAGACAAAAACAAACATCCAATCCTCCCTATCCTCAAAAGGAGCCGGCCGTATATGATAATAAAAATATACTCCGTAGCAAAAAATTCCTTCTATCGAAAACTTAAAAACAAATTCTAAGAAAATATATTTTCAATCATTTATTTCCCAATCGACCTTCTCCGGAATTCAGCACAAACGATAGCTGTCGCTACCGCAACATTCAAAGACTCTGTAGTCTGCCGGAAAGGAGGATAATTAGGCAAATATAGCCGTTTACTTATATATTTTTCCAATGACGACGAGATACCGTTCCCCTCATTACCCATGAGTACAAATCCATTCTGCGTCAATTCCTGTTCATATATATTTTCCCCGTCAAGAAACGTACCATATACGGGCAATTTTGAAAACTGCCCAAATAACTCGACTAAAGGTAAATAAAAAACTTTTACACGTGCCAATGCTCCCATAGTAGCCTGCACGGTCTTCGGATTATAAACATCAACACACTCAGGTGAACAAAAAACATTTTCAATGCCAAACCAATCTGCCAGACGAATGATCGTCCCCAAATTTCCAGGATCCTGTATCGTATCCAAAACAAGCGACAACGACGTGGATACGAGATTATAGTCCATATGCCTATCTGGCATACGGTACACAGCCATAACCGACTGCGGTGAACGCAGCAATGAAGCCCGCTCAATCTCTTCCTGCCCGGCAATAAGTATCTCGTCAGCCTCGGCCCCGGCGTGAGCAGCCAACCACTCTTCTGTAGCGACCAACAACTCACAATGAAAAGCAGATAAAGTATCTCCTACCAATTTATTACCTTCAGCAAGAAAACACCCTGTAGCCATCCGATTTTTTTTCTGAGATAACGACTGTATATATTTTATTTTATTTTTACTCAGCATACTCACTTTTTATCAAACAAAAATAACAGAAATTATCCGATACAAAAAATATGTTATGAATATCATTATTTTCATTTTCCTCAAACATCAAAAATATAACACTTCTTTTTCCTTTTTCTATCATAAATATCTTTTCCCTACAAATAAAACTTCTTGAAGAATGCACAACAAAAAACACAATAATCACTATATTTGTACAAATATCAGCTAAAAACGAACTATATGAAATATATAGGAGCACACGTAAGTACATCCGGAGGAGTAGAGAATGCTCCGGAAAATGCCCAGAAAATCGGAGCCAGAGCATTTGCTCTATTTACAAAAAATCAGCGACAATGGAAATCGTCTCCACTCTCAGCTAATAGTATCGAATTATTTAAACAACGATGCCAATCACTGAACTTTTCACCTCAACATATATTACCCCATGACAGCTACCTAATCAATTTAGGACATCCCGAAAATGAAGCTTTAAAAAAATCAAGAGAAGCCTTCCTTGATGAAATGCAACGATGCGAACAACTTGGATTACAAATGCTCAATTTCCACCCAGGTAGTCATTTAAAACAAATTTCAGTGGAAGAGTGCTTAAATCGTGTAGCAGAATCAATAAATTTGACATTGGATAAAACCTATGGAGTAACAGCTGTCATCGAAAATACTGCCGGACAAGGTTCAAATATAGGATACAAATTCGAGCATCTTGCCTACATTATTAATCGTGTTGAAGATAAAAGCCGTGTAGGCGTATGTATAGATACATGCCATACATTTGCCGGAGGATATGATATTGCTACAGCTGAGGGGTTTGAAAAAACGTTTCGGGAATTTGATGAAATTATCGGATTCAAATATCTCAGAGCAATGCACCTCAACGATTCTAAAAAAGGTGTAGGGTCACATATTGACCGCCATGAAAGTTTAGGCAAAGGAGAATTGGGTACGACACTATTCAGACTATTAATGCAAGACAGCAGATTCGACAATATTCCTCTTATTTTAGAAACGCCAAACGAAGATATATGGGCTAAAGAAATCAGCTGGTTATATAGTTTATAAAGGAAATGATACATATCGAACCTTTTTTGTTACACTCAAGCCCATTATACTCACTTATAGCATTTAGCTTTGTCCCAAACAATCTAAATGCTATAAAATGAAAAATACAGAAAAATTCTTATCAAGGATTCACTGCCACAGACCTATCCTTTATTTTCTTGCCATCCTATTCTTCTTCACAACCAACAGCTGTTCATCCGCACCTGTAATATCTCCGGAAAATGCCATTATCCCAGAAACACCCGAAGATACCAACACCCCAGAAATAAAAACTCCAGGAGATGGAAGCATCACCGATAAAAATATCTTATATGTAGGACGGTGGGATAAAAGTGATAATACAGTATTTCACAGTTACTGGACAGGAGCTTATTTAAGAGTCAACTTTACAGGAAAGTCTATTGGAATAAAATTGCGTTCAAACACTTCCTTAGTTGTCAGTATTGACGGAGAAACTCCCCGAGCTGTAGTAGGCCAGTCTGGAATTACACTCTTGAATACAACTACCCTATCAGAAGGAACTCATACTTTATTAGTAGGCTCGGCAGGGCAAAACTATGAAGTTGAATTCGAAGGTCTCGTCCTCGACAAAAACGCCGTAACTTATCCCCCCGACAAAAAGCTACTGATCGAATATATCGGCGATTCCATCACAGCTTTCGGAGGCTCGGATAATACACCTACCGTAAACTATGCCTGGCAGACTGCCGAACTTCTGGGCTGCGACCATACTCAAATTTCTTTCAGCGGGCTCTCACTCTCCTCCGGATATGGTTGCCTTGATACCAAAATCGGTATGGATTCCCTTTATTTCAATCTAAAAAATTATAACCATATACACGAGCGCCCTGTAATTCCCTGGAATTTCAGTTACACCCCCGATATTGTATTTATCTTTTTAGGGACAAATGATGAATGTGGGCAAGCACCGGAAGAAGTTGTTTCTCTAAATAGTCGCAATATGATTTACAAAATACGACAAAAATTCAACGATGCCGAGATATTCGTAATGCGTCCTTTCAAGGGAATTTATGAAAATGCCCTATCTTCTGCCGTAAGACGGCTAAACTCAATGGGAGATGAAAAAATACATTTCATCGATACTACAGGATGGCTTTCCGAAAGTGACTTTTCAGACGGTACACATCCTAATGAAACCGGAACCAGCAAAATTATAAACAAATTAGTACCTACTTTAAAACCTTTTGTCAAAAACAATTTCTAAAAATTACCATTAAAATATTGGCTTGCTAAAATATCGAAGTTATACCAAAATTTTTCATAAAAATACAATTTTCTTTGCGTCATTAGCTATATCTTTGCAATGGATTTAAAATAAACCTGATTATACAAGAAAAAAATCGACATGAGAAGTTTTGCCAGTGACAATAACTCCGGAATACATCCTTTGGTTTTAAAGGCTATTGAAGATGCCAATAAAGATCACGCAATGGGATATGGCGAAGATGAATGGACCAACAGAGCTGTAACACTTATCAAAGAAGTATTCGGTTCCAAAGCCGACCCCTATTTTGTTTTTAACGGTACAGGAGCCAACTCAGTAGCTTTAAGAGCTTGCACTCGTACATTCAATTCTATTATTGCCGCAGAATCGGCCCATATATTCATGGACGAATGCGGAGCCCCTGTATTCCAAACAGGATGCCAGATAAAAGAAATTGTAACTCGTGACGGGAAATTAACTCCTGAACTAATTCGTGAAAAACTGGTAGGTTTCGGGGCCGTACATCAATCTCAGCCGAAGGTCGTATATATATCAGAATGCACTGAATACGGGACTGTATACACACCCAAAGAAATAAAAGCTATTGCTGACCTGATACACAAATACGGTATGTACTTACACGTTGACGGAGCTCGTCTGGCAAATGCTGCTGCTTATTTGGGCGTAACACTCAAAGAATTGACAGCCGATTGCGACGTCGACATCCTTAGTTTTGGAGGTACGAAAAACGGAATGATGTTAGGAGAAGCGGTAATCTCATTCCGGCCGGAACTTTCTGAGAACATGAAATACATACGGAAACAATCTGGACAATTATATTCTAAAATGAGATATACTTCCTGCCAATTCCTTCCGTATTTGACCAATGAATTATGGCGAAAAAATGCTTTACACGCTAACAACATGGCCCAATTATTGGTAAAAGGAATACGAGAAATATGCGACGTCGAGTTTTCTCAAAAAGTGGAAGCCAATATCGTATTGATGTGTATGCCTCGGAAAGTAATAGAAAAATTACAACAAAAATATGTATTCTATATCTGGAACGAAATTACTGACGAAATGCGTTTAGTAACTTCTTTCGACACAACCCCCGAAGATGTTCATAGTTTCCTGGAAGATTTGAAAGATGCATTGAAAGAATTTCCACTAAAATTTACGGTCAATTCCGAAAAATAAACATATAAAACAAAAACCAGGACATTTTCCTGGTTTTTCATTTTTATTAAATAATGGTTAGTTATCTAATCCATTGAACTTTCTTTCCTCAATGATGGTTATCTTTATAAGATAACTATAAAAACAAACCATTATGGAAGAAAATTGGTTGATACATAGCAACGAACTTCACCTGATAGAAACAAGTGAAATTCATAAAGCTATAGAAAAAATGATAGACAGATTAGGCATAGCAGCCGGTTCTACCGACGGATTCGATTTATATAAAGTAATCGAAACCTACTTCAAGGATCTCGATAAACGCCATCAAATAAATAAATTATTAAGGATACCGGATAAAAACACGTATCATGCCGAAGAAATAATTGAAGAAGAAATCATAAAAAACGAAATTAACGGATAATAGTAATCCCGCATTTTCAGGTGTGTTGTTTAACACACCTTTTTTATCATCAATAAACACACAAAATTGTGGATAGTTCCTTTTTAGACACTGTCCATAAAAATATCATTATCCTTTTTCAATCTTACTATTACAAACCATCCCCTCCCCAAAAGAATATTTTGACTATTCTTTTTGAGAGGGAATAATTCTCCTTCACTTTTTCTATGCTATCGTAATATCCTTATCAAGATATACATCTTGAATAGTATTCAGCAGTTCTATACCTTCTTTCATCGGACGTTGGAATGCCTTACGGCCACTGATAAGTCCCATACCACCGGCCCGTTTGTTTACAACGGCAGTCACCACAGCGTCTTTCATATCAGACGCACCCAAAGATTCGCCTCCTGAGTTTATAAGACCAACACGCCCCATGTACCCATTCACAATTTGATAACGGCACATATCTATTGGATGTACTGACGACAGTTCTGTATACATGCGCTTATCGCTCTTTCCGAAACCAAGATTCACAAATCCGCCATTATTAACCGGTAATTTTTGTTTCACAATATCAGCTTTAATAGTCACTCCCAAATGGTTGGCCTGCCCGGTCAAATCTGCAGAAGCATGGTAATCCACATCATCTTTCTTAAATGCTTCATTCCGTAAATAACACCACAAAATCGTAACCATACCTAACTCATGAGCATATTCGAATGCTTCGGCCACCTCTATTATTTGGCGGTGACTTTCTTCTGACCCAAAATATATTGTCGCCCCAACTGCCACGGCCCCCATATTCCAAGCCTCTTTTACTGAACCAAACATTATCTGATTGTAAGTATTGGGATAACTTAACAGTTCATTATGATTAAGCTTTACAATAAAAGGTATTTTATGAGCATACTTTCTCGCTACAGAACCTAAAACGCCAAATGTTGAAGCCACAGCATTACACCCTCCCTCAACGGCCAAACGAATTATATTCTCCGGATCAAAATATAGTGGATTAGGAGCAAATGACGCCCCCGCAGTATGCTCTATACCTTGGTCTACTGGTAATATAGAAAGATACCCTGTGCCTGCTAATCGACCATGATTAAGCAAAATCTGGAAATTATTCAATGTCGGAGTATTCCTGTCTGATTGTACCCAGACCTTGTCAACGACATCAGGCGATGGTAGATGAAGAAGAGATTTATCAATGGTTTTACACGTATAATCGAGATAATGACTAGCCTCATCTCCTAACAAATCGACTATTTTTTTTGTACTCATATATTCAATTTTTTATTGATTCTAAGCCCCTACGACAGACGCTTAGAATCAATCATAATATTACTATGTATATATACAAGTACAAAAATGAAAATGTTCAACAAATAAATATTTTTTATTTTTTTACTTTTATCTCTTATTGCATCTACTCTTTTACAAAAGACATAGCCCCAGTCACATCAAGGCCATATTTATCATAAGCTTTTATCTTTACAAAATGAGTACCAGGCGTTAAAGCATCTGGATATTCTATTTTCCATATATGAGGAGATTTTTGTCGACGTAAAACTGCACGACGGCTATATTTCGTAGGATAACCTGCGGTTTTATTCCAATACAACATGCGGCTTACATTAGGGGCAATCATCAAAACATGTTGCATCGTATTCCAAGTGCCATTATCAAGCTGAATTCTCACTTCTGTACTATCACATCCGCCATACACATTTACTATTATCGTATTCGGTTTCAGCGTATCCAGGCCTGGTATCTTACCATCAATAGAATCCAATCCATTTACCCATATATCCATTTGACGATTCGAATCAAGACCTACACCTTTGAATTTAATATCATACCCTATTCTGTCAAAATCTAATGTAAAGTATCCCCTGGGACTTCCACATTGCATTATGGCAGCAGGAATTCCCATCCAATCCCGTTCACCGACCCACCAACTTCCACAAGTAGCACCGACACCTAACTCATGTATACGGACATGATCACCAACCATAAAATGGCGGGCTATCTGATGAGTATGTCCTGATAGCACCAATACATCACCTCTACCGGCCAGCAGACCAAGAATCTGTTCTTTTTGAGCTGTATACATCATAGGTATATGTTGGCATATCACTATACGATTTTGCCTGGGCACCAATTTCAAATCATTTTTCAAGAAACGTATTTGTTTATCATTATAACCCCCATTATACCCCCTTTGTCCATCAGGAAAAATATTATTAATAACAATGAAATGAATACCTCCACGATTGAACGAATAAGTTGCTGCACCAAAATAAGTATTAAAAACAGATTCCTGTTTTTCCGGCCCATGAGTCAAATCCCTATCATGGTTTCCTAATACAGTCCACGACGGAGTAGGTATCACTCTCATCATACCATACATATTCTTTAAATAAGGAAAAGGCTCATTTACTATATCTCCAAGATGAATGCTAAAATCTATATCTCGACGCTCTGCCAATTCAGAGAGAATCGTAGCTCCCGCATAATTTTCTTCCGAATATTTTCCTACCTGCATGTCTCCGACTGCCGCTACTCTAAAAGATGGAGCAACAACTATTCTGGAAAGTGCAAAATCTACTCTGTTCTTTGCCGGTACATCTCCTGCCGGAAAATAAACATAATGGGAATTTTCTATTTGTTCATTTGTAGTTGTCAACGTATATTCCGACGGCAATATGGGAAAAACACTCTCTCCAGAAAATACCGTCAACGAATACTCCCCATTCCGATTGGTCATCACAATGGTATCACCATTCGATACAGGTATGCCCCTCAAGACGGGCTCACCCTTATCATATTTTCCATTTTGATTTTTATCCCAATATACTCTCCCCGTTACAATCGATTGTGCCACTGACATCCCTGGTAAAAAGAATAACAAACAAATAATCCACTCCCTCATATCTTACTTTTTATACTAAATGAGAATATATAAAACTTCTAATATTCAAAGTGCACCCCAAAAGTCCAAGTTTTAACTTTTGAAGTGCACTTCATAAATCATTTTCAAACACTCTATTTTACGACTGCCGTTCTCTGCTGCTCGTCAGCAATAACCTTTTGCATCTGCTCCAATATGGCAGGATATGTCTTGGCCAGATTTTCAGTTTCCCCGGGGTCTTTCATCATATTATACAACTGCGGTTGCGGGTTGTTTCCCAATTCCATTTTAGTATATTGTTCAATAGCCGGGCCACCATTGGGCTGTATATACTTCCATCCATCAGCCGATATTACCGAAAGATTATTATTCAACGATTGTTCTATAACATAGTCTCTGCCTCTAAGGTCTTTGCCAAGCCATGCCTCTATCTGATTTCGACTGTCAGGAGCCACACTATCAGGTAACTGTATACCGATAAGAGAAGCCAAAGAAGCAAACCAATCAATCTGCGACACCAATGCCCCAGAGACCCCGAATTCCACTCTTTGAGGCCAACGCACAATACAAGGCACTCGAGTCCCGGCTTCGAACGAACTATATTTTCCTCCTCTATACGGTCCCCATGGTTTATGGTCACCCAACAGTTCCCAAGCCTTGTCAGCATAACCGTCATCCACCACAGGCCCATTATCACTCGAAAGAATAATCAAAGTATTGTCTGCGATATTAAGACTATCTAACAAATCTAAAACTTTTCCTACAGTATAATCAAACTCTAATATAGCATCTCCACGCAGGCCTAATCCACTTTTTCCAACAAAACGGGGATGAGGAACTCTCGGAACATGAATATCGTTTGTACCTAAATACAAAAAAAAGGGATGCTGCTTATTTTGCCCAATAAATTGTAACGCGTTTACCAATATACTATCACCTATAGTCTCATCCTTCCACCGCGCAGAATGCCCCCCCTTCATATAACCGATACGAGGTATTCCGCTAATAATAGACTGGTTATGCCCATGATTGGGGCTGGGCCTCATCACGGTTGCAAGTTCAGGATTTGTCATATAAGTAGGTTCTCCCGGAAATGGTGTCGTATAGCTTACCTCAATAGGGTCGTCAGGAGAAAGATTTACAACTCTTCCATCACGCATCCATACGCAAGGTACCCTGTCTCCTGTAGCCGCCATTATATAAGAATAATCAAAACCTATGTCTTTCGGACCTGGAGTTACTGTTCCATTCCAATCTTGTGTACCAGCTTTATCCCCTAAACCTAAATGCCACTTTCCGACAACACCGGTTACATAACCCGCCTGCTTAAACATATCAGCTATAGTTGTCCGTTCAGGACGTATAATCATACCGGCATCACCCGTCGCTATCCCTGTCCCTTCACGCCTCCAGGCATATTCACCTGTTAACATTGAATAGCGTGACGGGGTACTGGTAGCAGCTGTCGCATGAGCATTCGTAAAACGAATACCATCTTTCGCTAAACGATCCACATTCGGAGTTTCTACCGTAGCATATCCATTACAACTAAAATCACCATATCCAATATCATCAGCATAAATAAATATAACATTGGGCAACTCTTGTGATGCGCTTTTCTTTTCTCCTTTGCATCCTATAAATGCTAATAACGCCATAGACGGCCAAATTCCGTTTCTAACAAAATGTTTCATCAGGCTTTGTTTTTAGATTTGAGTATATATACCTTACACTATACGACTCCCAATTTTGTCCTTCCCCTTTATCTATCTTTAAAAGCTCTAAATTTACTAAATTATTTTTTATTTACCTACAATATATTACACTATATTATTTCCCTACTTTCGCTAAGTCCGGGATGTATCATTGCAATCATAAAAGATGCTGGTGTAAGAACTGTTACTTCCGTCCTGTTGGAACCCTCCGGGCGCAGACGTCCCCGAAGCAGGGAGACAGCCCTTGTCCAATGAGGCTTGGGGTGATTTACCACCAGTACAAACATAAGGATACGGCTTTGACAAGACCGGCAAGATAGTATGATGAAGCGAACAAATCCGGCTTCCTTGCTTTTGGAAGGCGGGGCCAAATCCGTACGGACACATCATTTGGAAACCATACACCTCTTTGAAAAACGTTCTACAAACGCTGCGTCCGAATCTTGCAGTGCTAAAATAAAGAGTTTCCCTTCTCAGTTCAGAAAAGAAAAGGACAAGGCGGCCTTTCTGTTCAGACCGCCCCCAATTTATGCGTAAGCAATGAAGCCCTCTGATTTTTACGTCACCCCCTTTTTATGACCCTTTCGCATCTTGGAGCACAGACATTATACAAAGAAAAACTCCTACAATACCCAGACATTGTAGGAATCGTACATTTACTGTCCGTTTCTGTCCAGCGTTCCAGTGATCCGCTTGGATTATGAACCAAACGTTATTTCTTCCTCAATATCAGTACTTTCAGAAATTTTGGCTTTGCATCCGTCACACTTTAGTCCTGAAAAACTATTTGCTCTTGTCCGGTGTCTGCCTGCCAACATCTTGGGTTCGAACGTACGCATTATTTTTGAATTCTGCAAACCGTTAAAATAAACATTCTAAGGTTAGTGCAAGGTGCAAGCTATATATAGATATATACTTGCACCTTACACTAAAAATTTGTAGGCATAAATTCTCAGAATAAACTTATTACTTGCCAAGAAAGAAAATATTTTCTGTACTTCTTTTGCAGATAAAAGTTTGTTTTATATTTTTGTGTAATCAATTACGTTTTTAATAATATATAATATGGAGTTTTTTGAAAAAACAGGTAAAATGGCCATTGGTAGCAGATTACGTATGCTTACCGATAAAGTTACGGCTGACGCATCTCAAATTTATCAATTGTATGGTGTGGAAATAAAGCCTAAATGGTTTCCCGTTTTTTTTGTATTATCCGATGGAGAAGCTAAGACGATAACGGGTATTGCCAAAGAAATAGGCCATACTCACCCGTCAGTAAGTAATATTGTAAAAGAAATGGATGCGAAGGGGCTAATAAAAGAAATAACAGACAAAACAGACAAAAGAAGAAATGTTATTGTTCTGTCTGATAAAGGAAAAGAAATGGCAGATATTTTATCTACGCAATGCTCTGATGTAGCAACAGCAATCGAGAATATATCAAAAGAAACACGTAATGATTTATGGAGAGCTATTGAAGAATGGGAAGAATTACTCTCTGAGAAAAGTTTATTTCAACGGGTGAAAGAAGCGAAAAAGGCAAGAGAAAGCCATGATATACAGATAGTTCCTTATAACCCAAGTTTTCAAGCTATATTCAAATCGTTGAATGAGAATTGGATAACTGCCCATTGGCGTTTAGAAGCACATGATTTGGAATATCTCGATTATCCCCAACAAAATATTATTGATAAAGGTGGATATATTTTTGTTGCGACTTACAAAAACGAACCAGTTGGCGTATGTGCTCTCTGCAAAATGGATGATTTAATATTTGATTACGAATTGGCAAAACTTGCTGTCAGCCCAAAAGCACAAGGGAAAGGTATTGGTATTCTGTTATGTAAAGCTGCTGTAAATAAGGCAAAAGAACTCGGAGCCAAGAAATTATTCCTTGAAAGCAACACACTGTTAAAACCTGCTATCCATATATACAAAAAGATAGGATTCAAAGAACTTTCTGAATATCATCCTGCTTATGAAAGAGGTAATATTCAAATGGAGCTGACAATATAAATCACAATATTTATGCTTAGTAGATTATTCGTTTTGAGTGTAGCTAATTTATGTAAGTATCCTTTTAATGAAAACATATTGAAAACAGATAACGAAAAAACAATTAATCTAAAAAGTAGAAAGATGATAAAGACAAAAATTGTAGTACACAAAAAAGATGCCTTGAAAAAAGTATTTAAAGGTGTTTCATTGGATTCTTTGGCAATTGGTGAAAAGTCAATGGTAACCAAGATGAATTATGTAAAAGGCAATTTCGCCACAACACATCAACACCCGCATGAGCAATGCGGCTATGTCATTTCAGGGGAATACCGATTGAAAGTGGAAATACCGGAAAAAAATATTGATATATTGCTTCATCCAGGCGATAGCTATGCTATTCCTGGAAACACGCCCCATTCGTTCGAAGTTATTGAAGGTGGTGAAGTTGTTGATGTGTTCACCCCTCAACGAGAAGATTACTTGTAATAACTGAGAATCCACCTTGCTGTTGATTTTAGCAAGGTGGATGACTTACAAAAGAATTTGCAGATGAAAGAGAACCTTTCCCCAATATTAGTTCTAATAAATAGATGAAATTGACCTCTACGGCTACGATATTATTCCTACTTCTCTTTCAATGGCGCATCAGTTACAAGACGTATTGAATGATTTAAGAAATCAATTACGAACTTATGTTTTCCCCACTAAGGAAGATGAAATATCATTCTTTAAGTCCAAGAAGCCGGAAATACTTGGTCGATAGTGATACGCGCGATAATCGGTGCGTTGCCGTCCTTCTTTACGGCATTCCGTTTGACGAAATAGAGTAGCTTAAAAGTACTTCTCATAATCTCTTTTTTTAGTTACAAACTTAAATTGACAAACTGAAAATGAGATATTTGCAGTACGGACAAATCAAGACAACAAACCGCCGATTTGGGACATCCCGTGACCTAAAATCTTAGAGGGTGGACAAGTCACGAATTGGTCACGAAAGTGTGTCTTTTTGAGACCTTTTCATGTCTTAGGGCACAGACATTATACAAAGAAAAACTCCTACAATACCCTGATATTGTAGGAGTTGTACATTTACTGTCCAGCGTTTCTGTGATCCGCTTGGGTCTTGAACCATGCGGATCACAAGTCTTAAAATCAATATTTTAGCGTACCTCAATCTTTAAGGAGGTACGAATTAGGCACTTTTTTCAAAGAACATTTGACTTCCCTTGTCAGGATTGTGTCTGCCTTTATCTTCGGTTCAAAGATACTACTTTATTTTCAATTATGCAAATTGTTGAAAATAAATGTCCTACGGTTAGTGCAAGGTGCAAGCTATATATAGATATATACTTGCACCTTGCACTAATTTTCTTCATAAAATAATAGGGCTGTTTGCTTAATCAAGATTTCGTTCATATATTTGCATACCATATAGTATGGTATTGTAAAAAAACAGCAATATGAAGAAAGTAGAGAAAAAACAATGGTTTATTATTGGGCTTCAAATTATAAAAAACAGTGGGGTTACAAAAATCACAATAGACAACTTATGTAATCTCTTGGGAATTACAAAAGGAGCGTTTTATCATCATTTCAAAAATATAGACGGGTATATAGATGCTCTTATGGCTTTTTGGGTAAAAGAGAATACACTTGCATTTATTGAAAAAGTAGAAAAATTAGGGAGTTCAAAAGAGAAGTTACATACCTTATCTCAAATGTCTGCTTCTTCTGAATACAAATGTGAGGGACGAATTAGAGGGTGGAGTTATACAAATGATATTGTACAGCAATATGTTGCACAAGTAGATAAATTGAGATTAGACTATTTGACAAAGTTAATCCAAGATTGTGGCTATGATATGGAATATGCGCATAAAATAGCTACTATCCATTATTCCTTATTGATTGGATTGCAACATATCTGCTCTGAAATCCCTGCTTGTGATTTCAATGAACTTCAAAATATGCTGATTGAAAAATTTGAAACAAAACAATAAAAGTAAATCATGAAACAAAAAGATAGTTTGATTGTCAAATATCTCCCAGCAGACTATAAAGATTGTTTTTGCGAAAAACTTACAAATAAGCCAAATGTAGCTGTAAAAGAACTGTTTGATTTAATGTTCATCCAATACCCTAAATGGGTATCATGGTTATTGAAGTTACGTGATTTTATTGTAAAACCATTAAATATAAAAGCAAGTAAATCGTTCAAAGAGTTAATCATAGAACAAAATAGCCACGAGATCATCTTAGGGACAAAAGATAAGCATTTGACATTCTATGTGTCTATATCTTGCATTGAAGCAAAACGAAATGAACAAATAGCAAGTATAACTACACTCGTAAAATACAATAATATTTTAGGTAAAGTGTATTTTCTTGCGATATGGATATTTCACAAATTTATAGTTCATAGACTATTAAAAAGAGCTGTTAGGAAGTATGACAAATAAAATTTTAAAAGAACATATTAAAAGATAGCTATTTATGGTAACTCTTTTCATAACCCATTAAGTAACTTTGCTTCCGATAATCAAAATAATGATGCAAACAGATACAGAAATAAAATATTGCCAAACTTGTGGAATTCCCTTGAATATTGACTATAATAATCTTGGGGAAAACATAAGTACGGAGTATTGTGACTATTGCTTAAAGCATGGTGTCAAGGGGTATGATTTTTCAATGGACTATCTGATTTACCTTTGGGGACTTTTCCCGGAAGAATACTATAAAGAAGTAGGCATATCCTATACTTCATCAGAAATTAGGGATATAATGTCAAGACGGCTTCCCGAAATCAAACGATGGAAACAAAAAATCAATACGGCACACGTACTGTATGAGTTGATTGTGAGAATACAAGAATATATTAACCGACATTTGTTCGATGAACTTAGTTTAGATACCCTGTCGCAAGCGGCAGGTATTTCCAAATACCATTTCCGGCGTGTTTTCAAAGCTGTATGTGGTGAAAATGTCGGGCTTTACATTCAACGGTTGAGATTAGAATATATTGCTTTCAAGTTAATATCAACCAATATAAGCGTTACAGAGTTATTATGCCAAATAAACTACCAAAATAAACATACACTTTCAAGAGCATTCAAGAGTTATTTTAAGTGTACGATACCGGAATTTCGGAAGCGACACTCCAATGCAGACCCTGCGGGAATACATCCAGTGCAAATAGTTCCTTGCATTGAGAAAATTCCAACAATCCGTATTGTCTGTTTGAAATTGGAATGGACTGAACACATAAACCATGATTTTACGGTATTATGGAAACAGATTCTACGTCTTTCTGAAAATTGCAATTTGCAGTCAAACGGCTGTAAATACATAAGCCTTACATTAGATTGTCCACTAATTTCTTCGGAAGAACAAATTCGGTTTATGGTGGGTATAACTGTTCCAGAATCATTTAACGTACCCAATGGCTTTTCTGTTTATGAAATTGAAGCAGGAGAATATGCAGTATTTCAATTCAAGGGGTTATATCACGAATTGAACAGAGTATATCGTTACATATACCTTGATTGGTTACCAACAAGTGAATATACGCTACGAGAACCCTATACATTTGAAACCTATCTCAATACCCCCGAAAAGACCCCTGTTTCGGAGTTGAGAACGGATATTTATATTCCTATTGTACGAAAGAACAAATGAATAGCTTAAACAAGGAAATTGAACAACAGCTAATAAATGAAAATACCGATTTTATTCGCTTCGTGGATATTTCCACACTAGATATACAACAAAACCAGGGGCTACCGTATGCCATATTGATAGGAATTGCCTTAAATCCACAATTTATCAAAGCTGTACATGATAGTCCTGATTATGTGCATACACTCAGTGATGAATATGCACAAGTAGAAAAGCGGGTGGGATTAATTGCGGACAAACTGACTGACCTACTTGTCAGAAAAGGTTACAAAGCACTATCACAGTCAGACAATGCTTTGATAACCGAAAATGCATTTGACTTCGCAACAAAAACATCCGTTCTACCACATAAGACCATTGCCGTACTTAGCGGTAATGGTTATATCGGTAAAAACAACCTGTTCATTACGGCTGAATATGGAGCCGCACAATGTCTTGGTACTGTCCTGACAAATGCACCACTATCAATAATGAAGCACGAAATCAAACCATCGCAATGTGGTAATTGCAATATATGCAAGAATGTATGTCCACAAAAAGCGTTGAACGGAGTTCGATGGGACATAAATGTTTCAAGGAATGAGATAGTAAATGTTTATGCCTGTGTTGCGTGCTTGAAATGTTTAGTTTATTGTCCGAAAACCCAGGCGTACATGAAACGATATATCACTATGAAATAAAATGAAGGAGTATATAGGTAATATATTGCAGGAAATAGACATAGAGATTGACGAAATCGACCTCTACGGCTATGATATTATCGAAACTTCTCTTTCAATGGTACATAAGCTGCAAACAATTCTTGATGAATTGAGAACAAAAATACAAACCTATATATTTCCAACCAAAGAGGACGAAATCTTATTTTTCAAGACACAGAAACCGGAAATACTTGGTCGGTTGTTATTCTTTTATAAAATATACAAGATTGAAACACAATGTCCTAATGGTAGCGATGAAGTAATTAGGAAGCATATCAATCGAGAACTGGATAGTCTGACCTATTTCTTCAATCGTAATTTGGACTTTTATCAATATTACCGTTCACACTCTACAGTGTACGATGAATATTACTTTATACGCGGGAAAGCAGATTTGCGGTTATGTACCGATAGCGCACAGTTTGATAAAGACCCTAATTTCTCAACAGGATATGACTATAAAGTGGCAAAGATTATCGTCAATGAAATGCTACGCATTTATCTTAATAAACGATTGGTGAAACTGGGAACAGATAATCATATAGAAGATAATCTACAAAGATGCTTCAAATACCCGTTCCGCTTCACAGGTAAAAAGTCATATCTTATCGAGCTTGGATATTCTCTTGTATCTTCAGGCGACATAAACAATGGTAATGTGGAAATAAAAGAAATGATGAATTTTCTTAGTACGATATTCCATATTGATTTAGGGGATTATTATGCTTCATATATAGCTATGAAAGAGAGAAAAAACCGGACGGCATATCTTCATCATTTGATAGATAATCTTGTTAAGCGGATGAATGAAGATGATATGAAATAATCCTCTGTATTATTGTCTGTAGAAGTACCATGTTGACCCTAATATGGTGCTTCTTTTTTTGTAGGTAAGTCCTTTGAAAAATCACCCCTTTTCAGAGGACTTATCCGTCATTTTACTCGATTTTTCCCTCAAAAAAGTAATACCATGATAGGTACAACCATGACTTTGGGGCTATTTTTTCTACCGAACTTTGCGGCAAACCAATAAGTTAGCAATATGGATGTGATTACGATTGAATCAAAAGCCTATAAGGAGATAGTGGCTAAGATAGATGTGATAGCCAATTATGTGTTTTCACAGGAGGACACGAAAAACGAGGATGAAATCTGGGTGGACAGTTACGAAGTCTGCACATTTCTCCAAATCAGCGACCGAACATTGCAACGTTTGCGTGCAAAAGGTGTAGTCGCTTTCTCCAACATAGGAGGACGGTGTTATTACAAGATAGGCGAACTGAAACGCCTGCTGGAAGAACGGCTGATAAAGAGTAATGACGAATGTATGCGTAACCTGATAACCAATCATGAATTGTATGCTAAGGAAAGAAGAAATACTAAGCAGGACAAATAACGGCTTGTCGGTGTTCAAACACTACCTGCCCGGTAACTGGCGTATCGGTAGGAACTTTCTCAATCCGTTGTATAAAGACAACAAGGCTTCCTGCAACATCTACTTCGACCGTCATAGCGGTATGTACAAGATGAAAGACTTCGGTAACGACAATTACAGCGGCGACTGTTTTTTCCTCGTGGGGCAACTGAAAGGGCTGGACTGTAACCGGGCTTTGGACTTCATCGAGATACTGGAAACCATCGACCGGGACTTGGGACTGGGTTTATCTTCCGGGACATCCGTTCCTATATCCCAGACTACCGACAAACGTATTGCGGCGAACACACCTGTTGAATCGCCCGAAAAGCCTGTCAAGCCTTACCAGTTTAGGGAACAGAAATTTTCCACCGCAGAAATGGAATACTGGCGGCAGTACGGCATCACTCCCGAAGTGCTGGAGCATTACAAGGTCTGCTCACTCCGGGAATACAGCAGTGAAACGGTAGAGGGAAAGCCATACACCTACATTTCATCGGCGGCTGAACCGATGTACGGCTACAAGGGCAAACAGTATATCAAGCTGTACCGTCCCTTTTCCACACCCCGTTTCCTATATGGCGGTAGCTTCGGGGAAAACTACTGTTTCGGGTTGGAGCAACTGCCTGCCAAAGGTGACACATTGTTTATTACGGGTGGCGAGAAGGACGTACTCTCACTGGCAGCACATGGTTTTCATGCCATCTGTTTCAACAGTGAAACGGTAATGATACCGTCCACGCTGGTTTATCGACTGACGTTCCGCTTCAAGCACATTGTCCTGCTTTTCGACATGGACAAGACAGGCAGGGAGAGTTCAAGTAAACAGGAAAGAGTGCTGGGGGAATTTGGCGTGAAACGCCTTTCGCTCCCACTTCCGGGCACAAAAGAGGAAAAGGACATATCGGATTATTTCAAGGCAGGAAACACCCGTGAAGATTTCCTGAAATTGTTTATCAGATTTTTAGACGACCTATATAGCGACACACTGATTATGCTTAAATCATGCGAGATAGACTTCAACAATCCGCCAGTCAAAGCACAGGTCATTATATCGGCGGGCGATGTTCCACTGGGAACACAAGGCAACCTGTTCGGCATCACCGGGGGCGAGGGAACGGGCAAGAGTAATTATGTGGCCGCAATCGTGGCAGGCTGTATCTGCCCGCCAGATACGGAAACAGACACGCTGGGCATACGGATAACCGCTAACGACAGGCACAAGGCGGTTTTGCTCTATGATACCGAACAGTCGGAAGTACAGCTTTTCAAGAACGTAAGCAACCTGCTGGTACGAGCGGGGCAAAAAGAAAAACCAGAAGAACTGAAAGCGTTCTGCCTTACGGGAATGTCCCGAAAGGAGCGGTTGAACGCCATAATACAAAGCATGGATAAGTTCTACTACCAGTATGGCGGCATCCAGTTAGTTGTCATTGATGGCATCGCCGACCTCGTAAAGAGTGCCAACGATGAAGCAGAAAGCGTAGCGGTGATAGATGAACTGTATCGATTGGCTGGTATCTACAACACCTGCATACTTTGTGTACTTCATTTTGTCCCGAACGGATTAAAACTGCGTGGACATCTTGGAAGCGAACTGCAAAGGAAGGCAGCTACCATCCTGTCAATCGAAAAAGACGATGAACCCACGCAATCGGTAGTGAAAGCCCTGAAAGTAAGGGATGGAAGCCCGCTGGACGTACCGCTGATGCTTTTCGCATGGGACAAGAAAGCCGGGATGCACACGTACCGGGGCGAAAAGCCACGTGAAGAAAAAGAAAAACGCAAGGAAAGGGAACTGGTGGGTGTAGCCCGTGACATTTTCGGGCGGCAGACACACATCACCTACATAGACCTTTGCGAACAGTTGCAACAGGTACTGGACATTAAGGAGCGGACAGCCAAGAACTATATCCGCTTCATGCGGGAGAAAGAAATCATCCTGAAGGACCCGGCAAACCAGAGTTATTTTATGATAGGTCTCATTTAATTTCAATCGGGGGTAGCTTATGTATATAGACAATGACAATTTCGTGGCATGGATGGAGCGTATCATGGACAGGCTCGACATGCAGGATAAAAAGATAGACCGTCTGATGAACAGCCACAACTGCCTGAACGGTGAAAAGCTGCTTGACAATCAGGACTTATGCTTTATGCTTAAAGTGAGCGTCAAGACCTTGCAGCGTTACCGAAAGAAAGGCATATTGCCCTATCTTCTTCTGGACGGAAAATATTACTATCGGGCAAGCGACATACACAGGCTTATTCGTGAGCGCACGGATTAGACAGTGTTTTTTGTCATCATTCAATTAGTCGTGTCCTGCCCTGTTGTGATAACACGGCAGGATTTTTTATTATATGCCATGATTTCTAAATGATTTTCATTACATTTGCAAAAGTAGTACAAGGGAATAGCGGCGATTGAACAGTTTTGACTGTGATTTCGTCTTTATATATAATATTGAAAATTAGCGTTCCGCTGAACGTCCTGATACGAAAACTGGCAAATTTTCAAATTGAGGGGATATTCAGTGCAGGATACGTTATGCAATCGCATAGCGTGGTCTTGCCTGTTTCCTCAAAGGTATTGCCAGTACCACGTATCGAAGCAGTGTAAGAGCCACGCTTCTTTTTTAGGTACTGGCGGACAGTTGAATACGAATATTAAACTGTTAAATACCTGATAGTATGAAACAAATAAAAGCGCACATCGCCGTATCTCTTGACGGACATACAGCCACCTTAGACAAGGAACTGGACTGGTTACCCCGTGAAATAAAAAACATCGTTGGCAAGCAATACTTGGAAGCGGATTGCCTGCTCATGGGAGCGAACACCTACAACTACATCTTTGAACACTGGGGCGGGTGGCCGCACAAAAGCAAGCGGTCTTTTGTGGTGTCACACTACGACACCAACGTAACGCCGGACTACGGGGTGGAGTTCCTGACCGAAGAACCGCTGCAAAAGGTTTATGAACTGAAACAAACGCATGACATACTGGTGGTGGGTGGCGGAAAACTGATTACCTCGCTGATAAAAGCCGGACTGCTGGACAGTCTGACAATCTATATCGTTCCCGTCATGGTAGGCAAAGGCATCGGCTTTGTCGGGGAAACATTCGGCTCGCAGTGGAAGTTGTCGGAAAGTAACGTATTAGGAAACGGAATTGTCCGTTCGACCTACCTGTTTGACGGGAACATATAAAAAATGCGCCCGGTTTCCCTCCGGGCGCAACCACTAAAATTTCAATTATCATAAGCCTTAAAACCCATCACAATGAAATTTCAGCGGTAAAGATAAGTCATTTCTTCGGCTTTCCTTTCTTTTCAGGGAATGAAAAAGCGACATTGAACTGTTCGTCCAGTACTAGCGAAGCATCGAAAACCTTGCCGTTCTTTCCCTTGAAGCCCTTGATTAACCCGGTCTTCCGCTTCGTCACCAGTTCGACAACCTGCTTGTCGGTCAGTTGCTTGTCGCACTTGTTACGGAATATGGTAAGCGTACAGTCCACGTTGGAACATTTCGCCACTTTCGGGTAGAACAGGATGCGTCCGCTGCCACATTTCGGACAGGGACAAGTTTCACCTCCGGCAATGGACAGTTGTACGGAAAGCAGTTCCGCCGTGATTTGGGCGGCATAGACCTCGATGCCTTTCCTGAATGTGTCGGCATCCATGCTGCCCGCTTCTATCTTGGCAAGGGCAGTTTCCCACATACCCGTCATCTCGACATCGGCAATCTTCTTGTCCTTGACAATCCTGTAAACGGCAAGTCCCTTTTCTGTGGGTATAATATTCCTTTTCTCACGTATAATGTACTGGCGTGCGAACAGTGTTTCTATAATCGCCGCACGGGTGGCTGGTGTACCTATCCCGGCATCTTTCAGGCTGGCTTTCAACTCGGCATCTTCCAGTTCCCTGCCCGCATTTTCCATTGCGGCAAGCAGGCTGCTTTCCGTATGCAGAGGCTTCGGCTTGGTCTGCTTTTCGAGCAGATCCACGCCGGAGAGCGACAAGGTTTCTCCCTCCTGAAGCTGTGGCAGTCCGGCAGCTTCTCCGTCCTCGCCTGCTTCCTGTTCGTTGAACACAACCCGCCATCCGGCTTCTTTCATTATCGCCCCTTTTACGGTGAAATCGGTATTTCCGGCGGACAATACAGCGGTGGTAAAGTCTTTCACGCATTTGTCCGAAAAGGCTTCCAGCATACGCCCGGCTACCAGTTCATAGACCGCCCTTTCATCTTCGGAAAGTTCATCGGGCAGGTTCTCGGTAACGATTAAGGCATGGTGGTCGGTTACCTTGCCGTCATTCACGCTGCGGCGGTTCAGTGTGTTGCTGTTCAAGCTGGCAGCATATCCGGCAAAGCGGGGGTATTGTCCCAGCAGTGCGATGCGTTCCGGCATTTCCTCGAAAACATCCTCCGAAATATAACGGCTTCCGGTTCTCGGATAGGACATCACTTTCTTTTCATACAGGCTTTGTGCTATCGAAAGCGTCTTGTCCGCTGAAAAATCCAGCTTCGTGTTCNAACACCTCCTTAATCACTTTCAACTGTTTCAACACGCCGGGGTCTGCCTTGTAGCCCTTCTCTGCTTTCACCTGACGGGGGATTAGCCGGAAATCGGACGGAAGTATGGGCAGGCTCTCCCTGCGAAAATTTGCCACGCCGTAGGCTTCGGGCATGGCAAGCTGTATCAAGTGCCCGAACGCCCATGTCACCATGTACCCGTTGCCGGACAGATACCCGTCATTCCTTTGTGTCGCCCCAATAATCCGGGCGATATCTTTTGCCACGCTGGGCTTTTCCGCTATCAATGCAATCATAATTCTTCACTTTTTAATGGTAGGTACTACATTTTCATCCCTCTGGACTTCTTGGGCTTGTCCGCTTTCAGGCTCTTGTCATGTGCTTTTTCCTGTTTCTCTTTCTGCTTGGCAGTGGGTTTCTGTTGTCCCTGTTTCAGCGGCTCTTTGGTCTGTTTGGTTGCTTCATCGGTCTTTCCTCCAGAATTGACCGCTACCTGCGTCCGGCTCTCGGAAACGGGGATAACATCTTTCGGCTGCACCTTGCCGGAGGATTTACCCTGTACTCCAGGTTGCACATGACCGTTGAACTCCACACCCTTGCCGTCCTTTAATCCTGTGACCTGCTGCTGTGCGGGCTGCTGCCCCTGCTGCAAGAACTGGACGGCAGACCTCGGCAGGAACTCCAAGCCACGCTCCACTGCGCTGACTTGAAGATAGGCACTGCGTTTCGTCCCGTCCTTGAATTGCAGGTTTTCCATCTTGACGGGTTTCCCGGCTTTAAAAGCGGCTTTCTGTTCCGGGCTTACTTTCACGCCACAAACGGTATCGGGACATTTCCACTTGTCTGCCCGCATGTACTCCAGTTCGTGGGTGTACCTGTCCCGGCTGACGAACACGGGGATTTGCTCCCCGTTTTTCGGGTCTTTGATTTGGATAATACCGCCCAAATTGCCAGTTCCCAGCAGGTTGCCTTGTTCCTGCTTGGAAAATTCGTGCCCGTTATACGGGCGTTGAAGCAGCTTTTCATCCATTTGCACGCCGTGCAGCTTAGGCACTACCATCCCGTCCTTTGCCTGATAGAAAGAGAGCTTGACATCGGTAGGTTTAAGGTAGAAACCGCCTACCGTCCCCGAAACGGTATAGGTGTTGCGGGATTTGTAGCCACGCATCACCCTGTCGAAATCCTTTGTGTTTTTCAACGTGTCGGCGGTAATGCCAACTTTCTTCAAGTCCTCCCAGTTGATTTTAGCCGGGTCGAAACGGTAGTCCTGCCTGCCCTCGTTATTGTCGGGATTCGGAACTCGCAACATTTCCACCCGTCTGTCGCCCTCCGGCGTTGGGTTGCGGTGGTTGTCCTCGATAGCTTTTGCGTCCTGTTCCGCTTCCGTAGCCTTGCTGCGGAACAAAGCCAGTCCCTCCGTGTCCTGATACCTGCGGAAGAAATTGGAAATGAAGTTGCTGAACACATCGCTGTTCCTATCCACCTGCATAAACTCACCGCTATGGGATTGGGTCGGTTCTACGGTCTGCAAATTACCCTCGTTGTCGATACCTTTAACGGCACTCACTTTTCCTTGCTGTTTATCCAAGACCAGCATCACGTCTTTTTCCTGCCCCTCTGCGGGCGGGTTCATTCTGTTTGCCATAAATAATTGGAATTTTAGTGGTTACGGGATTATTCCCGTCCAAAGGTAACGACTAAATATGCTATATTTTGACAAGCGGCAATGAGTGTCCCGATTTGTCCTGCACTGTCTAAATTTGTCTTATATATCAGAATCAGATAAAAACATGATAGTAAGTGATTTTTTCTTTGTACTTTTGCATAATAAGGCATTTGTATAATGCGGAACTATACTTTAAGCAAAAATGATTAGAATAGAAAACATAATAGCATCTCTTGGGTTAAACGAAAATAATGGACTTTTTTTTGTTAAGGATAGTCTTTGGAAAGCGAAAACGTCTTTCCCTAATAGAATAAAAAAACTAATAGAATACAAAATAAGGCCGGATGCTTTTTTTTGTTTTGATAATAAGCCTTTGCTTCTGTTTTTTGATAATCCTTCTAATAAGGAAGAACTTTATGAAGCTATATGGAACTTTAATGAATCACCTATAGCTATTATCATTGAAAATGACCATGTTGATATATACAATGGATTCAACTTTCTGAAAAATAAGAAAGCGTTAGAAAAATTTGGGGGAATTGACAAACTGGACAATTTTTCTTATTTTGAATTAGTCACAGGTAAAACTTGGGAAAAATATGCTGAACCTTTAGATTATAAAAATAGAGTTGATTATTATCTGCTAAAAAATATCGATGCAGCTAGAAGGATTTTAATCTCTGAACAGAAGTTAGCTTCCAAAATTGCTAATGCCTTAATTGGAAAAGTTATTTTTGTTCGATATTTAATAGATCGTAGGGTAAAACTTTGTTTTGAAGGAATTTCCAAATATTGGACTAATGAAGATTTTTGTAATCTTCTTAGTAATCCTCAAAAGACTAGAGACTTCTTTGATTATTTGGAAAATCCAGAAACAGGCTTTAATGGAGACTTATTTCCTTTACATGATGAAGAGTATATTCAAATACAATCTATTCATTACAATACTATAAAAAAATTATTAAAAGGAGAAGATTTGGACAATATGCAACCTTCTCTTTTTGAATTTTACGATTTTTCAATCATCCCTATAGAATTTATCAGTAATGTATATGAACTTTTTATAGGAAAAGATAATCAAGAGAAAGAGGGGGCATACTATACACCTTTGTTTCTTGTTGACTATATATTGAAAGAAACCATTGAAAACAAATTAAATACTCAAGAAAATTACGATTGCAAAGTTTTGGATCCAGCGTGTGGTTCAGGAATTTTTCTTGTTGAGACTCTTAGAAAAATAATTGAAAAATATATATCATCAGGAGTAGATGTAAAATCCATAGAATTTAAAGAAACTATTAAAGATATTACAAAAAAAAATATTTTTGGTGTCGATAAAGATTTAAATGCTGTTCAAGTTGCGATTTTTTCTATATACTTAACGCTATTGGATTACTTAGACCCTCCAGCAATAGAAGACTTTAAATTTCCTAGGCTTATCAATGAAAACTTTTTTGAATCAGATTTTTTTAACGATAAAGCTGAATTTAACACTCTGTTTAAAACTATAAAATTTGATTTTATAGTTGGTAATCCACCATGGAAAGGTGGAGGTATAGGAGATTTAGGTAGTAAATATTTGAAAGACAGAAAAAAGAGAGAAAAAGAACAGTCCCTAAAATTTGATATAGCTATTAACAATAATGAAATAGCAGAAGGTTTTGTATTTAGGGTTAGTGACTTTTGTTCTGACATAACTCAAGTTGCATTAATTATAAGAAGCAGTAGTTTATATAATCTAGGATATAACAAAGAGCATAATAGTTCATTTAGGCAATACTTGCTAGAAGAGTTTTTTATTGATCGAGTTTTCGAATTGGCACCTGTACGGCATGAGGTTTTTGAAAAATCAAATGATCCAGCAATAGCCCCTGCCGCAATATTATTCTATAGATATGCCAAAGGAGCAAACACGAATAATAACATTGTAAATCATATTACATTAAAACCTAGTCGTTTCTTTTCTTTATTTAAAATATTTACCATAAATAGGAGTGACTACAAGTTAGTTCAACAAAAAAAGTTTAAAGATTTTGATTGGCTTTGGAAAGTATTAGTATATGGTTCATATTTAGATTTTAATTTTTTGAAACGTCTAACAGACGAATATGATTCAATAAGAGATATAATCTCTGATAAATCTAAATTTATTGAAGGTACAGGTATTCAATACAGTAGCAATCCATTATATGATGCTACTCATTTAATCGGACATCCTTTTATAGATTCATATAGTGTAAATTCATTTTTTATTGATTTTTCAAAAATTTCTCTTTTTGAAAAATTGAAAGTACATAGACGTAGAGATGAAAGATTATTTAAAGCGCCAATGCTCTTAATAAGGGAAGGTATTGAATTACATAACTTGACTGCCAAATGTGCTATTTCAACACAAGATGTGCTGTTTAAGGATTCAATAACATCTATTAAAAGTCTAAGTAATAATAATATAGATACAATCTATAATATAGCTGCGATATTAAGCTCTTCTTTGTTTGCTTATTATGCTATAAATACATTTGTGTCTATTGGTATTGAACGAGAAAGGGTTAAAAATTATAACAAATATAGCTTGCCTTATATTGATTTAAATGTTAAAGATAAAATCAAATCAATTGAAAAGGCATATCAAGAGATATATTTAGAGAAAAAAGAGGTATTACAAGATAACCAAAAGATAGATGCGCTAAATAAAAAGATTCAAACAGAATTAAACAATATAAATGAAACAATTTATAGCAGATTAAAATTAAATGAAATCGAGACTGCATTAATAAAATACTCATTAGACATTAATCGGATTTTTATTGTAGGAAATAATGAAGAAAAAGTTCGGTTGTTTTTCCCTTTAAAATATGAAGATGTTATTATAAATAAATATGTGTCATTGTTTATACAACAATTCAAATCGAAATTAAGTAATGAAAACAGAAAATTCATTGCTGAAATATGGTATACAGAACAAATTATAGGAGTATTTTTTAGAATGATTCCCATACAAGATTATCAGCAAGATATAGTATGGATCAATAAGCAAAATAACGCTGAACTAATATCTTTTATATCTAAAATAGGAGTAGAAAAAATTACAGATAAATTATTCGTGCAAAAGGATATCCGTGGATTTGATTCAAACGGTAATGATTTTTTCATTATAAAACCTAATGAAAAGCGTCTATGGTATGAAGCTATTGGCTACATAGATGTAAATGAGTTTTCTGACGCTATTATTAAAATAGGGAGGGGCTTATGATGTTTTCAGAATTAAATGCTTCAACTTATAAATATTCGTCTGTTTATTATTATGCAGAATTTGAAAGTATTTTATCAAAAATAATAGCTTGTTACCTTTTAATGTTAAAAGAAAAAGTAGACGTTTATAATGATGAAAATAAGATTAGGGATGTAATAGTAAACAATTATTTAAAAAAAGAGCATTATAAGCAACAATTTAATCTTACGAATTATTTATTTGATTCTGAAACACCTGAAAATAAAGGAAGAATAGATATTAGAATAATGCCTATCAACCCATTTAAAGGTGATGAAGCATACTATATTATAGAATGTAAAAGATTGGATGCCAACAATCCTAAAGGTACAAGTGGATTAAATGGAGAATATATTTCAGAGGGAATTTGTCGTTTTACTTCCTCTAAATACTCATGCTATTATAAAACAAATGGTATGATTGCTTTCATCGTACAACCTATAAATATTCAAGAAAATATTGATTCTCTTAATTACATTATAAAAACTTCAAGTTTCCCTTCCCATACAATACAAAATATACAACAGCGAAAAATAGTCAATAATTTCGATTATTCATATTATTCAATACATAGAGTTAATAATAATAATATAACGATTTATCATTTGATGCTCGATTTCTCAAACAACATAAAGAAGTAAAGTTAAATGATTCTATACATTATTCATACTTCAGTAGATTTTGCAATTTAGGATCATTCTTGATACGGGTTATCTCGTCCTCGACAATCTGCCGGACTTCCTGACGGATGCGGTCATAGTTGGCTTGTATCTCTTCCTGCATCCGGTCGTTGCCGTCCTTGTCGGTGAAGTCAATAATCTGCGGCAGCTTCACGTAACGGGCAGTTTCCCGTTTCACCTTCTCGTTGTCCACCACGATTTCACAGTGGAAAATCTTCTGTTCTATCCGTTCATCGAAGTTGTCCGCCACCGCCCCCACGAACATGCCTTGCGTGAGGTTGNTTGCCGTTCTTTCCCTTGAAGCCCTTGATTAACCCGGTCTTCCGCTTCGTCACCAGTTCGACAACCTGCTTGTCGGTCAGTTGCTTGTCGCACTTGTTACGGAATATGGTAAGCGTACAGTCCACGTTGGAACATTTCGCCACTTTCGGGTAGAACAGGATGCGTCCGCTGCCACATTTCGGACAGGGACAAGTTTCACCTCCGGCAATGGACAGTTGTACGGAAAGCAGTTCCGCCGTGATTTGGGCGGCATAGACCTCGATGCCTTTCCTGAATGTGTCGGCATCCATGCTGCCCGCTTCTATCTTGGCAAGGGCAGTTTCCCACATACCCGTCATCTCGACATCGGCAATCTTCTTGTCCTTGACAATCCTGTAAACGGCAAGTCCCTTTTCTGTGGGTATAATATTCCTTTTCTCACGTATAATGTACTGGCGTGCGAACAGTGTTTCTATAATCGCCGCACGGGTGGCTGGTGTACCTATCCCGGCATCTTTCAGGCTGGCTTTCAACTCGGCATCTTCCAGTTCCCTGCCCGCATTTTCCATTGCGGCAAGCAGGCTGCTTTCCGTATGCAGAGGCTTCGGCTTGGTCTGCTTTTCGAGCAGATCCACGCCGGAGAGCGACAAGGTTTCTCCCTCCTGAAGCTGTGGCAGTCCGG
>NZ_LN877936.1:100841-111009 GCF_001403595.1 Gabonia massiliensis | reverse complement strand
AACAGAATATCTTTCCCGAATAAGTATTTTTCACGTTTCCACCGATGATTTTAAACATTCGTTTTCGGCTTTAAGAAAAGAAAACGTAACTTTGTAGGCATTAAAATTTTAACATTTACAAATTAAAATAGAGATACATATGGCAACACCTCCTCCTTTTAAGTATCAGGAGCCTTTTCCTATGGGAAAAGACAATACAGAGTACTATCTGCTAACCAAAGAACATGTATCAGTAGAAACATGTCATGGGAAAGAAGTTTTAGTAATAGAACCGGAAGCTCTGACCAAATTATCGAATGCTGCTTTTCGAGATGTTTCCTTTTTACTTCGTCGCGAACACAACCAGATGGTGGCAAAAATATTACATGATCCAGAAGCCAGTGATAATGATAAATATGTTGCACTGACAATGCTGCGTAATGCCGAAGTAGCCAGCAAGGGGGTACTGCCTTTCTGTCAAGATACAGGTACAGCCATTGTTGTAGGTAAAAAAGGCCAACAGGTATGGACTGGAGGAGGAGATGAAGAAGCTCTTTCATTAGGGGTATACAAAACATACACTGAAGAGAATTTACGCTACTCCCAAAATGCACCTCTTGATATGTATAATGAAGTAAATACTAAATGTAATTTACCAGCTCAAATCGATTTGTACGCCGTAGACGGAATGGAATACAAATTTCTTTTTATGACCAAAGGTGGCGGTTCTGCCAATAAAACATATTTATACCAAGAAACTAAAGCACTCATCAACCCCGACACATTAGTCAAGTTTCTGGTTGAGAAAATGAAAACTTTAGGTACCGCTGCATGTCCACCTTATCATGTAGCATTTGTAATTGGAGGGACATCGGCAGAAATGAATTTAAAAACAGTAAAATTGGCTTCTGCTAAATATTACGATAATTTACCAACAAAAGGTAATGAATGGGGACAGGCATTCCGTGATATAGAACTCGAAAAAGAGGTATTAAAAGCGGCTCAAAATTCAGGAATAGGGGCCCAATTCGGCGGTAAGTATTTTGCTCATGATGTTCGCATCATTCGTTTACCCCGCCATGGAGCTTCTTGTCCAGTTGGTCTTGGAGTTTCTTGCTCTGCAGACCGTAATATTAAAGCTAAAATTAATAAGGACGGACTTTGGATTGAAAAATTGGATGATAACCCTGATGAATTAATTCCAGAGGAACTACGCCAAGCAGGAGAAGGAAATGCTGTAAGAATAGACCTCAATCGTCCGATGAAAGATATTTTAGCCGAACTGACCAAATACCCAGTAGCAACCCGTTTATCTCTTAGCGGTACGATTATTGTAGGTCGGGATATTGCTCATGCAAAAATTAAGGAACGCTTGGACTCAGGAAAAGGAATGCCTCAATATTTAAAAGATCATCCTATTTACTATGCCGGACCAGCAAAAACTCCTGCAGGAATGCCTTCAGGTTCTTTCGGTCCAACAACCGCAGGGCGTATGGATCCTTACGTAGATTTATTCCAAGAAAACGGAGGTTCAATGATTATGATAGCTAAGGGTAATCGTAGCCAGCAAGTAACGGATGCTTGTAAAAAACATGGAGGATTTTACTTAGGAAGTATAGGAGGTCCTGCTGCTATATTGGCGCAAAACAACATTAAAAAAGTAGAGTGCCTCGAATATCCAGAATTAGGAATGGAAGCTATCTGGAAAATTGAAGTAGAAAACTTCCCTGCTTTTATTCTAGTCGATGACAAAGGGAATGACTTTTTTAAACAAATAAAACCTCGCTGTAGTTCTTGCAATCTATAATTACAAAAACAGCTATAAACACAAAAGCGGTTGGGAATACAATTTCCAACCGCTTTTGTGTATGATACAAACAAATCTCATCTACCTAAATATTTAACCATACGATTTATATCATTGATAAAATCTTGCAAATCTTGCTCATGATCTTCTTCCTCAGCCATAATATGTTTAGCAATATCACAAGTTGTAAAGTCTAAACCATCTGTAAAATTAGCAATTTCACTATACCTTTTTATAGCACAACGCTCTGACGCAATATTTTGATTCAGAATACTAACTACTCCAAAATCATCTGGCGCTAAATATTTGCAACGAGCTAAATCAAACCATTGTTGAGGAGACAATACAGGAACTCCCTCAAGTTCAATAATGCGGTCAGCCAATAATTTAGCATGTTCATACTCTTCTTGTGCATGCTCTTCCATCTCTTTCTGGACCTCAGTACGCATAGGTCCTTCAATAATCAAAGCCCCAGCCCAATACTGGTAAAAAGCCAACCACTCTTCTGCTAATGCGGCATTAAGCTGTTCAAGTACTTTTTTTACATCAATTTTCCCTTTGAGGATATCAACACTCTCTTTTGCCATAATCTTAAAATTTTCTATCAATTTCCTATTATAACATTGCTTCAAAGCGTTTTGTTCAAAACTCTCTCAATACTTTATTTTCTATTTCCGTTATAGATAAAACGAACGCTACTTCCTACAATCTTTAAGACTGTATTGTTTCTAAAATTATATACTAATACGCACGCTTTTTAAAATAAAATATCTACATTTGCAAGGCTAACATAAATGTTAAACATATCTGTTAAAATATATGGGAGAAAAAGAAGATAAAAACACAGAACAGGCCATTCTAAAAGCTGCGGAAGAGGAATTTTTAAAAAAAGGTTATGCTTTAAGTAAAACTACAGATATCGCAAAACAGGCAGGAGTTACCCATGCCATGCTTCACTATTACTTTCGTACTAAAGAAAACCTTTTTGAAAAAGTTTTTAGTCAAAAAGTAGAAATACTTGCAAATTCATTTAAGACAAAATTTGATAGTAACCAACCTTTTGATATAAAATTAAAGCAAGCCGTTGAAACTCATTTTGACTTCGTCGCAGCAAATCCCCAAATACCATTCTTCATAATTAACGAGCTCCTCACAAATCCTAAACGCCTACATGATTTCAGAAAAATGTTCGGAAGCATCGCTTCTTCCACATTAGAACGTATTCAATCTGAAATCAATATTGAAATACAAAAAGGGTCCATCAAACCTATAAATGCCATTGACTTAATATTCGACATTATATCTTTAAATATCTTTACATTCTTAGTATCACCTGTCATTTTCGGAAATAAAGATATTCTTCCGAAAGAAATTCACGAAGAGTTTATTCAAAAAAGACGAGAAGAACATGTAAAATTAATTTTGGCAAGAATAAAATATTAATATTTTACTTGTTAATTAACAAATTCGTTAAACATTAAAGTTACCTATATGTCAAAAAAATTTATATTATTCATACTTCTATTTATATATGCAAAGTTATCTTTTGGTCAATTATCTCTAGAGTCATGCCAAACAAAAGCCCAATCAAATTATCCTTTAATAAAACGATATCAATTAATAGAAAAATCTCGCGACTATAACCTATCAAATGCAGGAAAAGGATATTTACCTCAAATTTCATTATCTGCTAAAGCAACTTATCAATCTGCCGTAACACAAATTCCCATAACTTTACCTATTCATATAAAAACTCCCAATAAAGATCAGTATCAAATAATTGCAGAAATTAATCAAACGATTTGGGACGGTGGAATCATACGCGACCAAAAGAAAATAACGGAAGTTCAAAGTAAAGTTGAACTTCAGCAAAACCACGTTGATTTATATAATTTAACCGACCGAGTAAATAATGTCTATTTCAGTATTTTACTCATTAACGAACAACTAAAACAAAATCAATTATATCAATCTGAACTTAATCGACATCTAAATCAAATAAAAGCTTTTGCCCAAAACGGTATTGCCAATCAAGCAGACATAGATGCAGTAAAAGTAAATCTTATAGACGCTACTCAAAAGCAAACTGAATTAGAAACTACAAAGTCTGCATACATACAAATGTTGTCAATCCTCATCGGTGAAAAAATAAATAATAATACCATTTTAACAAAGCCGGATATTGCAGAATATATATTATCAGAAGAAATAAATCGCCCAGAACTTCAATTATTCGCGTTACAAGCTCAATTATTAGAAACTCAAAAAAATATGTTGCTTTCCAAAAATCTCCCTAAGTTTGGATTATTCATACAAGGTGGATATGGTAATCCCGGACTAAATATGCTAAAAAACTCATTCGACCCGTATTATATAGCTGGAGTACGTATGTCTTGGAATTTCGGCGGTTTGTACACTAAAAAGAATGAACAAAAACAAATCAATATAGAGCAATCAACTATCGGAATACAAAAAGAAACATTCTTATTCAATACTAAGCTCCAAATGTCTCAAGAAAAAGGGGAAATAAATAAATATAAGAAACTAATGAAAGACGATGATGAAATTATCAGACTAAGAGCTAATATTCGAAAAGCTGCAGAAGTAAAAGTAGCAAATGGGACTCTCAGTGTAATCGAATTTCTAAGAGAAGTAAACGCAGAAGAACAAGCTAAACAAAATAAAATATTACATGAAACCCAACTTCTCATGGCGACTTACAATCTAAAATATACAACTAATTTATAATGCTGTAAAAGATATGAAAGCAAACAAATCTATAATTATTGCAGGAGTTTGCCTCCTTACTATTTCAGGATGCAACAGAAACAACCACAAATACGATGCTGCTGGTATTTTCGAAGCAACAGAAATTATCGTATCGGCTGAAGCTAATGGAAAATTGATGCAATTCGACATTAGCGAAGGTGAAAAATTAAAAGCAAATGAACTTGTAGGCTATATTGATACCGTACAATTATGGCTCAAAATATTACAACTTCAAGCTAACGACAAATCAGTAAACAACAAACGGGCAGACATCTCAAAACAAATAGCAGCTACTCAAGAACAAATAGCTACGCAAAAAAGAGAAAAAAACAGATGCGAAAATTTACTAAAAAGCAATGCTGCCAATCAAAAACAACTCGATGACATAAACTCCCAAATTACAGTACTCGAAAAACAGTTAGCTGCACAAATATCAACACTTGAAAATACTAATAATAGTATAAACAATGAAAGTTCTGCAATAACTATACAAATAGCTCAACTCAAGGACCAGTTAACAAAATGCCATATTTTCTCTCCCATCGAAGGAACTGTACTCGCAAAGTACGCAGAACCGGGAGAGTTAGCAACAACAGGCAGAGCCCTTTTCAAAATAGCAGATATTGATCATCTTTTCCTACGAGCTTATCTTACTTCAGACCAATTATCATCTATTAAAATANTTTTTCAATATAAATATAATAATATGCTGATTACAAGACTTCTATCAAATAACCAATAACCCATACTAAAAATTTATTTGAGTAGATTTTTCCTTGAAATTAAGGATTTCATAGAAAATGAAAGGATAAAATGTCCATTAATAAAATAATCCGTATATTTGTCCTATTAATTTAAAAAATAAATTTCATATGAATTCAGATTATTCAGTTTCGGATTATCAATCCAAATTAGCTCAATCTACTTTAATAAAAAACGTATACTTGTGGATGACTGCTGCTCTTGCAATAACCGGTATCACTGCAATGGCAGTAAGTAACTCATATGCAATGCAGCAATTCATATTTGGGAGTCGCTTCATGTTTTTTGGTCTTATCATTGCTGAATTGGCTCTTGTCTGGTATGTATCCGCTCGTATACAATCTTTATCATTTACTACGGCCACAGGCTTATTCATGTTGTATTCTTTTATCAATGGTTTAACCTTGTCCGTTATTTTCCTTGCTTATACAACAACATCAATAGCTTCTACATTCTTTGTAACAGCAGGAACATTCGGAGCAATGAGTTTATACGGATATTTTACTAAAAAAGATCTTACGTCTTTAGGTAATCTCCTTTTTATGTTACTTATCGGGTTAATCATTGCTACTGTTGTAAATATTTTTTGGGCTAACAGCACATTATATTGGATTACAACTTATGCTGGCATTTTTATTTTCGTTGGTTTAACAGCTTATGATACCCAAAAAATAAAAAGATTATTAAGTGGTCAGGAAATAACAGAAGAATCTCAAAAAATGGCCCTTTTAGGTGCTCTTTCTTTATATCTCGACTTTATTAATTTATTCTTATATCTTCTTCGTATTTTTGGAGACCGCAAATAAGAAAAAAGAAAGGTAGTTTTATGTTTAAGGCTACCTTTCCTTCTTCATTTTCATAAGGAATCATCTGAAAGAATATTTTCTAAATCTTTTCCTGACAGCTTAATATGTAATTTCCCATTTCGCGCAACAGATATATTCCCTGTCTCTTCTGAAACAATGACTGCTGTTGCATCTGACTCCTGAGAAATGCCCAATCCTGACCGATGCCTCAATCCCAATGATTTAGGAACGTCATTATTATGAGAGACCGGCAGTATGCAAGCTGCAGCAACAATACGATTATCAGCAATTATCATAGCGCCATCATGCAAAGGGCTATTCTTAAAAAAAATATTTTCAATAAGGCGAGAATTAACATCTGCATTTATAATATCGCCCGTCTGAATATACTGAGTCAAAGCAATGTCTTTTTGAATAACAATTAATGCTCCCGTCTTAGTTTTCGCCATATTCATACAGGCATACACCAAAGGTATAATATAACTCTGAGCTTTAGAATTATCTTTTTTATCTGGGAAAAATAATCGAAAGAAAAAACGCCATCGTTTATGTGACCCTAATTCAACCAAAAAACGCCGTATTTCATCTTGAAACAAGATAACCAAAATAAGAACACCAACACTTATAAGCTTATCCATAATTGCACCCATAAGACGCATGTCCAGTATTCTGGTCACCACAATCCAAACAGCAAGAAAAGCCATTATACCACCAAATATATTAATAGTACCAGAATCCTTCATCATCTTATATATATTATATAAGAGTAAGGCTACTAATAATATATCAATGACATCTTTTATCCCAAAGTGTACAAACATATCGTCCTTCTTTTATATACCCACTGTAAATCAATTTGCCTCTAACGTTTTCATCATAATTTTCACTGTCTCCACAGCCGCTTTCACATCATGCACTCTCAATATATTCGCTCCTCCCAATAAAGCCAGCGTATTTAAAACTGTAGTTCCATTCAGACTGTTTTCAGGGGTTGAATCCAATAATTTATATATCATTGACTTTCTAGAAATACCAACTAATATAGGCAATCCTAAAGACATAAATTCCGACAAATGATTCATCAGTTCATAATTTCCTTCTAATGTTTTACTAAAACCAAAACCAGGATCAATAATTATATCTTTAGCACCCATTCGAGTCAACCGATCAATTCGGAGAGAAAACCACTGTAACAACTCCGCCACAATATTCTCGTATGATGTGTGTTTCATCATTGTTTGGGGAGTACCTTTCATATGCATCATAATATATGGAACTCCAGTCTCTGCGACCACATTAAACATATGAGCATCCATCTCTCCACCAGAAATATCATTTATAATATTTACCTGATACTCCCTAATACACCATTCCGCAACATCTGCTCTAAAGGTATCTACTGAAATACAAATATTCGGATATTCTTTTTTAATAACACTTAAACCCACAGCAAGTCTACGTTTTTCTTCTTCGACAGATATATCTGCTGCCTGCGGACGAGATGAATATGCTCCAATATCTATCATATCTGCACCCTCGCTCACGATCTGCTGTAATCGTGAAATTATAGCTTTTTTATTATAACAACGACTGTCTGTATAGAATGAATCAGGAGTCACGTTCAATATACCCATTATCAATGGACGATTTATTTCTAATAATGCTCCATTTATATTTAGAGAAAATGTCTTTCTAGATACTATATTCATTTTTTTTATATCTAACATTCAAGTAACGAAGATAGTTTTTTTTATTGGATTAAGAATATCATTTTTCCATTTTCTCTAATCTTTCATTCTTATCAGCGGGTATGACTTTTCTATCATCTTTTTCTAAAAGGATTATCGAATTCGATTCAGCATCTTCTGGAATAACTCGTATAGGCTGGACTCGAGAATCAGAACTTGGCAAATTTTTCTTTTTCTGTATTTTTGTTTTAGAAGACAAAGGTTTTGTTTCTAATTGAGACTTAAAAGCTTCTATTTCTGACTGAAACTGTTCATACTCTTGTATTGATTCGGTTACTGTTTCTCTTTCTTGCATCCAAAAACGAAATACTAAAAATCCCAAAATCAATAACAACAATATCCCTACCGCAAACCTTTGATTACGGGAAAAATAGAACAATCGGGAGCTTATACTTTCTTTCATTTTAATTAAAAATACCTAAGCCATATAAGAAAATAAGAAATATTGCAACCGGAGCAATAAATCGAAGCGAAATCATTAACAAATCAAAATACCATATTTTTATTTGCCCATAATTACTAATTTGATTTTTGACAAACTTTTTGTCTAATATCCAACCTACATATATTGATATCAACATTCCTCCTAAGGGTAATAGAATATTAGAGGCCAAAAAGTCACTAAAATTAAATATAGTATAACCTAATATCGTAAAATCGGAAAGAGGGCCAAAAGATAATGAACACAAAACTGCCATAATGAAACATAGAAATATCAACCATAATGTAGCCCGACTACGAATAAAACCAAACTCTTCATGCAAATAAGAAATAGCTACTTCACAAAGAGAAATCGTTGACGTCAATGCTGCTACAGTAATCAATATAAAAAACAATAAAGACCACAAATATGCACCAGGCATCTGCTGAAAAACATTTGGCAATGTTATAAATATTAACTCTGGCCCTTGCGCAGGACTAATTCCATAAGAAAATACCGCTGGGAAAATCATTACGCCTGCCATAATAGCCACGAACGTATCCAATGAAGCTACAGTTACAGCAGTTTTTGTCAAAGAAGTTTTATCCGAAAAATAAGACGAATAAGTAATTAAGGTTCCCATTCCTAAGCTTAGAGAGAAAAAGGCTTGCCCCATAGCCCGCAATATTACATTAGAATCTATCTTAGAAAAATCAGGATGGAACATAAATGATAATCCGTCTGCAGTGCCAGACATAAATAAAGAACGTATACTAAATATAATAAGAATAACAAATAATAGAGGCATCAAGACATTTGATGCTTTCTCTATCCCATTGTGTACACCTCTTACCAATATAACATAGTTAACTAATAAAAATAACCCTGTCCAGAAAATTGGTCGAATAGGATCTTTAGTAAATTCTGTAAATGCGGTCTGAAATGCCTCAGGAGATTTATTAGATAAACCAAATGTCAAAGACTGGTATACATAATCAAGAGTCCATCCTGCTATCACGGAATAAAAACCCATAATAAATACTGCTGCAAAAATTCCCAAAATACCAACAATATACCAATGAGTCTTCGGGGTAAGTTTTATAAAAGCCCGGCTAGCATTGGATTTTGCACTACGACCAATAGTAAATTCTGCCAACATTACTGGTAAACCAAGTATGAGTACACAGATAAAATAAACAAGTAAGAATGCTGCTCCTCCATTCTGCCCTGTCTCATAAGGGAACCTCCATATATTGCCTAATCCCACTGATGAACCTGCAGTAGCTGCAATCACACCCAATTTTGTAGCAAAAGTTGCGCGTTTAGCCATATTCTTACTATTCATTTATAATCTAACATATGCAAAATTAGCATTAAAGATTAAATTTATTTATATTTTTATCCACAAAAACAACATTTCAAAACAAATATAGGTCTTATTCGTTCAATTATTTACAATAATAATAAAAACTACTCTTATATAATTATAAAGAATTATCTTTGTAATATTATCAATTAATACATAAACATGACACATAACAAATTGTTTAAATACATTCAGCACTTTGTCCCTCCTTTTTTACCCACAATTTTTATTATAAGTTGTATCTTATATTTATCCTTAAACTCTTTTTCCAATATACCTGACACTCCATTATTTCATATTCCTTATTTCGATAAGATTATCCACTTCTGTATGTATCTTGGATTAACTTTAGTATTTTATTTTGATTGGACCAGATATAGCATAATAACCAAAAAACAAAAATCTACCAAATACACATGGATTCTCTGGTTGCTTCCAATTCTCTTTGGGGGAACAATGGAAATAGCTCAAAAATACTTGACAAATACTCGTAGCTGTGACTTTTTTGAC
>NZ_LN877936.1:0-100704 GCF_001403595.1 Gabonia massiliensis | reverse complement strand
GGAGGTAAACAACAGCATAATTATCAAGGTATTGTTTCATGGATATCTTCCAAGGCAGAATTCACTCCCAAAGGTATACAAACCCAAGATGAAAGAGCAAACTTGGTATATGCAGTAAAAATCGCAGTGAAGAATGACGGCTATATAAAAATAGGAATGTATGGAGAAATAAGTTTTTCTAAATAATGCAAACAATAGTAGTTAAAAATATAAACAAAAGTTACGAAGAAGCAAAAGCTTTAAATAATATCTCGTTTTCAGTAGAAAAAGGAGAACTCTTCGGTATCATAGGCCCTGACGGTGCTGGAAAAACAACACTTTTCAGAATTCTCACCACTCTAATTCTGCCAGATACAGGAACTGCCACAATAGAAGGTTTAGATGTCGTTAAAGATTACAAAAAAATACGCACCCAAGTCGGATATATGCCTGGGAAGTTTTCTTTATATCAAGACTTGACAGTAGAAGAAAATCTTCAATTCTTTGCGACAGTATTCCATACTACTATAAAAAACAATTATAATTTGATAAAAGACATCTATAGTCAAATAGAACCATTCAAAACTCGAAAGGCCGGTAAATTATCTGGAGGAATGAAGCAAAAACTTGCTCTTAGCTGTGCTCTTATTCATAAACCCAAAGTTCTATTTCTCGATGAACCAACAACTGGAGTTGATCCTGTTTCCAGAAAAGAATTCTGGGAGATGCTGAGAAATTTAAGGAAACAAGGTATCACTATTTTAGTTTCTACTCCATACATGGACGAAGCCACCCTATGTGATCGTATAGCTCTTATACAAAATGGAGAATTTATGAAAATAGAACCACCTCAAAATATTATCAACAATTTTCCCGAAACATTATGGGCTGTAAAAGCCGAGCATATGTCAGCATTGTTATCTGATTTAAGAAACTGCATCGGAGTAAAAAGTTGCTTTGCATTTGGTGAAGTCCATCACATTACTGTCGATACAGAAATACTCTCTCTCGAAAGCCTCATTACTTTCTTACAGAAAAAAGGTCATACTGGGATTCACGTCAACCCTATTAATCCTACAATTGAAGATTGTTATATGCAATTATCCTCATCAAAAGGAAATCTATGAATACCTCCACAGTCATAAAAATTCAAGAACTAACAAAACAATTCGGTAGTTTTACAGCCGTCGACCATATTTCCTTTGACGTAAAGAAAGGTGAAATTTTCGGATTCTTAGGAGCAAATGGAGCTGGTAAAACAACTGCGATGAGAATGCTATGTGGTCTTAGTAAGCCGACCTCCGGAAACGGAACAGTTGCCGGATTCGACATAAACTTACAATCAGAGCAGATAAAACAGAATATTGGATATATGAGTCAGAAATTTTCACTATATGAAGACTTAAAAGTCTGGGAAAATATTCGACTTTTCGCCGGAATATATGGTGTAAAAGAAAATATAATCGCTCCCAAAACCGAAGAATTACTGAATCAATTAGGTTTTGTAAACGAAAAAAATACTTTGGTGAAACACCTACCTTTAGGATGGAAACAGAAACTGGCTTTTTCCGTATCAATTTTCCATGAACCGAAAATCGTATTTCTCGATGAACCTACAGGTGGAGTAGACCCTGCCACACGCCGACAATTTTGGGAGCTTATTTATCAGGCTGCCGACAGAGGTATAACAATATTTGTAACCACTCACTATATGGATGAAGCAGAATATTGTAATCGAGTATCCATCATGGTAGATGGAAAAATAGAAGCACTCGATTCTCCAACACAATTAAAACAGCAATTCAATGCTAAATCCATGGAAGATGTATTTTTTCGTCTAGCACGTAAAGCTAAAAGAGGTGAATAAAATATTGAAACAATATTATTAATATAATATTTGATAAAAAACTTACCCAAATGAAACAGTTTTTAGCATTCGTCATAAAAGAATTTCATCATATATTACGAGATAGGCGTACCATCCTCATTTTGTTAATAATGCCAATTATCCAAATCATTCTTTTTGGGTTCGCGGTTACAACTGAGGTGAAAAATGTGCGTGTCTCAATACTCGATCACTCTAAAGACGATATTACACAGAATATTATTCAACAAATAAATGCAAATGAATATTTAAGCATATCTGAAAACATTTATACTACAGATGAAATTGATGAGATTTTCAGAAAAAATAAAACAGATTTAGTACTTGTTTTTAGCGACCATTTCGATAATGACCTACGACACTCAGGACAAGCTTCCGTACAAATTATAGCAGATGGAACTGACCCGAATATGGCCACAATGTATGTTACTTACCTCACTAATATACTTCTATCTGCACAACAAAGTCTAAATTCTGGAGAAACTCTCTCTGGTAAATTTTCGATACAACCTGTCGTAAAGTTACTATATAATCCACGGATGAAAGGTGCGTACAATTTTGTTCCTGGCGTAATGGGACTCATTTTCACTCTCATTTGTGCCATGATGACTTCTATATCAATTGTACGAGAGAAGGAAACCGGCACAATGGAGATTTTGCTCGTATCTCCTGTAAAACCTATATTCATCATTTTTGCAAAGATGATTCCATACTTTGCGTTATCTTGTATAAACCTAACGAGTATTTTATTATTATCGGTATATGTACTCGATGTTCCTATCACAGGAAATGTATTCAGTCTAATCTTTATTTCTTTATTGTTTATTATTGTATCTTTATCACTCGGTTTACTTATATCTACTGTCACTCAAACGCAAGTAGCAGCTATGCTGGTATCAGGAATGGTATTAATTATGCCTATTATGGTCTTGTCCGGCATGATGTTTCCTATAGAAAGCATGCCACACATTTTACAAACCATATCTTGTATACTTCCTGCCCGGTGGTATATCATATCAATAAAAAAAATCATGATAGAAGGACTAAGTATTTTCATGGTATGGAAAGAAGTTTGTATACTCTTTTCCATGGGAATTTTCTTAATAATTATAAGTCTTAAAAAGTTCAATAACCGATTAGAATAATAATATTATGATAAAATATCTGATTGAAAAAGAATTTCGACAAATAATACGCAATAGTTTCCTACCCAAACTAATAATAATGTTTCCATGTATGGTTATCTTGATACTACCATGGGCTGCAAGTATGGAAATAAAAAATCTAAACCTTTGTATCATAGACAATAACCAAACATCTACATCAAAACGACTCATTCAAAAAACCATATCCAGCGGATATTTCAAATTATCAGGAATAGCCAGCTCTTATAAAGCAGGAATGAAAGAAATAGAATGGGGAAAAGCAGATATCATTTTAGAAATTCCATCAGATTTTGAGCAAAAGATACAGAAAGAAGGAATATCTGAAGTTCTAATATCTGCCAATACAGTCAACGGTACGAATGGGAGTATCGGCAGTTCATATATTTCCGAAATCATACAAAATTTCAGGAATGAACTCATAGAAGAAAAATTTCCCTCTAAAAGTCCAACAGGGATACAAATTATAACTCAAAACCGCTTTAATCCCCATTTAAACTATAAAGTATTTATGATTCCTGCCTTAATGGTTATGCTCCTGACTATGCTGTGCGGATTTCTCCCAGCTCTAAATATTGTAGAAGAAAAAGAAAAAGGGACAATAGAACAAATCAATGTTACTCCTGTAAGTAAATTCAATTTTATCCTTGCCAAAATGATACCATACTGGATTATCGGATTTTTAGTATTATCAATTTGTTTCTTATTAGCATGGCTTATTTATGGATTAGTTCCTGTGGGCAATTTGTTAACCCTATATACATTCGCTATTATATATGTACTTGCAGTTTCCGGTATGGGATTAGTAATCTCAAACTATTCTGACACCATGCAACAGGCAATGTTCGTCATGTATTTCTTCATCATGATTTTACTATTGCTCAGCGGTCTATTTACGCCAATAAACGGAATGCCAGAATGGGCTAAAATAATCACAATTTTCAACCCTCTAAGGTATTTTATTGAAGTCATGCGTATGGTATTTCTCAAAGGAAGTAACTTCATCGAATTAAAGGCTCAAGCATTTGTACTAATGGGGTTTGCAGCATTTTTCTACACATGGGCAATTTTCAGTTATAAGAAAAAATCTTAAGCCAAAATGTTTTTAATCTATAGAAACCTTATATAATATTATGATGATAAATCTTTTCTAAAAATAAATAGTATTGTAAAATTTTTAGTGATTAAGGGTATCCGGAAACTACAAATTTCCAAGTATACCCTTTTACACAGCGTATATTTCTATTTATTCTTTTCCTATTACTTTTTTAAATTGAACTTTTATCTTTATTTGTTTGTCGCTCATATGTATGGGAACAATTACTAACATAAGTAAAATCTCTACCGGATAATTGAACAATAATCAACCCTTCGTTAACATATTCTAAATGATTACACCCATCATTTTCGTATATCTGATGATAATTATCAAAATATATGCCACCAGTTTCCACATCATAATTATACTCAGCATCAAATCTTTCAATAGGGATATTATTGCGATACACAATCTCAGTCCACTTTTTTCCCGTGATTGTCAAATCATATCTTAATGAAGAACTAACCGAATCACTTCGCTTCCATCTCCCAGACAATGACATGGTAAATAACCTATTTTCATTACTTTGCTTGAAATCATACATCAAACCTGTCAATAATAGAACAACAACTAAAATTACAATTCCTCCTAATATCATCTCTCAATTCCTCCACACAATTACATTTTCTTGATATAACAACGATATATGCGACACTTAGGTTTAATGCTATATTTTAAATATAATTGAAATGTTATAAAATAATTGATATTCTATTGTTTTCTCTCACAAAAAATATATCTTGCAATAAATAAAAAACACTTTCTACCATGAAAAAATTTTTCTTTATACTATCTTGGATATTTTTACTAACGACAATAACAGCACAAAACAGAAATGAAGAAATAATACGATTTATTGATGTTACCGGTAGTTCTGAAATGGAAATAAATCCAGATGAAATCCGATACACAATCCATATCAAAGAGTATTGGAAAGAAGAATTTGAAAAAAGGAGCAAACCTGAAGACTACAAAACCAAAGTCTCCATTAAGGTCATAGAACATGAACTAATCAATAACTTAACAAGAATAGGAATTTCAACCAATGATATAACAATAAATGAAATAGGTGATTTTTGGAGAGAACCAGGAAAAGATTTCTTAATCAGTAAACAACTGGAAATAAAATTATATGATTTCAACATGATTGATAAAATTATCGAGACTATCGATACTCATGGGATAACATATATGAACATTAGCGAATTAAAAAATAAAAATATAGCACAATATCGCAAAAAAGTAAAAATTGCGGCATTAAAGGCTGCAGAGGATAAAGCTAAATACTTATTAGCAAGCGTAGGAAAACAAATAGGTGAAATAATTTCAATCACGGAACCAGCTAATAAACAACCATTATATGGACAAGCTCAAAACAGAATAAGTAATATTTCTTTAAACAATCAATCCGATAGTAACAATTTTCGTAAAATTAAGTTACAATACGAAATCCAAGCTCGATTTGAAATAAAATAAATCTTACAGTATACTTTTCCTTTCTTAACTGTCCTGAAATTATGAAAATAGGACAATTAAGAATCTACAAATCACAAAATTATTCACATAACGGGGAATAAAACCTATAATTCTATATAAAAAAACTCATTCTTAAAAAGATTCTATAACCATTTCTTCTGCTAACATTCCATCTATGGTTTCAACAAAAGACTTAAAGTGTTCCGATGTTGCATGGACACTCATGGCATTTTCATCCTTATACTCTTCATAAAAAATGAAATCGGACGGATTCTCTGTACTTTGATAAAGCGTATAACTTATATTCCCTCTTTCAGCTCTCGTCCCCTGAATCAGAGCTTCTGTTGCATTAAGAAAAGCAGCTTGTTTTTCAGCAAGCACTTTTGCCCGAGCTACAATAGTCTTTTTCTCCATTTGTCAAAAAATTTAGATATTCACAAAAATAAAAACTATTCGTAATAAACCCAATACCGATAATTAAATAAAAAAGCCTATAAGAATTTCTTATAGGCTTCGTGCGGATGACGGGACTCGAACCCACACGTCGTTAGACACTAGATCCTAAGTCTAGCGCGGCTACCAATTACGCCACATCCGCAATTCGCAACGCGAAGGTAATATGTTTTTATGAGATTCGCAATTTATTGAGCAACTTTTTTATTTAATATTTCTATAGCTCTTTCTATGATACCATCCTGCGTCAACGGATAATCTCCAACATACGCCTTATTTTCCGGATATGGTCCTATACCAAATTCGATTTGCTTTTTATTTGCATTATATATAGGTGAGGAAGAAAAACGTACCGACCAGCCATTAGGTAATTCTGATGATAACGGAAAGCCACTACCTCCTCCCGTCGTATCCCCAACTTGTACAACATTAGGCAACATTGTCATTACAGAAACAAACTGGTTAGTAGCACTGTAACATCTACGATTAGTCAATACTGCAACGGGCTTTTGATAATGTATTCGGTTAGACGGTGCAGTCTTTAATGTAAGTGGATAATAATCAGAAAATTGATTATGTCTCGGACCCGTTTTATGTCTTATATACCCAACAACCAAATCTTCATTGGTAAAACGGCTAGCAATACGATCAACATTTGTCAACATACCACCACTATTACTTCGTACATCTATAATAATGGCATCACAAGAAGAGAATGCAGCTAAAATATAGTCCAAATTACTTTCGCCCACACCGGATGAAAAACTCTCATAATACATATATCCAATATTAGTATTTGGTAATATTCGATACTTGATACCACCTGCAATTTGATAATCTGGACGATTTAAATAATATTTTTCAATCACCTCCATATCAAAATTTGTCGGATGACTTTCATACCAATCCCAATAACGAGCCATATTAAATGGAGAAGTCAAATTCACATGACCGTCTTTCAATTCAGCCAACATATCAGCCAACACATTGAACAACTCCTCATCTGTCATAGTATTATTTATCCTTGGTTTATATTTCCAATAGATATCATCCCAGTCAATATTCTTATATTCAAAAAAACAATACCGTTCATCTATCAAAGACCATAATGCTTCAAAATTACCTTCCGGATTATCCGCAAATGTATCAATATCACGACATGAAGATAAACCTGTAACCACAACAAATAATAGCCACAGCATACACAAACGACATATCAATAAATATCTATTCATCAAAACTTATCAACATTAATAATAAACAGGGAACACATGCTGCTTCTGACGAGCTTGCTTTCGTCTGTTCCATGGAATAAACTCTGTAGTCACACCAATAACAAAAGAATTTGTATATATCTGCGTATCTATATGACTCTGTAACGTTGAATAAATGATATTACGATATCCTAAGCGTAACGCCCCTCGGCCTAAAGGCAAATCGACCGTAACTAGATTATTCATATGAAACTGATTATGAAATGAACCAAAATGGATTGTACCTTCCAGATTCCCAACTTCAAACATTTCATAATAAGATTGACCAAATGCTGGTCCAAAAAACATCCCAGCAAAAGGTAATGTCATCTGATAACGTATAGTTATTGGATATTTTTTTATTTTAAATGTATAGGCCGCAATACCAGATAATGACAGATTCAAATCCACTTTCGCTGTCGCCGGATTGTTCGAATTACGCAAATTATAAATAAATCCAGCCCGAGCTTCAGCCTGTCCTCCTCCATATAATATCAAACCGGGAACTGGCATTCGAGCCGTATACAACATCCCATATGCATAGTGAAGCATCCCCATAATCATTTTTCCATTTTGTGCTTCATTTTTAGTCGATGCATAATGGAGAGAAAACATTTGTTGTGAAAGGACTTTGTTTTTTCCCCAACGAGCCATCTGTAGCCGTTCATTACTAAGCCCCACATTAAAACCTGCATAACCGATCATTGATAGATAAGAATCATATAGTCGACCGGTCTTTCCCAGCTCAAGCATCGTTGAATTTATTATCGGTCGCAACGGCTTATTGTCTATTTCTTGAGTAATGCCGACCCTCAAAACAGAAATAAATATTACTATAACAAAAAGCCTTTTTATGAAAATCATTTCCACTTTATTTAGATCAGAATAATCTCATCTGACCGGTTAATTCATCCAATATATCATTGTTCCCCAGTTCCTTTCTTTCGGAAATATCATCTGTCTTCTCATCATTTTCCTCCTCAGGAGCTACCTCAGGAATAGATTCTATCTTCGGCTCTTCTTTCCTTAACGGTTCCAACTCATTTATTGTTTCAACAGTATAAGTTGTAATTCTCTTCCCCTTAGCTTTAAAACCTTTTACAGCAATGAACTCGTCTGCATCAATAATTAAAGGCTCCCGAAACGCATCATGTTCTCCAAAAATGACTTCAAATCGAGGATAAGCTTCATCACTCAATAATATCAAACGGCTTTTGGGATTTTCTCCAAGAAAATTTTGTTTACGCGTCGTTGCCTCAAAACGGAATCTTTTGAGATAAGGATATCCTTGGTCAGCATCAAACAATGCAGCAGTCCAATTCTTATCAGATACAAATTTTTCTATTATCAAAATATTCGAATCATAATGATTGGTTGCATCAAATGAAGTCGTATAAAAATCCCCGTTCTGCAACACAACCAATACTAAGTCCTGACTATGAAATTCTCCTAAAAATTCACCACGACCATCATAATTCAGCCGCAACACATCTCTATCGAACCAAACCTGACGTCCACCTAATGTCGAACCGCCTTTTTCTTTCAATGATATTTTATGTATTTCATTTTTCGTCACAATATTACCCATCGACTGGCGCCCTTTAATAGCAATTTCGCTAAAATCCTTTTCTATAAACAACATTTTCATTCGGGGCTTCGGTTTAAATGTTATCTTCAGAATTTCAGCTTCACCATTCGGATTGGCAGAAAACCATACAATACGGCTCCCAGGTTTCCCCTGCGTAATATCATATTCTTTATCGCGAGTAATACCCGTAACAGCAAATCTTTTGATATAATGTAATCCCTCTTTTCCATCACGATATATTACATTATAAATAGTCCGAGTATCATTTTTCTTAAACACATTCAAATATAAGACATTTTTACCAATAAACATTTTATCACTGACCTTTACTACCTTATATTTTCCATCACGATAAAAAATGATAATATCATCTATATCTGAACAATTACATACAAACTCATCCTTTTTCAATCCGGTTCCTATAAAACCTTCTTCACGGTTGATATACAGTTTCTCATTCGCCTCTACAACTTTAGTTGCCTCTATTGTATCGAACCCTCGTATCACAGTCAACCGGGGATATCTTTTCCCATATTTTTCCTTTAATCGAGTATACCAATCAATTGTATAATCAATTATATGCGCCAAATGCTCCTTTACCGTCTCAATTTGTGATTTCAAAGCTGTAATCTGCTCATCCGCTTTATCCGAATTGAATTTAAGAATACGGCCCATTTTTATCTCCATTAATCGAAGAATATCATCAGAGGTTACTTCTCGGACAAAATCAGGTTTAAACGGTTCTAAGCGCTTATCGATATGAGCAATCGCCACATCCATCGAAGAACTCTCTTCAAATTCCTTATCTTTATAAATCCGCTCTTCTATAAATATCTTTTCAAGTGAGCAAAAATGAAGAGACTCTTCTAGTTCTCCTTTCTGTATCTGAAGTTCTTGCCGCAACAAATCAAGTGTATTATCCACACTTTGTTTCAACACAGCACTTACAGTCAGGAAGTGCGGCTTATTGTCACATATCACACAACAATTAGGAGATATACTCACTTCGCAATCAGTAAACGCATATAATGCATCAATCGCCTTATCAGAAGAAGTCCCGGGAATAAGATGTACTAATATTTCAGCATGCTGAGCTGTGTTATCATCTACCTTTCGAATTTTTATTTTTCCTTTTTCCTGCGCTTTAAGGATCGAATCTATAAGAGTAGAAGTTGTCTTGCCATACGGGATTTCAGTAATAGCCAATGTCCGGTTATCCCGCTTTTCTATTTTGGCTCGTACTTTTACTGAACCACCTCTTTCTCCGTCGTTATAACGAGTTATATCAACAAATCCACCAGTTTGAAAATCCGGATACAACTCAAATTCCTCACCTCTCAAATAAGCAACCGAAGCATCCAACAATTCATTAAAATTATGAGGTAATATCTTTGAAGATAACCCAACAGCAATACCCTCTACTCCCTGTGCCAATAATAAAGGAAATTTAATAGGAAGAGTTATAGGTTCTTTATTACGACCATCATAAGAAGGTTTCCATTGAGTAATTTTAGGATTGAACACAACATCCAAAGCAAATTTCGACAAACGGGCTTCAATATACCTCGGAGCAGCAGCAGAATCACCCGTCAAAATATTTCCCCAGTTACCCTGGCAATCGATTAACAAATCCTTTTGGCCCAACTGCACCAACGCATCTCCAATAGAAGCATCTCCATGTGGATGAAACTGCATCGTATGCCCAACGATATTAGCGACTTTATTATAGCGTCCATCATCCAAACGTTTCATCGAATGCAATATTCTCCGCTGAACCGGCTTAAGCCCATCGTTCAAATGCGGTACTGCCCGCTCTAAAATTACATAAGATGCATAATCCAGAAACCAGTTCTGATACATCCCTGTCAACTGATATTTTATATCAGTTCCACTGGTACCTGGCACCTTATAAGATGAATGAGACTCCAACTCCCCTTCCTCCTCGGAGCCAGAAATATTTTGAAAATCGTCTTCAGAATTCAGCTCTTTTTCGTCTTCGCTCATATTTTTACTTCTATTATTTTCAAAAGGAAATTTCAGACACTTTGAAAACTAACGCGTGGATTTTAACATTTTTATCAGCTTTAAAGTGACATGCTCATGCAAAAATACAAATTTAATCGAAAAAAATCATTTACTTTGCGCTTTATTAGATGCTTAACAGTATCACTTTTTATCTTTTTCCTATAAAAAAATAGGGAAACAAATACAAAAAATGCAATTTAATTGAGATATGGCACAACAAGAAGATGTTTTTAAAAAATTAGTATCACACTGCAAAGAGTATGGGTTTGTATTTCCATCAAGTGAAATATATGATGGTTTAGCTGCTGTCTATGATTATGGGCAAATGGGTGTGGAATTGAAAAATAACATAAAAAAATATTGGTGGGACAGTATGGTTTTACTGCATGAAAATATCGTAGGCATTGATTCTGCTATTTTTATGCACCCCACTATTTGGAAGGCTTCAGGGCATGTTGATGCTTTCAACGATCCATTAATTGACAACCGAGATTCTAAAAAACGTTATCGTGCAGATGTTCTTATCGAAGATTTGCTAGCTAAAATGGACGAAAAAATCGAAAAGGAAGTTGAAAAAGCAGCAAAACGTTTTGGTGAAACTTTTGACGAAGAAATGTTCCGTAAAACCAATCCAAGAGTACTTGAACACACGACTAAACGAGAAGAATTACATGCTCGATTTGCTAAAGCCATGAATGACACAAATCTGGAAGAGTTACGCCAAATTATTCTTGACTATGAAATTGCATGTCCCATCAGCGGCACCAAAAATTGGACAGACGTACGTCAATTCAATTTGATGTTTTCTACCGAAATGGGCTCAACTTCAGACGGTGCAATGAAAGTATACCTCCGTCCTGAGACTGCTCAAGGTATTTTTGTGAACTTCCTGAACGTCCAAAAAACTGGCCGTATGCGTATTCCTTTCGGTATCGCTCAAATTGGGAAAGCATTCCGAAATGAAATTGTTGCTCGTCAATTTATTTTCCGTATGCGTGAATTTGAACAGATGGAAATGCAATTCTTCGTCCGTCCAGGAGAAGAGTTGAAATGGTTCGCCAAATGGAAAGAAATACGTTTAAAGTGGCATAAAGCTCTTGGGTTAGGCGATCACAAATACCGTTACCACGATCATGATAAATTGGCACATTATGCCAATGCAGCCACAGATATCGAATTTGAAATGCCTTTTGGATTTAAGGAAGTAGAAGGTATACATTCTCGTACCAATTTTGACCTGAGCAGTCATGAAAAATATTCAGGTAAAAAAATCCAATACTTCGATCCAGAACTTAACGAATCATACACTCCATATGTAATCGAAACCTCAATTGGAGTCGATCGTATGTTTCTCAGTATCATGGCTGCTGCTTATAAGGAAGAAAAACTAGAAAATGGAGAAACCCGTGTCGTTTTACAATTACCAGCAGCCCTGGCACCTGTAAAACTTGCAGTATTGCCATTGGTGAAAAAAGACGGATTACCCGAAAAAGCAAGAGAAATCATCAATAGCTTACGCTTCGATTTCAAATGCCAATACGATGAAAAAGATTCCATCGGAAAAAGATATCGACGCCAGGATGCTATTGGAACGCCTTTTTGTATCACCGTCGACCATGAATCACTGAACGATAATATGGTAACTATACGTCACCGTGATACAATGGAACAGCAACGGGTTCCTATCAGTCATCTCCATGATATTATCTGTGAGCAAGTAAGCATGAAATCATTGTTCAAAAAAATAGTAGAATAAATATGAATAAAAAAGGTTGTCTGATAGGCTTAATAGGTTTTCTATCTGTAATTATCATTATTGCCATAGCCTGTGTTATATACGGTATAAATACGAATAATAAAATCGTCACTGCTGAAGAATCCGTCAATTCTCAATGGGCGAAAGTCGAAAACCAATATCAACGACGTGCAGACTTGATACCGAATTTAGTAAATACAGTTAAAGGATATGCTTCTCATGAAAAAGAAACATTAGATGCCGTTATCTCAGCACGGGCCAAAGCAACTCAAATAACCATAGACCCAGCTAATCTTAACGAGGCTTCTTTGCTTAAATATCAAAAAGCTCAAGGAGAATTAAGTCAAGCATTGGGGCGGTTACTTGCCGTTACGGAAAACTATCCAGATTTAAAGGCCAACCAAAATTTTCTAGAATTACAAGCTCAGTTAGAAGGTACAGAAAACCGGATATCAACAGAAAGAACCAGATATACGGACAGTGTAAAGGAATATAATACTTTAATTAGAAAATTTCCTGCCAGTATTATTGCATCTATGAATGGTTTTGAAAAAAAGCCACAATTTGAAGCAGAAACAGGAGCAGAAAGGGCCCCAGAAGTAAAATTTTAATTAATAAATAATCGATGAGAAAGTTACCTTGTGCAATAGCCTTACTACTTGTAATCTTTATTTTCAGTTGTAAAGAAAGTGAAAATTACTGGACGAAATATGAAGAATGGAGAAAGGCCAATAATGCATTTTTTGCAGAACAATCGGCCAATCATGAATATCAAAAAATATATCCGACATGGGACAATTCGGCCTATATCCTGATGAAATATCACACTAAAGGAGATGCAAGTGTTCCCTCACCTTATCTTACCAGCACCGTCGATGTAAAATACAGAGGGACATTATATGACGGAACACCTTTCGATTCATCCTATACCCAAACAACTTACGGAGATAGTATTCACCGTTCTAAAATATCAGAATTTATAGAAGGTTGGCAAATAGCTCTTACCCGTATGCATCCAGGAGATAGCTGTACAATCATAATTCCTCAGAATTTAGGATATGGAGAGCAATTATATAAAACGATTTATCCCTATTCCACTCTAATTTTTGATATTAAATTAGTTGGAATACCAACCTACGAAAGGCCCCAGCCTTAAAAAAGAAATCCGGATAGAATCGATTCTATCCGGATTTCTTTTTTAAGGCTGTCTTTTCTCTATCTTTTTTGATAATTCAAAAATAAAATCAATTATCCCAACAAACTATTGCTTACTATCGTAACCTTTTTGTAACCACCACTGACGTATAAAAAGACACCCCGTAAACATCAATGCTAACGACAACCCAGTATAAAAGAAGGAAATAAAAGACTCTGGAAACCATCCTAAATTGCGGGCAACAATACCAAAAGTAATCATTACAGCCATCACTATCCAACCTTTTACATCAAAGAAAGAAAAAGGACAACTTTTATCACTTTTTTGAGATATACGTCGTGTATGTTTATAATACAACTTTTTAAATACCAGATGAAAAAAAAGTAAAAATATGATAATAACCTCTCCAACCCTGAATAGCCAATTCTCATTATCACTCATCCAGGTTACAACTCCTATTCTTAAAATATTTCCTCCAGCAATAATCCAGACTATACCAGCGGTGATTAATAGTGTCCGCCTTGCGACTCCATACCTCATAAACTTACAAATCTTTAAGTCAAACAAAAATAATTATTTATTAATAAATATACAAAAAGGCATACAGGCCAAAAATCATAACCATTTTTCACGTTATTGACTCGGAATGGAACATCATTGTGACTACCTTTGCATTCCCAATAACAATTCAGAAATAGACGACATCACATGAATTATTCATACAAACAAATCTGGCATATAGTTTATCCTTTGTTGATAAGTCTTTTCATGGAACATCTTATCGGGCTTACCGATACTGCATTTCTGGGGAGAGTCGGAGAAATACAATTAGGGGCATCAGCTCTTGGAGGGGTATATTATATCTCTATTTTCATGTTAGGATTTGGATTTGGCATCGGCGCCCAGATCATCATGGCTCGTCGCAACGGAGAAAAAAGATATTCGGATATTGGAGTAATACTATCACAAGGGATTCTTTTTCTTCTTTTTCTGGCAGCAGTTATATTTACAGTCTCAAGCATATGGTCCCCTCATTTTTTAAAAAAAGTTATCAATTCCCCAGCCATTTATGAAGAAGCTCTAAAATACCTTGACTATCGTATATATGGAGTATTCTTTGCATTCATCTCTATCATGTTCAGAGCATTTTTTGTGGCAACCACTAAAACCCGAATATTGACAATCAATTCCATTGTTATGGTACTCTCAAATGTAGTACTCAATTATATTTTAATTTTCGGGAAATTCGGATTTCCCTCTTTAGGTATTGCCGGAGCTGCTATTGCATCATCAGCTGCAGAAGGAGTATCTGCTCTTTTCTTTATAATTTACATATTAATTAAAGTCGATACCCGAAAATACGGATTTTTCAGTCATCTACAACCCGATATAAAATTATTGTCCCGTATTCTAGGAACCTCCATCTGGACTATGCTACAATCATTTATTTCCCTTTCTACATGGTTTGTTTTTTTTGTCAGTATAGAACATCTCGGAGAACGTCCCCTAGCTATCACGAATATTGTACGTAGTATCTCATCTTTATTATTTATTATTATCAGCTCTTTTGCATCGACAGCAAGTTCGCTTACAGGGAATCTAATGGGTGCAGGAAAACCTGAGGAAGTAATGCCTTTGTACAAACGCATTACAAAAATGTGTTATGCATTTATTTTACCTTTATGTGTGCTAATAGCATTATTTCCCACTGCAATATTACGTATATATACCGACAACAATGAGCTCATCACAAGTTCTGTACTGACCTTATTCGTCATGCTATCATCTCAAATATTGAATGTACCCTCTTTCATTTTATTCAATACAGTATCTGGAACAGGCAATACAAAATCTGGATTAGCCATAGACTTAGTTGCATTAGCGTTATACATTACTTATGTAATACTAGTTATTGATATCTTAAAAGTTAATGTTGCCATTTGTTGGACAGCCGACCATGCTTATGCTATTTTCATGTTCATATTAGCCTACATTTATATGAAAAAAGCCCATTGGCAAACAAAAAGATTGTAATATCTGCAATGTATTTGTAATACATTCGTCTCAAATTTGTAAAACCGTATTCATATATCGGTAATATTGGTTACGTTTCTTTGCTCCAACATAATAAAGGAACATTTGTGAAACGTTTTATCGAATACTTAGTAGAGGGTGCTCTAAAAATCAGTGGCAGTATTACCAGTATTACTATACTGCTAATCATTATTTTTCTTTTCAAAGAAGGAAGCGGTCTATTCAAAAATCCTGTCGTTGAAGAAGGATATGTGCTTACTGTAAACCGAGACAATCCTGTCGAGCATATTACTTCATTTCAAATCAAAGAAATTTATGACGAAAATATCACGAATTGGAAAGAGCTTGGAGGTATAGATTCTCCTATTTTAGTTTTCAGATTCGGAGATCTTGAAAATTATTTTTCACCAGAAGAATTGGGACAAGAATATGAAAATATTCCTCAATGTCTGAACACTCTTATCAATCGTGAAAAAAACATTATCGCCTTCTTCCCTGAACTTTATCTTCCAAAAGATTTTAGCGGAAAACAAATAGCCAAAGAAAAAATATCGCCAGTTGATTTTTTCGGGGGAAAAGAATGGTATCCCACGGCACAACCTGCAGCACAATTCGGATTAATTCCCCTTTTATTAGGGACTCTATGGGTCAGTATCGGAGCCATACTTTTAGCTCTTCCCTTTGGCATATCGGTTGCTATATATATGGCAGAGTTAGCCTCTAAACAAATGCGTTCAATCCTGAAGCCTTTAATTGAACTTCTAGCAGGGATACCTTCTGTCGTATTCGGATTTTTCGGGTTAGTCGTTATCGTTCCACTTGTCCAAAAAACTTTCAACTTACCAGTAGGAGAAACTGCTCTTTCTGGGAGTATAGTATTGGCGATCATGGCCCTTCCAACCATTATCACTGTCGCTGAAGATGCTCTTAAAAATACACCCAGAGCAATGAAAGAAGCAAGTCTTGCCCTTGGAGCTACCCAATGGCAAACTATTTATAAAGTTGTAATACCTTATTCAATATCTGGCATTACATCAGCCATTGTTTTAGGCGTAGGACGTGCCGTCGGAGAGACAATGGCCGTATTAATGGTTACAGGAAATGCCGCAATTATTCCTCACACTCTTTTAGAACCTGTACGCACTATTCCCGCAACTATCGCTGCAGAATTAGGAGAAGCACCCAGTGGAGGAGCACATTACCAAGCTCTTTTCGCTTTAGGTGCCATATTATTCCTAATTACATTAATATTAAGTATTTCAGTCGAATACATATCGAATAAAAAGAATAAATAATATGGCACCTCAATTAATACAAGAATCTGTAGGAAGCAGAAAACATTTAACTCAAAAAATAGCCTTTATTTTATTTAGGTTCTTCAGCCTATCAATAGTTGCCATTTTATTTGCTATCCTATTTTTCATTATCAAAAATGGCATTGGTGTCATTAGTTGGGATTTTCTCTCAAAAGCACCCCAAGAAGGGATGACCTCAGGAGGAATATTTCCTGCTATTGTTGGGACATTATGCCTGGTTATCGGGAGCTGTCTATTCAGTTTTCCTATCGGAATCATGTCTGGCATATATATGAATGAATATGCTAAGAATGGAANCATGACCAATAACCTAAGTGGTGTACCATCTGTTGTTTTCGGATTATTTGGAATGTCGCTTTTTGTTAATTTTTTAGGGTTCGGCGACTCAATCATTGCTGGCTCTCTAACATTAGGTCTCATGTCCTTACCGCTCGTAATACGTACAACAGAAGAAGCTCTAAAAAGTATTGACAACAGTTTCCGAGAAGGAAGTCTGGCATTAGGAGCCACTCGATTGGAAACAATACGTAAAGTTATATTACCCATGGCTCTCCCCAACATCATTACAGGACTTATCCTATCTATAGGAAGAGTATCCGGTGAAACAGCACCCATACTATTTACTGCTGTAGCCTATTTTCTCCCCCAATTACCAACGAGCATATTTGACCAAGTAATGGCATTGCCTTATCATTTATACGTTATATCTACCAGTGGGACAGATATCGAAGCTTCCAGAGGTATGGCTTATGGTACAGCACTGGTACTTATATTTATTGTATTGATATTAAATCTTATCGCAAATATGATAAGAAAACATTTTACAGACAAAAACAAAATTTAAACATTAGAAATACAAAAATATGTATACTATCGAAGCCAAGAATGTCAATTTTTTCTACGGGGAATTTCAGGCATTGAAAAACATAAATCTACAAGTTGAAAAAAACAATGTTGTTGCTTTTATCGGTCCATCGGGATGTGGGAAATCTACATTTCTACGGTTATTGAACAGAATGAACGACCTTATTGACGGAACCCGGCTGGAAGGAGAAATTCTTTTTGAAGGCAAGGACATTTATCGAAAAGATGTCAAGGTTGATGAATTAAGGAAAAAAGTTGGTATGGTATTCCAAAAACCAAATCCATTTCCTAAATCGATATTCGAGAATGTAGCTTATGGTCTACGAGTAAATGGAATAAAAGATAAAACATATATAGAAAACCGAGTTGAACAATCTCTACGAGGGGCTGCCTTGTGGGATGAAGTAAAAGATAAACTAAAAAAATCTGCATTTGCTCTTTCTGGTGGACAACAACAGCGTCTTTGTATTGCACGCGCTATGGCCATGACTCCCAGTGTGTTACTTATGGATGAACCAGCATCGGCTCTGGATCCAATTTCTACAGCAAAAATAGAAGAACTAATACATGAACTAAAGGAGCAATATACAATCATCATTGTCACTCATAATATGCAACAAGCTTCCCGCATCAGCGATAAAACCGCTTATTTTTATTTAGGAGAATTAATCGAATTCGGAGATACTCGTAAAATATTCACACATCCCGACCATCAATCGACCCAAAATTATATTACTGGACGTTTTGGATAAAAAATAAAATATTATCTTTGATTGATTACCCGATTATCTAAAATATCAAATATATAATATTATGAAATATATTGAAAAAGAACTGGATGACCTAAAAAACGAGGTACTCAGTATGTGGGCAATGGTATATTCTCAACTCAATAGAGCTGGAGAAGCCATGTTATCTCTTGATAAAGATTTAGCTCGGGAGGTCATTCTACGGGAAAAAAGAGTAAATGCGTTTGAACTTAAAATAGATAGTGATTGTGAAGATATTATTGCTCTTTACACTCCCGTTGCCGTAGATCTCCGATTTGTACTGGCCATGCTAAAAATAAACACGAACCTTGAACGTATTGCAGATTTTTGTGAAGGTATGTCAAGATTTGTCATTGATTTCCCTCAAATCAGCCTCGATGCAGAATTGATAGACAAAACCAGTATACGTGAAATGATAGATACGACAAAAAAAATGATGTCAATGGGTAAAGAGGCCCTCGAAGAAGAAAAATCTTTTCTTGCTGCCGGAATATTTGAACTAGATAATCGAGTAGACGAAATAAATCGCGCTGCCACTGAAATAATAGCTAAATATATACAGGACAATCCTGACCGTGCCCTTGAATGTCTAAATTTAATTAGCATTATTCGAAAAATGGAACGAATTGGAGACCATTGTAATAATATGGCAGAAGAAATCATTTTCTATCTTGATGCCAAAATTCTAAAGCATGCTGATAAAAAAGCAGAATAAAAAATAAAATTTTCTTATTATACTATTTCTCGGGAATAAATACTCACCTAATATTTATTCCCGATATTTTTATTTTTTCCAACATACTACGTAATGAAAGAATCAAGAACATTTAAGATTTCTCTTTACACTTTTCATCGAAAGATTATGTAAATTTGTAAAGATTCAAAATTATATCAAATGAAAAATAATTATATATCAGCAAAATATATCCTCTACATTATTTTTTGTACTTTACTTTTTGGCAATACCGGATCAGCACAAGAGATAGAAATGGACATTCCTAACTTAAAAAAAATAGAATCTTCTATCCGAGATTTCAACTCAGAAATGTACTATCCCAGGCTGATGAGAAGATACATAAATAATGATACAACTCTTACACTAAATGAATTCAGACATCTATATTTAGGGTATAGCTTCCAAGAAAGCTATAATCCCTACCGAATCTCCCCTCACATAGAAAAACTTGCTAATTTGTATGCCCGCTATGAACATTCAACAACGGAATGTGACAGTATCATCAAATATGCAACTTTAGCTATCGATGATTTTCCATTTGATCTCAGACAGATAAATATGCTTATATATGCTTACAAGCAAAAAAAAATGAAAGATATTGCAGCAATATGGGAATATAAACTCAAAAATATTGTCAATGCTATTTTGTCAACTGGAAATGGAGAAAAACCGGAAACAGCTTGGTATGTCATCTACACAACACATGAATACGATGTTGTAAACCGGATGGGATTTACAGGAGCTAAATATACTTTCATAGAACCGACCTTCGACTATCTTGAAGTCGAAAAAAATCCATTAAACGTAAAGGGATATTATTTCAATGTAAGTCGCATATTACAAGAATACGAACGCAAGTATAAAGATTGACCTGAAATGAATAATCCTGTTATTTACATTTCAGAATATTTTGATATACTTGTCTCTTTACAAACAAGAGATAGTTTTAGTATACGCGAACGATATCGTCAACTTTACGAGCTACTTGATTTATTCTCACGTCAACTATTATCGGACAAAGGAAAAAATTATCCGAATTTATTTGCTCGTATCGGAGCTATCAGCGAAGGAAATTCAAAAGTACGAACAGCACTCAATACCGTTCGTATACATGCTCAGGAAACTCTGAATAGAGAACTGCTATCTGAGGACGAAGAGCAATTGATACAAAATGATATTCGTTTAATGGCATTTGCTATAGGAGAACTATGCCACAAACAAATCCCAATTCATTTTCTTCCTATCCCCTTCCCGACTCAATCTGAGACAATATTTCTTCCAGAACAGGTTATAAAAAAGATACGTGCCACATTTATCGGCTTTGATAGCTCTGGACAGTTATTAGTCATACCGCACAATTCAGCCGACAATACTCCAGTTTCTGTCACTCTACATTCATTTAAAGAAGAAAAAGAGAAGCCTTTTAGTGGAACTTTAAAAGCTCTCCAACCAGGAATGCAGCTCAACTTCATCCAAGTTACATCAGATGAAAATAGGAATTCCTATTCTGCTGATATAATTATCATCGAACCAGATATATTATTAGATATCAGCGCAGTAGCAGAGTGCTTTAAGGAATATGGAGCTCATCCTTTAAATTATCTGCTGAACCGACTAAGTATAGATAAAAACACAAGATATATTTTACTTGGAAATATAGCTAATCTTTTTTTAGATGAATTAGTAAATGAGAAAGCTGAACATCCTGTAAATTACTTTGACGTCATGCAAAAGGCATTCCGACAAAATCCATTTGGAATAGCGGCATGTCCTGACTTACAAGACGAAAAATCAAACCGAGAATTTTTTTCAGATTGTAAACGGCAATTTGATAACTTATGTCATATCGTAAGAAATGAGTTATCCCTCTTTGGCATTTCAAAAGAAAAGGCTTTGCTCGAACCATCCTTTATTTGTGAGGCATTGGGATTACAGGGAAGACTCGATTTCCTTTGTGATGACCTTTCTGCCTTCATCGAATTAAAATCTGGTAAAGGAAAAGAAATACAGATTGGGAAATTGTCTACATACAGTGAAAATCATTATGTACAAATGCTTTTATATTTTGCAGTACTACATTTTAATTTAAATATCAGTTACAACAAAATAAAAGCATATCTGTTATATTCTCGCTATCCGCAACTATACCCGATGACAGTACTAAAGGCATTAATAAAAAAAGCCATTAACTTACGAAACGAAATCGTGGCTCAAGAGTATTTACTGCAAGCACATAACTCTCCTGAATATAGTCAAAGTGTATTATTCCACATATCTAGCCAAGAATTAAATCAAAAGAAAATAAATAGTCCATTTTGGGAAAAATACCTACGAAAGCCCATTGATAACTTTGCATATCAAATAAAGACTCTACCAACTATTGATAATCTGTACTTTATGTCTATTTTCACTTTTATTACCAAAGAACAATATGTGACAAAAGCCGGAGAAATATATTATGACTCCACTCGCGGGTTATCAACTTTATGGAATGTTTCTCCAATAGAAAAAAGGGAATCAGGAGAAATGATAACTGGTTTAATCTTGAAAGAAAGTACCCTGACAGAATCGGGACAATATCTTTCTTTCTGTCGGATCATATCTTCTGGTAATTCTACAGAACCTAATTTCAGAAAAGGCGACATCGTTATATTATATCGATACCATTCAGACAAAGATAATGCTTGTAATCAACAAATATTTAAAGCCTACATAGAATCTATCACATCTGAACACCTGCTATTAATAATGCGTATATGCCAAAGAAATAGTCATGTACTTCCAGTTAATGAACAGTATGCCATAGAACGAGATTACTTAGACGTAGGATTTACATCAATGTATCGCGGATTAGCTTACTTTTTACAAGCAAATGACGACAGGCGTAGCTTATTATTGGGTAAACGTCGCCCACGCATCAGAGAAAAAAAATATCTCAATCTATTACAATCTGGAGAAACAGATATCGACCGTATTGTAGCGAAAGCATTATCTGCCCAAGACTATTTTTTATTAGTGGGTCCTCCTGGGACAGGCAAAACATCTCATGCCCTCAAAAAAATAGTCGAAAGTTATTTACAAGAGTCAGAATCCAATATTTTGCTCATAGCTTATACTCACAAAGCCGTAGACGAAATATGTAATTCTTTAATATCCATCAGTCCCGACCTACCATTTATACGATTAGGAAACGAAATTTCTTGTGATAAAATATTTCACAAGCATCTTCTTGATAAAATATTAATTACCTGTCAACGGAGAAGTGATGTATTAGAAATTTTAAATCACCATCGAATATTTGTTTCCACCCTTACAACTCTAAATGCTAGAATGGATTTATTCAAATTAAAACACTTCGATGTCGCTATCATAGATGAAGCCTCTCAAATATTGGAACCCCACTTACTGGGACTGCTCTGCTGTATCGATTCTAACGGCAATAATGCCATCGGAAAGTTTATCTTAATTGGAGACCATAAACAATTGCCTGCTATCGTTACACAAAACCAAGAACTCTCTGAAGTCAAAACTCCAGAACTTAGAAATATAGGTTTATATAATTTACGTGAGTCTCTATTTGAACGATTATATCGATATGAAAAAACAATTGAGCCCAATTCTCTATTCATTGACAAACTAACTCGACAGGGACGTATGCATCCAGAAATAGGAAATTTCCCAGCAAAAACTTTCTACGGAGGGGAGCTATATCCAATTCCTTTACCTCATCAGCAAGAAAAATCATTGCCTTACATACCTGAAGCAGAACCTCAAATACAAAAAATTTTATCTCATCGTATTGCATTCATATCTATTTCCGGAAAAAATAAAATATCCTCATACAAGACAAACGTAAACGAAGCACAATGGGCTGCGCGTATTTCTGCGGTCATATATCATAGAATCACAAAAAAAGAGTCATTTGTTCCAGAAAAACATTTAGGAATAATCACACCTTACCGAAGTCAAATTGCAACGATAAAAAAAGAACTGGGAAATACGGGAATTACAGAACTTCTATCTGTTACAATAGATACTGTGGAACGCTTCCAAGGAGGACAAAGAGATGTAATGATATTCTCTTGCTGTGTTAACACTCCTTTCCAATTACAATTTCTCTGCAACACATTCGAAGAAAACGGGCAGCTAATAGACCGGAAACTCAATGTCGCCCTCACCCGAGCGAGAGAACAGATGATTGTCATCGGTAATCCTCTCTGGTTGGAACGCGATACTATTTATCGACAGTTGATAGAATATATCAAAAATAAAGGAGCTTTTTTTCAAATATAATTAACAAAGACAAAAAAGGCATAATCCGAAATATTATTGATTACGCCCTTTTGTTCCTATATTCCAGTATAAGTATGTGGCGAGATTTTTCTCAACTCATCTTTTACATCTTCTGATACATCCAACGTCTCAATAAAAGCTTGAATCGATTCTTCATTGATAATTCCATTAGTTCTTGTCAAGGCCTTTAACGTCTCATAAGGCTTCGGATACCCTTCTCGACGAAGTATAGTCTGGATACCTTCAGCTACAACACTCCACATATTATCTAAATCTCGATAAATAGCTGATTCGTTTAACAATAGTTTACTTAGACCTTTCAATGTACTCTGAAAGGCTATTAAAGTATGTGCCATAGGCACCCCAATATTGCGTAATACCGTAGAGTCTGTCAAATCTCGTTGTAAACGAGAGATAGGTAATTTCATAGATAAATGGTCCAATATTGCATTCGCAATGCCCAAATTCCCTTCTGAATTTTCAAAATCAATAGGATTTACCTTATGAGGCATAGCAGACGACCCCACCTCTCCTTCCTTAATCTTTTGCTTAAAATATTCCATCGAAATATATTGCCAAAAATCTTTATCCAAATCCATCAAAATAATATTGATACGGCGCATGGCGTCAAAAAGTGCAGCCATATTATCATAATTCGATATTTGTGTCGTCCACTCTTCCCGAGAAATACCTAACTTCTCACTCAAGAATTTATTTCCGAACAATTTCCAGTCTGTATTTGGAAAAGCCAGCCGGTGAGCATTATAATTCCCCGTAGCACCACCAAACTTTCCACTGATACATACATCCTTCATCACCTTCAATTGCTGTTCCAGACGATAAACAAAAACCTTGATTTCTTTTCCTAAACGAGTTGGAGACGCTGGTTGCCCGTGGGTTTTCGCTAACATCGGAATATTTTTCCATTCATCTGCAAAACCTTGGAGTTTACCTATTAACTCATCTAACATCGGATAATACACTTGATTTAATGCTTCTTTGATAGATAACGGAACCGATGTATTATTAATATCCTGAGATGTAAGTCCAAAGTGAATAAATTCTTTATACTGTTCTAAATGCAAAAGATCAAATTTTTCTTTTATAAAATATTCTACAGCTTTTACATCATGATTTGTTATCGACTCAATAGATTTAATACGCTCAGCATCAGTAATAGAGAAATCAATATATATCTTTCTCAATTCTGGAAATAATGCAGAATCTACTCCTTTCAATTGAGGTAAGGGCAATTCACATAATGCAATAAAATATTCTATTTCCACCCGTACCCGATAACGAATCAAGGCAAATTCTGAAAAATAATCTGACAAAATAGCAACTTTGCTCCGATAGCGACCATCCACTGGAGAGATGGCAGTTAGTGATGATAGTTCCATGTGTTGAAGATTTATACATGGCAAAGGTAATGGTTATTAGTCGATAAACCGAAAAATAATAAATATTTTTTGAGAAAAATGTATATTCACTTTGAAAATTAAAAAAGAAAAATTACCTTTGCCTCGCTTTTGAAGCAAATCCTATCGGGCGTTTAGCTCAGCTGGTTCAGAGCATCTGCCTTACAAGCAGAGGGTCGGCGGTTCGAATCCGTCAACGCCCACCGATAAGAAGCCGAAAAAGTCGGCCATGATTAAAATATATTGAACTTTTACCGAAAGGGGGCGTTTAGCTCAGCTGGTTCAGAGCATCTGCCTTACAAGCAGAGGGTCGGCGGTTCGAATCCGTCAACGCCCACCAATAAGAAGCCGAAAGAGTCGGTTATAATTAAAATATATTGNGTGCCAAACAATGCATTATAAGAATACGAAAATCTATATTAAAATATTTATATATTGCGATATTCTTTTATAAAATGTTTTGGTTCTTTGCAATGAACAGTTTGATAAGTTCTGCAAAATTTGCATATTGATCACCAAATTTATAATATTGTTTTTTTAATATCTTCACCTAAAACCCTAACACATATACAATAAAAAGAGAAATTGATTTGTTTCTCAATTTCTGGCCAAACCACAAAAAAATATTTCCTGGCTTACAATCAATTATCTCAAAACTCTTATTTCCCAAAGAACTACCACCATCATACCGAAACATAATTATTCCTATTCATTCAATCAGTGGACTCTATCAAATTTCGGATATCGACTACTTTCTCAGCCCGCTGACAAGCTCCTAATATTCCAACTCCTCCACACACATTCGAATAAACTTTTACTGGCTCTGCTAACCCAATATCGGAAAGACTTCCAGAAACAGAACCTCCATAGATTTTCTCAAGAGCAACAAGATATCGATAATATGATTCAGACAAAGAATATAACAAAATACGCCGCTTATATTTATCTTCACCTTCTTCTTCCTGCATATTCACATACATTTCATCTAAAGATTCTTTAACCGTAAATGTATATTGCCGTCCTTCTATTTTTTCATCTGAAAAAACGCAACCAGAGCCACCACCATCATCAAAACCTAATACTCCGTCCAATACTGTCTGGTGGTTATCATAAATCGGGTCAATAGAAAAATCGAAGGAACCATATGTCCATTCATGCATCGGACCTTCATCAATATAAATAAAATAATAATTTTTTTGTCCTGGAGTATCCTGAAAAGTCACTCGATAATGTATAACATAATATTTAATTTGCTCTACGACTACTTCTCCGTCCGGACCTACCGTTATCCTTACATCATCCGGATTAGACTCCTTCTTAGCTGTCATCTCAACCAAATCAATATCTGTCGACATCGGAATCTTATCTTCCACATATGCCATTCCATATTCTGAAGTTACAACAATTTTTACAACTTCGCCTTCTCGCGGGACTACTGACGAAACGAAACATCCCGAAACATTTCCATCTGTGTCCTTTTTTTCCTGCCAGACCATATTTTCACGAAAAATATTATCGACATACAATTCAACTTTTGCATTTTTCAAATTCACATTCGGTACATTTTCTGTAAAGAACCATGTTCGAGTTACACTTGCTAACACAACAGTATCAGTAGTAATTACACCGTTTATCACTACTTTTGGTATAGGACGAAACTTCTCCAAATCAATATCCTTATAACAGGATACCAAATATAACGAACAAAAGATTAAAACTATACGATAAATAACAGTTCTCATTCTTCAAAATTTATAAGTATACGAAAAAGAAGGAATAACAGGTAATAGCCCTAAAGTTTGGAAAGAACAATAAGCCTTAGAATAATTATAACCACCAAACTGATACCATTTCCGAATAGCTATCGGACTCATATAACTATATACATTGTAAATACTTATATTCCATATTCCCATCCTCCCTCGTTTTTTAGGAGAATATATATTTATTCCTAAATCTAAACGATGATAAGCAGGAAGGCGAAAATTATTTCTATTTGCATAATAATTAAGCCCAACACTCTCCCAATAAGAAGGGAGATTCGGAATCTTCTCATTTATAATACCCGAATTTTTCAAATCTTGATAATTTTCCAAAGCAAGTGTAATTCGATTGCCTGTCATATATACCCAACTTCCTGTTAATTCAATCTTCTTATTAATTTTCCAATCAATTACAATATTCAATTTATGTCGGTTATCATATTTCGCAGGGAAACGAATTCCACCATTAACTCCAGGAATTTGCCTATCAGCCCACATCAATCCATAACCCATCCAACCTGTTATATTTCCCTCGTTTTTGCGAACAATCAAGTCTAATCCGTAGGCCCAACCCTTACCTGATACTAATTTTTCCTCCCAACCAATAAAAGAAGGAAGAAAATTATAACCATCTTTATAATCTAAAATATGATTCATCCATTTATAATACCCTTCAACAGAAAAAGAATATAAATCACGAAGATTATAATAAAATCCAGCAGAAACTTGGTCGCTCGTCAAAGGTTTGAAGTCACGACTAACTGGCAGCCATAAGTCTGTAGGCAAACTGATATAACTTTCATTTATCTGGTGTACATATTGGTTCATTCGAGCATATGAAAACTTAAAGCTAAAATCAGGATATAATAAGAAACGGGCAGATAACCGAGGATCCAACGACACAAAAGATTTTTTCTGAACATTAAATAATCCTAACCGTAATCCTGCGTTCAAACGCGTCGCCCTCCCTAAAGACCAATCATCTTCAATATATAAATCAAATTCATGAGCCAACAACATTTCATTTCGATTCACCGGGTTTGGTTTTTCAATATCTCCAACTCTCTTTTCCCGAACATACTCAGGTTTAAAACGATGATAAAAATAACTTGTTCCAAAACGGACATGATGTTCTGGCAATGGTAAATAATCCCAACTCGAACGAACCCCCAAATCTTCGATTCCATTTATTGACGATGATTCACTTAGACTTTCACTATAATCTACCGAACCTTTTTCCCCAGAAATTTCATTTATAGTCCTTTTCAAGGAGGATCTATATCGAGAATACGAAAACTGATTATGAATATATATTTTATTATTTATAATATAAGACCAACCTGCAGATGTAACCACATTTCCCCACCGCAAACGTCCTATATCTTTATTCTCATAAGACATTCCATCCCCTTTAGAAAACTCGACATTCCCTCCTTTCAAAAAATCTTGTCCTAAATAGAGACTTACATAAACACGGCTTTTTTCGGAAAAGAAATGATTAACTTTAAAATTCAAATCAGTAAAAGCATACCGGCCAATCATTTTTTCACCCTCTTTTTCTCTCACTTTATTATAAATTGCAATAGCAGGTGCAGACAAAACGTCGAGCCAAGAACGGCGTAATGAAATATTAAAGGAAGTACGGTCTTTTATTATAGGTCCGCTCAAATTTAGATTTCCAGATGTAAGTCCCAACATTGCACTACCATGAAACTCTTTCATATTGCCATCTTTTGTCCGAATATCTACAACACTTGATAACCGCCCCCCATAACGTGCAGGGAAAGCCGATTTAAAAAAATCAACTTTTTCGACAGCCTCAGCATTAAAAGCTGAAAACAAACCTCCTAAATGACTTACTTGATAAACCGGGACCCCATCTATTAAATAAAGATTATCATCTCCATTTCCTCCTCTCACATACATTCCCGAAAAACCTTCAACACCCGCCATAACTCCAGGCTGAGTCTGTAAAGCTTTTACAACATCGGCCTCACCGAATATAGTCGGAATATTCTTTATAGACTTCTGGGTCATCGACAAAGTACCCATCTGTGTACCGGATATAAGCTCTTTAGACGACTGAGTTCCTACTATCACGACTTCTTTTAATTGACGATCAGCAATAAGGGATACACGCATTACCGTATCTTTATCTAACTCCATAAAAGTGTGCTTAAAAGCCCGATAACCTACATACGAAATTTCCAATTCAACGACTTTACTTGATAATGTAAGAGAAAAAAATCCATTCTCATTTGTTGTTGTACCCCTCCGCGAATAATGATCATAAACAGACGCTCCAACTAAATATTCCAATGTATTTTTATCTCGAATAAATCCACTTATTGTTACTTTCTCATTAGCTCTCTTAAGAATAATATTATTCCCTGATAAATAATATGTTATTGGAATATCCTTTATCAACCGTTTCATACATTGCAAAAGAGGTTCTTGATATGCTTTAAAATCCAATCTAATTCCAGCAATAATAGAAGAATCATATATAAAATTTATTCCGGTTTGCCTTGCCACTTCAGTTAAAATATCAGACAAATTTTTCTGTTTTACATCCACAGTAACCACGAGATTACTTTCTTCTGCTGCTTTTCCTTCCATAAAAGACAGGAAAAGCAACAGACATAAAAGTTTTATATAAAATTGCATCAGAGTTCTATTTTTAAATGAATATCAAGGGCTTCGTTTATCAAATTGATAATCTCCGAAACAGATATATCATGAAATGAAGAAGTTAAATGATAATCTTTTTGGGGTATATTAATTATATGTACTCCATACACCTCTTCAAGTTTTTTTATAACTATGGGCAAAGGCGTATCCCGAAAATAAAATATATTCGTTTTCCAAGATAAAATATTGACATCTACATTTGTATCCTTTTTTATATTTCCATCTTTCACAGCATATGCTCCTTCTCCAGCCTCCAATATAACATCTGGATACTTTTTATTATAAAAGCGGACTTTACCACTATCTACAAAAATAGATGTAGTATCAAGGTCTGCTTGTACCTGGAAACATGTTCCTAAAACTTGTACTCCAGCGATCGATGTTTTTACAATAAAAGGACTTTCTTCCTTATGACATACCTCAAAAAAAGCTTTTCCGGACAATTCTACATTACGACTTCTAACATCATAATCTCCTTTATTATATTTTAATATTGCTTCTTTTGCTAAATATACAGTACTACTGTCAGGCAATACATATACCAAAGAATGCTTTCCGTCAGTAGTCACAGTAATCCAATCTTGTTTATCATGGTTAGTATACAAATATACACTAATACTACCAATAACAATTATCAAAACAGCAGCAACAGAAGCTATGCGATACAAAATGGAATGATATTTGATTTCTGTAACATTCGCCAATTTCAATTTTTTCCACGCTTCTGACGTGTCCATTTTCAATGGATCATAAAAACGGGCGACAAAGCGAATGTCTTCTTCATTCAATTTTGAATTTTCCATCTTTTCCCTTGGTCTCATATCTACTACAAATAAAAATATATACCCTTAAGACAGTAAAAATTCAAAATCCCCCTATTCTTATTCCTTCTTTTTTTATCCAAAAAAGAAAGTATATATCTTTACAGCCTTATCACGCAAGCATTTTAATGCTTTACTTATTTGATGTTCAATAGTTTTTACTGAAAGATTAAGTTCTTCTGCTATCTCAGCATAAGTAAGCCCATCCCGCTTAGCCAACAAAAATATTTTACGTCTTTGAGCAGGTAATTTATCAATAGCTGTCCAAAGACGTGCATCTCGTTCTGCAATATATATCTGCTCTTCCTCAACTTCATCAGAATTATCATTTTGTATCTCTTGAGACAATTCATAAGGAGAACTCTGGAGAAAAGACAATGCACGATTCTTCACTGCCCGATACATATATGATTTAAAATCCGAAATAACTTCTCCAGATGATACTTTATCCCATACGTTTGCAAATGTTTCCTGAACTATATCTTCTGCATCGTCGATATTCTCTGTGTATCGCAACACATACATTCCCAAAGGACGATATAAACAGCGATAAAAATGTTCAAATTCTTTTACTGTCAATTCCATAAAGTCTCAAATAAGCATCAACTTCAAATATTTATCACTTTAAACAAAAACAAACGTAGTAATTTATTTAAAAAGTCCCTACGTTTGTTTTGCTTTTATAAAATAAAAATCGTCCCATTAATTCCAACGCCTCCGTTTTATAAACCACCATACAATCAGAACAACAAGAATCATCAAAGCCCAAGCCATCAAATAGCCATATTTCCATTCAAGTTCCGGCATAATCTTGAAATTCATTCCCCATACTCCCACAACAAAAGTAAGTGGTATAAATATGGTCGCAACAATCGTCAACTGCTTCATAATCCCATTCATCCGCAAATCATTATCAGAAAAATACAAATCAAGCAAAGATGCCATAGATTCGCGACATATCTCTATCGATTGTATAATAAATACTATACGGTCTTCCAAATCATTCAGATATACCATATTTTCTTCTTTAATAAGTTTATTTTCATTATGAATCAGCTTATTACAATCATCTTTCAATGGCAATATAGATTTCTTCAATTGCATATAATCTCTCCTATTAGCCTGTATTCTATTGCCGAAATCTTCTCGTGGATCTCTTGTCAAAACTTCGTCTTCCATTTTCTCTAATTCTTCTTCAAGAGCAGCAATTACATCAAGATAATTTCCCAATATATTGTTCATTAATAGAAAAAAAAGATAATCAACTGTATGTGTTCTTACTAAAGCCGTATTTCTTTCGATAGCTGTTATAATATTATTAAAAAGTGGAAGTTCTGACTCCTGAAAAGATACGACATAATCTTTTCCCAAGATTACACAGATATGTTCTTGTTGGAGTTCTTTCTGGTCTGTATAGTAGAATGTATTAACAACTAATATCGTCTTATCACTGTACTGTTCAATTTTTGCAATATGTTGACTGGTAAGTATATCTTGAATATCAGTTGAATGCATTTTCAACATTTTCCCAATACGAGAAATCAATGCAGTATCGGAAAGACCGGAAACATGCATCCAATTCACTTTTCCTGGCTGAAATATCATCGAAAGATTATCGTCTGTCGATAATTCTTTCTGCTTATAATTCAGCCCGTCGTACTGAACAAAATTTATCCGTACGGGATCTTTATGTTCTCCTGTATAAACAAATCCATCAACTAAAAGGTCATTTTTTACACCTTTCTTTTTTTTTCTAAGATTATATGTTTGCTTATGCATTACTATCGAACTAATATTTTAACTCCTCCATTCACATTCTTCCCAGATATAATATAAGTACCCAATGGCAAGCCATACACTTCTGTACGATTAATAACAGCCACTGTCCGTACCAAAACGCCATTGATATCATATATAGAATATGAAGATTTTTCAGGAGCTTCAATCCATAAAACACCATTCAAAACCCCTACTTTTACTGTGGAGGTACTGATATCATCAACTCCTGAAACACGATAATCACTCATTTCTATATCATCAACATTAATACGATTTCCACCCGTATTTTCAATTTTTACTCTAAGATTTCCGGATACATTGACCGGATATATATACTTAGTCAATGTTTTTGTCAAAGCTATATCCTCTGCAATCAAATTCCAGCTCATACCACTATCAGAAGAATACCAAATCGATAATTTTCCATTTGTATCACTACCGTATAATCCAGCATATAGAGATAATGTACCGATTCCTCCCGCCTTATCATCCTGCATTTCAATATATCCATTTCTTATTCGTGCAGATTTTTTCCCTTGTTTCAAATCTCCATTTTGAGCACCCATCAAGGCATCATCAAAAAGCCATCTCCCCTTAGAACAAGTCACTACCCCAGAAGCATAACTTCCTTTAGAGCCAGTCTCAAAATCTTCAAAAAATGCTTTCTTTACAGCAACTAAACCCGAAAGAGGTAATATTTCTTCTTCCTCAATCTCCTCACTCGATACTAATAGTTCTGATACATGTTCACCCTCTGGAGCAGAATCAGATAATCGTACCCAAACTGTACCTCCTGCAGAAGACAAATCTATTTGCCGGAACCACTCTCGATTGTCTACACTAATTTCAAAAGGCTCATCTACCATTACATGTATTTGCTCATACGTATATTTTCCTGTTATATTCACTCTTTTCGTTTCAGAAGCCATGCCCGGTTCTGTAGAAAAATTCAAATCTCCATCAAGGGATGCCACTGATATCATCGGCACTGGAGCCGGAATAAAAACCGAAATTTCATTTGAGCCCATATCTCCACTTGTCACTCGATAATAATACGTAGTATCATAAGAAATACCTGTAACCCATGCTTCCTGGTCCTCACTAAAACACTGACGAGGATAGCCATCCAAAGGCAAAATCTTATCTCCATCTCGTGTATATACATGAAGGGTTACCTCTTTTATCGAAGGTAAATGTACCCAACGAGCTAAAAAACCTTCAGAAGTGATATCCGTCACCGGCAATGCAGGAATATTCGACACTGCTTGCGCTTTTAAAGATATACTTACCGCATTTTCCAATCCTCCTCCAGTTATTATTAATGTACCAGAATACTCTAAAACATCTGCCAAATTACAAGTAAGTTCTACATTTACACCTCTCTCAGCCTCTTCCTTAGTCAACACACTCCGAGATACGGAAAAATGATTATCTGTTACCGAAAGACTTATATCTCCCTTTAGATTACGAGCTTTTATATTCAACATATAAGATAATTGAGAATTTACAGTATTAATTCCCAAATCAACAATACTTCCATCTACCGGATGAATAATGGCCGGTGAAGAACCAGCATCTGGATCAAAAGATTCATTTTTACGGTCACCCCATACATATTCCGCTAAATCAGGAAAATCTATATATGGATTTCTATTCTTCTGCAACGAAAAAACTGCCTCGTTGCGCGTTTTCTCTTTTTCACTTACCGGATCTTCCCGATTCCATTTCAATAATAAATCAACGGTCCATTGCTCGAATACCGGATAGGTATTATTATCCAATTGGTTTACAGAATTTCCCGTCCAATCAGAAGCATAATCCTCATAACACGTAACCATATACATATACGCCCGAGCAAAATCACCTTTATATTCATCAGCAGGCTCCCATGCTGAAATTTCACCTCCCGGACGATTATTGGATTTACCAACCTTTATAACTCCGTTATCGAAAGTCTTCTTGCCCGTAACATAAGCCATAGGCCAACTTCCCTTCGCCGAATTGGCTTGTTGATTCGATGGATTCAGATGGTGTAAATCTCGATATGCTGTTCGTTTCGCTCCTCCCCACCAACTTTTTGCAAATGAATGTTCGATATTCATCCCTGCAGCAGCAGAATTACCATTAAACTCCACATGATTGTTAGAATACATATCCCAAACCGTACCATCTTCAGGACGGACATCTGTTTTCGTAAAACCATACCAAGTAGAATTCGCACCACTGCCATATGATAAGACTTTCGGGTCTTTAATTATATTATGCAATGCCGTTTTCAACTCCGCCCCAGACTTTCCTCGAGTACCCTCATAATAACCCGCAGGAATTTGAGCAGACAATAAGAGACTGACAACCCATAACAGCAACACAATATTACCTTTCAACATGTTTTTTTTCATCTTAAATTTTCCTTATATCACCTAATAAAAACTTTAACTGCACAAACCCTTGAAGAAGTAATAACATGTGCTATATAAACACCTTCAGTTCCAACTTCAGTTTCATATCTGTCAGACAGAATCTGATGCTCAACTATTAATTCTCCTGACATATTATATAGTTTCAGAATCGAATTAACTGGTGCATCCACTACCGTCAAGATATTTCCAGAAGTAACAAAAACGGAGATATTATCCAGCGCCCACTCTTCTACAGATGTAGTACCATCAAAAGGCATATCCTTAAGGTTACCCCAAATATGTTCAGCCAATTGAGGATAATCAATAAAAGGATTACGATTATGCTGATACTCAGAATATACCATATTATTCCTATCTGTTTCTTTCTTGCTAACTGGATCTTTTCTGTTCCATTCTAACAATAAATTCATCGCCCAAGTTGTAAATGCAGGATATGAAGTATTATTTAGCATCTCACTATTCCAACCACTCACTTTATCTTCATAGCAAGTTACCATATAAAAATAAGAACGGGCAAAATCACCCTTATACTCATCATTTGGTTCAAATACAGTTCCCGAATAACCTGGATATGTACACCGACCTAATTTACTAAAATTGCCAGCTGATTTATACGATTCTCCATTTGTTTCTCCAAAAGGATAACTTCCTCTTTTATTATTCACTAACTTATCTGTAGGATATACGTGATAAAGGTCTGTTTTCATTGGCGACTTACCATTAAACCATTCTTGCGGGAAAGAATGCTCTCTATTATACTTATCACCTTCCGTAGTACCTCCTGAACCAGAGTCTTGATCCACACCAAATGTAAATCTCGATATGCTTGAATACATATCCCACACTGTACCGTCAGACTTTGCATCTGTATCTTTATACGCATTCCATAATCCTGGAGTATAAGACAGAACCGTGTGGTCTTTTACAATATTATATAAGGCTGTTTTTAGTTCTCTTTCTTTTTTCCCTATTGCACTTTGATAATAATTAGCCGGAGCCTGCGCAATTAAATAAAACGATACGACCCAAAAAAACAAAAAACTAACAGAAAAATAGCTCAATTTCTTCATAAACATTCGATTACCGTACAACATTTTCACTTTTCAATATATTCGAGGCAATAACCTAAATTATATACCTTTACCAAAAATTTCGAGTCCCTTTATAACTTTATATACTCTCCTACTCATATCTTCCAAACTCAAAAATGTAAATCTAAAAAGACAAACAAAATCGTTATAACACTTTATTGTTTAATAAATATATTTTAAAAATAGAAATTACTACCATTTCCAACCTTGCATATTACTTTAGATAATACATTCTGCCATATTTCTCCCCTTTTCCCGGTTCTATCTTGATAATAATCTGGAATTTGAACATAGAAGAATGCTAATATTGCCCAAATACCCAACATTGCAATAATAATACATAAAAATTTCTTCATTCTATTCAGGTTTAGAGAGACTATTTATTTTGGAGCAAGACAACAAAGTTAAAGAATTAAACAAAAAGATAAAACATACTGAAAAATTTAATATAAATGTAACACAAAAATATCTGTATATCAGACATAACACTTATAAAAAATCTCCATCCCTGAATAGGATAGAGATTTTACTTTTTATTTATTCCCTTTATATTACACTTCATCTGTCAATACTAAATTTCCTTTAAAACCCCGTTTTTTATCCTTATAAATTTGATAACGATATACTAAGCATGTAGTAATAAAATAAAATCCTGTTAGAACCCATAACCAAATAAAAGACTCATGGACATCATTAATTGTGCCTCCGGCTGTATTTATCCCTACAAATCCTTGAATACCCCATGTCGAAGGAATCACTGTTCCTATAATTTTCCAAAACTCAGGCATTGCATAATATGGCCACGTAATACCAGATACAAACAAAAATAAGAGAGAAGTAAATACAAAAAGTAAAAATGACGTTTCTCGTTCACGCACAAATACGGATAATGTCATTGAAAAAAAGATTGAAGCAAATAAAAAAGGAGCCATAAATGCATATATTTCCCATTGATTTCCTATTTGTGGGAAACTAAATATCCATGGAACCACATGCAATATAAAAACTGTAGGTACAATATATATACTATAATAACATATAGCTTTACCTAAAACGATATGAATAATATTATTATGAATACGTTCTCGACCGGAATAATAATGGTGAAGCTTTTTATGTTCATATACTCCTCCTGCTAAAAGACCTATCCCTAAAACTAAACTTTGCTGTAATATAAGAACTAGAATTGCAGGTATTAAAAAAGATCCGAATCCCGACTCTGGATTATACATAGTAATAGAACTATATGGAACAGGAGAAGTAGCCATACTAATCTGCTCTGGTGTTGCTCCTCCCAAAGTCTCTACTTGTAATTTAGCTCCCAAATCCATAGTCACATCAGTAATCGCCATTAAAAAACCTTTATAATTAAGCATAATACTCATATCTGAATAAAACATCACAGGACTTTGTTCTCCTCTAACCAACTTCTTACTGAAATCTTCTGGAATTAGCAGAATCCCATAACACTCTTTTCGATACATCAGCTCTTTCGCCTCTTCCATATTTGCACAATATGATACAATCTTAGCATTAGGGGATGCATCCATATTACGTGCTAACTCTCGGCTCAATGGAGTACGGGCATTGTCTACAACTACCATTGGGACATCTCTGACAACCTCCGGATTATAAATCAAAGCATATAAAAGAGGATAAGCGAAAGGTAAGGCCAGAAAAAATATCAAGGCTCCAAAATCTCGAAAAATTGTTATATATTCTTTTCTCCAGATATAACATATATCCAGGAAACCTGTTTTTAACTGCTCTTTTAATATTGATATTTTCATTTTTATCAATTTTACTATATAAACTTCGGATTATATTATGGGACATATATCTGTCTTTGCAAAGCTTTCTTAAGCCGAGGTAACAAAGGCAATGAAGCTAAAGCAAAAAGAAAAAGAGCTAAATATTGTATCCGTGAATAGTAAAGAGGTATTCCATTCAATGCTTGATCGGCATAAATCAAAAAATAATGCCGCAACGGAAATATATTGGTCAATAACCTAAACGGAGAATACATTGCCGGTACAGGGAATGAAAAACCTGTAATTGAAATAGATACAATCCCGAACAGGCCAGCCATACTTAAGCCAATACGTAAAGAAGGGGCAATACTCATCATTATTACAGCATAACTCTGAGATGCTATAACCAATAGTAACATGGCTGACAACATAGGCCATATTCCATTATGCAAAGGGAAATGCCAATAACCATATAACAACGATTGGCACAAAGCCCCTACTACAAAAAATATAACCGTTTGTGGTAATAATTTACCTGTTATTGCTAATATAATAGAATTATGAGATTTCGCCAGCCACTCTCTCGAAGTACCATGTTTTATCTCGGAACCGATACTAAAAACTGTAGTTAACAAAATAAGCAACTGAAGCATCCCCGGAATAAACGTATTATTAAGATAAACAGAATAATTTAACCATGGATTTCCTAACGCATGTACATCGGGAACTATTGGTTGTAGCTTTGGAGTTATCTCATAACCATATTGTCCATGTGCTAACAATGTCTGTTGAACAATCGCCCCTGAAGCTAACACAGACATAGTTTTAAACCCCTTATAAAGCAATGCTCCCGGGATATAATAGCCATTATTTGTGTAAAAAGATAATTCTGGTTGCCTACCAGCCATCGCTTTAGCCTCAAATGATTCTGGAATAACCAAAAATCCATATATCTGACCTCTTTGTAAAGATTCACGAGCTTCGGTAAAACTATTAGGCTGCTCTACGACTTGTATCAAACTAAGAGAATTAAGTTGCCGTATAAAATTTCTAGAAGCTGTAGAATGGTCAAGATCAACGACTGCCGTCGGTAACCTTTCTGGCAATCCCTTATCCATCAATGTCAGCAAAAAAATACAACTGATAAGAGGTGCGACAATCAGACACAATATATATATCGGACGGGATACCAATCGATGCAATTCCCGAACAATGACTGTCCCAAGGATTTTAAACCCAGATCTTAAATCAACCATTTTCATATTTTTTATTGCTTCTCTCAATTTTTCAGAAAAGCTCAACTGTTCATTTTTCTTTTATCAATACAGACATTCCCGGTCTCAAGTCTTTGATAGCCTGTACTGGACGAGCCTTAATTTGGAATGTTTTAGCATCATATTGACCCGTAACTTTTGTAGCACGCCACACAGCATAAGACCCCATATCTTTAATATAGTAAATCTTTAACATTACCTCTTTATTTCCTAACGCAGGAATAATTGCTTTTAACTCTTTTCCCATTGTTAAGTCTTTCAATAATTCTTCCCGAACATTAAATGTCACCCACATTTTACTTAAATCCAAAACGTTCATGATAGGAGCCCCTTGGCCAACTAATTCCCCAACATTCGGAAAAATATCAGAAATCTCACCATCAATCGGTGCCGTAAGATAAGAATCAGCCAACACTGATTCAACCTGTGCTACCCCACTTTTTGCAACTTCCACCATTGCTGCCGCAGCATCTTTATCTTCTATTTGTGCTCCTCGCTTTGCCATTTCATATTGAGAACGAGCAGCTCTTTCCGTCGCTTGCATAGCTTTATAATTGGCCTCTGCTTCATCTCTCTTTTGGGCAGAAACTACCCCTTTATTATAAAGAGCCTGTACCCGATCATAAGATTTCTTCGCAATCTCCAATCCTGCAATAGCCTTTTGCCACATATCATGAGCAGAATTAATCACTTCAATACGAGAACCTTTATCTACTTTTTGATTCTGAGCTTTATATACATTCTCCATCGCTGTTGCTTGCATCAACTTCGCCTCTGCATCAGAAGAAAAAATACGAACTAAAGTATCTCCCATATGAACTTGCTGGCCTTCTTGTACCATAAACTCAGCAACACGCCCTGGCAACTTACCAGAAACACGAACTTGTGTAGCTTCTGCCTGCCCTTGAATAATCTCAGGTTTTGGCTCTAACATAAAAAAGCCAATAAGAGCTAAAATAACAATGACAATTATCAGCCCAACCAGACCTATAGCCAGACTTTTTTCTTTTTTTCTTTCCGGAGTATCCATTGTTTCTATTTTTTCTATTATTATATTCTTATTTTCTATTTATTCATTATTCCTAGGGCTTTAGACAAATATACATTACATAAACGTACATCTATCTCTGCATCTATTTTCTCTGATTCGGCCTGTAACCATGCCGTTTGTGCTTCCAATACATTATCAGTAGTCATCACACCTTCTTCAAAGCCGTATTGAGCATTCCGTAAGTTTTCCTCAGCCTTTTCCATATTTTTACGGGTCATCTCCAACTTTTTATTTGCTTCATTTACTTTAAATGAAGCTTGATTTACTTGTAACTCTATCTTTTCTTTTGCATCTTCCAGATTTAACATCGCTATATTCCGCTCTGTTTTTGCAGCCTTAACTTTATAATAATCTTTTCCCCAATGAAAAATCGGAATTTTTAAAACTACACCGACACTAAACATCCCCGATAGTTTATTCTCAAAACTATTGAAAACATTTGGATTAGAAAATATATAGTTTCCCGTTAAAGCTAAATTAGGTAGCATAGAAGATAAAGCTACTCGCTGCTTGTATTTATAAATATCAGTAGCTAATGTCAAACTATGTATTTCACTACGATGAGCATATACTTCATCCATATTAAATGCTTGTGGAACCAATTCTACCTGAGGAGAAGAATTTTCATCGGCCAAGTTATATTGCAAATCGACCGGTAAACCACATATTTGAGCCAGCAACATTTTAGACAAGCTTAATCCATTGTCAACTTTCGTCAAGGTTATCTGCGCCTCATTCAATTTTACTGCGACCGTAAGTCCATCCGATTTCGTCGCTACACCTTCAAGAATCATCTCCTGGACATTATTATTTAAAGTATCCAAAAGACTTACATAACTCTCAGCTAATTTTTTCTTATAAACCAACGAAACTACTTGCCAATAAGCTTCATCTACTTTAAAAATTAAATCTTTTACGGCTGTATTTTTTTGAGACTGAGCTAATTTTTCAGCATACTTGGTTATCTGATTATATGCCCTGATTTTTCCTCCCATATACAAAGGCTGAGTTATCGTCACTGCTCCGGCAAAAACATTTGTTGTATTTGTCCGTAATGCGTCAACCAAAGACCCCCCGACAGCATTTAACGGAGCTACCAGCCCAGATAACATAGGTCCAAGTATAGTTTCATAAGGCGGAGGAATCATTCCCTGCACAGCATTAGCAGCTTGTGTTCCTAACTGAGACAACTCAGCTTTTTGGTCTTTACTCAACAATGAAATCTCTTTAGAATTGTACATATAAGTACCCATCACATCAATCCCTGGTAAATAGTTAGCAAATGCCGACTTTTTTTCATAACCAGCTGCTTTAATCTTTTCTTCGGCAATACGTATTTGCTTATTATTATTCAACGCCATATTCCTACAAGAATCAAGCGTAAAAACTTGTTGTGAAATAGCAGTACTGCTTATTGCAGTCAGCAAACAGAGGGAGATTAATTTTTTCATTCTGCTCTTCTTTTAAGATAATGTTTTATCTTCTTTTTTAAAAATAATCTATGCAATAATTGCATAAACAATCTTTTTTCTTTAAAAAAAATAGCGACTTCACAGCCCTATCTTTTCACATGCTGCAAAGATATATTACTTATCAAACATAACAAGCTTTTACTTCGTTAAGTTCACAGTATTTATCATTTTTTAATACAAGAAAGTGCATAAAACGGTATTATATCCAAATACATAATACACTGATATACAATATAATAATAACATAAACACAATTAGAAACTAATAAAAATAGTATAGTTTTCTTATTCTATAACAATTTTAATCTCCTAAAAAGCAATTAGGCCCACAAATTATTTTAAGTCTTTCAAAAATATCTCTTCACTATTATTCAATAAAGTACTTTAACAATAATATTATTCGTTATATCATAAAAAAATGCGACACATAATAAATATATTTATTATTTTTGCCATCAAAATTTAAATTATTAATTTATATATGATACCAATGAGAAACAAAAGTATTTATCCCTGGATAGTAGTAAGCTTACTATGGGTAGTAGCTTTGCTTAATTATATGGACAGGCAGATGCTCTCTACCATGCAAGCTTCTATGAAAATAGACATTACGGAACTAAACAAGGCAGAAGCATTCGGAGCATTGATGGCCATTTTTCTATGGATTTACGGATTTATGAGCCCAATTGCAGGGATGATAGCAGATCGATTTAGTCGGAAATGGCTTATTGTTGGCAGCCTCTTTGTCTGGTCCGCTGTTACTTTCTTAATGGGATATGCAAAATCATACAATGAGCTTTATTGGCTCCGGGCTATAATGGGAATCAGCGAAGCACTTTACATTCCATCTGCTCTTTCTCTCATAGCCGATTGGCATCGTGACAAATCTCGATCTTTGGCAATAGGAATACACATGACAGGTCTTTATGTTGGACAAGCTATAGGTGGATTTGGAGCAACAGCCGCAGCCATGTTTTCATGGCAATCGACTTTTCAATGGTTTGGAATCATCGGGATTATTTACTCATTGATATTAATAGTATTACTACATGAAAATCCCACTCATATTCTAGCAAAAGAAATAGAAACAAAAAGAAATCCTGAACTCAAAAAAACAACATTTCTGGCTGGTATAAGTATTCTGTTTTCTTCCTGGGCTTTTTGGATTATTTTATTCTATTTTGCAGCTCCCAGTCTACCTGGTTGGGCAACAAAAAATTGGTTGCCGACGTTGTTTGCAGAAAATCTAAATATCCCGATGTCCCAAGCGGGTCCATTATCCACTATAACTATCGCTTTTTCTTCTTTTATAGGTGTTATTTTCGGAGGTATTCTCTCGGATCGTTGGGTACAGAAAAATATACGAGGGCGTATTTATACCGGAGCCATCGGCTTAAGCCTAACTATCCCAGCCTTATTATTATTAGGATTCGGACACAACCTCATTGCTGTTATCGGGGCTGGACTTCTCTTTGGCATAGGTTTTGGTATTTTTGATGCCAATAATATGCCTATTCTTTGTCAATTCGTTTCCACTAAATATCGCAGTACTGCATATGGAATAATGAATATGATTGGAGTTTTTGCAGGAGCTGCTGTAACAGAACTACTCGGGAAATGGTCCGACAACGGAAGTCTAGGGCAAGGATTTGCAATGTTAAGTATAATTGTTGTCGCTGCAGTATTCCTTCAACTATATTTCTTACGTCCCCAAACAGACAATATGAAATAAAATAACAAAATACAATAATTATAATTATGGAAAAAATTATCGGATTAATAGATGCTCCATTTACACCATTTTATGAGAATGGAGATGTAAATTATGAACCTATTGAGGCTTATGCTAAAATGCTACAAAAAAATGGATTACAGGGCGTTTTTATTAATGGTTCATCCGGAGAAGGGTATATGTTGACCGAAAAAGAACGTATGAAACTTGCCGAACGCTGGATGGCTGTAGTACCCAAGAACTTTAAAGTAATTGTACACGTCGGAAGCTGTTGTGTAAAATCTAGTCAAATATTAGCTGAACATGCACAAAAAATAGGAGCTTGGGGTATCGGAGCAATGGCTCCTCCTTTCCCAAAAATCGGACGTATTGAAGAATTAGTAAAATATATCGAAGAAATTGCAACAGGTGCTCCAACGCTTCCGTTTTATTACTATCACATCCCAGCCTTCAACGGAGCCTTCTTACCTATGATTAAATTACTTGAAGAAGTAGACGGGCGAATACCTAATTTTGCTGGTATCAAATATACATTCGAAAGCCTGTATGAATACAATCAATGCCGCCTTTACAAAAATGGCAAGTATGACATGTTACACGGACAAGACGAGACCATTCTCCCCTGCTTAGCCATGGGAGGAGCTCAAGGCGGAATTGGGGGAACAACCAACTATAATGGAAAAGAATTGGTAGGCATCATAGAAGCCTGGAAAAACGGAAACTTAGACTTAGCTCGTGAACGCCAAAATTTTGCTCAAGAAGTAATCAATATTATTTGCCATTTCCGTGGCAATATTGTAGGAGGCAAGCGCATAATGAAACTCATTGGCTTAGACTTGGGCAAAAATCGAACTCCATTTCAAAACATGACAGACGAAGAAGAAATTAAAATGAAAACAGAACTCGAAGCAATAAACTTTTTTGAACGCTGTAACAAATTTTAAATCTCACACATTATGAAAGCTACAGATTATTTAAAATCATGGGCAGCAATCTATCGGAAAGATCTTACAGAAAATATTATGCCTTTCTGGCTAAAGTATGGTCTTGATCGTAAATATGGTGGCATATATACATGCCTTGACCGAGAAGGTCGTTTAATGGATACAACTAAGTCTGTATGGTTCCAAGGACGTTTTGGATTTATCGCTGCTTACGCTTACAATTACATAGAAAAGAATCTTGACTGGCTAGCCGCATCAAAAAGTTGCATAGACTTCATCGAAGCCCATTGTATAGATGCTCATGGACATCTATATTTCGAAGTAACAGAAGATGGAATTCCTCTTCGCCAACGACGCTATGTATTTTCTGAATGTTTCGCTGCTATTGCAATGTCTGAATATGCCATTGCATCCGGAGAAAAAGAATATGCAATAAAAGCTTTAGAACTATTTATGCGTATCAAAAGATTTCTATCTACCCCCGGATTTTTAGAGCCTAAATATTTGCCGGCTTTGCAAGCTCGAGGACATTCTATAACCATGATTCTCATAAACACAGCATCTCGCATCCGTGCAGCCATTCCAGATCCAATACTAGACCAACAGATAGAAGAATCTATATCAGCCATCCGAACATACTTTATCCATCCAGAATTTAATGCTTTGCTTGAAATGGTCGGGCCAAACGGGGAATTCATTGACACATGCAACGGACGTACAATCAATCCCGGTCATTGCATTGAAACTGCATGGTTTATCTTGGAAGAAGCTAAATTCCGCAACTGGGATAAAGATCTGATATCTTTGGGGCTTCAAATTCTTGATTGGTCATGGTCTTGGGGATGGGATAAAGAATATGGAGGTATCATTAACTTTCGTGACTGCAAAAATTTTCCTTCACAAGATTATTCCCAGGACATGAAATTTTGGTGGCCACAAACTGAAGCTATCATTGCAACACTTTATGCTTACCGAGCCTCTTATGATGAAAAATATTTGTCAATGCACAAACAAATCAGCGAATGGACATATTCTCATTTCCCAGATAAAGAATATGGTGAATGGTATGGATATCTACACCGAGATGGCTCAATTGCCCAACCAGCAAAAGGGAATCTTTTTAAAGGTCCTTTCCATATTCCTCGAATGATGATACTCAGCCATACTCTTTGTTCAGAATAAGATGAGCTTCTTTATTTTTTTAATAAATTCAACATGGATAGAAAAAAAATTGATCTCACAATCTCATGTTACGGAAAAACAAAAGATGAAAAATATGATGTTGTCATATTGCCATGGGGAGCAATAGAACCTCACAATTTTCACTTGCCTTATCTTACTGACTGTATTCTGCCTCATGATATAGCTGTCGATGCAGCCCAGTTAGCAAGAGAACGTGCGGGAATTCATTGCATGGTAATGCCTCCTGTTCCTTTCGGGGCACATAATCCCGGACAACGAGATTTGCCATTTTGTATACATACACGACAAATCACCCGTCAATACATTTTAGAAGATATCGCAGCATCCTTATACAACCAAGGGATACGACGTTTAGTTATTTTAGGTGGGCATGGAGGAAATGACTTCAAAGGCATGATACGTGACCTGTATATAGACTATCCGGATTTTCTCATATTGGCAACTAACTGGTTCGAAATTATTTCTGGAAAAGATTTTTTTGAAGCAGAGATAGATGACCATGCCGGGGAATCAGAAACATCGGTTATGATGTATTATCATCCCGAGCTGGTAAAACTTAGTGAAGCTGGTAATGGAGAAGTCAAAAATTTTGCAATTCCATCTCTAAATAAAAAAATTGCTTGGACTCCCCGCCATTGGGACAAAGCTTCCACCGACAGTGGCATAGGAAATCCCAGAAAGGCCTCTGTTGAAAAAGGGAGAGATTACGCCCATGCTATAGTTGAAAAATTAGCAGACTTATTTATTGACATTACAAAACATAAGTTATATTAATCTTTATTTAATCTCACTTTTTTGTTTGAACATGAAAGTGAGATTATTCTTTCTTGCTACAACATCAGGCAAAATATCCTTAACAATATTTTTTGAGGGTATATTCGGATTATAAACTATTTATCATCCATCCGACCAACTAACGGGTTATGATTATGAGTCTCATCAATACTGAGATTTCAGTATTTTCTTATCATCCGAGGTAATCCCGACGATTTCAAAAAACATACCTTTCCCTATTGCCAGCAAATTCATTACATTCCTATCTGTAACTACAAACAACAAATCATTTTCTCGATTTACCTTTTGTACCAACCAGCTCAGATTTCTTTTTTAAATCGGCAATTTTTATAAACAGCAGTTTTTCTTCACTCATAGGTACGCAACTTCATTAATTAAAAATGATCAGATTATAAGACTAAAGACACCAACATAAAGGAGGATAATCAAATATACAATTTTTTTTAGTAAAAAAACTGGTATATAAAATAAAAATATACTCCTATTTCCTAAAAATACAACAATATAATAATATGGTATACAATAAAAAAGACGCTTATTTACATAAGCGTCTTTGACTTTTTCTCATACTATTTTTTCAACTCAAAATTGCGACTTCCTATAAGATAATTATCTGCAAAAATATCAACTCGATAATCACCTGGATATAAAAACTCTTCTACCGGCCAATATATACATAAGTTCATTTCCTCTCCTGTATATTCTATTAATTTACGACTTGAATAATTTATATCACTATCTTCATAGTGAAAAAGAGCATTACGATCTTTTACCAATACATCACCATCCGGTTTCACTATACGTATATAAATATACTTTTCACCGACCTCAGCCGTTACATTTTTAGCAAGAGCAAAGCAAATTTTCAGTTGTTCTGTCCTACTAATTTTGGAAACAGTTTTTCCCCTACCATTTATAGATGTAACCGTTATCCCTACCGCATCAAGTTTCGATGCCAAAGTTACTTTATGACTTAACTGTTCCTTATCTTTTTGTAAACGGGACGCAACCTGAGATGCTTCTTGATATTTTCTGGTAACAGTTTTATTCTCCTTAACGAGTTTTTCATTCAAAGAATTAAGCGAATCAATCTGTATAATATAATTTCTCATTACACTCCTCAAGGTTGCTAATTCCTTTTTCAATTCATTAATCCGAGCCGAATTTGTAGACTTAACAGTCCGAAGTTCCTCAAGCAACCGCTGAACTTTCATCTTCTCAGCATCAAGTTTTTCAACCAAAGAATCATTATTTATCAATAATTTTCCTCCTTCATACTGATCATACTGGAGAGCCAAGTCTGCATACTCTCTCTCAAGAGCATCTCTTTCTTTCTCCATTTCTACTCGAGTTTTAAATTCCTCCATCTCTTTATGCTGGCGGAAAATAAAATAAGCTGCAATGGCTAAAATAACGGCCAACACAACAGTAATAATGATCCATGTTACAGAATTTTTCTTCATATCCAGTCCGGTTTACCAACTTCTTAGATTCGGCCTACTGATTTACAGACAAAGGCTTAATGGCCACAAATGTACAAGTTTTACCTTTTATTATCAATGTATATTAGATTTTTTAAAGAATCAAGGCTAAGAAAATTTTATTTTTCCCAAAGTTACGTACTCATCTAACTAAACATACACGCAACAGACAAGCATCGTCTTATGAATAAAATGAAAAGCCAATTGTAAAACAAAATGAAAATACTTATCTTTGCCCTTCCTATGTACTTAACATAATGACGGTGAAAAGATTGATAGATTTTTTGAGGAATCACCTCATCATAAGAACTCTTTTACTAATATCTCTAGTAGCATTAATACTATTAGCGACTCTATTATTCGGGCTTAATAGATACACTCGCCATGGACATGCCATAAATGTCCCTAATATAGAAAAAATGTTTATAGAAGATGCTGTACCGTTATTAGCACGATACAATTTAAAATGTGAAATAATAGATTCGATATATGTTTCAGGTGCTATCCCAGGAAGCATCATAGACCAAACTCCGCAAGAAGGTTCGAAAGTCAAGGAAAATCGTATCATTTTTGTTACAGTTAATGCCCGTTCACCTCGAAAAATTGCCGTTCCAGATGTGAAAGATATGTCTCAACGACAAGCAATAGCATTTATTACCGGAATGGGATTCCCAGAACCTTCAACGGAATATATCACATCTGAATATAAAGATCTCGTAATTGAAATATATTATAAAGGTCATCCTGTTGAGAAGGGTACAAAATTGCCTGCCGACGCTCAATTAACATTAAAAGTTGGTGATGGACATATGCAACCAACATTTATATCCGACTCAGATTCTATTGAAGTTGAAGCTCCGGTAATTGATGAAGAGTGGTTAGAATGATGAATGAAGAATTAGATAAATTAACAAATATCCTCCCTGATTACAATGAATTCACTGACGAAGAAGGGAATGAACTCTACGAACATTTCAGATTTGTCGCAGATAAGGGACAAAATCTACTACGAGTAGATAAATTTTTAACTGCCAGAATCGAAAATGCCTCACGTAATCGAATACAACAAGCAGCCGAAGCTAAGTGCATCCTTGTAAATGGAAATCCCGTAAAATCGAATTACAAGGTAAAACCCTACGATATTGTATCGGTCGTAATGGACCGACCTCGCTACGAACTTGAAATTATTCCAGAAAATATACCTCTTAATATAGTCTATGAAGACGATGATGTATTGGTGGTAAATAAACCTGCGGGGCTAGTTGTACATCCAGGACATGGCAACTATACTGGAACTTTGGTCAATGCTCTGGCATTTTATTTCCGTAACAGTCCGACATTTGACGTTTCAGATCCTCGTCTGGGTTTAGTACACCGAATTGACAAAGATACATCTGGACTTTTAGTTATTGCAAAAACGCCTGAGGCAAAAACGCATCTTGGTCTACAATTTTTCAATAAAACAACACAACGCAAATATATTGCTATCGTATGGGGCAATATGGCCGAAGATCACGGAAGAATAGAAGGAAATATCGGTCGCAGCCTTAAAGACCGACTACAAATGGCAGTATTTCCTGATGGAGATTATGGGAAAACGGCAGTTACACACTATACAACTCTTGAAAGAATGGGCTATGTATCAGTCGTTGAATGCCGACTTGAAACAGGTAGAACCCACCAAATCAGAGTTCACATGAAATATATCGGTCATCCATTATTCAATGATGCTCGTTATGGAGGAAATGAAATTCTAAAAGGGACAACGTTCTCAAAATACAAACAATTTGTAAATAACTGTTTTGATATATGTCCTAGACAAGCTTTACACGCCAAAACGTTAGGTTTTATCCATCCTCGTACAGGCAAAGAGCTTTTTTTCGATTCTAATATACCTGAAGATATGTCAAAACTAATAGAAAAATGGAGAAATTATATGTCTAACAGAGAAATTTACTGAAAGACTATAGGCTTATTTAAAATTTATAGGTAAATTTATATTGTAATAAAAATGGACAAGCGAAAAATTGCTATTGTCGCTGGTGGAGACTCATCGGAGATGGTTGTTTCAATTAGAAGTGCAAAAGGTATTTATTCTTTTTTAGATACCAAACGGTACGATGCATATATAGTGAAATTATCCAAAAATGATTGGCATGTAGAATTGCCCGGTGAAACAACTGTAAAAATAGACAAGAATGATTTCAGTTTTTGCTTTGAAGGTAAAAAACATATATTTGATTTTGCCTACATAACAATACATGGTACACCGGGTGAAAACGGTCTTTTACAAGGATACTTTGATCTGATAGGCATGCCGTATTCTTCATGTGGAGTATTAGCATCAGCTTTGACGTTCAATAAATATATATGTAATCATTATTTACAATCATTCGGTTTTCCCATTGCCCAATCTATATTATTGCGCAATGGCGAATCGATAAGTAACGAAGAGGTTATAGAAAAAATCGGGCTGCCTTGTTTTATAAAGCCCAATGTGGGTGGGTCAAGTTTTGGTACCACAAAAGTCAAGGAAAATGACCAGATTCAACCAGCTATCCAACTCGCTTTTAAAGAAGGAGGAGAAGTTATTATCGAGTCATTTATGTCAGGAACTGAAATAACTTGCGGATGTTACAAAACACGAGAGCATGATATTGTATTTCCTATTACAGAGGTAATAAGTAAGAATGAGTTCTTTGATTATGAGGCAAAATATACAGCATCAAAGGCCTCAGAAATAACTCCGGCTCGATTATCCCAAGCAATAACTGAGAAAGTGCAAAAAATGACTTCTCGTATCTATGATATTATTGGTTGTAAAGGAATCATTCGTGTTGATTATATTATCATAGGCGAAGAACCCCATTTACTTGAAGTAAATACTACTCCCGGAATGACAGAAACAAGTTTCATTCCACAACAAGTAAAAGCCATGGGTATCGACATGAAAGAGGTAATGACCGATATTATCGAAAATGAATTAACACATAATACAGTAGTAAAAAGATAAAGTTGAAATATTATTTTTGCAATGAAACAGCTTTTTGATTTTGATGAAATCAGACCTTTTTACGATGAAGAAGTTCCGGAAATTATTCCGTCAATCATCTCAGAAAAAGGATTTGAACATGCCGTCAAATACATCNGATGTCGATTACAATAAATTTTGTAATCAAATGCTTTCTTGTCATTCGAAGAAAGATTTTCAAGACAAACTGGCCGTACCCTTTTTATATCAATTGATACACGCATCTTCTTCCGGAGTAGATGGCTCTGGTTTTGAAAATTTAAGTCCTTCAGAAAGCTACACATACATGTCAAATCATAGAGACATCATTCTCGATGCTTCGTTTTTGAATGTTATGCTTCTTGAAAATGGATTTGATACCAGTGAAGTAGCTATCGGAGATAATTTGCTCATTTATCCTTGGATATCTAATTTAGTACGAATCAACAAGAGCGTCATCGTCAACCGGAATGTTCCTGTGCGCAAAATGCTTGAAGTATCAAAGCGTCTGTCAAATTACATTCATTTTGCCATTAAAATAAAACATCAATCTCTATGGATAGCCCAAAGAGAGGGTCGCGCAAAAGATTCTGATGACCGAACACAGGAAAGTATGATTAAAATGTTCAATTTAGGTGGTGGAAGTGATCTTAAAAGTAATATTGCAAGTCTGAACATTGTCCCCGTATCCATATCTTATGAATATGATCCATGTGATTATCTGAAAGCCAGAGAATTTCAACTTAAAAGAGATAATCCATCTTTCAAAAAAACCCCTCATGACGATCTTTTAAGTATGGAAAAAGGTCTTCTCGGATATAAAGGGCACATTCACTTTGCTGTCTCTTCTCCCATAAATAAACAATTAACTCTGATAAACGATAAATTGGGAAAAGCAGAAACAATCACTGAAATTACCCATATTATAGATAAAGCTATCCATAGTAATTACAAAATATATACTGGAAATTACATAGCTTATGATTTATTAAATGAAGACCAACGCTTTATCGACAAATACACACAAGAGGAAAAAGAACTCTTTGAAAATTATATACAACAACAAATAAATAAAATAAAAGACATCCCTAACAAGGATGAGTCTTTCCTGAAACACAAAATCTTAGAAATGTACTCTAATCCATTAAAAAACAAGCTTATAGCAATAGGAGACTTTTAATTAAATTGCAAATCTTAATAATAGTTTTTTCATTGACCAGATTTTCCTGTAATTGTTTTTACCAAAATCAATTACTTTTCTTTAAGACACTCAGACCTTCTTATGAAAAATGGAAATTGAACATTAAACTATACAGAAAAAGAATGGTAATATTACAATTACCATTCCTTTTTTATTAAGAATATTTTAACTTCTTTTTATTTAGCTTCCCAACCTAAAGCACTTGCACCTAATACAGCTGCATCGCTTTCCTTCAATTCAGAAAGCATTACTTTAACTTTGCCTTTATATATAGCCAACATATTACGCTCCATCGATTCGCAAATAGGCTTCATAATCAAATCTCCTGATTTTGCTAATCCACCAAAAAGAATAATTGCTTTAGGGCTTGAAAAGGCTACAAAATCAGCAAATGCTTCACCCAAAATAGTTCCGGTATAATCAAATATTTCTGATGCAAGTTTATCGCCTTTTACTGCTGCATCATATACATCTTTTGAAGTAATATCTTGAATCGGAATCTGACGTAATAAACTATCATCTTTGCGTATCTCAAGAAACTCTCGCGCAGTACGGGCAACTCCAGTTGCTGACGTATAAGCTTCCAGACATCCTGTGCGTCCACATCCACAAAGACGTCCATTTGTACGACGTATGATCACATGACCTAATTCTCCAGCAAAGCCATCATGACCATAAACCAATTGTCCATTTATTACAATACCGCTACCAACTCCTGTACCTAAAGTAATCATGATAAAATCTTTCAGTCCTCGAGCTGCACCGTAAGTCATCTCTCCAATTGCCGCAGCATTTGCGTCATTCGTCAAAGAAACCGGTATTCCAAAACGATCACTCAACATTTGGGCTAAAGGAATAACCCCTTTCCAAGGCAAATTAGGTGCGAACTCTATTGTACCATTAAAATAATTGCCATTAGGTGCCCCTACACCTATACCCATAATCTTATCTGTTGCATTTTCTTGCTCCAACAAACGAGATAATTCAGTATATAGGTCTGTAACATAATCCTCTACCTGATTATACTTTTGAGTTTTTATAGAACCACTGGCAATAATGGTTCCACGTGCATCTACAATGCCAAATACAGTATTGGTTCCACCAATATCAATACCAACTACATATGGTTTACTCATGGTCATACTTGTGTGTTTTTATTAATTTCCAGACAAAGTTAAGATATTCTTTTTGTTGACGATGAAAATAGAAAGAAAAACGCCCTATTTTCTGTTAATTTTTCTTCCCCAAAAAATCAACCACAATCTTTTACCTCTATTTTGCAATGTCTACATTGCAAAATAGAGGTAAAAGATTGTGGTATAAAAAATATATTGTATATTTGTCACGCAAAAAGAACACGTATAATTATTAATTACAACTTGTGATTTTGCCTATTAATAAATTAATTAAATTATGAGTAATAACTTATTAAAAGGGAAAAGAGGTATTATCTTTGGGGCTTTAAATGAAATGTCCATTGCATGGAAAGTGGCAGAACGAGCTGTCGAAGAAGGTGCAATTATTACCTTATCGAATACTCCTGTCGCTGTACGTATGGGCCAAGTCGATGAATTGGCAAAGAAAACGAATGCAGAAGTAATTCCTGCCGATGCAACAAGCGTCGAAGACTTAGAAAATGTATTTGCAAAATCAATGGAAATATTAGGAGGAAAAATTGATTTTGTTTTACACTCCATCGGAATGTCTCCTAATGTACGTAAAAAAAGGCCTTACGATGATCTCGACTATGATATGCTAGACAAAACATTAGATATTTCAGCCATCTCTTTCCATAAAATGATTCAAGTTGCAAAAAAGATGGATGCCATAGCTGATTACGGTTCTATCATTGCACTTTCATATGTCGCTGCGCAACGAACCTTATTCGGATATAATGATATGGCTGATGCAAAAGCATTATTAGAATCTATCGCACGAAGCTTCGGATATATCTATGGCCGAGAGAAAGGTGTCCGCATTAACACCATATCACAATCTCCAACAATGACTACTGCTGGTAGTGGAGTCAAAGGAATGGAATCTCTAATGGATTTTGCAAACCGTATGTCTCCTCTCGGAAATGCATCAGCTGCAGAATGTGCAGATTACTGTATCGTCATGTTTTCTGACCTCACTCGTAAAGTTACAATGCAGAATCTCTATCATGATGGAGGATTCTCCAGCATGGGGATGAGCCTCAGGGCAATGGATCAGTACAATAAAAGTTTTGACGAATATCGAAATGAAAAAGGTGATATTTGCTACGGATAACAAAGTACATTTCATATATAGAAAAAGCCGGATAATCCGGCTTTTTCTATATATGAAAGAAATTTCCCTCAAAACATCTTTGACACCCGTTTCACAGCTGTAACAAAAGCATCTATTTCCTCCTTTGTATTATACATGGCAAATGAAGCCCTAACCGTACCTTCAACGCCCAAACGCTCCATTAATGGTTGAGCGCAATGGTGCCCAGTTCTTACAGCTATACCGAATTTATCAAGTAACATTCCCATATCATAATGATGGATATTTCCTACATTAAACGAAATTACTGAGCCTTTATTTTGTGCCGTTCCATAAATATACATTCCGCCAACTGTCATCAACTGGTTGGTAGCATAAGCTAATAACTCATGTTCGTGAGCTGCTATCTTGTCCAATCCTACACCTTCTACATAGTCAAGCGCTGTAGCAAATGCTGTAGTTCCAATGTAATCGGGAGTACCAGCTTCAAATTTATAAGGTAATTCATTAAAAGTCGTACGGTTAAAAGATACATGAGCAATCATCTCTCCTCCTCCTTGATATGGAGGCATCTTATCAAGCCATTTTTCTTTCCCATAAAGTACCCCTATACCTGTCGGGCCATAAATCTTATGAGCAGATAACACGTAAAAATCAACATCTAAGGCCTGTACATCAACCGATACATGCGGAGCAGCCTGAGCTCCATCCAACAAAACAGGAATACCATAACCATGAGCTATATCGATTAAATCTCTTACTGGATTAATAGAACCCAACACATTTGACATATGAGAAATAGAAACAAATTTAGTTTTTTCATTAAATAACTTACGATATGTTTCTATGTCCAGTTCCCCTTTGTCATTAATCGGGACAATACGAAGTTTTATTTTTCGATAATTTTGTAACAATTGCCATGGAACAATATTAGCATGATGTTCCATCTCAGAAAGAATTACTTCATCCCCATCCTTCAAAAAAGTATTGCCAAAGCTACTTACCACTAAATTTATTGCTTCAGTCGTACCTCTCGTAAATATAATTTCTTTTGAATCTGAAGCATTTATAAACTTCTGGACTCTTTTCCTCGAAGCTTCATGAGCCTCTGTAGCTTCTTGACTTAGGTAATGAACCCCTCGATGGACATTAGCATTAGTATTATAATACTCTTCCGTTATCTTGTCAATAACGCATATGGGCTTTTGCGTTGTGGCTGCATTATCAAAATATATCAACGGTTTTCCATATACTTCACGAGATAATATTGGAAAATCTCCTCTTATTTTCTCCGTATCCAGCATAATTTTATATTTTTATCGACACACTCCACATCCTGCACATTTAGACAATTCCCCCCGGAAACGCTTTTCTACCAACTGCCTCAATCTGTCTTTCAACGCATCTAAACGAATATTCTCAATTACATCGTTAGTAAAAGCAAACATTAACAACATCTTTGCCTCTGACTCAGATATCCCTCGAGAACGTAAATAAAACAACGCATTCTGATCAAGTTGCCCGACTGTAGCCCCATGACTACATTTTACATCATCAGCATAAATCTCTAACTGAGGTTTTGTAAACATCCTAGCTTCCGGTGTAACACATAAATTTTTATTACTCTGATACGCAACTGTTTTTTGCGCATCTGTCCGAACCAATATTCTACCACTGAATGAGCCTTGTGCGTCATCATCAATTACATATTTAAATAACTCATTACTATGACAAAAAGGAACAGCATGATCAATAAATGTATAATTATCGACCGATTCTTTCCTATCGGCAATGGCCATTCCACAAAGGTTAGTTTCGGCATTTTCTCCCATAAGGGTTATATAATAATTATTCCGAGTAACTCCATTGTGCAAAGTAATTCCATTAACTAGTACATTTGATCCTGCTTCCTGCCTAACGAATGTAGATGCCACTCTTGTCGTAGTAAGGGTAGACTCTTCCATATCATAAAAATCGAATACGGAATTCTTACCTGCATAAATTTCTGTCACCTGAGATGCCAAAAATTTCGCATTATCCATCGTATGATCACACACCAGGAGTTTTGCTTGAGCCCCTTCTTCTAAAATGACCAGCAAACGTCTATTTACCATAAAATCACTCTCACCTCTTAGTATATTGATTAGCTGCAATGGCTTTTCTAATATGGTTCGTTGAGGGACATACAGGCAGAAACCATCTTGCGCTAATGCCGTATTTAATGCAACAGTCCCATCTTTGGAGTTATCAGCAATTTTATTATAATATTTCTCTATTAATTCTGGGTGCGACAAAGCTAATTCTCTCAAACTTCCGACCAACACACCTTCTGGAAGCCGGGCTTTATTCTCATGATATGTATAGAAACTATCATTTACAATAAAATATAATAGTGTACTTAAATTAGGGACATCGCAACGGAAAACCTCATATGGATTCACAGGAATATCCAACCGGTTCAAGTTCAGCCCATAATCAGGAGCATAAGCCGTTGGAATGTCTGTATGTTTATAATTTTCCGACGTAATTTTAGGAAAGCCCATTTTTTTAAACACAGATATAGCGTCGATACGCTGTGCATTAAGTACAGGAGCAGATTTTGCATCAATCAATGATGCAAATCTTTCATATAATTCAATATATTGTTTCTCGGCACTCATTTTCATCTATATGATAGATACAAATACATCTTCGATATACCTTCCGGCATATTTTCCTTATATTTTAATATCCCTGTTATTGATCTATTTCTTTCTTTATCCAGTCATATCCTTTTTCCTCCAACTCAAGAGCAAGTTCGGGACCTCCGGATTTCACAATACGACCTTTATACAGAACATGCACAAAGTCTGGAGCAATGTAATCAAGTAAACGTTGATAATGAGTAATAACTATCGTTGCATTCTTCTCTGACTTCAGTTTATTTACACCTTCTGCAACAATACGTAAAGCATCTATATCAAGCCCACTATCTGTTTCATCCAAAATAGATAAACGAGGCTCAAGCATCGCCATTTGGAAAATTTCATTTCTCTTCTTTTCTCCACCGGAAAAGCCCTCATTTACTGAACGACTGGCTAATTTATTATCGAGATCAACTATCGCCCGCTTTTCACGCATCATTCGCAAAAAATCTGTTGCAGAAATAGGTTCCTGCCCTCGATACTTTCTCTGCTCATTTATTGCAGCCCGCATAAAATTTACCATACTCACCCCTGGAATTTCTACAGGATATTGAAAACTAAGAAATATTCCTTCATGAGCCCGATCTTCCGGAGAAAGCTCTAACAAATCTTTACCATAAAAAGTAACAGCACCTTTTGTAACTTCATACGCAGGGTTACCTGTCAAAACTGCAGACAACGTACTTTTACCAGAACCATTAGGTCCCATAATTGCATGTACTTCTCCAGGTTTAACCGTTAAATTAATCCCTTTCAATATCTCTTTGCCATTAATATCGGCATGCAGGTCTTTTATTTCTAGCATATATATATTTTTTTTATTCTTTATCTTTATCCTACAGAACCTTCTAATGAAATCTGTAGTAGTTTCTGAGCTTCGACCGCAAATTCCATCGGCAACTTGTTCATTACCTCTTTGGCATAACCATTTACAATAAGTCCGACAGCGTCCTCGGTACTGATTCCTCGTTGATTACAATAAAAAATCTGATCTTCACTTATTTTTGAAGTTGTAGCTTCATGCTCAACTATTGCTGTATTGTTACGAATATCCATATAAGGAAATGTATGTGCTCCACAAGTGGAACTCAACAATAAACTGTCACATTGCGTATAATTACGAGCATTATCAGCCTTTGTACTTACCCGCACCAGCCCACGATAGCTGTTTTGACTATGCCCCGCCGATATCCCTTTTGAAACAATTGTACTCTTTGTATTTTTCCCAATATGTATCATCTTTGTCCCTGTATCAGCTTGTTGATAATTATTTGTCACAGCCACCGAATAAAATTCTCCAACAGAGCCATCTCCTGCTAATATACAACTCGGATATTTCCAAGTAATTGCAGAGCCTGTCTCAACTTGAGTCCATGATATTTTTGAATGATCTCCTTTGCACAATCCACGCTTTGTCACGAAATTATATATTCCACCATTTCCTTCCTTATCTCCAGGATACCAATTTTGCACAGTAGAATATTTTACTTCTGCCCGGTCATGCACCACAATTTCGACAATAGCAGCATGCAACTGATTCTCATCTCTCATTGGAGCTGTACATCCTTCAAGATAACTAACGTAACTATCATCATCTGCAACAATTAAAGTCCTCTCAAACTGACCTGTATTCGCGGCATTGATCCGAAAATATGTTGACAATTCCATAGGACACCGTACTCCTTTAGGAATGTAAACAAAAGAGCCGTCACTAAATACTGCAGAATTCAACGCTGCAAAAAAATTATCTCGATAAGACACTACTGAACCCAAATACTTTTTCACCAAATCAGGATAATCTTTTACAGCTTCACTAAATGAACAAAAAATGACTCCCAATTCGGCTAATTTTTCTCTGAATGTCGTCTTCACCGACACACTATCCATCACAGCATCCACAGCAATTCCAGAAAGTTTCATCTGTTCTTCCAAAGAAATTCCTAACTTATTAAATGTTTTTAATAATTCAGGATCTACTTCATCCAGACTTTTAGGACCTTCCTTCTTTTTAGGAGCAGCATAATAACTAATAGACTGATAATCTATTCTTGGGATATTCAAATGTGCCCAATGTGGCATTTCTAACGTTTTCCAATATTCATAAGCTTTGAGCCTGAACTCAAGCAACCACTCGGGTTCTTTCTTTTTTTCAGAAATCAGACNTAACAAAACCATACTTATAATCTCCAGATGTGACATCATCTAATATTTGATTTGAATTATCTTGTTTCATAAAATCTATTTTCTCTCTATACAAAAGATATTATTATGTAACAACTACCTCTCAGTTTTAGTTTTCTCCGTACTTTAAATCATTACTCATCACTTTATCAGTAACTAATGAGAATATAGATGGAGCAATTTTCGCTATTCGAGAATAAAAATAAGAATTTTCTTTCTTATTCTGACTCAGAAGACGAGAATCTCTATCAATAAGTTCAAAAATGTTTAATATTACACTTAATACCAAAACATACTTAAATATACAAAAAACGATTCCACTCATCCGATCAATCCCTCCTAATTGGGCCCATCGGACCATACGCAACAAAAACCACGCCAAAGTCCATACAGACAAATATATAACTAAGAACGTCAGTAACCACGCTAACGGATGATATACATAATCTGGCAATTTAAAGATGCCAACAAGTAATGTTTCGGTAAATTTACTTAAATAAATAGCACCTAATATAGCCAATAATAAACCTCCTAATGATCCTATTTGACGTACCAATCCTTGGGCAAACCCTCGAATGGCTGCAAAGCAAATAATTACTAATATCAGTATATCAATAAATTGCATTTTTGTTCTTTATCCACGTCTTTTAGATAAGAAAAACACAGGCGCTGAAGAGAACTCTATATAACTAGCCATCTTTACACGTCTGTGTTTTTCCTAAATATTATAAAGTACTTATAAATTAAAGTACACTTTCACCTCAACCGGAAATTATAATGTTTTCTTTACTTCGACTTCTTCGTAAGCTTCAATTAGGTCACCGACTTTCACATCATTATAATTTGTTATATTCAAACCGCATTCGTATCCAGTAGCTACTTCTTTTACATCGTCTTTAAAACGTTTCAATGATCCTAACTCTCCACTATATATCACAATACCATCACGTATCAGCCGTATCTTATTACTCCGTTTTATCTTACCTTCTTTTACCATACATCCGGCAACAGTTCCAACCTTAGTAATACGGAATGTCTCTCGCACTTCTACTGTAGCAGTAATCTCCTCTTTTATTTCCGGAGACAACATACCTTCCATTGCTGATTTTACTTCTTCAATAGCATCATATATAATCGAATACAGACGTATATCAACCCCTTCTTTTTCTGCTAATTTACGAGCAGCCATCGAAGGCCGGACTTGGAATCCGATAATAATTGCGTTCGATGCAGCTGCCAAAGTAATATCTGATTCTGATATTTGCCCAACGGCTTTATGCAAAACATTTACCTGAATTTCTTCCGTGGAAAGCTTGATCAGCGAATCACTTAATGCTTCTACCGAACCGTCAACATCACCTTTTACAATAACATTCAATTCTTGGAAATTTCCAATAGCAATACGACGACCTATATCATCTAATGTTAACAGTTTATGCGTACGTAAGCCAAGTTCTCGTTGCAACTGTTCTCTTTTATTCGCAATATCCCGGGCTTCTTGTTCCGATTCCATGACATGAAATACATCTCCTGCCTGCGGAGCACCGTTCAAACCTAAAATAAGAGCTGGAGCAGAAGGTCCTGCTTCTGAAATTTTGCTATTACGTTCATTAAACATTGCTTTAACACGTCCATAATGTGTTCCAGCCAATACAATATCTCCCGTATGAAGTGTACCATTTTCAACCAAAATCGTTGCAACATAACCTCGGCCTTTATCCAATGTCGATTCTATCACCGAACCAGTTGCACGACGATCAGGATTTGCCTTCAAATCAAGTAGCTCAGCTTCTAACAGGACTTTTTCCATTAGCTCATGTACCCCCGTACCTTTCTTTGCAGATATTTCTTGAGATTGATATTTACCTCCCCATTCTTCTACGAGGTAGTTCATATTAGCAAGTTCTTCTTTTATCTTATCTGGATTAGCCGAAGGCTTATCTATCTTATTAATTGCAAATACAATAGGAACACCTGCAGCCGAAGCATGATTTATAGCTTCGACAGTTTGAGGCATTACATTATCATCTGCAGCAACGATAATAATAGCAATATCTGTTACCTTAGCACCACGGGCACGCATAGCCGTAAATGCTTCATGCCCTGGAGTATCCAAGAAAGTAATACGACGGCCATCCTCCAATTTTACATTATACGCTCCTATATGCTGGGTAATTCCTCCCGCTTCACCGGCAATAACATTAGCATTCCGAATATAATCAAGCAACGATGTTTTACCATGGTCAACATGTCCCATGACAGTAACAATCGGTGGGCGTTGAGTCAAATCTTCTTCTCTATCCTCTTCAACATTTATAGCTTCAACAACTTCTGCGCTTACATATTCAGTCCTAAATCCAAACTCATCAGCAACAATATTAATAGTTTCAGCATCCAAACGTTGATTAATTGATACCATGATACCAATGCTCATACATGTAGCAATTACATTATTCACTGGTACGTCCATCATTACAGCTAGATCATTGGCTGTAACAAACTCTGTCAACTTTAATACATGGCTTTCTTCGATTTCCTGTTCTGCCTGTTCCTGAGCACGAGAAGAGAATGCTTCTCTCTTTTCCTTCCTCCATTTAGCAGACTTCTTCTGTCCTTTTGTTGTCAATCGGGCTAATGTTTCTTTGATCTGCTTCTGAACATCTTCTTCACTAATCTCTGCTTTTACAGGCTTACGAAGTTTTTGTTTATTACTAGATTTTTGTTGTATAGGACGAGGTATCGGGCTTATTCCTGCAGCACTCTTTTCTATATCTATTTTTTCCTTTTTTATACGCTTACGTTTCTTTTTATCTACATCAGTATCTATTGCCCTATTATCTACATCGGCCTTTGACATCCTTTTTTGATCCTGACGCATCTTCTCCTTAGCTTCTCTCTCTTTTCGTTTTTCCTCTTTACTTTTTTTCTTTGGGCGAGTCTGCTGATTTAATGCATTCAGATCGATTTTTCCAACAACATTTATATTAGTTGTAAGTTTAGGCGTACGAAGAGTAAATATTTCAGAATCTTTTTCTTTTTCTTCTTCTTCTCCTTCTTCCAATTCTACATTTTCCTCTTCTTCAATTTCTTCAGGAATAACCTCTTCCTCCTCTTCATAAGAATCTTCTTCCAATTCTGTCCCCATTTCTTCATCTGCCTCTAAAACGGATTCTTCTTCCGGTTCAGATTCGATTTCAGGTTCAGGCTGAATAAGTTCCTCTTCCTCTGGCTCCTCCACGACTTCAGGTTCAGGATCTGATGTCGGTTCAGATATTGACGCAGGTTGAACACTAACCGGTTTATAAAGATTATCTAAATCAATCTTGCCAACCTGCTTTATCTTAGGCTTATACTCCTCTGCTATCTCTGTTTTTATCTCTTGCGGTTCAACCAATTCTTTATCAATAGCGGGTTGTTCCTCATATCCATCGATAGACACAGTAGCTTTATTTTTATCTTTATTGTGACGTTCTTGGCTAATACGCTCCGACTCAATCTTCAAATTCTTATCTTTACTAAACTCTTTCACGAGTAAAGCATACTGTTCGTCACTGATTTTCGTATTAGGATTAGACTCAATCGAAAATCCTTTTTTTTGTAAGAAATCGACTGCCGTCTGAATTCCCACATTTAAATCTCTTGCTACTTTATTTAACCTTATTGACATACTTAGTTTTTAGTTTATAAAAAATGAAGAATAATTTTTCGATTAACCGTAAGATAACAGATATTACCTAAATATTAACTTATCCGACTTCACAGTCCAATAAATATATCTAATTATTCTTCAAATTCTGCTTTTAAAATATTGATTACTTCATCAACCGTACTTTCTTCCAAGTCGGCCTTTTCTATTAATACGTCACGAGGAGTTGCCAATACGCTTTTTGCCGTAGCACAACCAATCGCCTTCAATGCTTCTATCACCCAGCCATCTATCTCATCCTTAAATTCATCAAGATAGATATCTTCTTCTTCTCCTTCGTCAATATCACGATAAACATCAATGGTATACTCTGTAAGCATACATGCCAACTTAATATTTAATCCACCCTTACCGATAGCTAAAGAAACCTCTTCTGGTTTTAAAAAGACTTCCGCTTTATGTTCCTCTTCATTCAAACGAATCGACGAAATTTTCGCTGGACTTAAAGCCCGTTGAATAAACAACGAAATATTATTTGTATAATTTATTACATCGATATTTTCATTCCGCAACTCTCTCACAATACCGTGGATGCGAGAACCTTTTACACCGACACATGCTCCTACCGGATCAATACGGTCATCATATGATTCAACTGCAACTTTAGCTCGTTCCCCAGGTATACGAGCAATTTTACGAATCAAAATCAACCCATCATGTATTTCCGGCACTTCAAGTTCAAAAAGACGCTGTAAAAATACAGGTGAAGTACGCGAAATAATAATTTTGGGATTATTATTTTTATTGTCCACACGAGCGACAACTGCTCTTACAGTCTCTCCTTTTCGATAGAAATCAGTCGGGATTTGTTCTGTCTTAGGTAATAGCAGTTCATTGCCCTCATCATCAAGCAAAAGCATCTCTTTTTTCCATATTTGATAAACTTCTGCACTAATAATCTGGCCTATTTTATCTTTGTACTTATTATAAATACTATCTTTTTGAAGCTCCAATATCTTTGAAGCCAGTGTCTGACGAAGATTCAAAATTGCACGACGGCCAAACTTTTCAAAGAATACCTCATCTGTAACTTCTTCCCCTATTTCATAGTCCTCATCTATTTTCTTAGCTTCAGACAATGAAATTTGCAAGTTTGTATCGGTAACATCCTCATCAGCAACAACTTCACGATTTCTCCATATCTCAAAATCACCTTTATCTGGATTGACAATCACGTCAAAATTTTCGTCAGTCCCGAACATTTTTGATAAGACATTCCGAAACGATTCCTCTAGAACACTGATCATTGTCGTTCTGTCTATGTTCTTCAGCTCTTTAAACTCGGAGAACGTGTCAACCATACTGATTGTTTCCTCTTTCTTGGCCATACTCTTATTTGAATCTGATTAAATATTTTGTATACTTTATTTCATCATAACCGAAAGTCAAATCTTCTTCCACTTCAACTTTTCGCTTACTTGTCTCTGTCTTTACTTTCTTAATTATCGTTATAACAAACTTGTCATCTGACACACTTTTTAAAATACCATTCAATTTCATCCCTGCTTTAGTCAAAACCTCAACTTCGTTACCAATATTTTTTTGATATTGTTCAATGACCTTAAATGGAGATGTAATACCAGCTGACCCAACTTCCAATTCATAGTCTTCGGTATCCCGGTCTAAATGTGACTCAATAAAACGATGCAAACTAACACATCTGTCAATATCAACACCTTCCTTATTATCAATCTCAACGATAATTACATTGTCTGGCTTTACCTGCACATCAACAATAAAACAATCTGTACCTGCAAGGCCTTCCCTGACTAACTGATAAACAATACCCTTTTCTATCATCTACTTTCTCCTGTATCAGAATAAAACGAGGGGACAACTTGCCCCCTCCATCTTCACCTTTTTTCTGGGTACAAATATACGAAATATCCGTTACTACACCAAACCCAAGCTCCATATTTTAAAAGAAGCTACCTATAAACAGGCTTATATTATAATTATTTTATATTATTTAACATTTAATCTATAGGAAATCGAAACTCTCTAAGCTCTTTCCGTAATTCCTGTTCTCTTCCATTGCAGTATCGATTACATAAGTAATGAAAAAACTCTCCATGATTCATTTCTGTCAAATGAGCTAATTCATGATATATAACATAATCTATAAGATGATCTGGCAAAAACATCAAATAATAAGACAACTTAATATTTTTCCTGGCATCACAACATCCAAGCCTTTTTCGTCCAAATGTAACCGAAGCTTTATTATATCTCAGATTTAAAGATGCAGATAATTCTTCTATCCGAGAAGGCAAGTAGGCTTCAGCCGACCTTTTCACAAACTTTTTCAAACCATTTATCATTATATTTTGTACATCAGGAGAAGTCATTTCAAATTTCGAAGGACATCCTATATATAGACATTTATTTTGCAATCGATACACAATTTGGGACGACGGCAAATAATTAAAAACAACCATAAAATCATGTGTTACAATTATATCTCCTTCATCAAAAACATTCTTATGAGCCTTTGCCGCTTGCAACATTACTTGCAATTTCAATCTATTAGAATCTATAACTTTCGAGATATCCTGAATCTTGGCGAAAGGAGGCACTGTAACCACAATACCCCCATCCTTTACCCTAAATATAAAATGTCGGGCTGTTATCCTCACATTCAACATTATTGTTCCCAATTCTCTATCTTTCCAAACATATCTTTCCATTTGGCAAACATACTTAAAATACAGAATAAAACTACATTAAATGTTATATTTTGTCAATATTTCAATTTATAAGGTAGTTTGCATTACATAGTACCATACATTTTGCTATCTTTGTATTGAAAATGAAAATGGATATGAATACTGAAAATGTAAAATCTCAAATGAGAAAAGGGATACTTGAATATTGTACCTTACTGATTTTAAATAAACAAAGGGCATATGTATCCGATATTATACGTTTACTAAAAGAATCTCGACTCATTGTCGTTGAAGGTACTTTGTACCCATTATTGACTCGCCTAAAAAACTCTGAATTATTGACATATCAATGGGAGGAATCTACACAAGGTCCACCCCGCAAGTACTATGAGCTCACCCCAAAAGGAAAACTTTTTTTAAAAGAATTGGAAGATTCTTGGAACGAGCTCAATAATGTCGTTAATCATATTAGGGAAAGACAACCAGAAATATATTCTAAATAAAATAAAACTTCAAAATATGAAAAAAACACTCACTGTAAATCTCAACAATACAGTATACCATATTGATGAGGACGCATACGAAAGTCTACAAGAATATCTCAATTCTCTTCGTAACCATTTTTCTGAAGAAGAAGGAGCAGAAGAGATTTTAAGCGATATAGAAGCCCGCATAGCAGAATTATTTAAAGAACGTCTCCGTTTCGGAATGCAAATTATAACACTTCGCGAAGTAAACGAAATCATTACCATTATGGGGCATCCTGAAGATTTTGACCGAGATATGATTGATGATGAAACTTCTGAGACACAATTTGATTCAGAAAACAAACAATATGATGAGAAAAAAGGGAATAATATAGAAACTCCAATTAATGAAAATGAAATAAAAACTAAAAGAAGACTTTTCAGAGATGGAGAAAATCGAATTTTAGGTGGTGTTGCTTCTGGAATAGGCTGCTATCTAAATGTCGACCCTGTATTCATTCGTGTATTATTTGTCATATTGACATTTTTCTGGGGAACCGCAATACTGATTTACATGTTACTTTGGATATGTATTCCTGAGGCTCGAACCGCTGCCCAAAAGCTGGAAATGAAAGGGGAACCTGTTACCATAGAGAACATAAAAAAGGCTGTAAAGGAAGAAATGGATAAGGCAGAAGTAAATTTAAGTGGTATAGAACGAAAAACAGATTCTTTTTTCACTCGTTTGGGGGATTTGCTTTTATGTATTATTAGAGGATTATTCAAAGCACTCTTTTTATTATTTGGTGGATGCTTAGGATTCATTTTGCTAATTATTTTATTTTCTATCGGTGTAAGTATATTTTCTTTCCTTTTTGGAAATTTTACGGTAACGACTTATGGAACAACTCTTCCTCCTGTTGTAATGAACATACTTACTGGAATAGAACATCCCAAAGCATTTCTTCTTTCTCTTCTACTCGTAATAGGAATTCCTTTTTATGCACTTTTACGCTTATTGCTAGGGCGCATGTTCAACTGGACTCCTCAAACCAAAATAACAACAAATGTCATTAGCTTTATTTGGATTATTTCATTCATTGCCCTAGCAATATTCAGTGCTGAAATTATACCATTTTTATTTAAATAATATAGATGTAACTTTCACATGAATCCGGAAACTAATCGCTATGATGATTAATTTCCGAATTTGTGTTTCATTTACGCCTATCTGCACCCCACATCAATTTATTACGCAAAGTATCGATAAAAAAATGATTATATCGTTTTATAACTCGAATAGCATATGCAGCCTTTCTTATAGTCAAATGTTGGGAAATATTCATCATCACCGAACGACCGTCGAGACTAAGCAAGAAATTATGGCTTCTACTATCTACCTTTAATTGAACAACTGAGCTATCATTCACTACTAAAGGACGTACATTCAGGCTATGAGGTGCAACGGGCACTATTACAATATTAGATGCCTGTGGAACCAACACCGGACCTCCCACACTCAATGCATACGCTGTAGAACCTGTAGGCGTAGCCACAACTAATCCGTCAGCTTGATATGTATTCAAAAAGGCACCATCCATATCAGTATGTATAGATATCATCGAAGATGTATCTCTTTTGAGAACCGCGACTTCATTCAATGCATAAGGCCAAAATCCAGAAGGCAAAGAGTCCGCCTCAACTTGCAATAAAGTTCTTTCTTCTATTCTATAATGTCCTTCAAATATCTCAGTAACAACTTCATCTATTTCATTTTCAGAGATATCAGCCAAAAAACCTAATCGTCCAGTATTTATACCAATTATGGGTATATTTTTATCACCTACACGCTCTGCCGTTTTCAAAAATGTCCCATCTCCCCCAATACTCAGAGCCATATCCGCCTCAAAGCGTCTATCTGATATCAGACCTATATGACGAGGATGTATATTCATTACAGTATTAAGAAAGCGATAAAAATCTTCACACACCAATATCTCAGCATCGTATCGATCTAATGCATCAAATAATCTCCTTGCTTGGGCACTCTTTTCCGCCTGATATAAATTTCCAAAAACAGCTATTCTCATCATCTTTACATTTCAAGATAGTACATCAACTCATCTAATCTTTGACGCAATGTCTCGTCTATAAATCCTTGTTGTTGAAAACAACATACTACTTTATAATTAAATCGTTCAAGTGAACGCAACAATGGTGTTGCATCTTCCCTATCTATTTTCAAATTTACTCGTAACATGCCGGTATTTTCATAGGGATAGGTAAGAAGATTTACAACTTTAAAATTATTATCTTCAACCAACCGAGACAGTTCAGAAAGAGAATAATCTTCTGGATACATTTCCAACAATATAACAGCTCCTTGCTGATTCGTATTGCACACAACAGACAGCTGTTTAAGCAAAGATTCTCTCCCTATAGCACCCAAATAACGATTATCAAATGAAATAACAGGTAACATATCTATAGACAATTGGGTTATCTGGCTTAAAGCATCAAAAATATGGCTTTCGTCCCTAACAAAAGGAAACGAAAGGTAATCTGTGCCTATTGGCTGCTGCACATCAACAAAATCATGTAAACTTTTTTCACAAATCGTTCCCAGGTAAATATCTCCATCTGTAACAGGCAAAAAACTTAACTTTGCTTCTTCCATGCGCAACAGTGCGTCCGACACATACATAGCAGGATTTAACACAGGAATACTATTTAAAATTAAATCTTTTGCTGTCATAACTCTCCAATTTTGGGTAAATCCTATTAATTTTGCAACAAAATCAATATACAAACGTACATAAAAAAATTTGTTTATCTATTTATTTTATGTTTTGAGACAAAAAATAGTATTAATATTCGGATAAACAAATATTTTTTTAGTAACATTGCATACCTTTTTAAGAGATAGTTTTAATTACGGAAAAATGACCAAATTAAGTGTAAATATTAATAAAATAGCTACTCTTCGAAATGCACGAGGTGGAAATGTGCCAAATGTAACAAAAGTAGCTATGGACTGTGAGATATTCGGTGCCGACGGTATTACTGTACATCCTCGTCCTGATGAAAGACACATTCGTTATGATGACGTCTTTGCTCTACGCTCCGTCATAAAAACAGAATTTAATATAGAGGGCTATCCCTCAAAGAAATTTATTGATTTGGTCCTCAAAGTAAAACCAGAACAAGTTACTCTCGTTCCAGATGCACCTGATGCAATTACTTCTAATTCAGGATGGGATACAAATAAACATTTCGACTTTTTAAGTGAAATCGTAGATGTCTTTAATCAAGCAGGTATTAGAACATCTTTATTTGTAGGGACAGACACAGAATTGATTGAAAAAGCAGCAAAAACTGGGACAGACAGGATAGAACTATACACCGAACCTTACGCATCTATATATGAAACCAATCCTAAAACAGCGATAGAAGCATTTATAGAAGCTGCAAAAACTGCTCATAAGTTGGGATTAGGTATCAACGCAGGCCATGATCTCAGCCTTAAAAACCTACACTTTTTCCATGCTAACATTCCATATTTAGACGAAGTGTCAATCGGGCATGCACTTGTCTCAGACGCCCTCTATCTCGGATTGCAAGAAACAATCAGACAATATAAAGAATGTCTTAAATAAAAATATTTTGAAGTAATAAAATACTACCATTATGAACATATTATCAATTTTAGGTGATGCCAATATGGTTGCCCCTGTTTCTACAGTAGCAGAGAACATTACTCCTACCACCGCCGACTTAAATATGTGGGAACTTTCTCTCAAAGGAGGGATTATAATGATTCCTCTACTTATTCTTTCAATACTAGCTATTTACATCTTCATAGAGCGTACTATTGTAATACGTAAAGCCGCTAAAGAAGACCATACTTTTATGGACAGAATAAAAGATTATATTCATGATGGAGAAATTGATTCTGCATTAGGTTTATGCCGAAAAACAAATACTCCTTATGCACGACTGATTGAAAAGGGCATTTCTCGGCTTGGACGCCCAATGAACGACGTGCTTGTCGCTATAGAAAATGTAGGGAATTTAGAAGTTGCAAAACTTGAAAAAGGTTTTCCTTGGTTGGCAACAGCCGCAGCAGGAGCTCCAATGCTGGGATTTTTAGGTACAGTTACCGGAATGGTAAGGGCTTTTTATAATATGGCTGCAGCTGGGTCAAGTGCTGATATTACGACCTTATCTGGAGGTATCTATGAAGCTTTGGTGACCACAGTCGCAGGTTTAGTTGTAGGAATTATTGCACTTTTTGCATATAATTATTTAGTAGCACGCGTCGATGGTGTTGTAAACCAGCTTGAGGCTAAAACCATGGAATTTATGGACTTGTTAAATGAACCAGCCAATTAAAACTGTGAATTATGGCTTTAAAACGAAGAAACAAAATTGAAGCTTCATTCAGCATGGCGTCGATGACCGATGTAATCTTCTTGTTACTCATCTTCTTTATGGTAACTTCTACCATTGTATTTCCAAACTCAATAAAAGTATTACTACCCCAAAGTAAGCAACAATCAGCAGCAAAACCCCTCTCCCGAGTCACTATAGATAAAGAGCTCAACTATTATGTTTCTTTCGGAAATGATGGTGCTCACCAATTATCAAGTATAGAAGAGTTGACAACATTCATGGCAAACACCCGACAAAAAGATCCGGACACTTTTGTCGCACTTTATGCTGACGAATCAGTTCCATATCGTGAAATCGTTAGAATACTAAACATCGCTAACGAAAATAAACTAAAGATGGTATTGGCCACCCGTCCTATAAAAGAAGGTAATTAACCACTAAATAGTCAAGAGTGAAAGAGTCTTCAAAAAATAGATTATTCGGTATTTGTGGTACGGTAATATTCCATGTCACACTTATCTTAATTCTCTTTTTGGTCACCTTTTCTCAACCGTCAATACCAGATGATGGGGAAGGAATATTGGTACAAGTCGGATTGGTAAGTGAATCTCAAGGTACCCTTGACTCTTCTTCTGATATCCAATCACAAGAAAAAAATTCTCCTGAAGAAACTATAGATGATAATGAAATCATTTCCCAAGAAACAGAAGAAACTATACAAATAACACCTCCTGAAGAAAAGAAAAAAGATTCAGAAAAAAAAGAGATAAAAAAAGAAGAACAAAAGCCTGTTCAACCTAAAGAAGATAATCGCATCAAGAATCAAGTGGCAAACGCTTTTAGTAAAGGTAAAGGAAGCAGTAACAACAATCATGGGAGCTCTTCCTCTGGCTCTGGAATACAAGGAAGTGTAAATGGGAACTCTTCTTCCGGTGCTACATCTGGTTCTCCTGGATATGGTAATTATGACTTAGGTGGGCGGGGTATTCTCGGTTCTCTTCCCCGCCCCGGATACGATAACAGTAATGACGAGGGAACTATTGTTGTTTCCATAACAGTAAATGCTGCGGGTAAAGTGATTGCTGCAAGTATTACCAAAGGTTCAATAGGCTCAGCAGCATCAAACTCAACCTTACGACAACAAGCTATAAATGCTGCTAAAAAGGCCGTTTTTACAAAATCTAATAATACCGGGAATCAAAGTGGAACCATCACATACTACTTCAAACAACGATAATATTCTCCGTACAATAAATATACAGAAGATTCTTTTTGATAAAGAACAATTTATTCCTCTTCTCTCTATCGCTGACCCATCAGTCAATATGATACAGAGTTATCTATTTAAAGGAGAGCTTTATGTTCTTTCCTCTAACGGGCAAGCAATATCTGCTGCAGTAATAATATCTGTCGGAGACAAAGAATTTGAACTGAAAAACTTATCTACCTTATATAACCAACAAAAAAAAGGATATGGCTCAATCTTATTGACCAAAATTCTTGAACTATATAGCAACGCTGACAAAATTTGGGTAGGTACAGGAAGCCCAGGTATAAATAAAGAAGAATTCTACCAAATTTCCTTCTACAAAAGGTTTGGTTTTGAATATGTTTATACTATTAAAGACTTTTTCAAAAATAACTATGTCGAGCCTATCTATGAATATAACGGATTACAATGTATCGATATGGTATATCTATCTTACACTCCACCTCATCATAACAAAAAAGAGTGATAAGCCCTAAATTTTTCCATTAGACTTATCACTCTTTTTATTCAAATATTATTTTTCAGAATTCAGCATTTTTGGGGGTTCTGGGGAAAGGTATTACATCGCGTATATTCGTCATACCTGTAACAAAAAGCAACAATCGTTCGAATCCGAGACCAAATCCAGAATGAGGGGCTGTCCCGAAACGACGGGTATCAAGATACCACCAAATATCTTTATCTGGAACTCCCATTTCCTTTGCTCGAGTTACTAATTTGTCATAATTCTCTTCACGCTGAGATCCACCGATTATTTCTCCAATCTTTGGAAAAAGTACATCCATAGCACGTACCGTTTTTCCATCATCATTTTGCTTCATATAAAATGATTTTATCTCCTTCGGATAATCAGTAAGAATTACCGGCCGTTTAAAATACTCCTCAACAAGATATCGCTCATGCTCAGCTGCAAGATCTGCTCCCCAATAAACTGGAAATTCAAAATTATGTCCCGAAGAAATAGCGTCTTCAAGGATTTTAATTCCTTCCGTATATGTCAATCTTTTAAATTCCGTTGCAACAACAGACTGAAGTCGCTCAATAAGACCTTTATCAAACATATCATTCAAGAACTGCAAATCATCTTTACAATTATCCAACGCCCATTGAACACAATATTTAATAAACTCTTCTGCCAACTGCATATTTTCTCCGATTTCGTTGAACGCAACTTCCGGTTCAATCATCCAAAACTCAGCCAAATGTCGAGGTGTGTTTGAATTTTCTGCACGAAAAGTCGGACCAAAAGTATATACTGCACCTAATGCCATTGCTGCTAACTCTGCTTCCAGTTGTCCCGATACAGTCAGACTTGCTTGTTTACCAAAAAAGTCATTATCATAATTAATAGAGCCTTTATCATCTTTCTTCAAATCATAAAGATTCATCGTCGTCACCTGAAACATTTGTCCAGCTCCCTCACAATCTGATGCGGTAATAATCGGTGTATGGAAATAAAAGAAACCTCTATCATGGAAAAATTTATGTATAGCAATTGCCATATTATGACGCATGCGGAAGACGGCTCCAAAAGTATTAGTCCGAGGACGTAAATGAGCTATCTCTCGTAAAAATTCCATGGAATGACCTTTTTTCTGCAATGGATATGTCTGTGGGTCGGCACTTCCATATATTTCTATTTCCTTAGCCAGAATTTCAACAGACTGCCCCTTTCCCTGAGATTCAGTAAGAACACCATTCACGCTAATACATGCACCTGTAGTAATTGACTTCAACGTATCCTCTTCAAACTGCACCAAGTCTACGACAATCTGCATATTATTTATCGTTGATCCATCGTTTAATGCAATAAAATTTACCTGTTTATTACCACGTCGAGTACGTACCCATCCTTTTACATTCACGATTGTGCCAAACTCCTTACTTCTGCACAAATCAACGATTTTAGTTCTACTTATTGTTTCCATCCATACTTGTTTTTTCTACTACAAATCTTATATCCGGACTTTTAGTTGCCTATTATAATAAATGCAGCAATATGATATATTAATTATTCAAAAGAGCCCATATGCAGGATATCCACTTCCTGCTGAGTCAGATAACGCCAACGCCCACGCTGCAGATTCTTTTTGGTCAAGCCAGCAAAATAAACCCTGTCAAGTTTAGTTACTCGATAGCCTAATGCTTCAAAAATACGACGGACAATACGATTACGCCCTGAATGAATCTCAATACCTACTTGGTTCTTATCCGTATCAGTAGCATAACTGACTGCATCGGCATGAATAGGTCCATCCTCAAGTTCAATTCCATCTGCAATCTTCTGCATGTCTTCTTCACTGACATCCTTATCGGTCCATACATGGTATATCTTTTTCTTTATAAATTTAGGATGCGTCAGTTTAGAAGCTAAATCCCCATCATTTGTCAATAAAAGTACACCTGTTGTATTTCTATCTAAACGTCCTACAGGATAAATACGTTCTGTACAAGCATTTCTCACAATATCCATGACTGTAAGACGACCTTGCGGATCATCAGAGGTAGTCACACAATCTTTTGGCTTATTCAACAAGACATATATTTTATGCTCAAGAGTAACAACTTTATCTTGAAAAGTAACTACATCACTTCGCGTAATCTTAGTGCCTAATTCACTCACAACTTCCCCATTAACTTTTACTTGTCCAGCTTGGATATATTCATCAGCTTCTCGGCGTGAACAAACTCCGGCATTTGCCATATACTTATTTAAACGAATCGGCTCATTAGGATCTACATTTACCTCTTCATAAATAATACGTTTCCGAGGGTTACTATATGCATTATCATTCCGGTGTTGTGGTCGATTATTTCCATATGGTCGATTATTTCCTGAACCATACCCATTATTCCGATTATAATTATTTCTATTATTATAAGGACGATTTCCACTATTGGAATTTCCGTATGACGGACGATTTCCTGTCGGCCGATATGGTCTCTCAATATTGCCATATCCACCTCCCTCATTATTATAATTTCTAGGACGATTAAACGGGCGATCAGTATTATAATTCCGTTCTCCGGTCATTTCATTTCGATTATAATTTCCGGAAGAAGGCCGATTATTATACGAACGACGGTTATAATCATTGCTGTACGAAGTTCGATTATAATTCCGGTCATTATTAAAATTTATACGTGGCTTACGTTGTTCCGAATTATACGAATTTTCGTCTCTTCGCGAGTAATCTACTTTTTCGTATCTTGTTGTGTTACCATCACGGCCGGCTAACCCCTTATTTTCACCAATACGTGGGCGCCTTACTTTGTTTTCTCTTTCCATAGGAGACATTATAAATTTTAAATAGTTACAGAGTTGAGCCTCTCGGCCTTTTCCCTTCAATTAATTAAATCTAAATTGAAAGGTAGAATATCTTTTGCAAAGATGCAAATGTTTTTTGAATTATCAGCTATCTTCAATGATTTTCTTTATTTTTTAAATAAAAAATAATAAATCATCTATTACAACAAAATAAATTCACTTTTGTTTTTAAAAAGGTATTATAATAAATTTCCTATTTAATGTTTCTTTAGTATAAGTCTCTTTCGAGTCGGCCATTAATAATATCAAAAAGTAAAGTAAAAAACCTTCATATTAAAAGATAACTAAAAAGTTTTCGTAGCTTTGTAAAATATTAATATATAGAAAATAAATATCGAATATGGAAATTATCAAACCCGGACAATATGTAGAGGCAACTTATGATCTTTATGTTGGAGAAAATAATGAACAGGAATTGATGGAAAAAGCCACCAAAGAAAACCCTTTAAAATTTGTTTTTGGCACAGACCAAATGCTTCCTGCTTTTGAAGAAAAATTAAAAGGCCTTAAAGCCGGAGACAAATTTGATTTCATTATTCCTTGTAATGATGCATACGGTGAATATGATAAAGACCACGTATTAGAACTTGGAAAAGAAATTTTCGAAGTAAACGGAGTCTTCGATAAAGATATGATTTACGAAGGGAATACTGTACCTATGATGGACTCAAATGGAAATAGATTAAATGGTTCAGTTCTTGAAGTAAAGGAGGATATTGTAGTTATGGATTTTAATCATCCATTAGCCGGAGAAGATCTCCATTTTATCGGAAGCATTGAATTGGTACGGGAAGCCACTCCCGAAGAACTTCATCCAACCTGTGGTGGCTGCGAGGGTTGCAACTGCAACCATTCTGATTGTGGTAGTAGTAATTGCCATTAAAAATAAAGAAGAAGCCTTCTCTAAATGGAAATCAAAAGTTGAAAATTTCATAGATTGAAACTTCAATACAAAGTCCTCTCCTATTTCTTGCCTTGTATTGTAATGAATTAAGGTTAAAATAGGAGAGGATTTTATATTATAAAAAACTCCTTTTACAAAAACATTACTCTCACTATCTGATTAATATCCTCTTTGAATTTCCCGACAAAAGAGCTCTTCTGTTTTGTTGTATATTTTATCGTCATACACCCTCGGCCTTCTCAAAGATAAGGAGACTCGGGAACTGTAGTTTTTGAGAGAATATTAGCCTTGGAAGATTTGAGGTGCTATCTTAAAAAAGGGAAAATGCCGATTTCTTTCGGATGAATTTGGCCATTGTCTTTTGGAAGTGATTCAAATCTTTAAAACCTATTTAGCAAAAATAAGAGAGGAGTATCAAAACAATTAAAGATAGCTCCTCTCTTATGGTTATTAGTTTAGAATATACTAGAAAACTTTAAACAAATCAATTGAAATCTAAACATCTAAATTTCTGCCAGTTCTATTATTTTATCAATAGCAGCAACAATTCCATCCGCATTTTTCCCTCCTGCCTGAGCAAAATGAGGTTGTCCTCCTCCTCCTCCTTGAATTTGTTTAGCAGCTTCCCGAACAATTTTTGAAGCATTCAACCCTGCCGTAACCATATCATCACTTAACATAACTGTAAGAAGTGGCTTTCCACTAGATGGCTCAGTTGTACCAGCAACAAATAACAAATGGTCAGTTACTTGTGCTCTTATTCTGAATGCAACATCTTTAACGATCTCAGGCATTATAATAGCATTGAATCGAATTAATTTCACACCAGAACGATCGACCATATTTTTAATCAACTGGTCTTTAACAATCTCGACTTTCTCTCTCAGATAGTCTTCTGCCTGCTTTCTTAATTCATCATTTTCTTCTATTGCTTTGCGTATAGCTACCATAATATCAGGAGCATTATTAAATACATTTCGTATTTCTTTCAATACATCCTGTTGAAAATTTACCAATTCTTCTGCTTTAGCTGCTGTCACGGCCTCTATTCGTCGTATTCCTGCGGCAATAGAGCTTTCTGATATAATACGTATCATTCCGATATTTCCCGTATTTTTAACATGTGTTCCTCCACACAATTCAACAGAAGACCCATACTTAATTACCCGTACTTCTTCTCCATATTTTTCACCAAACAAAGCCATCGCACCCATTGCTCTAGCTTCAGCAATCGGCATATTACGATGTTCTTCTAATGGAATACTTTGTCGAACTTTTATATTCGCCAGTTTCTCTACTCGACGGAGCTCTTCATCGGTGACTTTCTGAAAATGAGAAAAATCGAATCTTAATGAATCCGGAGTAACCAACGATCCTTTTTGTTCTACATGAGTACCTAAGACCTCTCTCAAAGCTTCATGCAACAAATGGGTTGCCGAGTGATTGCACGCGGTAGCAATACGAGCATCTTTATTTATCGCAGCTCTAAATGTTGCCGTGACATCTTTTGGAAGACAATTGGCAATATGTACACTTAAATTGTTTTCTTTTTTTGTATTTACAATTTCAATAATCTCATTTTCACTAATTAATGTCCCCTTATCACCTATCTGACCACCACTTTCTGCATAAAAAGGAGTTTTATCAAGAACAATCTGATACAATTCCTGATTTTTTTGTTTTATTTTACGATAACGTAAAATTTCTGTATCGCATTCTGTAAAGTCATATCCAACAAAATGGGGTTCTCCTTCTCTGACGACTATCCAATCTCCTGTCTCAACAGCTGCAGCATTACGAGCCCTTTCCTTTTGTTGCTGCATCTGGATATTAAATTCCTCAATGTCTACCGTCAGCCCCTTTTCTTTTAAAATAAGTTCTGTTAAATCAAGGGGGAAGCCGTAAGTATCATATAATGTAAACGCATCTTTACCACTGATACATTTGCTCCCTGAAACAGTCGTATCTTCCATGACTTTATCCAACAATTTAATACCTGTCTCAAGTGTTCGTAAGAAAGACTCCTCTTCTTCTTTTATCACTTTCTCAATCAACGTTTGTTGAGATACCAACTCAGGATAGGCATCACCCATCGTATCAATGAGCGTAGGTATCAACGTATAAATAAACGCCTGATGTTGTCCTAAAAAAGTATATCCATACCGAACAGCACGACGTAATATACGACGTATTACATATCCAGCCTTTGCATTTGACGGTAACTGTCCATCTGTAATAGAAAATGCAATAGTTCGAACATGGTCAGCAATAACACGCATTGCAATATCAGCCTGTCCGTTTTCTCCATATTTCTTTCCGCATAACTTTCCAATTGCACCAATTATAGGCTGAAATACATCGGTGTCATAATTTGATCTTTTCCCTTGTAAAGCCATACATAAACGTTCAAATCCCATACCTGTATCTATCACTTTAGCGGGTAGTGGCTCTAACGTTCCGTCTGCTTTACGGTTATACTGCATAAACACAAGATTCCAAATTTCAATTACCTGAGGATGCCCTGCATTCACTAATTTCAGTCCATCAATTTCTGCTCTTTCTTCTTCACTTCTCAAATCAATATGGACTTCCGAACAAGGACCACAAGGACCAGTATCTCCCATCTCCCAGAAATTATCATGCCGATTTCCATTTATAATATGTTCTTTCGGTAAATGCTTTTCCCAAAATGCTGCAGCATCATTATCTCGTTCAAGACCTTCAGGTACATATCCTTCAAAAACAGTCGCATACAACCGTTCTGGATTCAACTTCAATACATCTACCAGATATTCCCAAGCCCAATCGATAGCCTCTTGTTTAAAATAGTCACCAAAAGACCAGTTACCTAGCATCTCAAACATCGTATGATGGTATGTATCTAAACCTACTTCTTCCAAATCATTGTGTTTTCCACTTACTCGTAAACATTTTTGAGAATCTGCTACCCGTTTATAACGCGCTGGCACATTTCCCAGTATAATGTCTTTAAACTGATTCATCCCAGCATTAGTAAACATTAATGTAGGATCATCTTTAATAACCATAGGTGCAGAAGGAACAATTTGATGTCCTTTCGATCTGAAAAAGTCTTTGAACGATTCTCGGATTTCTTTAGCTGTAAGCATATCTGTTCGTTTAATAATTACAATTGAAAAATTTTTCTAATACTAATATTTAGTCATTCCTGTATATTAATATTCTGAAAAACAGTTTGCAAAAATAGTCTAAAATATTATTTTTGTGGCTATCGTTGCATAAAAATTTTCTAATCGGTATACGATATTTGTCATTTATTCCAAGTTAAAGTCCCCAATTTAGGAACATACTGAAAATGAAACGAAAAATTTTTTACATATATAATCCGAATACACTTTCCTATGAAAGAGTTTACCCTTCTTTTCGAAAAAAAATATTCACCGTATTACGACATTTAATAATAGGAATTATTATTGGATTTTTGATTTTTACTATATTCAACTATTTTATAGATTCTCCACAAGAACGGTTACTAAAACAAGAAAATCAAACAATAAAAGCTCAATATAAATTACTTTCTCGTCGATTGGATGAAGCCCTAAAGGTAATGTCCGATATACAACAACGCGATGACAATTTATATCGTGTCATATTACAAGCCGAACCTATAAATGCCGCCGTTCGAAATGCCGGATTAAATAATGAAGCTCAGTACAAGGAATTAATGAAACTAAGTGACGCAGAACTAATTGTATCTACTACTCGCAAAGTCGACCTATTAACTCGCCAACTATATGTTCAAAGTAATTCTATCGATGAATTAGTAAAACTAGGGCAGCAACAAGAAGATCGTCTAAAAAGTATACCTGCAATACAACCTATCTCAAACAAAGACTTAAAAAAAACTGCATCTGGATACGGGCTACGCATCGACCCTATTTATAATACACGTAAATTTCATGCAGGAATGGATTTTGCTTCAGATATAGGGACTCCTGTATATGCTACTGGGAATGGAACAATCATAGAAACCGGATGGAAACAAGGTTACGGAAACACGATACTCATTGACCACGGATACGATTACAAAACTCGATATGCCCATCTAAGTGCAATCAAAGTAAAAAATGGTCAAAAAGTCTCACGAGGAGAAGAAATCGGACTGGTTGGCAATACAGGGAAATCGACTGGTCCACATCTTCATTACGAAGTCCTTTATAAAGGAAAGCATGATAATCCAATCAATTATTATTTCTTTGATTTAAGTCCTCAAGATTATGATAAGATGATTCAAATCGCAAGTAATCAAGGACGTGTAATGGACTAAATTATAAACAATGAAAAATAACGAAACCAATCAACATCGTCTATATTATACTATCGGTGAAGTTGCTGATTATTTTAATGTTAACGAGTCATTACTTCGATTTTGGGAAAAAGAATTCGATATTATCAATCCTCGGAAATCAAGCAAAGGTACTCGGTATTATTCTCCTGTTGATATAGAAAATATTAGACTTATTTATTATCTTACCAAAGAAAAAGGCTTGACATTAAGCGGAGCCAAAAAAAAACTAAAAGAAAATAAAGATGGTGTCATACGAAATCACGAGATTATTCACCATCTGAAAAACATAAAATCAGAATTAATTGCTATACGGGATGAATTTTCTGTTATAGAAGAAATTTCTGAATCCGACGATACTCATAATATATAAAAAATAACCATGAAAACACTACTTTATTTAACTGTATTATTCTTATTTCCTTTAATAGTCATAGGATGTTGTAACAAAAAACAAATAAATAATACCTCTGTTGATAAAACTCCTTTATCCATTATTTTCGATACAGATATGGGTAACGATATAGATGATGCTCTCGCTCTAGATATGTTATACAAATATATTGAAAACGGACAGATAAATTTATTAGCCATTCCCACAAGCAAGAAAGGAAAATATTGCGCAGAATATCTAGATATAATGAATACATGGTATGGTCATAATATTCCAATAGGAGTTGTCGAAAATGGGACCAGCAAAGATAACAATGCCCCCTTCACTCGACATGCATGTGAACTAAAGCAAAATGGGAGTTTAGCTTTTAATCGCACAATCAATAACTATGATGATTTTTATAAATCAGTCTCTCTTTATAGAAAAATTTTATCCGAGCAACCAGATAGTTCTGTTATAATCATCTCTGTCGGATTTTCTACTAATTTAGCACAATTACTCAATTCTCCAGCAGACAAATATTCTACGCTCTCCGGAACAGAACTAGTAAGAAAAAAAGTAAAATATGTATCTGCTATGATGGGTAATATTAAAGATCAAAACCACAAAGAATTCAACGTCTTTTGCGACATTCCATCTGCACAAAAATTTATTAATGAATGGCCTACCCCTATTATGATTTCGCCCTACGAAGTCGGTGATGCTATCTTATTTCCAGCTCAGTCTATTGAGAATGACTTCAAATGGAAATCTCCTAACCCATTAGTCATTGGATATATAAATTATATGCAAATGCCATATGATCGTCAAACATGGGATTTAACAGCAGTACTCTATGCTGTTGAAAGAGAAAAAAAATTTTTTGGAAATTCTGAATGGGGAACTTTGAATATTGACAATACCGGAGCAACAACTTTTATCGTCAATCCTAAAGGGAAACATCGTTATTTAACAGTAAATAAAGAACAGGCATTAAAAATAAAAAATATTTTATCCAGCTTATAACGCAAATACCAGCTAAATATAAAAAAACACAACCTTAAACTAAATTCTTAAAATAAAATTGACTGAATCGCAATAATTCAGTCAATTTTATTTATACTTTTTAATTAATATCACTGAATAATCAAATTATACTCCCTTTCATTCCAAAGAACTCTTTTATTCTCTATAATAAACTCGTTTTACACGAGATGAAACTGATGTCAAAATCTCATACGGAATTGTATCTAACCATTTTGCTAACACACAAACGGACAGCTGATCACCAAATATCTCAACTTTATCTCCTTCTTGACAATCTATGTCTGTCACATCGACCATACACACATCCATACATATATTGCCAACGTAAGGTGCCTGCCTACCATTAATAATCACATATCCCTTACCATTCCCCAGATGACGGTCAACTCCATCAGCATAACCGATGGGTAAAGCAGCAATTCGAGATTTTCTTGATAATACACCTCTACGACTATAACCAACAGTCTGGTCTGCATTCAATTCCTTAATTTGCAAAATTGTAGTCTTCAAAGTACTCACATTACGTAAACCCGGTTCATTCCCAATAGGCGAAATTCCATATAACCCCAATCCCAAACGTACACCTTCCATCTGCTCATCTGTAAATCTTGAAATTCCTGCAGTATTCAATATATGTCTCATAATAGGAAATGGTGTAACATTTTGTATTATACGAGCACAATCTTTAAATATTGCTATCTGACGCAATGAGAAATCATCAAAACGAGCCTCATCACTACCTGCAAAATGAGAAAATACAGAGCGTGCCCTTATTGACGGCATAGCACTTAATTCATTAACCAAAAGAGGCATATCTTCAAACGTAAATCCAAGACGGTGCATCCCAGAATCAATTTTTATATGTACAGGATAATGCATTATTCCCAACTGCTCTGCCTCTTTTGAAAATGCTTTCAATAGCTTAAAACTATATATTTCCGGCTCAAGAGAATAACTAAATAAAGTACGGAAACTATTCATTTCCGGATTCATCACCATTATAGGCATAGTTATTCCGGCCTTTCTTAATTCTGCACCTTCATCCGCAACTGCAACTGCCAAATAATCGCATCCCCTATCCTGCAATGATTTCGCCAGTTCATAAGAACCAGCTCCATACCCAAAAGCCTTCACCATACAGATAATTTTCGTCTCAGGCTTAAGCTTTTGACGATAAAAATTAAAATTATCAATTAAAGCATCTAAGTTAACCTCTAAAATTGTTTCATGTTGTTTCAACTCCAAAGCTTCTGATATTTGTTCAAAATGAAAATCTCTAGAACCTTTAATCAATATCAATTCATTATTGAAACGTTCTGTCGCTCCTGAATTTAAGAAAGAATCAGTTGTCAAATAAAATTCGGCATCCATTCCAAAAGATTTCTCACAAGCAGAAATCTCTGGGCCAATGCCAATTAAACGATCTACTCCTTTATGCATCAATATTTGTGAAACTTTTCGATACAAAGTTGCAGGCAACATTCCCGATTGTAATATATCTGACAAAATAAGAGTTCTACGCATACCCGCAGTTGCTCTTCTTACCTGGAAATCAAGAGCTATTTCTAAAGAATTTATATCTGAATTATATGTATCATTTATAACTAAACAATTATTTCGGCCCTCTTTCACTTCAAGACGCATAGCAACAGGTTCTAACTTTGCCATTTTTTCTGTTATCTCATTCGGTCCCTTTCCAAGGTATAACATAACAGCCAAACAGTGTATTGCATTTTCAACAGCAGCATCCCCAACAAAAGGAATCACAAATTCACCCTCGTACTGCAAATAAGAATAACGGATACGAGTATTTTCCTCCTCTTTAGAGACTTTTATGATATACAGAGGCCCATTTTTATCTTTATAAGACCAAGCTATTTCCCGTGTGCCAAGGCACATTTTTTCAACAGTATCAGATATCAATGCAGAATCTCCATTATAAATTATACAATCAGAATCCTTAAACAAGGCCAACTTTTCCAAGCTTTTCTCTTGCATTGAAGCAAAACCCTCTTGATGAGCACCTCCTATATTGGTAATGATGCCTACTGTCGGTTTTATAATAGCTTCTAACTTATCCATTTCTCCTGGGCGAGATATACCAGCTTCAATAACCGCTAATTCGGTACTTTCATTCATCTGCCATATAGACAACGGTACTCCTATCTGGGAATTATAGCTCCGTGGAGAACGAACCATATTATAATCTTCATGAAGTAACTGATATAACCATTCTTTAACAATCGTCTTTCCATTACTACCAGTTACACCAATTACTGGAATATCAAAACGTTTACGATGCACTGCTGCTAACTGTTGCAAAGCTACTAATGTATCAGAAACTTTCAAAAAGTTAGCATCCGGCATCTCATCTTTATTAGCAATATCATCACTAATAACAAAATGCCTCACACCTTTACGATACAAATCATAAATATACCGGTGTGCATTGTTACGCTCTGTTACCAATGCAAAAAAAAGAGTCTCTTCCGGAAATGTAAGAGAACGGCTGTCTGTCAATATCACAGAAACCTCCTTTTCAGGAAACTTATAATCTTCAGCCTTAATAATAAGTGCTATTTCAGAAATAGTATAATTCATTATATCATAATGTTTTCAAGAGACATTCTAATGATTTTAGCTCATTTGAAAGGTCAAAGTAAGGGTATTTTTGGTGAAATTTTTTCAGTTTAAACAAGTTTTGCATTACGAAATCTTTATATGCATTTAAATCTGAAGTCAATGGACTATGATTCAAAGATTTAAATATCTTACCCCATTCTGCATTCTCTTGTCTCGTTTTTTCACTAAAATAATTTAAACTAAACTGTTCCCAGATATATTCAACCGCTTGTTCTGACGGATGAACCATATCACTATCATAAAACCGATAATCCCTTAATTCGTCCATCACAATCTCATATGAAGGAAAATAAAAACAATTATCCGGGAAAGTACAACATAATAACTCTGTAGCCAGCAAAAGAGTAGATTTACTCAGCTGATTGGCATGAGCCCCATCTCTAAAATGACGTACAGGGCTTACTGTCATCAATATTTTTAATCGTGGATTTTCTTGTAATAGTTCAGATATCAAAGGAATCCACACATCAGTTATCTCATTTGGACACAATCTCTGACGAACAAAATATTTTTCTGGCAATTTATGACAATTTGAGACAATTTCTCCCGTTTCTTTTAAGCGATATACCCAAGCTGTACCCCATGTTATTATAAGCCAATCTGCATTTTTTAAAATCATAGCCCCTTGTTCCAATCGAGTGTTTATCTCATTTAAACAAGTATACAAATCAGTATGGGAAAACCGAGAATGATGTGAAAAGCTATGCCATAACTGCCCTTCCCGGAACAAATCAAACTCCGCAAATGTTTTATTCTGTAATAACATATATAACGAATGGGCTATCGAAGCAGGATTATATAAAATTCCAAAAGGGTTCAGATCAATATTAAATTTATACTGTACCATATACTTGCCTATATTCTCAGCAAAGCATGACCCAAGCACCATAATCTTTTGTTCATGAGTTATTGAGTATGGTAATTTTTTTATAGATACAATTGTTCTGAATTCCATATTACAAATATAAATAAAAGAGAAAAGAAAAATATCAAAATTATCTGCATAAATTTGAGTAAGGATAGATCTTTATTATTAATTTTACGTCGTTTTCGGAATGAGATTTTTGTACCTTAAAGCTGCTTAAAGCTTTTAATAATATAAACTTAGTATGGAAAAATTAATTTTTTCTTGTTTATTGTTTTCTTTTTTGTACGGCTGTTCATCAAAAAATAGGAAAATAAATATTTCCGAAGATACAACCCAAGTTGTTAATATCACAATTGATCCAACATCTGATTTTGCTGAAGCGACAACTACTATTTATGCAAATGCACTCGATTTACCCGAATTCAAGCATTGTATTGACTTAGGTGGTGCTCTAATATCTGATGATTACGGCATACATATTTTACAAAACGATTCCACTCAACAAACATTTTTCCTTTTTGACGAGTTTGCAGGAAGAGATAAAAAAGGGATGCCTTCTTGGCAACTATTAGATACATTAATTATTCCAGGTATAGGTCTAAATATCGGATGGACCGGAAATGTAATGTATGAAGGCGAAATTGACCCAGAAATCATAGTTCTACTCCCCGATAATACGGACTGGATGGATTCAGAAAAATTTACAGACATAAAGAAAGCTTGGAGGTTTGATCGTACACAAAAACGTATAAATGAAATTTCGACTGCCGGGCTTGTATGTCTCAATGACATGTATAGTATAGACTAAATATTAAAAAAAGAGAATAAATACGTAACATACTTTGAAAAAAGTCTATAAAAATTTAGAATCAGTTCTCTCATCAAAAATATTTTTTTCTCTTAAAAAAATAATCAACAACAATATTTCGATGAGCCTCGGGAAATATCTTTAATAAATTTATAGAAGGTTGATTTTTATACTTCCTTTTATCTCTACGATAATCACGATGAGCCATCCAAACAGCATTCACATCTGCCCAATGTCCTCCTAATAAAAATTTTATCATCGCAACGGTATCAAGCAATCTTCTTATAAATAATAAAAAACGCCCATCCCTTAAAGGCAAATTCTTATATAGCATAAGTAGATTATTTCTAAAATTTAAATATGTCTTTTTAGGGTTAGAAACATCCAAGGTTGCTCCTCCCAAATGATACATAATACTTTGAGGGACAACGACAATATTTTTACCTAGTAAATGTATTCTCCAGCACAAATCAATTTCCTCCATATGTGCAAAAAAGTGAGTATCTAACCCTCCTACATCCAAATAATCTTTCCTTTTAATAAATAAGCAAGCACCCGTTGCCCAAAAAATATTAGTTATATTATCATATTGGTGACTATCTTTTTCTACTGTATCAAATATCCGTCCTCGACAAAAAGTATATCCGTATCGATCAATAAAACCTCCAGATGCTCCAGCATATTCAAAATAGTCTTTATTACGATATGACAGTAACTTTGGTTGACATGCCGAAACTTCTGGATGCTCCTCACAATAAGATAAAAGCGGTTCTAACCAATAAGGTGTAGCCTCAACATCAGAATTAAGAAGAACCACATACTCATAATCAAGCTGGGAAATAGCTCTATTATATCCCTCTGCAAAACCATAGTTTTCAGAAAAAAGCAATAATTGTATATTGGGATAATTTTGCGACAAAAAGGACACAGAATCATCTGTTGAGCCATTATCCACAACAATAATATCTGCAATTTCCGATGTCGTAAATTGATATACAGAAGGTAAAAACTCTTCTAACAATTTCCTACCATTCCAATTCAGTATGACAACAGCAACTTTCTTCAATCTCTCCATCATTTTTTCTTTAAACCTTTATGTTTCCATCGATTATGAGTCCATAACCAATACTCTGGAGCACGTCTAATCGTATTTTCCATCAGGTCCATATATTTACGAGTAATATCAAACTCCGGAGCTTCTTTGGGATGGAGTTCTACCTCCCGTATAGTAACGGCATAATATCCCCGTTTGACTTTTTCTACATCAAAATAAAATACTGCAAAATCGACTTTTTTAGCAATTTTTTCCACTCCAGTCAAGACCGGGGTGTCTTGATTCAAAAAAGTCACCCAAAAATGAATATTTGCAGGAGATGGAGTCTGGTCTGCCATAAATCCGGTAATCGATGGTTGACCAGAATTTCGATAACGAATTATTTCGCGCAAAGTATCTTGTTTAGGTATACAATGAGAATTAAATCGAGAACGAAGTTTCAAAAAAAAATGATCGAACCATTTATTTTTCAAAGGACGATATATTTGAGCAAAAATCACCTCTGGATTATGCATCCATAAAGTAACAGATGGAACCCATTCCCAATTACCATAATGACCTAAATACATCAGGCAAGAACGCCCCTCTGCAGTAGCTTTATCTAAAAGTTCTATACCATAAAATTGTGTTCGCTTACGCATTTCCTTATCGGAAATATGCATCAACTTTATTGTTTCAACTATATAATCACAAAAATGGTGATAAAAGGCTCTTTCTATCCTCAATATCTCTTTATCATCTTTTTCGGGAAAAGAATTTCTCATATTTTCAATAACCATTTTTCGTCGATAACGGATGACATAATATAGAGGAAAAAATAAAATATCAGATAAAATATATAATACACGCAACGGCAACATTGCATGTAATTTAAAACACAAATAAAGAGGTGAATATAATATATTTTCAATAGTAACCTTTTTCATAATTTCTTACTCAAGAATTTGTTCTGCCTTTAGCGCGTCTTTTGCATCGTTGAAATCGCCCAATACAACCAAACAACGCTTGTTTACCAGATTTTTATCGTATGGAACTTCTACACGAATATAGTTATCTGTAAATCCATGCATCGGCATCCCTTTTTTGGGATGTTCAAACAAAACTGGACGTAATTTCCCTTGTTGCTTTTCATAAAATTTTTGAAGTTTTTGCTCAGAAATCTCAAGCATCTTACGGCAACGTTCGTGTTTCTCTTGGGACGTGACGATATGAGAAATCTTTAATGCCTGAGTATTGGGACGTTCAGAATATGTAAATACATGTAATTGTGATACATCTAAACTATTAACAAAATGATAAGTCTCTTCAAAAAGTTTTTCTGTCTCACCTCTAACACCAACAATAAGATCTATTCCGATAAAAGCATCTGGTAATACCATTCTCACTCTCTCTATCTTATGAGCAAACAAATGCGTATCATAACGTCGGTGCATTAGCTTCAATACATCATCACTTCCCGACTGCAACGGAATATGAAAATGTGGGGCAAACCTCTTTGAAGTAGCTACATAATCAATCATTTCATCAGTAAGCAAATTAGGCTCTATTGACGAAATACGGAACCTTTCGATACCCTCAACAGAATCGAGGGCTTTTATCAAATCAAAAAAAGTCTCACCTGTAGAATGGCCAAAATCACCAATATTCACTCCCGTCAAAACTATTTCTTTTCCTCCATTACGAACAACTTCTTCCGCCTGCTTTACCATGCTATCTATAGAACCATTACGACTACGTCCCCGAGCAAACGGAATAGTACAATATGTACAGAAATAATTGCATCCATCCTGCACTTTTAAAAAATATCGGGTTCGATCCCCTTTAGAACATGAAGGACTAAAAGTCCTGATATCCTCACTACCCGTTGTCACGATATCACCATGCTGTTTCTTATGCAAATCTCCAAGATAATATAGGATATCTAATTTCTGCTCTGCGCCTAATATAAGGTCAACACCCGGAATATCCGCAACATCTTCAGGTTTTAATTGAGCATAGCATCCAGTGACCACAATAAAGGCTTCTGGATGTTGACGGACAATCCGACGAATAGCCTGCCGGCATTTTTTATCCGCTAACTCTGTTACAGAACACGTATTTATAACACATATATCTGCACTTTCTCCTGCTCGTACACGACGTATACCGCACTCTTCCAAAAGTTTTCCAATTGAAGACGTTTCTGCAAAATTCAACTTACAGCCCAAAGTATAATAGGCTGCTGTTTTATTCTCAAAAGTATTATAATCTATCATTTAAAAAAGATACTTCTCTTACTCTAATATCTGCTACAAAGGTAATGATTTTAGCATAATACTTACTACAAGGTAACATTCCTTTAGCTTTATATAAACCATTATATATTCAAAATGATTATATTTGTACAAATAAGCCAATTAATAAAGATATGGTTACTGAAAACTTTATAAAAATTTACGAAAAAGGATTCAAAGAAAACTGGGAAAGACCGGCTTTGACAGATTATAATACTAAAGAATCATTTACCTATCAACAAATTGCGGAAGAAATCGCTAAACTTCATATACTATACAAACATTGCCAAATTCGGCGTGGAGACAAAATAGCTATTGTCGGAAGAAATACTCCCAGGTGGTGTATTGCTTTCATGTCTGCGATAACGTATGGAGCAATAGTTGTCCCTATCTTGCAAGATTTCAATGCAAATGACATACATCATATCGTCAGTCATTCAGACTCAGTCCTTTTGTTTGTTGGAGATCTGATTTGGGAAAATCTTGAAGTTGATAAATTAAATAATTTAAGAGCAACCATATCTTTACGTGACTACTCCTGCCTAGACCAACGAGATGGGGAATGCATATCGAAATGCTTAAGTGAAATGAACATTAATTTCAAGAACAAGTACCCTAATGGTTTTAGCCGTGAAGATATAAAATATGCAGAACTAAGTAATGATAAAGTAGTACTGATTAACTATACTTCTGGTACTACAGGATTTAGTAAAGGTGTTATGCTCACTGGTAATAATCTAGCAGGAAATACTATGTTCGGTATCCATTCTAAACTCCATTATCCAGGGAGCAAGTGTCTATCCTTTTTGCCCTTGGCCCATGCTTATGGTTGTGCTTTTGATATACTTGTTCCTCTTGCTGTAGGAACTCACATAACAATGTTAGGGAAAATTCCTTCTCCTAAGATTTTATTAAAAGCTCTTGAAGAAGTAAAACCAAATCTCATAATTTGTGTCCCATTGATCTTAGAAAAAATCTATCGGAAACAAATACTACCAATGCTCAATAAACGTGCACTAAAATGGGCAGTTAACATACCACTTCTCGACAGCCAAATCTATGCTCAGATCAGAAAAAAATTAGTGGACGCTTTTGGAGGACGATTTGAACAAGTCATAATAGGAGGAGCACCTTTAAACAAAGAAGTAGAAACATTTTTACACAAAATAAAATTTCCTTTTACAGTCGGATATGGAATGACAGAATGTGGTCCACTAATCAGTTATACTCATTATACTGAATTTATACCTACATCTGCGGGACGCATTCTCGACGGCTATATGCAGGTTCGTATTGATTCTGAAGACCCCTATAATATTCCTGGAGAAATTTGCGTAAAAGGGGAAAATGTAATGAAAGGGTATTATAAAAATCAAGAAGCGACAGATGCTGTTCTTGATAATGACGAATGGCTACATACCGGCGATATGGGTACCATAAATAAAGATAATACAATCTTTATTAAAGGACGTTGTAAAACAATGATATTAGGGCCAAACGGACAAAATATATACCCTGAAGCAATAGAAGCCAAACTAAATAATATGCCCTTTATTCTCGAAAGCCTAGTTATCGAAAAAGATGGAAAACTCATAGCCCTCGTTTACCCAGATTATGAAGCTGTCGATGAAAATGGAATATCAGGCAAAGATATTTTAATTGCGATGGAAGAAATCAGAAAAAACGTAAATAATGAACTGGCCCCTTTCGAAAATATCTCCAAGATCCAACTCTATCCCACTGAATTTGAGAAAACTCCAAAAAAGAGTATAAAAAGGTACCTTTATACCAATTTTTCTCAGATTTAATACTCTTACAAAAAAAAATTGAGTTTTTTTCGAAAAAAAAACTGCTAAAGAGCATAACATTAAAAAATAATATATACCTTTGAACCGTTTTTGAAGCAATAATTTATTGTTTTATATTTAATTTAAAGAAAATGAAAAAGTTAGTCTTGTTCTTCGCTGTTGCATTTGCAATGTCTTTTGCAGCTTGTACATCTAAAACAGCCAGTGATGCTGCTGCCGTTGATTCAACTGCTGTCGATACTACAGTAATTGAAGAAACTGTTGTTACTGATTCTGTAGCTACAGTTGACAGTGTAGCTGTTGATTCTGCTGCTGTTGCTGAATAATAAATTAGCGAAGAGAACAAAAGGATGTTGATAGAGTGGTCCCGGGATGGAGCTGCTCTATCTTTTTTTTAATTAAGAATATTCTTATATAAAAAACGGAACTGTGAATCTTCACAGTTCCGTTTTTTATGCCTTTTTTCATTTTTCCCTCATAAATATATTTATAGGTGTACCTGTAAAATTCCATTTTGAACGAATCTGATTTTCTAAAAATCGCTTATATGGCTCCTTCACCCACTGAGGTAAATTACAAAAGAAAATGAATGTTGGTACAAATGAACCTTTAATTTGTGTCACATATTTAATTTTTACATACTTACCTTTATGTGCTGGTGGTGGATAGTTCTCGATAACAGACAACATCTCTTCGTTCAATTTTGCTGTAGGGACATGATTCTTCCGATTTCTATATACCTCTGAGACAGACTCCAGAACCTTAAATATTCGTTGTTTTGTTAAAGCCGAAGTATAGATAATCGGAAAATCCACAAACGGAGCAAATCGTTCCCGAATAGCCCTTTCAAATTCTTTTATTGCCTTGTTTGACTTATCTTCTACCAAGTCCCATTTATTGACACAAACGACCAGTCCTTTCTTATTTTTTTGAATCAAAGAAAAAATATTCAAGTCTTGGCTCTCAATTCCACGAATAGCATCTATCATCAGAACACACACGTCTGAATTTTCAATAGCACGAATCGAACGGATAACTGAATAATATTCTAAATCCTCAGTAACCTTTCCTTTTTTTCTTATTCCGGCTGTATCTACCAAATAAAAATCAAAACCAAATTTATTATATCGTGTATATATTGAATCTCGAGTAGTTCCAGCAACATCTGTTACAATATTTCTATCTTCGCCAATAAAAGCATTTATAATCGACGATTTTCCTGCATTAGGGCGACCTACAACCGCAACCTTGGGCAATTCTTCTTCGGGCTCTTCATTTCCTATATTCGGAAATTTCGCAACAACTTCATCTAACAAATCTCCAGTTCCTGCACCATTTATAGCCGATATACAATAAGGGTCTCCTAATCCTAAGGAATAAAACTCTGCTGCAGTATATTGCCATTCATTTGAATCACTCTTATTAGCAATCAAGAATACCGGTTTCTTACACTTACGAAGTATATCTGCAACATGATCATCCAGATTGGTAACCCCATTCATAACATCAACAACAAACAAGATAACATCTGCCTCTTCAATAGCCAATGCAACTTGTTTATTTATTTCTTCCTCAAAAATATCTTCAGAATTTACTACCCATCCTCCAGTATCAATTACTGAAAATTCGTGACCACACCATTCAACCTTACCATACTGGCGATCTCGTGTTGTTCCTGCAACTTCATTTACAATAGCCTGACGAGACTTGGTTAATCGATTAAACAACGTTGATTTCCCAACATTAGGTCGACCTACAATCGCAACAATATTTCCCATAATTTTTACTTACATTGTTAATCCCGGCTATCCCAGCCAGATGTTCCGGGCTTCTGTTATTCAACTTCAATTCTATCACTCCGGTTGATAACCGAAACTCTTCAGTTTATTATCTTTATTTCTCCAATCTTTTTCAACCTTCACATATAATTCCAAAAATACTTTTTTCTGGAAAAAAGCCTCTATATCTTTCCGTGCTAACATTCCTACTTTTTTCAGTGCTCGTCCTCCTTTACCAATTACAATTCCTTTCTGAGAATCACGTTCAACATAAACAACAGACATTATATGTATATGCCTTTCATCTTCCTTAAATTGCTCAACTCCAACTTCACACGCATAAGGAATCTCCTTATCATAAATTAGCAAAATTTTCTCCCTAATTATTTCTGTAACAAAAAAGCGAGCAGGCTTGTCGGTCAAAGCATCCTTTTCAAAAAATGGAGGAGAAGGAGGCAATAAAGTCTCTATTCTTTTTAATAAATAATCCAAATTGAACTTATATTGAGCTGATACTGGTATAATTTCAGCATCAGGTAATATAGTATGCCATCCAGAAACCAATTTTTCTAAATCTTGCTGGCTTTTCAATAAATCTATTTTATTAATTATAAGCAATACAGGTATAGTCTGTAACGCAACTTTATCAAGAAAAACCTTATTTTTAGTCGGAGTTTCCACAACATCTGTTACATACAACAATATATCGGCATCCTTAAGAGCTGACTGTGAAAAATTCAGCATCGATTCTTGCAATTTATAGTTAGGGACCAAAACTCCTGGAGTATCCGAATAAACAATCTGCATATCATCTGTATTAACTATTCCCATAATACGATGACGGGTCGTTTGGGCTTTAGAAGTAATTATCGAAATACGTTCCCCAACTAAAGAATTCATTAATGTTGACTTTCCAACATTCGGATTCCCAACTATATTTACAAAACCAGCCTTATGCATATTCATTACCTTTTAAACAACATTGTACTCCTGACCTAAACAAATATACAAAAAAGAAATCTTTTTTGTATTCATCCCATTCCTATTAAAAATAAAATACGCTAAGTGGCGTTAAATTCCCAATTTCAGGTATCGACGTTACTTGGCGTATTCTATAATTCTACTCAAACGAGATATCAACTTATACTTTATTGTAGGCCCATTTCAAATAAAGTGCCCCCCAGGTAAACCCCGCACCAAAGGCTGTAAGAATTATATTATCTCCTTGCTTAAATTTTCCTTCCCATTCTGATAAACATAAAGGAATAGATGCCGCACTAGTATTCCCAAACTTCTCAATATTCATCACAACTTTTTCAGGAGCAATATTAATCCGGCCAGCAATGGCTTCAATAATACGGGCATTGGCCTGGTGAGGTATAAACCAATCAATAGAATCAAATGTCAAATGATTCCGTTCAGCAACATTCAATGTCGATTCAAGCATGTCTGAAACAGCATGTTTATACACAGCGCGGCCTTCTTGATAAACATAATGTTCCATTCGGTCAATGCTCTCATGAGTTGCCGGATATGCTGACCCTCCCGCTTTCATTAACAAATGAGGAAGACCTATACCGTCTGTATGCATCACTGCATCTATTACTCCTAAATTTTTATCAGAAGGCTCAAGCATTACTGCCGCAGCTGCATCTCCAAAAAGAGGACAAGTATTTCGGTCCGTATAATTAGTCATTGATGACATCTTTTCTGCTGCCAACACAATCACTTTTTTATATAAGCCACTCTTAATATATGCAGCACCTGCTTGCAAAGCAACAATAAAACCGGCACAAGCCGCTTGTATATCATAACCAAAACAATGTTTAATACCAGATTTCTCAGCTATGATCGAAGCAGTCGAAGGAAACCGATAATCAGGATTAGATGTTGCACAAATAATAAGTTCCACATCATCTGGAGAAATTCCCGTTTTTTTAAGAAGCTCATTTACCGCTCGATAGCCTAATTCGGAAGAGCCTAACCCTTCTCCTTTCAATATTCTACGTTCTTTTATTCCTACACGAGTAGTTATCCACTCATCATTGGTATCTACCATATGAGACAACTCTTCGTTAGTCAAAATATAATCGGGAACGTAAGAAGCGACACCCGTAATTACAGCATTTTGCATAAAAACTTAGTATTATAAAAAAAATGCCCTAAAAAGCGTCTTTAGGGCTTGAATTCTATAGCGTATTTAATTTCGCCTTTCGGGCCCCATTAAATAGCAGCTTCTTTTTCAATTGCTAATTTACCTCTGTAATAACCGCATTCACCGCATACAGTATGGTAAATATGCCATGCTCCACAATTAGGGCATACTGCCATAGTTGGGGCTACAGCCTTATCATGAGTTCTTCTTTTGGCTGTTCTTGTCTTCGATTGTTTTCTTTTAGGATGTGCCATTTTTTTATTACTTTAATTATTATCTATTATTTTTTTTAACTCGTCCCATCGCGGGTCTGTTTTTACTTCTGAAATTTCAGAATCATCGTCATCATAAAGGGCACCGTCATCTTCTTCAGCGTCATCATCATTTTCTCCTACTATATGTGCCCGATGCTTTTTCAACTGTGAGCTCATCGCCTTATTACATTTTCCTACCGGATGTACATGTTTTAACGGAATAGTTAATGCTATAAACTCATATATGAACCAAGCCACATTAATCTCACCCTCCGTCTCAGGGACAATCACTATATCATCACTTTCTTCACTATATTCTTTCCCAAATTTCACGTATATCCGCTCATGCGTAGCAACCTCAAAATCCATGTAATCAAGACATCGGTCACATGGAATTTGTATAACGCCAGCAATCTCAAAATTCAACTCAAACGTTTCTGCCGACTTTCTCACAGTCAACACAACACTCACCTTTCCCCTTTGAACTTCAGTGCTATCAATATTCCTAAAGAACTGATCGTCCAATTGATACTCATAAATCTGGCTTCCTTCCGGAAGGCTTTTGAGTGGAATCTTATATAAATTAAACTTTCCCAACGGTTACAGTCGTTAAAACCCTGCAAAGGTATAAAAAATAATCTTTCTGAATAAAATTTTCAGCTCTTTTTATTCCATCTTTGCAAAAATCAACAAAATAAACACTTTTTAAAAAGGCTCAATGTTTCCTATCATATAAAAAACTGACACCTATTCTTCATTATAGACAATAATACATCATCCTATGACTCCAAAATACATTTAAACTTTTTTTAACTCTATTCGAAATGTAGTACCTTTATTTACTTCCGACTCCTTTACATATATTTTACCATCATGATACTCTTCTATTATTCTTTTTACCAAGGTCAAACCTAATCCCCATCCCCTCTTTTTAGTTGTATATCCTGGATTAAATACAGTTTTAAAATGTTTTCGAGATATTCCCTTTCCTGTATCCTTTACATCGATATAGCACTTTTGAGCATCTATTTTTAAGTAAATATCTATGCTTCCCTGTCCATCCATAGCATCAATCGCATTTTTACACAGATTTTCTATGACCCATTCAACCAATGGCAAACACATCATAGCTCCTACAGCTTCTTCAGGTACATGTGTCGTTATTTTTACCTTATTAGAAACCCTACGACGCATATATTCTGTCGCATTGGTTAATACTTCATTAACATAGACAAAATCCATCTCAGGTTTAGATCCTATTTTAGAAAAGCGCTCAGCAATAATAGACAATCGTTTTATATCCTTTCCCATATCTGCCAAAAGGCCCTTATCAACACCATTAAGCTCCAACAAATCCATCCACGCCATGAGAGATGAAATAGGAGTTCCTAATTGATGAGCAGTCTCTTTCGAAAGCCCAACCCAAACTTTATTCTGCTCAGCTTTCTTACTACTCATGAGTGCTAAATAGGCTATCAAAATAAACAATATCATTACTCCTAATTGCACATGAGGATAATAAGAAAGTCGTTTCAGCAAAATAGAATCGTCATAATAAAGATATTGCTTTGTATTTTTATCAAGGTAAATCTCAATTATGTTCGAACCTTTTTTAAAATCCTGCAGTTTTTTCTCCAAGAATTTATCTGGGTTATCTTGAGGAATCTTAATATTTAAAGTTTGCTTTATTATGTCATTTTCATCTGCAATAATAACAGGAATAGAGGTATTGCTCTGAATAATTTTCAGAATCAATCCCATATCCATATTCATATCCTCACTAGCAACAGCACGAGTAGCATCTGCCCAAATCTCCATTTTATTTCTTTCTTCAATCGAAAGGTCATGAACTAATTTATTAGATACATATAAAAAGCCTCCAACCAATATAACAGAAATAAGTAAAAAGATAGTCTTTATTTTCTGTCGAGTATCATAAATATTTTGCATGCTATAATTTTATTGCTATTCTTAAATATTAACGACATATACAAACCTTTATTGCAGCATAGTAAAAATACAAACTTATAAAACAAATAAAAACGGCCATCTTATATAAGACAGCCGTTTTCAATTTTATAGAAAAAATATTTTTTATTCAGCATTCAACGTAACTCGCTTAAATGCTGTTACAGTTAAATCTTTATTTTGAGATTTCAAATATTGCTGGATGCTCTCTTTGGGTTCTTTTACAAATGCTTGTTCAAGCAATGTGGCCTCCTGGAAGAACTTATTGATACGACCTTGTGCAATCTTATCTAACATTTCTTCTTTTTTACCTTCTTCACGAGCTTTCTCTTTTGCAATCTCTAATTCTTTTGCCACAACTTCTGCTGGGACGTCGTCGCGTCCAACAGCTATAGGATTCATAGCTGCCACTTGCATGGCAACATCACGAGCCACCTGATATTCAACTGGCATATTAAATCCCACAATAGTTGCCAATTTGTTTCCCGGATGAATATAAAATATTGTCGATGGAGCAGAAACGAATTCATAAAAACCAAGTTCCATCTTTTCTCCAGTAATACCACTCTGATCAACAATTAATTCTGACACTGGACGTCCATTCACAATCATAGACTTTAACGCTTCAATATCCGTAGGTTTACTTTCCAATGCAGCATCCAATATAGACTGAGTAAGGGCAATGAAGTCTTTATTCTGTGCAACAAAATCAGTTTCACATTTTAAAGCTACAATAGCAGCAAAACCATCTTTTACTGCAGCCAAAACACAACCTTCAGATGCTTCACGATCCTCACGCTTTGCAGCAATAGCTTTTCCTTTCTTACGGATTATTTCCATCGCACCGTCAAAATCGCCATTAGCTTCATTCAATGCGTTTTTACAATCCATCATACCAGCTCCTGTCATTTTACGAAGCTTAGTTATATCTGCCAATGTTACAGCCATAATTTATCTCCTAATTTTTTGTTATTAAAATAAGCGGCGAAAGAGTAGAACCACAATAAGCCCTACTCTTTTACTCTCCTATCCGATTTTCTTATTCTTCCGTATCTTTGAGGAACTTCTCTGCGACATTAGCATTTAAAGCCTCGTCGTCTTCTTTTTTAGTTCTCTCTTTTTTTGCTACACGAGTTTTCTTCTCTTTCTTGGGAGCTTCACCTTCAGCAGCTTCAGTATCAATTTTTTCTGCTTTTCTTTCTTCTAAGCCTTCTTGCATAGCACCGCAAACAGCATTCAAAATCACCTCAATAGATTTTGTTGCATCATCATTGGCAGGAATTACATAATCAATATTCGAAGGATCAGAATTTGTATCTACCATTGCAAATACAGGAATGCCCAAACGATTAGCTTCACGTACTGCAATATGTTCCTTCATAACATCAACAACAAATAAAGCAGATGGGAGGCGCGTCAAATCAGCAATACTACCTAATGTCTTCTCTAATTTAGCACGTTGACGAGTAACCTGTAACTTCTCACGTTTCGAAAGATTATCAAAAGTTCCATCTTTTGTCATCTTATCAATAGTCGCCATTTTCTTAACCGCCTTACGAATAGTCGGAAAGTTTGTAAGCATACCACCCGGCCACCGTTCAATAACATAAGGCATATTTACTGAAGCTGCTTTTTCTGCAACTACTTGTTTTGCCTGTTTCTTCGTTGCAACAAAAAGTACCTTCTTACCAGATTTAGCAATCTGTTTTAATGCAGCTGCGGCATCTTCAACTTTAGCAACTGTCTTATAAAGATCAATGATATGAATACCATTGCGCTCCATAAAAATATAAGGAGCCATTGCCGGATTCCATTTTCTCTTCAAATGCCCAAAATGAACACCGGCTTCTAATAATTGGTCGAAATTTGTAATTGACATTTTCTTTCTTTTTAATTCGTTTACTTTCTACTAAATCAATTGCAGGGTAGTCCCCTCATGTATTAGGAATCTCTGCAATTTGGATACTAAACGCTTAATACTTGTCGTGAAAACCCTACAAATACTATTAACGTTTGCTAAACTGAAATCTTTTTCTTGCTTTGGGACGTCCTGGTTTTTTACGCTCTACAGAACGAGGGTCACGAGTCATAAATCCTTCAGCTTTCAAAGCGGGCTTATCATCTGGATTAATTTTCACCAATGCGCGAGCAATTGCTAAACGTAAAGCTTCCGCTTGACCTTTGAAACCTCCACCGTCAAGATTTACTTTAATATCATATTTTTCGGTAGCACCCAAAGTAGACAATGGTTGCTTTACGATAAATTGAAGGATACTTGAAGGGAAATATACTGTTAAATCTTTCTTATTGATGGTAATAACACCAGTTCCCTCTTTTACGAATACACGGGCAACCGCAGCTTTTCGTCTTCCTATTGCATTAACTACTTCCATACTGCTTATTTAAGAGAGTTTATATCTATTGTTTTAGGTTGTTGTGCCTGATGCGGATGTTCAGACCCAGCATATACATAAAGGTTACCCAGCAATTTAGCACCGAGTTTATTTTTAGGCAACATGCCTTTAACTACGCGATTAAATAATTTGGCATCACCTTTTTTCTGTAAATCAGCAGGAGAAAATTTCCTTTGACCACCAGGATAGCCCGTAAATTTCAAATATACACGATCTGTCCACTTTTTCCCTGTCAAAACTACTTTCTCCGCATTAATAATAATTACATTATCGCCACAATCTACATGCGGAGTATAACTTGGTTTATACTTACCCCTCAATAGCTTCGCAACTTTAGCCGACAAACGTCCCAGCACCTGATCGGTTGCATCAACCACAACCCATTCTTTTTGTACAGTTGCTTTGTTTGCAGAAATGGTCTTATAACTTAAAGTATCCACTTGCTTAATTTTTTAATTTGTTAATTACTTAAATTACACGCAACTACACCCACTTCGGACACAGAAGCAAAGCATAGCCACTTAAAATTTTCTCAAATTTTGATAATAATCGGCTCGCAAAGGTACGCTTTTTATCTGAAATACAAAACTTTTCAATAAAAAAAGAAGTAGTCATATTAACCTACTTCTTCCATCGCACAATTTATTACTTCCAATTCATAACATCCAAGTTAGTCTACATTAAAAGGAGTATCAGCTTTAGCAAGAATCACATATCCTCATTTCGAGGATTATTATTTAACGATTTAGTTTCTTCCATTACGCTCTTAGATGTCACTGTTCCAATTTTTGCTTCATTAATGGCAACTCCTGCATAAATTTCATCAGGAGTAAAAATTTCATTTTCTTGACAAAAATGATAAAAAGGTAGCTTGCCAATAAATACAGCACCTTTAGTATTCAATTTATTTGCAATATTACGCATTACACCACAAAAGGCATCAACATCCTCAAGATTAGCAAAATGACCAGCCAATGCAATAGTTTTTCCTTTAAGGTCAATATTATTAAAACACTCCAACATCAAAGCGCAATTATTTTCACACCAAGCAGCTGAAATTAATACAACAACATTAGATTCTTTTAATAAATCTGATGAAACCTTATCCACATCAAATATCAAATCAGAATCTACCTTTAGCTTTTCAGCTAATGCTTTAGAACATTCTTGAGAAATTCCACTCTTTAAATCATATATTATACTTATCCGCTCCATACTACAAATATTATTAATATCATAGAAGAAACACATAGATAGAACTTTTGTTCATTACCTTCCCCATAAAAATCAATTTCTACAATAGAGGATGGAAATAATATTCTTATCCTTTTGAGTGATCCGGGAAGG
>NZ_LN877935.1:75014-84155 GCF_001403595.1 Gabonia massiliensis | reverse complement strand
GGATTTCCCTACCGGATGGTAATTGATGTTCCCTGATTGGGGAGTAACGATGGATTTACTAAGAAAGAAAAGCTGTGGAATAGGAGCAAAGTAAATATATTACCATTTTTAGAGTGGCTATATTACTATATTGTGAATTTTTATTTTTTAGAGAATTGAATTTTATTTTATCAATAATTATTTGAAATATTCTATTTGAGAAAAGGGTATACCACGTTTATCTTTTTCTGATAATATCATATTTTCGGAGGAGATAGGCCATTGAATATTTATTTGAGGATCGTTATATAGTAATGTTACTTCATTTTGAGGAGCATAGATATTATCTACTTTATATACAAATGTGGTAGTATCGCTAAGCACTAGGAAGCCATGAGCAAATCCTCTAGGAATATAAAGTTGGCGCTTATTCTCACCAGATAATTCGACCATAACATGTTGACCGAAGGTTGGAGAAGATTTTCTTAAATCTACAGCTACATCAAGTACTCTCCCTTTGAGGACACGAACCAACTTGGCTTGCGAATATTCTCCTTTTTGGAAATGGAGACCTCTTAGTACTCCATATTTGGAGTGGGATTCATTGTCTTGTATGAAGTCGACTTTGCCAATGTATTTGTCAAATAACTCTTTACGATATGTTTCCATAAAGTATCCTCGTGTATCTCCAAAAAGTTGAGTTTCAATGATGAAAACTCCCGGTATGTTTTGCTCTATAAATTTCATGGATAGTGTTTTTGCAAATGTACGTAGTTTTGATTAATTATCAACTTAGGATAAAAGTAAATTTGCATGATGATAATTTTTAAGTGAGCATGATTTAGTTATAAAAAATGAATTTTTTTCATTTAAGATGTTTTTATGATTTATGTAATGATATAAGTTTTGTTATTAAATTTTTTGGTTGTTAAATAGTTTATTGATTTAATATTATGTGTAAATTGATCCATTTCAATATCCTACATGGATCATATGATGCTCCATTCTTGTAGCGTTGCCATTCTTTTTCTAATGATTCTCCTTTGATCCAATGGGAGACTTTTCCAGTTCTTAAATTATATACAGTTTCGTCAACCCAGTCTTTTAATTCATTAGTAAACCATTTATTTTGATGAGTTTTGTTAATATGTTCTTTGGGAGCTAGACGTGTGCTTGTTGGCATTAGCTCTTTTGCATTGTGACGAACAATCCATTTATTTGTAGAAGGTTTTATTTTTATTTTTTCAGGAGTTATAAAGGATAATTCTATGAGTCTATGGTCGAGAAATGGTTTACGTAGTTCGGTAGAAAAGGCCATACTTATTCGATCATTAAGACGTAGAATATGAGGAATTCTTTCGTAAAAGAGGTCTTTATATCTTGTATTGTCAATTTTATTCTGAAAAGGTTTAGGGTATTCAGGTGTTTTTGCGAGTTTTATAAATTCATCTTTCAAGCATAGAGGAGTCTTACTTCCATAATATTGATAAGTTTTAATGATAGGATAATTTCCCCAAGTTTCGTTTAATCCAGTTCCATCACATAAAACGGTTGTGCCCCTATTTTTAGCGATGTGAAAAAGGTGGGCATATGCTAAGGTGTTTAGTTCGTCAAATGGTTCATCTTGTATTTTAGCGATGAGATAGGCTTCCTTACGTATCATTTTGGATGTAACTTTTATTTGTTCATGTTTATAATGTGTATGTGATAGCATTTCAGTAGTCCACAATACTTCATTAGATAATTTATTTTCATTATAGTATGAAAATGCTTTGATAGGTAAATAAGGTGCATTTTTATGTATTAAGCCTAGTAATAAAGCAGAGTTGATACCGCCAGAAAGATTCATCCCTACGGGAACATCAGCTGTTATGTTGTTACGTATACTATCGTTAGTTATTTCTTGAAATCGTTCTATAAATTCTTTTTCATTTCGAGGAGCTTCTATTTCTTTAATAACTTTATCTAATTCGTACCATTTACAAATATCTAAAGTGAAACCGTTAAAAAGTAAACTACTCCCTGCTGGTAATTGATATATGTTATCCCAAAAAGTTTCGTAAGGCATTCCATGGGATGAGTATACAAAATATTCGGCCCATCTGGCAGATGACATTTGGCGATTGACTCCTGCGGCAAAAAGGGCTTTTATTTCAGATGCGAAATAAAGATTTCCTTTTTGTAGACTGAAATATAAAGGCTTTATTCCAATTCTATCTCTTGCTATAAATATGTGTCGTGCTGATTGGTCATATATGGCTATAACGAAATTTCCATTTATTTTATTAAGCATTGCTTTGCCCCATCTATGCCATGCTTTTGATAAAACTTCTATCGTACCATTAGTTCGAAAGGTATAGTAATGGCATAGATAATTTCGTAATTCTTTATAATTAAATATGTTACCGTCTAATAATGTAATTAGTCCAGTTTCTTCATCTATAAAGGGTTGATTGCTGTCATCACTAAGGTCTGTTATTTTTAAACGATTATGAGCTAGTCCTATTTGGGCGTCAACAAAAGATGATATCCAAGATGATGCGACATCGGGACCTCGGTGTTGCTGGGCTTTTATCATTTTGTTAAGTAGAGTTTTCATTTGTTCTACTTCTCCTGCTATTCCTGCTATTCCACACATATTTGCGGCTTTTTATTGTTTAATAGATACGTTGGCATTAATAGAACAACGTAAGGCTATATCTATTACATTGTTGAAATTTTGTTCGCTTATTAAATAGGTCAGAGATTCTGGATAATGTTTGTTGGATTCTTCATTTTGCCATTCAGACCATGCTCTGACGAAAGAGCAATAAATATCATCTTCATCTGTTGAATTTGCATATATTGTATTGTTGTTTTTTAGTAGACGTTTGGTTTCGGAATGATATTGAGTTAAGGCAATGATTGTTCTGCCTGAGGCAATATAAGCAGGTAAATAATGAGGTAATAATATTGCATCATTATTGTTTTCTTCTATATGCAATAGGGCAGATACTTCTTGAAAGAGTTCGAGAAGTTTATAATAGCTTACGTTGATTATGTAAATATTTGACTTTAACCCATAGTTTTTGATACGTTTGATTGTTTTACTGTCAATGTTTCCAGCAAGTAAAAGTTTTATATGATTTTTTCCTTCACATGATTGTTTGACGAATCGAGAAAAAGCGTTAAGAAATCGATGTTGGAAAATACCGTTATTTAAGTTTCCAGGGTATAGTAACGTAAATGTAGATGGTGGAAATTTTATGTTAGTATCATTTGGAGCCAAGTGCAAACCTTCTATGTTTGAGTTTGGAAAGGGTATATATAGCAGCTTCTGTTTTAAGCTGGGAATGCGTTTTTGTAATCGTTCGTATAGTCGCATTGAAGGACAAGTTAAAAATGCTGCTTTATTGATGATATTTGAGATATTGTATTTTAATTTTTTGTTGTAGTGATAAAAGTGTTTTTCTTTGAGTAAAGTATCCCAATTACTTGATGCATCTCCAATCCATGGGATATTTGTGGGTATTTCAGATAATGCATAGTTTATTATATTTGAATTGTTTCCTGGTAAAACGAATATTAGGTCAAGTTTTTGTTGTTTTTCCAAGAGAGAGCAAATGTTTTGTTTCCAAAGGTTTATTTTCTTGAGGTAATGTTTTTGTGGCCTAAAGATAGGTTTTAGGATTGATTTTAGTGAATAGTTTTGAGAATCTGAATCGTCTGTCATGTAATATGTACTAGTTTTTTGTAACCAAGAAGGATTGTCTATGGAGTTTCCACTATATAAGATTGAAATTTGATGGTTACCGTGTAATAATGCAGATATTATATGAGCATATCCAGAATGGATACATTCTGGATATGTTTGTAAACTATCAGTTAAAAGTAAAATATGCATGGCTATTGATTAAAATTTTTCTTATTTAGAAGATTTAGGATATTGAGCTGTCTTTATAATTGAGTATAGTTCTTTTAGCGTATTAGCTTCGGATAGTTCTTTCCCGTGTATTGATACATTGTATTCTTCTTCTATCATCATTATACATGAAGTTGCAAACATCAAATTCCATTCTTTTAATTTTTTAAATGGTGTTTGAGGTTTTAAATCGTCTTTTTTCGTTTTATATAATAATAATGATATTTTTTGTACAAAAAGTAATTCATCCATAAATATCTATTTTTAAGATAAAACGGTTTATAATACCTTTTGTTCAATAAAATGGAATTAAAATTTTTATTTATCGGGCGATATTTTGAGGGATTTAAGAGATAACTAATGCAGTTTAGTCGATTGTTTTTGTATGGATGAGAGAATAAAATTACATTTGAGATGTAAAAGTTGTATTAGCAATCTCTAATGTTACTGTGAAGTAATGAAAAAACTCGATGAAATAAATATTTTTTCGATTAAACTATTCTATATATTTTGGTTATGTGTCCGTTCCTCTGTGAAGAGTAGCGGATACTTTTTGTTTATAGCTTTTGGCAGATATTAATAATGTCTCTTGTATTATGGGCGATATAATTAGCTCCACTCTCTAATAGTTCTTTTTCTGTGCGAAAACCCCAAGTAACGCCCACAGATATTATGTTACTGCGTTTAGCTGTTTCCATATCAACGTTTGAATCTCCAATATATATTGAATTATTGGCTGAGACGTTAGCTTTATTGAGAATTTCTGTAACGATAGAAGGATCAGGTTTTGTTGGAATACCTTCGCGCTGTCCTAATATAGCGATGAAATTAATGTGTTTTCCAAAGTAAAAATGTATTAGATTTTCCGTAGCTTCTTGGTATTTGTTTGATGCTACAGCTATTAAAATTCCGCTTTGTTGCATTTGTATTAATACATTGTTTATACCAGGGTAAGGTCGTGTATGGTTTGTATTATGAGTATTGTAATGATATAAAAAATGTTTTCTAATAAGATTTATATTTGTTTCGTTTCTTTCTTTTTGAGGTAATGCTCGTTCAAATAATTTTTTGATTCCATTTCCTACAAAATAATTATATTCTTTTATATTGTGTTTGGGGAAACCGCATTGCTCTAATGCGTAATTGGTACTTTCGGCTAAATCTTCTATTGTATTTAATAATGTTCCGTCTAAATCAAATATTGCAAGTTTTATCATTTGTGTTATTTTTTTGTGGCGAATATACAAAATATACAGATATTTTAAGGTTTTATAGGGATATAATAATGTTTTAATTATTAATAATATACAATTATCTTATAAAAATGTGTGCGCACACATTTTTATAAAACCATATTTTAAAATAATCATTATATTTGCACTTGCTATGTGTGCGCACACATAGCAAGTGCAAATTGAAAATGGATAATAAAAAAAATATACGAATATCAGATATTGCACGCTTAGCAGGAGTCTCTGTTGGGACAGTAGATCGTATATTGCATAATAGGGGACGGGTATCTAAGGAAAAAAGAGTTTGTGTTGAGCGCGTTTTGAAAGAAGTCAATTATAAACCTAATTTGATGGCCCGTTCATTAGCTATGAAAAAGACTATTAATATTATAGCTTTGATACCGTCTTTTAAGACTGGAGAATATTGGGAAGATATAAATCGGGGAATTAGCTGTGCAGAGACTGAACTAAATTTATATAATGTTCGTATTGAGAGAATTCTTTTTAATCAATATGATGAGTTCTCTTTTAATAAGGCAGTAGATACATTGTTAAAGAAAGAATTTCAGGGAATATTAATTGGAACTTTGTTTGGGGAACCCGTTGTTCGTTTATCTTTAGAACTTGATAATAGGAAAATTCCCTATGTGTATGTCGATTCGAATATCGTAGGACAGAATTGCTTAGCTTATTTTGGCACTAATTCTTATGATGGTGGATATATTGCGGCTAAATTATTGATGGAAAAAATTCCAGAAAATTCGGATATTCTTATATCTCGCATTATGCGGGAATGTAAAAATTGTTCTACACAAATATGTAATCGGGAAAAGGGATTCATTGATTATTTAACTAAATGTGATTATCAAGGTCAAATTTATTATTGTGATTTGAGTATTGATGATCCTTTATATAATACTCAGGTATTAGATGAAATTTTTAATTCAACAGGAAAATATATAAGAGGGGCTGTTTTATTTAATTCAGTTTGTTATGTATTAGCTGATTATTTGTCTCGACATAAAGAGAAACAAATAAAGCTGGTTGGGTATGATTTGCTTGCGCGCAATATAGAACATCTATTGGAAGGAAATATAGTCAATCTTATTGCTCAGAGACCAGAAATGCAGGGATATAATGGAATTAAAGCATTAGCTAAATATTTAGTTACTGGGGAATGTGTTTCGAAAGTTAATTATATGCCTATTGATATTCTGATCTCTGAAAATATACAGTATTATAATAATCAAAGTATATAAATTAAAAGTAATGATGTTATGACAGACTTATTTAGTGTAAAAGACAAAGTGATTGTGATGACTGGTGCAGCCGGGATTTTAGGACGTTCTATATCATCATATTTGGCTGCAGAAGGAGCAAAGATGGTGCTTCTTGATCGTAATGAAACTGCGGGTAATGATTTGGTTAAATCAATAAAGAGTAATGGGTATGAAGCTACGTTTTTGTACACTGATGTGTTAAATAAAGATACCCTTATTTCTAATCGAGATGTAATAATCGAGAAGTATGGGAGAATAGATGTATTATTAAATGCTGCAGGAGGAAATATGGCTGGAGCTACTATACCACCGGATAAGACAATTTTTGATTTAGATGTTGATGCTTTTCGTAAAGTGGTAGATTTGAATTTATTTGGAACAGTGTTACCTACTATGGTTTTTGCTGAGGTAATGGTAAAACAGAAAGTTGGAGCTATTGTAAATTTTTGTTCAGAGTCAGCTTTAAGGCCTCTTACTCGTGTGGTTGGGTATGGTGCGGCTAAAGCAGCGATCGCTAATTTTACAAAATATATGGCTGGAGAATTGGCGTTAAAATTTGGTCCGGGTATCCGTGTAAATGCTATAGCTCCAGGCTTCTTCTTAACGGAGCAGAATCGTACTTTATTAACTAATTCAGATGGATCATTGACTGAGCGCTCTCATACAATTTTATCTCATACTCCTTTTGGTCGTTTTGGAGAACCTGAGGAGTTATTAGGGACGATACAATATCTTATCAGTGATGCTTCTAAATTTGTGAGTGGCACAGTTGCTGTTGTTGACGGAGGTTTTGATGCATTTTCTATTTGATTATTAATTTTAAGATTTTAGTTATGATATTATGTGAACAAACATGGCGCTGGTATGGACCAAATGATCCGGTTAGCTTATGGGACATTAAACAAGCTGGGGCTACAGGAATTGTGAATGCTTTGCATCAAATACCTAATGGCGAAGTTTGGACAGTAGAAGAAATTATGAAACGTAAGCAGATGATTGAAGATGTTGGCTTGAAATGGTCTGTCGTTGAGAGTGTTCCTGTACATGAATACATAAAAACACAAACTGGAGATTTTCAAAAATATATTGATAATTATAAGGAAAGTATTCGGAATTTAGGAAAATGTGGGATAAATATTGTTACTTATAATTTCATGCCTGTGCTTGATTGGACTCGTACGGATTTGGGATACACTTTGCCCGACGGTTCTAAAGCTTTACGTTTTGAAAGATTGGCGTTTGTTGCATTTGATCTTTTTATATTAAAGCGTCCTGGAGCGGAGAAAGACTATTCGGAAGATGAGAAGAATAAAGCAAGGGGCCGTTATGAACGAATGACAGATGATGATAAGGCTTTGTTGATAAAAAATATGATTGCAGGATTACCTGGGTCTGAAGAAAGTTTTACCTTATCCCAATTTCAGGAGGCATTGGACCGATATAAGGATATAGATGCAGAAAAATTGAGAAATAATTTGATTTATTTTTTAAAAGAAATTGCTCCTGTGGCAGATGAAGCAGGAGTTATGTTAGTTATACATCCTGATGATCCTCCTTATTCTATATTGGGGTTGCCTAGGATTCTAAGCACTGAAGCTGATTTTGCCAAATTGGTGAATGCTGTGCCAAATAAATCAAATGGATTATGTTTGTGTACAGGTTCTTTTGGGGTTCGTCCTGATAATGATTTAGCTGGTATGATGGAGCGTTGGGGCGATCGGATAAATTTTGTTCATTTACGTAGTACACAAAGGGATGTTGAAGGTAATTTTTATGAGGCAAATCATTTAGAAGGTGACGTAGATATGTATAATGTAATGAAGAATTTTTTACTTGTACAACAGAGACGAGGTGTTTCTATTCCTATGCGTCCAGATCATGGTCATCAAATGGTTGATGATTTGCGTAAAAATACGAATCCCGGATATTCTTGTATTGGACGTTTACGAGGCCTTGCGGAGTTACGAGGTCTTGAATATGGTATAGCCAAATCAATATTGAAATAAATTTGAGTAGAAGCCCATAAAATAAAATGCATATTTAATGGGCTTTTACTGTATTAAAATTCAGAAAGTTTCTTTTTACGAGTTATATTTTTTGCTTTAATATAATGGTAAAAAGAACTTTTATTTAAATCTATTCTTCTACAAATATCTGCAATACTCATTTCGGTTGATTGATACAGAGTTATGGCTTGTTTTATTTTTAAACTCATCTCTGTAGTCATTCCCGTAGGACGTCCTAATCTACGTCCATTGTCAATTGCTTTGTTTAATCCTGTCCGTATATTTTGTGCTGTTATATTAAGACGAAATAGATTAAGGCTTTTTATTAATGATGCAGTTTTTGTATCGTCTGGATTGATACAGATATTGTACTCATCTGCTGATTCAAGAATAATTCCAGCGTTAATCAGTTTTTCTATGAGGTGTAGAAGCTCTTTCATCCCTCCACAAATATCCTGAAGGGCACTGACTACGATTGTATCTCCTTTTTCTAGTTGAGATAGGATAGATATAAATTTTTTTTCAATAAAAATTGAATCTGTTGCAACACCTCGTTCATTCAGCTTTGAAATATTATGCTGGATAGAAACTGCATTTTGAGAAATTTTGATAAACCCTTTTTTCATATTCTCTTAATTATGTTACCTTTTGTTTAAGTAACACAAAAAATCATATTAAATTTAGTAATCTATTTTAATAAATTGAATTATAATTTACTAAAAGGATAATGTGTGAGACGAGTT
>NZ_LN877935.1:36386-74858 GCF_001403595.1 Gabonia massiliensis | reverse complement strand
TAAAAGGATAATGTGTGAGACGAGTTTTTTCTTCTAATGCAAATATATAAAAAATGTCATTTTTTGAGTCTTATATAGATTTCTTTTTAAGAAAAATAGTATTATCAAAGATATATATTGAGAATTATTTATCTTTTGATATTAAAATGTTTTTAAATTATTAGTTTACCTTTTCCTTCTCGGATAATTACAGGAATTTCATTGCTACAGTCTATAATTGTAGAGGCTTCTATCCCTCCATATCCACCATCAATAATTAGGTTTACTTCATTTTTATATTTTTCAGCAATTAATTCTGGATCAGTGGTATATTCAAGAATTTCATCTTCATCCCTTACAGATGTTGTTAATACAGGATTTCCGAGTACTCTAACAATTTCACGAATAATATTGTTATCTGGGACTCTGATTCCTACTGTTTTTCTATTTTTGTAAATTTTAGGAAGGTTAGAATTTGTGGGTAAAATAAAAGTGAAAGGTCCTGGTAAATTTTTTTTCATTAATTTAAAATGGGAATTACTGACCTTTACATATTGGCTTAGATTACTCAAATCATAACAGATAATAGATAAATTCGCTTTTTGGGGATTTATATTTTTTATTCGGCATATTCGTTCCACTGCACGAACATTCAAAGCATCGCATCCTATGGCATATACTGTGTCTGTCGGATAGATGATTATTCCTCCGTCTTTCAAGATATTAGTTACCCAGTCTATTTCCTTACTATTAGGATTTTCCGGATATATTTTAACTAACATAACAACTCTTTTAATCTAAAATTAAAGTTACAAATTTATAAAGAATTATTTAGGATACTACAGATTAAATAAAAAATCTAAACAATTTGGAATTTTGTCCCAAGCATTTAATTCAATATGAAAATTTAAAATTTCCATCCAATGCTAATTACAAATACGCTATTTTTAACATTAGTATGTTTTGATAATTTCGTTACACTTATATTGTACATCTATTAAAAAAACGATTTCTGTTTTATATCCTATGCCTGTCCTATTGAAAAGTCAAAAGCTTTCATATTGTCAATATCTTGAGTTATTTTGACTTCTTTGTAACGAGGTCTTAGGTTTAAGAAAATCACACTAAGGGTCAAATCCTAATATTGATTCCTTTGTATAGGTAGGCTTTGTCTATAAATGGAATATATTTATTTATTAATTGCGTTGTTTTTTCGGCAGCCTTCCATAGAAAATAAAAGCTCAGGTTGTAATGCAAGATAATATCAATCTTATATTTGAAAAAGTCCCTCAATGTATTTCTGCACGTGTATTTATATGGCATTTGTACAGTTGGTAATATTTAGTCTCGTTTTAGAGCCGAAAAAAATTTAGGCTGGGCAAGAATTGTAACACTTATTATTAACATAAAGCGTCTTGTTATTAGCATTTTCGTATTCTTTTGTATTATAGAGTTTTATAATGAAACTAGATAAGATCATTTGTATTTTATTTATTATTTTTACATGTACGATACTGTAAATGAAAGTATAAGAATTAGTACTATAAAGTAATAAGGAGCTTTGAATAGTTTAAAAGTTTTAAAATAGAAAAATAGATTAATAGAATTTTTAATATTTTTCATTTCTGTCTTCATCACTTTTTGTGATATCTTTCAATGAAAATTGTTGTTGGAAAATAAATTTTGCTTTTCTGTGTGGGCAAATAGGAATATTACAATAGCTGCAGTATTTTTCATCGCAAGAGTCAGAGTGGACAGATAACAGCACTTTATTTGAATAGTTGTTAGAGATGATTTTCTCTAATTCAGAGCAAGCTTTATGTCCTTGTCTTATGCTATAATACCAAGGAAGAGTAAGATCGCAGTCGATATAAAATAGATTCCCATATTTTATCATTTTTAAATTATGGATATCTATCCAATCATTTTGCCTATGTTTTTCAAGAATATCGGCAAGGGTGTTTAGCTCTTTACTGTCAGCTGTATCCAATAAATTAGTTATAGTTTTTTTTAAAATAAGAATCCCTGTTATAACTATTATTCCTCCAAAGATAAGAGCAAGGATACTATCGATCCATTCAATTTTAGTAAACCATAATATAATAAGACCTACTGTCAATCCAATAGTTGAGTATGTATCTGATTGTAAATGTTTTCCTCCTGCAATTAAAGCAATAGAATTATATTTTTTCCCGATATATATGCTGTAAGTTCCCATAAAAAAATTGATAATTCCAGCTAGGATAATAATTATAATTCCTATATCAAGTTTTTCGACTATTCCAGGATTGAAAAATCTTTTTATTCCTTCAGAAATAATCGTTATACCGGCAAATATAATTAATAAACCTTCTATTGAAGCTGAAATTAATTCTACCTTACCATGCCCAAAGGGATGGTTACTATCTTTGGGCTTAGTAGAAATGTGCAAACTATATAGTCCAATGAAGCCTGCAAATACATTTACAATACTTTCCATGGCATCAGTCAATATTCCTACTGAGTTTGTGAGGTAATAAGCTATAAATTTTCCAGCCATTAACAAAATAGAACCTATGACAAGATACTTTTGTACTTTTTGCTTATATATTTCTTCTTTGAATATGGTGTTCATTGATGTTATAAATATTTCACCCGGAAAGAAAGATTTTTCTTGCCGGGTGAGTAAATAGATTGAACATTTATGAGTTATAGTAAAGCGTCAATCTTTGCCTTTATAGAAGCTTTAGGTGATGCCCCTACTTGTTTGTCTGCAAGTTTCCCATCTTTAAAAAAAAGAATTGTAGGAATACTCCGTACCCCATATTCCGTACTTAATTCATTTTCTTCATCTACATTGTATTTCCCGATAATAGCCTTACCTTCATATTCGGTTGCAAGTTCTTCAATTGACGGAGTTATACTGCGGCAAGGTCCACACCATTCAGCCCAAAGATCTACAACAACAAGTTTCCCTGAGTTGATTTCATTTTTAACGTTAATGTCAGTAAATTTTAAAGCCATAATTCTATGAATAATTAGTTTAGAATAAATCAGATAATTATAATCCGATCCAAAATTATAAAAAAACAAACATATATATTTATTTGTTTTGATATCAATTTGTTATTTGTGCATTTATTTTAAATGAGAAGTCATTATTTTCATTTAAAAAGTTAATTAGTTCTTTAGTAATATTAATTGTTGAATTACGGGCAAAAAGTTTTACAACATTGTTGGTTTCTTCGTCAATTAGTTCAAAGAAAAGCTGTGTCTGTGCTTCTTTCTCATTTGAAAGTAAATCTGCTAGAGGTTCAATATTCCCTTTGTGTAATGCTCGTATCGGAATACTTATAGTGATGTTTTTCAACAATTGGTCTTTAACATCAGGTAATTGGCTAATAGAACTAATACGGAAGTCATATTCATTCTCATTATATTTACGAGGTTGATATTGTCCTCGGATGAGAAGGTACATGCCATTATACCCATAATTCCTATAATCAACAAAGTCATTTCCGAATAAAGGAATTTCTGCGGAACCAGAGTAATCTTCTATTTTCATTATGCCGAAAGGCTTACCTTTTTTGGTAACACCTTCTCTGAATCCAATTACAATACCTCCCATTATTATTTCTTTGTTTAGAAGGGCTGATTTGTCTGCTAAATCAACCATTTTTGTATTACAACCATATTCAAGGGCTAATGCATAATCATCAAGAGGATGGGCTGACAAGTAAATTCCTACTAAATCACGTTCTTTCTCTAAGCGTTCCAAATCGGTCCATGGTTCTGTGATCGGAATATCAGGTTTGGCAATATCGATTGTTTCACTACCTCCAAATAAAGAGTTGGTCTGAGTCGCTTTATCTACCTGATATTTATTTCCATAACGGACTAATGTTTCAAGGAAAGTTTCTCCTTTACTATTTTCTGCAAAATATTGCTCCCGTTTTAGTTCTGGCAAACTATCTAAACCTCCGGACAAAGCCAAGTTTTCTATATTTTTTTTATTACAGGCATTTAAATTGACTCGTTGTACAAAATTAAAGACTCCTGTAAATGCTCCGTTTTTATTACGTTCCTCCATAATGGCATTAACAGCAGCTTCCCCTACACCTTTTATTGCACCGAGACCAAAACGAATGTTTCCATCCTTATTGACCGTAAATTTCAAGTTACTTTCATTTATATCAGGGCCTAATACTAATATACCCATGGCTTTGCATTCATCCATGAGCTTGGTAATTTCTGTGATGTTTGAGATGTTACGGCTCATGACAGCAGCCATATATTCGGAAGGGTAGTTTGCCTTTAAATACGCAGTCTGATAGGCTACCCAGGAATAACATGTTGCATGAGACTTATTAAATGCATATGAAGCAAATTTTTCCCAATCGGCCCAAATTTTTTCAAGAGTTTTGGGGTCATGTCCATTTTTCTGCCCTCCAGCAATGAACTTGGGTTTTAAAGCATCCAGCTTATCTTTCAATTTTTTTCCCATAGCTTTACGGAGAGCGTCTGATTCTCCTCGGGTAAAATTGGCTAATAAACGTGATAATAACATCACCTGTTCCTGATATACAGTAATACCATATGTATCTTTTAAGTATTTTTCCATTACCGGAATATCGTATTCGATAGGCTCTCTTCCATGTTTCCGGTCGATAAATTGGGGGATATAATCCATAGGACCTGGACGATAGAGGGCATTCATGGCAATAAGATCTTCGAATGTTGTAGGTTGTAATTCACGAAGATATTTCTGCATACCTGCCGATTCAAATTGGAATGTCCCGACAGTTTTTCCTTCACTATATAATTTATAAGTTGCAACGTCATTGATGGATATGGAGTCTATGTCCAAATCTTTTCCGGTATGTAACTTTATATTACTGATTGCTTCTTTTATGATAGAGAGAGTTTTAAGTCCAAGAAAGTCCATTTTTATGAGGCCAGTATCTTCAATAACAGAACCTTCATACTGAGTTACCAGCATTTTTTCTCCAGTTTCTTTATCGTCTGCTGTACTTACCGGAACCCAATCAGTTATATCATCTCGGCAAATGATAGTTCCACAAGCATGTACTCCCGTTCCTCTAACATTTCCTTCTAACATTTGGGCATATTTCATTGTATCGTGTACCAACTCATTGGATGAGTCACAAGCTCTTTGTAATTCAGGAACTGCAGCGATACAATTTTTTAGATTTATTTTGGGGGATTTGCCATTTACTTCTGGCAATCGGTCTGGTATTAACTTGGTTAATCGGTCACTTTCTGAAAGAGGTAGTTTCTGTACTCGAGCTACATCTTTAATAACCATTTTAGTAGCCATGGTTCCATATGTAATAATATGGGCGACTTTTTCGTGTCCATATTTTTCAGTAACCCATCTTAAAACTTCTCCACGACCGTCATCGTCGAAATCTATATCAATATCTGGTAATGAAATACGATCTGGATTAAGAAAACGCTCAAACAGCAAATCATATTGGATAGGGTCTATTTGGGTTATTCCTAAGCAATATGCTACAGCTGAACCTGCAGCTGAGCCACGACCAGGGCCTACAGATACCCCCATATTACGGGCAGCAGCAATAAAATCTTGAACAATCAGGAAGTAGCCTGGAAATCCCATAGTCTTCATGATATGTAACTCAAATATTAGGCGTTCCTTGATTTCTGGGTCTAGAGGTTCTCCATATCTTTTTTGTGCACCATCGAAAGTTAGTTTTTTCAAATAATCAGCTTCGAGTTTTATGCGGTACAATTTATCGTATCCTCCTAAAGTTTTGATTTTGGCGTGGGCTGCAGATTCGCTTAATACGACATTCCCATTCTCATCTTGTGTAAATTCGTTGAAGAGGTCTTCTTCAGTATATTTTTTTCTATATGCTTCTTCTGTCCCAAATTCTTCAGGGATGGCAAATGTTGGCATGATGGGAGGATGATCGATAGAGTAAAATTCTACTTTATCACATATTTCTTGAGTATTAATTAGTGCTTCAGGAACGTCAGCGAAGACTTCATTCATCTCAGCCGTGGTTTTCATCCATTCTTGTTTAGAGTAGAGCATACGGTTAGGATCATCTAAATCTTTTCCAGTACTTAAACAGATTAGACGATCATGAGCTTCTGCATTTTCTTCATCAACGAAATGCACGTCATTTGTGCATATGACTTTAATATTATATTTTTTTGCTAATTCAAGTATTTTTGCATTGGCTGTGACTTGTAAAGGGTATGCCTCGTGATTAGCCCTTTCGACAGTCGCTTTATGTCGTTGTAGTTCAAGATAATAGTCTTCACCAAAAATATTTTTGTACCATCTTATGGCTTCTTCAGCTTCATCAATGAGTCCTTTATTTATTTTTTTTGGTACTTCTCCTCCAAGACAAGCAGATGATACAATAAGTCCTTCATGGTACTTTTCGAGTTCTACTCTGTCAGTACGAGGACGCATATAAAATCCTTCAGTCCATGCTTTTGAAACTAATTTTATTAGATTATGATATCCTTTTTCGTTTTTTGCCAAGACAACTAAATGATAACCGCTTTGGTCAGGTTTCCCGTTTTTGTCTTGTAGCCGTTTCCTGGCCACGTACATTTCACAACCAATAATTGGTTTAAATAGTTTTTTTTGAGTTTCTTCAATTTGAATTTTGAATCTTGCAATTTCTGTTTCTTTATTTTCACATTCAGTTTCGCCTTTTTCGATTGCGACTATTTTCTTTTTCAGGTCTTTAATTTCATTGAATATAGGACCATTTTTTTTGTTGACATAATTATAAAACTCTTTTATACCGAACATATTTCCGTGGTCGGTAATGGCAATACCTCTCATACCGTCATGCATAGCTTTATCTACCAAGGCTTGTATACTAGCCTGACCATCGAGAATCGAGTATTGGGAATGTACGTGTAAATGGACAAATGGATGCATGATATAAAGTGTTCTGATTTTTATTGTTATGAGTGTAAAGTTACAAAGCTTATTTTATCAGTAAAAGTATTCGCTCAAATTTTTATTACTTCATTTCATTAATGAGAAAATAATATTAATAATTATTTTTTGAGATACTTGTTATAGAATTATAGTAAGATATTATAAAACTTATGATAAAATATTATTAGTGATGATATTATTTTAGATTATCAATAGTTTCAATTATAAGACATCCTTTATATGGAATTTTAGAATTGGAATCTTTGCAATTAATAATTTTAAGTAGTGAGTTATCTTGTACTTCGAACCCGATTTTATTGTTGAAAGAATAACAATCATATAAAATCATGCTATTGAGATTTGTATTAGGAGTATTTGATGTATATATGAGATAACCTGCTTCTGTATTGTTTTCCGAAATACAATTGTGGGCGACCATTTGGCTAGCATAGCCACCTTCATTTTCTAAAACATCAGCACATATAGCAAATCCATAACGATTTTTTCTTGCTATGACATTAAAAACAGATTCATGAACTCCGTATCCACTTCCAACTCCATATTTACCATTATATTCAAAGAGCCCACCTCTAACAACACCTTCACATCTTTCATGATTAGAATATCCATCATCATAATTGTCATGAGCCCAGCAATCAGTTAGAGAAACAGTTGTATGCTTAGCTTGAGGATGATTTTCGGTTAGAAGGTATGCGTGCCCATTAAATCCATCTCCATTACCACTTTCTGTAAAAACACGGGCCGCCTCGCATCTAATGAACTCTATTCCTGTGGACATGTGGTACATAAAACCTCCTCCAGCAAAGGCATATTTTGCGGCACAATCTATAATTTTCGCACCAGGACATCTGGATAAATTAAATGGAGCGTATAGTATTTCAATGCCAATGACAGTTAAGTCAATTTCATTGTTTCCTCCATAAAGTCCATTACCTTTAGGCAAATAAATTGGATTTTTGTCTAAAGATGTTCCTTCTACAATACTGAAATATAGTAATTTGCTTTTTTCATCATAATAAAAAGCAGGATTTTGAGCTGATTCGATATCTTGAATATTTGTTACGTGATGTAATGGTGTTGAATTACATCTGTAGAGTTTTCCTTTTTGGAGAGGATGTCGTTCTTCTGGAGAAATGAGAGTTTTTTTATCTGCAATGTCATGTTGAAATATTTTGTAATTGGGAGAGTTGCTACATAATGAAACAGGACTTTTTAGAACTTTTTTATATCCTGAAACTTTTTCAGCTTTTTCTATTCGTTCTCCACATAGTAACCGAACACGTTCTCCTGGATATGATTTTATTGTTAAATTTCTTCTGTTAGTCTGTTCTGAAATATTAATAGATTCACTATAGTCTCCACTTCGAATAATAATTGTTGCATCACTGTTCGTATTTATCAAGGCTTTTTTTATAGTTTTATAGGGTTTCTCAATAGTTCCATTATTTGAAAAATCATTTCCATCTGTAGAAACATATATGATAGATGCTTTATCTGCTGCAAAAACTGTATATCCGATAATAATAGAAATAAATATTATAAAAAAATGCTTCATAATGTGTTATGTTTGGTAGTTTTTAATTGGACTTGTTTGTCTAATATCATCAGACAAAAGTAAATAAAATTAAAGATAATAATACTATCTCTTATATAAGAGGTTTTTGTTTTTGTTTAGTTGAATAAATAAAGATTAAGAATTATAATTCCCTGTTTTTTTAGTAATCTTGTCTTTATAGCATCGTTATAAATGTTTTTTGAATTACTGAATCGAATAGTTATTTTTGTTTGAAATTGTCTTTGAGCTTGTTATTCTTGAAATCCCCAGAATTTAAGATGTATGGAAATGCTAAATTTTTGTAGTATGGTTTCTCATTTTTTTACATGAATCACTATAGGTGATTCTCTATTTTTTCAGGACTTTATACTTGAGGTAAATCATGTTGACTGTTGTAGTCCTAGTTTGATTTGGTTTAAGCTTTAGTTATAAAAACACAGAATTTAAGATATAAAAAAGAGAGTCACTTTTAAGTAACTCTCTGAATTTTAGTGTGGTGCCACCAGGAATCGAACCGGGGACACAAGGATTTTCAGTCCTTTGCTCTACCAACTGAGCTATGGCACCATCGTTTTTGCGAGTGCAAATGTATGATAACTTTTTCAATCGACCTAATTTTAATCTATTTTTTTACATTCATTAATAATTTTACTTTTTGCGAATAAAATCCTTGGAAGACATTAAAAAAAGTATATATATATTTTTTTGTTAAGAACAAATATATATCTTTGCATCCACAAAAGCCAATCGGGGTGTAGCACAGTTGGCAGCGCGCCACGTTCGGGACGTGGAGGTCGGAAGTTCGAGTCTTCTCACCCCGACTAAATATAGCCTAACTTATTGATATTCAATAAGTTAGGCTATGTCGGTTTATATGTGCCGGGAGAAATACGGGAGAATATTATTAAACCTTTTTTGTGCTGGTTTTTAATCAGTTCAAAAAAAAAATGTCTATACTAAAGCAAAACGAAAAAATGCAGAGTGTGATTTCATACACTCTACCGAAATTGTACACCGGGAAAAAGGGAAATGATTGGTATGTAGCATTTAATGCTTTTTCCCCTGTAGACGGTAAAATGAAAATCAAACGTATAAAACTGAATCACATAGAAAAGAAAAGCGAGCGTCGCAAATATGCTGCTGATTTGATTTATAGACTTTCAAATGAATTGCGTCGAGGGTGGAATCCCTGGATATTTTCAGAAGGAGACGGCAAGGAATATGCAACATTCGAAGATGTTTGTAATCGGTATCTCGAATATATAACGAAAATGCACGAAGAAAAGATATACGAGAAAGAAACGTATGTCGGTTACCTTTCTTATTTGCGTAATATGCGCATGTATAATAATTCTTTGCAGGTGCCTATAACATATATATATCAGTTTAATACTGAATTTGTCAGCGACTTTTTAGAGCATATTTGGATAGATAGAAAGAACAGCGCACAAACGCGGGACAATTATTTGACTTTTTTACGAGTATTTTCGTCGTTCCTGGTTCAGAAGAGATATTTAAAAACAAAGCCTACGGACGGAATAACAAACATTAAGCACAAAGTAAACCATAAAAAATTTAGAAAGGTTATCAGTACTGAACACCTGGTTATGATACGGGAACACCTGGAGAGAACCAACAAACATTTTTTGCTCGCTTGTTATATACTCCATTATTGTTGCATCCGGCCCAAAGAGATGACATTTCTAAGAATAGGCGATTTCTCATTGAAAAACAAAACGGTAACTATATATGAGGATTATTCTAAAAATAATAATGCAGCAGTAATTACGGTAAATATAAAGATATTAAAATTGATGCTTGATTTAAATATATTTTCTTACCCGTCCTCTTATTATCTTTTCTCGACCGGTTTTCACCCTGGCAAGTCGCAACGTGATCCGAAAATCTTTCGTGACTACTGGTTACCACATGTTCGCAAAAAATTGAATTTGCCGGACTGGTATCAGTTCTATAGCCTGAAAGATACGGGCATAACGGCAATGATGAGAAGCCGGATAGATACTCTTTCAGTTAGAGACCAGGCGCGACACTCTTCTATTTTGATAACAGATACATATACTCCTCATGATTTGCAGGAGTGTAACGAAGTGTTAGCGAAATTCGACTCTGTATTTTAGTATACGCAAAAAAAATGGAATGGCAATCTATATACTATATTTTATTTTTTTATTTTATTCGAATATAATAAATTTATTACTTCAATAACTTCTCCCTCTGGACAATCATCTATATACTCCCCCTCTAATATATGCCAAAAGGGCATATCTTCAGAATTATATACGCTATTATATTCAAACTGTTTAGCTTCTTCTATAGCATCCTCTAAATTATCTGCTTCTAATTCAAAAGCACATAGACCTGGTAATTTTTGAACCCATGTTTTAGAATCTTTATTAAAAATAACTGTTTCTGGATCTTCTATATCTAAGGCTTCTGCTAATTCTTTAGCTGTTTTAAAATCTTTTTTATCAAAGTCGGTATAGTGCATCGAATATCCTTTGCGAATATCCTTTTTTATATTCTCTGAGTATCTGATATAAAATTTAATAGCCATAATATTTTTATTTATATAAAATATATACTTATATTTTAGATGTTGTAAAAGTAATAAAAATATTTGAATTATTTATATATTAAAAAAAAGCTCCGAAAAGGAGCTTTCATTTCTTACCGTCAGAGCTTCTAAAAGAGTTGCACGTCGTAGTTTGTGTTCATTGCGGAAGCGTGTAGTTTGAGATCGTCCCGGATGCTTCGTTTTGTAGTTTAGAATCGTTTCGGATTATAATATATAGAGTGATTGATAATGCAATACAAATATATATACTTTATAATGAGCCAACTAATCAGGCGGATTAATAAACTTTAAAATTTTTCACTGTTCGGTAATATAGGAGCGTATAACGACCAATTCTTTAGTTCCGTTGCCTGTTCCGAACGAAACATTAATACGATCATCGACTATTTGCCCAGGATCATTTTTTAATTTTAAACTTTCCCCGGGAACTAATCTAACATACGCCAACACTGTAACCGGTTCCGTTCCCTGGTTCCTGAAGATAATACTTGTGTATCCGTCCCGGTCAATTTGTGTATTTTGCGTATAGATGTTTGTTTTATATCTTACTTTAAAAGTATTATTCATAGCCTAATCTTTGAAAATTAAATAACCGATAAATCCCAAGGCCAAAGCTCCGATCAGGATTGTACTTGTGTCTACGACACCACTTTTTTTTTATCAATATATTGTTTGAACTCTCCGACGGTTATTTTACCGTCTTTGTTCAAATCGAGTGCCGGATTTTGAGCCGCAATGATGCCTGGATTTGTCGAGCTGGTTTGTAATATCCAGGAGTCCGGTTTTCCCAAAGCAGCCGGAAAGAATACAACCAGGTAGCAATCATACAACGATTTTATTTTACCTCTATATGGTGCATAATATTTATACACATAATCCAACTGGTCTATATTCGACATATTTTTTAGAGCCGTAGTCGATGTGCCAAGGCTTTTGGCCGTAGAAGGCAAAAATTGAATCAACCCTGTTGCTCCAGATATCGGGTTTACTGCTGCTGGATTGAGTGAACTTTCCCACCTCATGACAAACATTAACCAGTTGGGATTGATTCCCAGGAGTGAAGATATTTCTTTCACCTTCTGTAAAAAAATATCTTTATTTGTTTTTACAAAATCTTCGTACCACATAGTAAAATTTTTTAATCTTCTTCAGCTTTTAAAAGAAATACAATACCAAGGGCGGACAATGCGCCTATTACTATCCATTTGATATATGACAAATCTTTTGCCGTTACCGTTGCTTCCGGTAATTCGTAACCGGGGTAAATTTCATCTTCTTCCATAATCTACATTTTATAAAGTGCATAAAGGAATAGGCTACCGAATAATAGAGTAGATGTATCTGTACTTGATTCTTTTTTTTCTTCCTCTTTTTTTATTTCTTCGGCTATTCTCAATTCTTCGATAAAGTTTGTATTTCCGTCATTTGCGTATGCTGTTACCCTGGATTGAGATTCAGGGTAAAGTGCCCGATATACCTTGAATTTGGAATCATACAGATAACGGGCGGATAACATATATAAATATGAATATCCCTTTTCCTTATACTCATAATATTCATATTTGTAATTGTAGTAAAGGGGCAATGGCTTTAATTTATTATAAAAATATGTTTTGAAGTATTTAGGCATCTCTACTAAATCTTCCCGGACAAATCCGTATTTGAAACCGTCCCCGATGGTCGTTTTTACCTTTTGGGGCTTTTTTATGTTTTTGTATTTCTGATATATGGGTTTAGTTGTGTTCCGATATTCGGTAGGTATCTCGACATAATGGTATCTGCCGTCCGGCATATCAACAAAATGTCCTGTAAGCGTTAACGGAAGCAATCCTCCTTCATAACGTATAGAGGAATCCAATGCAGTTTTTAACCTCATAATTCTATCGATATGTACGGCAATGATAGAACGAGATGTCGGACGAGTATATACGTTTGTGAAAGTACATAATCGGTAGCACTTTAAGTTTGCAAGTTCTTCAGAAAAACCCTTAGCCGCATAACGGTAGCTGCTTTCTAACTCTTTCATCCCTTCTATCGAAAAGTCTGGATATTCAGAAGTTAGGTTTTTCGAAGAAAGACGGGAAAACTTTATATTTATGTCGAAATTTGCTATACTCATTTTACAGATTCTCCCTTACATATTTAATTACAAAAAAAGTACCTACTACAACAGCCCCATATTTTAGTATATCGAACCAGTTTAACCCGGAAAATTTACCGGAGTTATAAGCATCGTTTATCTGCTCTTGCAACTCTTTTATGATAGTTTCGCGAGTTGCCGCATCGACATTTTCAAGAGCCTTTTTAAGGTTTTCGGATACCTGTAAATCTTTACTTGCATTTTTTGCATCTATATAAAACGCATAATATACAGCCGTAGCACCGGCAACCAGTGCAACCACTATTATAGTGATCAATACAGCAGTAGAAATTACAATACCTATACTGCTGTCGTTGACTATATTTTGCAATGCAGGAGCAAAACCGGTTAAGTTTGATTTACCTTTTTGTTTGTCTGAAAAGCCCGGGGCATCCGTTAATTTTTTATTTCGGTTGTATAGGGATAGATAGGTTTTCTTAATCTGTGCTTTCTGGCTGCTTACATTGTACCCCTTTGCCTGTAATCGCTTACAATATTCGGCCGCAATCAAGAGATTTGTTAATGTCTGTTTGTCATTATCTATCATTTGATTAATGGTACCTTGTGCCGTACTGGTTGTGATAGGGTTAACCGTTTTTATAATTACCGTATCTTCTCGGACATACCCGTAAACATTTGCCCCGTCAAGGCTCAAAAGTTGATACCATTTCGCGCCTAATGATGTAGAATAATTCCCGGTTAAAATACCTGCAAAATCATCTGCTGTATATAATATACTTGCACTACCTGACGCACTCGACCAGACCGAAACTGTAGAGCCGTCGGCAAAAGCGCCTTTATTTACCAGATTAATATCATACATGATTATACGTAATTTTTTATCATTTGTAATAAAGCCGGATTCTGTTCCAACTTGTCGCAAAGCAACTCCAACAATGAAAGGTAATTCGGTTCAAGAGCTTCAAGACGTTGACAAACAACCCTGATTCGCTCTGTTTCGTCTGTCTCTTCTACATTCGCAAAATCTTCATTATTCCCCTGAATGTCTGCCGTCGTACCGGAAACGCTGACTGCCGGTTTTCCTTTACCAAGCAGAGCCCCGACAATTGGCCCGATATATGGCTCGAGACGGCCGATAATACGGTTTAAAGAGTCTCCCTTTTCTTCGAGTTCGTCAATATATTCGTTACATTCTTTCAGCTCTTTTCGAAGTGTTTCTACCTCTATTTTCAGCTGTGTACGTTCTACAGCTTCAGCAATACGCCTTTCGATATCTTCAGAAGGATAACTCATACTTTGAGGAACATTGCCGACTGCTGTAGCCGTAGGATATTGTATCTGTGACTCTCCGATGTACACATAGTCTCTGAACCAATTCCGCTTTTGTCCTTCAGTACTCCAGCCTTCCAGGTAGTATTTACCGGGTTCGAGCGTCTCGAGCACGTCGATAAAACGCGCTTTTCGCATTTCCGGGGTTTCTCCTTCGATGTTGCTTTGAAAGATATATGCGTCTTTTTCAGGGCCCGGCCGGAGTTGGAAATATACGCAATTGTTCTTTTCTAAGAATTGTAATATTTTGTCTGTTCCTCTTATCATAGCTTAACAATATTGGAAGGTTAACAATGTGCAAGGATTATCCGGTAAGTTATAATTTTGAGATACTTCTACATACGAGGACGGGAGATCAGCCCGGATTTTCATACGTAATTTAAAGTCTCTGTCATATTGTGCAAGCATCAAAAGCGGCATACGGTCAATTACCTTGTTTTGCCGATAGACAATAGTCAGGAAAACTTTCGAACTATCGATAACGCTATATCCTGAGGGAGAATACATTCCCCCGACGAAATTAGATGAATAGGAATGTATATTGTTAAATACCTTATCCACCAATACACGATTATCCGGGAAGTAGAACTTTTTTTGTAATTCTCCGCTACATTCAACCTCAAGAGATTGCAGTATGTTTTGTTCCGGCTCTGTGAATTTATCTTCGATATCCCGATAAAAGAATACGAAGTAAAATATCTCTCCTGAAAAATCGCTCCAGTCGATTACGTCCGACAAATCGATATAACAATTTTGCAATACGATAGGCCGGTTTATCTTTAATTGTTTGTTTGTATAAAGTATTTCAGTAAGTGGATATTTTGAAATAAACTCTATATTATCAAAATCGCAAAGCGTCAAAAATGGCGTATTAGATTCTGAAATTTGAACAATGTTTTTACCCTCTGGAGTTTGAGTATTTGATACGGAATAAAGTTGTATAGAGGTAATTAACTTATTTCGTAATAACGCTACTTCCGGGAAATACAACCGTTTTCCGGTAGCATCGTTACTGTTTAGTTCAACAGCACATGCGCCTGTAAACAGAGGGTTTAAAATATTATTGCGATTATTCATAATAGAAATTTACTGTTAATTGGTTTTCGTATTCCGCTTCACTGGTGGGGCGGATATAAATATATGTCCTGTCGAAATCGATCGAAATAGGTTCGATAAATCGGGGCAACGGTTCTTTATTATATCCGTACAAGTGATTTAATGCAAGATTATTAATATACCTGTTTCCCTCTTTAGGGACGATCAGGAAATAACCGTTTACTTTCCCATTCGTATTTGAAAGCGTTATCCGGTTGATTTTCTTCCCTGTAAGTGCGTACATGCCTTTAAAAGATATGTCGGCCGGCTGATTGCTCACCGGGAAAGACAAAGAATATATTTTTTCCTGTTCATTGATTGTACATCCAGAAATATAAGCACCTGCAAATAATAAAACAGACTTTATCCGGCAATTATTTTGCGGTTTGTGCTGTTTATCATATTCGGATATAAACACGTTAAAGAATAGTGCTGCTTCTGGATTTCCCCCCCGGTTAACGTCTATATAAGAGCGCTCGAAATCTACTTCTTTATTGATAGCGTATATTTCTGAATTTTCATTCGATAACATGTAAAGCGGTAGTTTGTCGAAAATTAAATTACCGTCGATATCAAATAAAGTTATAAAACAGTTTTCGGGATCAAATATTTGATAATTGCCCGTAATGTCCGTACCGTCAAGTTCTGTATTCAACGTAATAGCCTGAATGTTTTTCCCCAACAAGTGGCTACTTGCAGGGAAATAAACACGTGTATCGGTAACGGGTATTTGAATAAAATCTACACTATCAAGAATAATAAAAGGTGTCATTTCGTCGCTTTTTTATTGGGTGAACCGGAAAACTTAAATTTTTCCGGTTCTTAAAAAACATACACTATAAACGCGAATTACGGGAAAAGTAACTCATTGGGTTTGCCGTCTTCATCAGCTACATAGATAGCCCCGTTTTTGATCAAGAAACCTTGCAAAAGCAAACTTAAACCGGTAGTTCCTGAAGGGGTGAAGGCCGGATCTGTGGTTGCTTCAGGGTTATAAACAGCAGAGGGGAAAGACGGGAACGAAAGTTCGAACGACTGATCTTTGTTGCCTGCAAGAGCAAGAATTTCGGGCAAAAAGTAATTGCATTCGCTAACATCGAACCCGGCCAGGGCACTATCTGCATCAGGAGAGGCCGTAAAGTTTTGGCGTAAAAATACAGCCGTCGGGAATCCATCGAACGTAATTTTATCGTTTGTTTTCAAACTGATTTTTCCGTTGTAGATAGCGTTAAAATAACTTTCTTGTGCCTTACCGGTAGCAATTATGTTTTGTCCTGCTACATATCCGAGAGATTTAGGACATGAAAGTAATTCGGTTGTACCTCTCTGTCCTGCAATTTCGTATGTAATATAGAGTCCGATTGCGGTAACAATAAAAGCATCATTTCTGTCAAGTAAACGATCGTAAAGACTTGCATCTCTTCCGTTTTGTTTCATCGGGTCAAAAGTATAGACCCCTTGCCCGTTTACTAATGGCTTATCAATCCTCAAAAAAGAGCTTTGAGGATTCAAAGACTTATTGATATTTTGAGTCTGTTTGTACAGTGTCTCAAATTTTCTTCTTAAAAGTGAGGTTATTTCTTGATTCATAACAAATTACATTATAATATTTAAAGTTTTACTTACTGAACCACTCCTATTTTTTTTTTGCGACCTCTACCGGAAACAGCATTATTAAACCCTCCAGCCGGGTTAATAGTATCGTTCCAATATCTCGACATATTGTCGCTGATCGCATTGTTGAAACGTCCGTAGTCTATTCCGGCAACACTTGATTTCGTAATATATTTTGCTGCCAGGTTAGCCGCACCAACGGCAACTAAACCGGTTCCGACTTCGTTCGCACCTTCAAAACTTACAAATTCAGGTAATGCAGCACCGACAATTGCGATACCTGCATTTTTGTATAGAGGGTTTACACTGCTTAAAAGCATGCTGTTAACTACCTCTGCCAGGACACCGGCAACGGCACCCCCGGCAATTCGGGTAACGGTATTCCATTTACCTTTATTTCTTTTTCTCATATCTTAAAATTTTAACGTTTTTTTAATCGTTTCGCATCCGCGATAACTCTTTCTTTCTCTTTTTTTCTCTTTTCGAGTTCGGCATTATATTTGTCGACCTCTTTAACTTTGTCCCTGTAGTTTCTCCATGTTTCGAGAGAAGCGCTTCTTTTGGGCTCTTTGGGGTATTTTCTTTTCTTTGCCATAAAATTGATTTTAAAAAAGGGTTATTATTTTTTCTTTTTCTTCTTTGATTTTTTGCCGGATTTCTTAACCATGACTATTAGAGTACCTCCAATCAATAGCATAGGTATAAGGTTATCTGACGCTGTTGTAAATCCTGAATTATTATTGTCCGGTACGACTGTTGTACCACCACTTCCAGAGTAGTCGGTGTTATATTCCGGGAATACACCGTCGCTTAAGGTGGGAGCATTTACGCTGATTCCTTCTACTATTTCGTCCTGATCTTTTTTCAATGCAGCTAAAAGGGGAGCAGCAGCGGATAAAATAGAAACCAATAAACCGATGACTGTTGCTATAATGGTAAGCGGGTCTCCTATCATAGGAATTTCACCGGCCTTTACATTAGCAAGAAAATCGGTAGGAGTCATTCCCCATTTATCCCTTATGGATAAAAATATAACGGCCTCGCATTGTGCTTGTGTCAAAAGTTTGTTATCCTGGAATCTGTTAAGGAGTTTAAAATATTCAGAACGTTTTTTTTGTACAATTTCTTTATACTCTGATAATTCATTGTCAGGGATAAATGTGTACATAAAATACGCTGCCGAATCTTTCAATATCCGTACGGCTTCTACAACAAATTGCCCTTTTGTCGGATCGGTGTATATGATAGAAGCATAGTCTTTTGCCCATTGGTCGTAACCGCTGTTAATGTCTCCTATACCTCCGAAAGTAGGGGATACCCCGTTTTCTACTTCTGCAACGATATTATCTACAACAGTAGCCCCGGTAAGATTGTACAGTGTAAAAAAGGCTGTTTCATCTACATTTATATTATTTGCGTTCTGAACAATTGCACCGTAGATTTCTTGCAAATTTTGTGTATGTTCTGCCAGTGTTGCCCGATCCGGCAAATTGAACTTACCATTTTTTACGAGATAAAGTACATAGGTCAATCCGTGATCCGCATCTGTTATTAGTCCTTGGTCTGCAATGTCGAAGCAATTCAAGCATGAAGAACAAATACTCATTTTTTGAAATAAGAACTGTAGTTCAGCGGGATTTTTTCCGTATTTCGATTCTATTGAATACATCATGTTTAACAGATTCAGATTAAATAATAAATCCTGTTCCCGACGAGTTCTTACTCTGTTCCCTGAAAATCGGATAACATTGCTTTCTCCTTCCCCCGGGTAACCGATACCGGCTAAGTATGAAATTTCAGTTGTACCGCTCATATCTTTTTTGAAATTATATTTACATTCTCTATTAAATTGTGCTACACCGTTTATTTTGAATACGGGATCGACAATTATCTCCCGTCCGGTTTCATCAAATGCGACCGCGTAAACGTGTGTCGGTTCCGGTCTGGACGTATAAGACGTAAACCGGAAAACATGCGGAATATCCAAACAGCGGAGGCACGAACAAATAAATATTGCGTATGCTTTGCAGTCACCGGTTTTATCTTGCCAGAGTCTCGCTGGAGTCTTTATATTTTGTTTTCCGATTGGGTCAAGTTGATAAGTAATATTTTGATCTACCAGGTCAAAAATAAGTTTACATTTTTGCAAATAGTCCCCAGCGATATTTTTACAAAGCGGCTTGACCTGTCTATAATTCAACGAATAACATTCAAGTATCGTTTTTATTATATCGTCCGTAGTACCTCGCTTTACTACTACTCTATTTGTATTTTTCGCTGGGGCTATTCTATCCATACCAACCAAAATTTATTATACCCAAACAGTTCCGTCGGAACCGGTGTTGTTGTTATTATTGCCATTATTGTTGCTTCCCGGTATTTTTATGTTTTCCCAAAAATCGGACGGAACTTGTGTTACTAAATCGTCGTTTTTCTGGTTGTTAATCAGAGCTTGTATTTTTTCTATTAGTGATTTAATAGAAGGAATACTTACAGAAAAAGAAGTATTTACCGGGAACGATACACCGGAAGCGCCAACACGTCCCTTTAGGTCTATTTTCAATCCGTATTCGTTGGCCGACGTGGAAATATATTGCGACAATAATTTTAATAGTTTGCTTGTGGAAAGTCTGATCCGAAGTGGAACAGTAAACATACCATAGTTATTTACTCTTAAATTCAACGGTTGTGAAGAACTACCGATATAAGTATTATTTATCCAGATTGAGAACTGTATTCCCTGTACGGTAATGTCTTTTGTAGAAATGTTCTGGAATCGTAAACTTAAATCTATAATTGTATCTGTCCAGGTAATTTTATAGAACCTGAATCCGACGGGCTCAATCTGCATACGGAGCAAAGCCGCTCCGGTAGTTGCTGCATTATATAACCAATAGAGGCCAAGGCCTAAAAGTAAAACTTCTAACATACTATTTACTTGTTTTTCACAAATATAGCTGTTAGAAGTTTATACTATAACACCACCTTGAAAGGCTTGCAAAGAGTGAAATTATTTAATATTTTTTATACCGTCGAGGTGGTAAAAGCTCAAAAATTCACTTTCGGGAATAGGGCAATATCTATGCCTGCCGGTTTCCCTTCGAAATAGTTGCATTCTTCTTGTAGCAGTTGCAAGAGAACAATTAAATAATTTTGCTACATCTTTGTTTTTAATTACTTTCATAATTAGCTCCTTTCTTCTTCTGTAGTCCATTCAGGAGAAGATAATAGTTGTTCAAATTCTTTACTGTTTGATTCGTAAATAGGATAGGGAACACTTAACATATCATTGTTTAACGGTTGTGGCAATATCGATAATAATATTTCTTCATGTATAATTGCCTCTGTACCTTCTATATTTGTACGTCTATGTTCCCAATCGGGATCAATTTCTTTTAAATCTGAAATAGGTATTTTGTAAAATCTCATAGTTATAAATATTTAAGCTAATTGTGTTTCTGTTCTTGACACTTCGTAAAGTCCGTTATCATTTTGAACAGTTATTTCATATAAAGTACTTCCTAATGTAAATTCAAAAGAAACATACAACTCATTTACGTCCCAACATTGTACATTTAAAGATGAATGCATAGCGGACGAATTAGAATTCCTCACTTTTAATATATCTTTCGAACAATTCAATACAAAATTGTCCCAACTCCCGCTATCAGCCTCAATTATCGATTGAATTTGCCCTGAACTTTGACTTTCATTTAATCCGTACACATCATAAGAAAATTCGTGAAATGAGGGTATTGTGGGTAAATTCTCTATTTTTTCCAATAGAGCATTAATTTCTTCTGCTGTATAATTTAATTTTTTTGTTTCCATACTTTTTTTAGTTTGATGTTAAATAATAATTTTCTGAATCTGTGAGTAAATCTCCGTTAGAGTCAGCCAGGAGTATGTTTATATCACCATCCACTCCGTTACGTTGTTTAGCTACTTTAAGATTATTTTCATTTTCAGAATCTGTAAGTTTATTTCCGAAAAGTACTAATTCATGTAAGGTACCTTTAGAATAATAACGAGCGTTCTTAAAATAACCAAATAAACTTATACCCAAAAACTCTTCTTCTTTATTAGAAATAAGAAAATAATTTGTATTATTTGCTTCTTCAACAGAAATATCGGAAGGTTTTAGGCTTAAAATGTAATCGGGAACAACGACAAAAAAGGAGTTACCAATATGTAATCTGCAATTATATTTATAATTATTATACATAATTTTTGCACCAATTATGCAATCTATATTTTCAGCAGATATTTTTTCAAAGTTTGAGGTAGTTATTAAGGCGTCTTTAACTTTATATGAACGAGATTCATTATCATCTATTATATCATCGATACCGTCAGAATGAATACCACCCTGATCCCACCCGCTTTCGCGAGTCCAAGCAAAATTATAAGGCGTCAAGTCGTTGCCATTTCCGGAGATATCGGTTATTTGCCGGTCTGTCTCATTCGATTTGTTACCCCCAAAGTACCACCATGCACTAATATCACCTTGATACTTTAACGCCTTTTTGACCTTACATTCACACATCATATAAGGTTTGACCGATGCAGGAGGAGCGCCGAACCATGTTTCATTGTCGGACGTTTGCGGGGCGGGTATTCCTTCTAAAATAGTCTCTACCGGTTCGGCCAATTCACAACAAAACTCCGCACCCATTATAAGAGATTTAGCCTCCTCAAAAGTAGCCGGTTTATTAGAATTCCATACTACGTAAATAGTATTCGGATAATTATGGAAACGCGGTACACTACTTGCCGAATTAGATATTTTAGAACAAAGATTCGTATTATTTGCAGAAGATTTAGTAACCAAAGTATAATCTACTTGTACCACAATTCTATTACTTGCTTCTAACTGATCTTGTATCGTAGTGTTTTCATCTATTATTATACTAACAATTCTTTGTACATGTTTCCAATTCTTTCCGTCCCACTCGATAGAATCGCAAACCCCGTTAGGCAAAGAACGTAGAACAACATCACCGAAATTGACAACCTGCAAAGCAATTCCGGTTTCAGAATCAGATATACACAGTTTCAGACCTTCATCACCTACTGACAATAGCGGTATAGGTGCCTCCGGTGTCGGTGTGCCGTTCTGAACCGTATAACCTAACAGTTTAAAACTTTTAATCTTATCAGTTCCGGCCATACTATTCCAGATAGGAAATTTCTTGCCGGAGCCGTAAGTTTCTTTTCCTCCGACTCCGTTAGGATTGTCCGACGAAGAAAAAGAATATAACTTATTTAATTTTCTCATATTTCTATACCCATTATATTAGCGCTTCCAGTCAGTGAAAAACTATCTCCTGGATTAACTGAAAAATAATCTATACATCCAGCTGGAATTAATATTCCGTCTCCAGTATCTCCGTCTTTTTTTATTCTCGAATCTTCGATCGCACAAATACGAATGACATTTAATGCAGGAACAAAAGAAGAATTTGTAATATCTTTTGCCGGATAAGTGGAAATTACTTGTAAGTTTTTCAGATTTGAATCTGTAGCCATGGTAACTAATTCATTTTTTTTCATAATCATAAATTTTAAATTGTTATTACTGTTTTTTTAGTGATTTATTACTGTTTTATTGCCCTTTTTTTAGGGGTATATAGTGTATGTATTTTTATCTCTCCTGATGAACTAAGAAAATTAATTTACATTTTTTACAAGCGTCTCAAACGCTTTATTCATCGGTGTTTGAGCTTGTAAAAAAGTTTTTGAAAAATTTACAAGAAAATTTACAAACGGGATATTTTTGTAAAAAGTGTAAAAAATAAAATTCTTCATGAAATAAAAATTTACAAGGTTAATTATTTGATTTTCTTTTATTTATATCTGTTTGTAAAAAATGTAAATTTTGTAAATAAAAAAAATTGATAGAAAAATTACTTTTTAAATATTAGCCTTATTATTATTACCTCTACTACTCCGACAAATACAAGAAAAAGGATAAAAAAAATTTTTGTATTCGATTTTTCAACTACCGGTAAGGCAACTTCATTTTTTATTATTGTATCTTTTACCGGAATATATACTGTATCTATTAATGTCTTTACGCGATAGTTTAATTTTCCGTTGTTGAATGTTACATCAGATTTAAACCTTTTTGTTTTTTCCTCTGATAACTCCTTTAATATAACTTCGTTCCGTTCGTTGCATTCAAACAAAGCAACCAATAAAGAGGAATCCTCCGGCAGCTGTACCGGTATAACTCGTTCTTTAATGATAGTATCATTTTTCAACGTGATATATTTTGTCTGTTTGCATCCGATCAGAAGTAACGCAAAGAGTAGGAATAATAATCTTTTCATTTTCTCTCAATCTTTAATTTTAATTCTTTTACCTGTTGCAATAATTTTTGATTGTCAGAACGAAGTTTGTTTAGCTCAAGTTTCATTGTTTCCTGATTATTTAGAAGGTTAATATTTTCACTTTGTAAGGCTAATACCTTTTCGAGTAGTTTTTTATTTTCATCTACAAGTCTATTAATAGAGTCTTGCAAGTCGTTTAAAAAATCATTTTTGCTTTTTTTTCGATTAGCTAACCAGGTAATTACACTTCCTAAAAATGCTGGCGGCAATGAGTACATTAAAATGTTTGTTATTCTTTCCATATTTCTAATTTGGTTTGAAGTTTGTTTATTCTCTCTACTTTATAATCATATATCATTTTATCTACTATTTTTTCCTGTACTTTCGCATCCCGTAATGAAGCTTTGTTTTTATTTTGAAAATACCAGTTCTGTAATTTTCGCATTTCGTCTACTTCTTTTATAAATTCGTCAAGTGTCATAGTTATATGTTTTTTATTAGTTAAGTTTTACATATTTGCCTTCTAAAGAACAATTTCTTAATATGTCGTCATTATTTTTGCCAAAGGCAATTAGTATACTCCCGCATCCTGGATTTCCTCCCTGGGATCCATTAGGTCTAAAAAATTTTATTCTGCTCTTTAAAAAGAATATCGAAACGGCTTTTTTGAATATAATATCATGAAACATTTTATTATCACAACGGTTAAATAGTAATGCGATTCCGTTATTATGTTCTGACATTCTTTTAATAAATTGTTCTACTAATGGTCTGGAGTAAGGAGGATTAAGCCACACACGCCCGAACCATTTTTTTTGTAGTCCATCATCATTTTTATTATACATTGTCTTTGCTGTTTGCCACAAAGGGAAAATCGGTGCACAAGGATCCAAATCGAATTCTCCCAAAGATTCTATTATGTATAAAGGTGTATACCATTCGTCTGTACTGTTTTGATTGTCTCTTTTCATATAGTACCCTCCATATTATCGATTTCTAAAACGACATAAAATTTATACCTTTTATTTTTGATAAACTGATTGTATATTGAGATTAATATCTCCGGTATTGTTTCACATGCAAATGTTAGCCCGTCAGTAGATGTTGTATAATAATCTCCGTCTCTTTTCTTTATTCTTATTATTCTCATTCTGTTAAAAGTTTTATATTGTTTATTTTATTGGTTAGACTTAATATTGTTTTGCTATTTCTCTATCTATAAAAAAGTGTATTCCGGTGGAACATTCATTCCATCTGCATTTATCAAAGTTTTTTACTTCAACTGTTTCACCCACCTTATATATAAAGTTTTTATCATAGTTAGAACATATTTCTGTTATATCTGCGACACTACCATCCAGATTTTGTATTTCCAATACCTCCGCCTTTGAACATCTACATTTTAGAGATGTTGATGAACTTCTCTCTGCATCCTCACATATTTTTAATTTAACGATATATCCACAGCATTTTTTCCACCCTATAAAACTTCCCTCTATTGGACATTGTAATGACAAGAAAGATGTATATTCTGAATAATCAGCGTCAGCCAAATTAGTGCCTCTCAAATTAGTGCCTCTCAAATTAGCGCCTGCCAAATTAGCGCCTCTTAAATTAGCGTCTCTCAAATAAGCGTTTATCAAATTAGCGCCTCTCAAATCAGTGCCTCTCAAATCAGCGCCTACCAAATTAGCGCATCTCAAATAAGCGTTTATCAAATTAGCGCCTCTCAAATCAGCATCTCCCAAATTAACGCCTCTCAAATAAGCGTCAGCCAAATCAGCGCCTCTCAAATTAGCGCCTGCCAAATTAGCGCCTGCCAAATAAGCGCCTCTCAAATAAGCGCCTCTCAAATAAGCGTCTTCTAATGTATCTTTAATTGTGTTGTTCTCTTTCTCAAAAGAAAATAGTACATTCCCAAAAATTGATTTTATTTCTATTTTAGTTTTCATTCTTAATATATTTATTGGTTAGTATCTTCTTTTACAAAATCTTCCCTATGAAATTCGTAGGGAGTGCCTGGTTTACTTCCGTAAATTTCTGCAACAAATTCCCCGCATTCATTTAGTTTTAAGTGCCATAAGTCGTACCTGCCATACGGACAAGGAACCATATTTAACTCATATTTCAAGTAGTCGGCAACGTCTGATTTAGATATACGAAAAGAACCTTCAGAACTAATTTCACGCGCCAAATCCACAGGGGCAAATTTTAATATTTGAGCATCGTATTTTATGAAACAGTCGGTAATATATTGTCTAATCTCTTTATGTACTTTATTCATCGTACGCTCCTGCACTTTCTTTAATATCTCTGTTTCATAAATCTTTGTATCAAAAGAAAAGCGAGATTTGCCGGTTTCATAAAACAATTTTCTATGCGAAAGAAAGTGTAAAAAGTGCCCTACCTCTTTTTCGAGCTTCTGTAATATTTTGGGATCATCAAACGGCAAAGTAGGAACTTTGATAACCGCAAACCTGTTTTCTCCTTCATCTATTTGCATGAAATTATTTTCATCATTCGAACACAAAATAAGGTGCATAAAATTGTCTATTTCGTTCGCGTCCTTTCCTTTCCCTTCCAGCCATTGCGTTTGACCCGTGGAGTAATTTTTTATGCGCTCTTTCATTAATTTCTGCTCGATAGGAATAAAACCTTCATCCAGGGCAACAACTAATTTATGTACGAAATGAGAAGTAAATTTGCCGGTGAAACGTTCATTATCTAATATTGCCGTATTCTCTTGAAATATCAGCCGCATAAATTGCAAAAATGTGGATTTACCCGTATTACGTTCTTTTGAAACAAAACAAAGAACCGGTAATTTTTGAGTAGGATTAAAAAAGGTAATTTGAATGTAATCTAATCCGAATTCGTATAGACTATCTCCAGCCGTATTTTTCGCTGAAAAAATGTGCCTTAAAAATTGCTTGATAGTAGGGAAATCCCCTGGCGTTATCGTGTGATTCAGTTCGTTATATAAGTTATAAGAATAGGTTGTTATGCCTTCATGTACGTATTGGATAATACGTCTATAATCTTTTGTGTTGCAGGGTAAATTTACAAACTGGTCATACTTCGGAATCATTCCGATAAATTTTTTATTGTCTCCAAAATCCCGGTTAATTTCACCAATCGACCAGGGACGCAATACCATTATTGGAGTTTGGTGTTTGCTTTCTTTATGTAAGTTGATTTTCCATACTTTTTTATAAAAGTCACATCCGACACGAATATATAATTTGGCCTGCTGGTAAAATGTCTTTGTCAGCTTTTCACCGTCAAAGTAATAATTACTGCCCTGGTAGTTAAATTCCTTGTCTTGTATGATGTGTTTGTACGTTTCGTAAAATTCCGAAGCTCCAGTAAGCGAAAAGTAACGCGAAAGTTTTCTATCCGATCCGGCAATAAGAGGAATAAATTTAACAAAAGACTTTTTACCGACAGACAAAGAAGTAAGCTCTTTTACGATTTTTTCTTTTCCTTCCTGGTTTTGTGAAAAAAGAAGATCATCAAGTCCCTTTGCCGTCTCGACAAATTTTTCATCGATATGCGCAAAATATAAATCACATGAATAAGCCTTCATGAGTTCCCGAAAAGCACAAATCGAGTTATAAAAATTTCGTAACCTTAAAGATAAATCTTCTTTTTCTTTATACTTGATTGAGAGACAATCAGCATCAAAAAGTAACACTACGTTATCAGGAGTTAAACGCTCCATGATTAAAGTTATGTAATAATCGATTTGATTATTTTCTTTATCCTTTATATTTTGTATTCCTCCGATACCTATAATGTTAAGTCCTGCAATATCCCCCGCAATAGCCTTTAGTTCACCTTCGACAATAAATAAAGTATCTATCTTTTCGGCTTTTTTGTATGCTTCTACTATTCCAGGAGTCATATACGTATATACCCCCGTCCGTGGTGGCTGGCTGTAACGTTGTGTTTTCTCCTTACCTTCCGAATCTTTCCACGTGCGAGGAATCCGATAGCGTAAACGTTCGAACAATTTTGTTTTGTTTCCCTCCTGATACATAGCTGCATCACCGGAGGGATCACAATAAGGAATACTTAAAGCATCCGACTTTTCATTTATACCTATAATCTGCACACTTTGCGGCCGGCCTTCAAAAGAGATAATACGTTTATTTGTCTCTTTTGTTAGCCCGACTTCCTTAATGCGTTTATTATAATATTCTTGTAATGCCGTTATCATACCTCAAATACGTTTTTATTTGCGATATCGTTAACCACAGGTTTTGCCAGTTCGGGAACCGGAGTTCTACCGGCCAACCAGTTCCGCCAGACATAAGGCGTTATTTTGCAGCGAGTAATAATTTCATCCCTTTTTTGATTAACTTCTGAATAAGGTAGGGAGTAGACCCATTCCCGTAACGCATTTTTCTTTTCCATTTTTGATACTCTTTTAAAGTATTTTTACTAATATTGTGTATGATTGCACACACAAAGTAAACAAAATGAAAATAAATATCCAAATAATTCACATAATAATTTCCAAATAAATTACGCTTTTTATGAAACATATTGGTAATGAGATAGATAAAATTATAAGGAATAATCCTTCTTTAAAAACAAAAGATGTTGCGGAATTGGTGGGCATAAGTAGGGAATATATGTCTAATATTAAAAAAAAGTCTTCGATTGATTGCGAATTATTAGATAAGATTGCTAAAGTTTTGAATGTACCAGTAAGTTACTTTTTTGATGAAACCACTTATAGTACAGTAATTGGAAATCAAAACCAAATTAACAATGGTGTTGGAGACCAGATATTTATGTCTGCGGAACAAAGAGAAATTGAAAATTTGAAAGAGCTTCTAAAAGAAAAAGAGCGATTTATACAGCATTTATTAAACCAAAATAAATAGTCTATGAAAGATAATATTTTATATTTTGTATGTGGAGTATCAGTTACTTTATGTATTTGTTTGTTTATATACATATTTGTTTTAAGAGATTCTTCTAATAAACCCAAAGAATTACAGAATATAGATAATGTACAAATAATAAATAATAAAGATAAATCTATTAGAAATTGTGAAGCTAAAGGAATATTTTATTTGACGGTAAAAAATAATAGAAATTATCCATATTATGTATATGTAAATAATGATCTTATATGTGAAGTTGAACGGAATTCAGAATCAAATAAAATTGAGGTAAAAGCAGGATTTGCTAAAGTAGAACTTAAGCAGGCTTCTGGTTATCTTTTAGAGCCAAGAATATTTACCAGAGAATATAAGAATGTTAAACCCTGTGAATATGTAGTTTTTAATTTACATTATTAATTAATATGTTATGAAAAAAAATATTTTATTTTTTGTGTTGGGGGTATTATTTATGGTTCTTGTTTCAGCGACTATTAATTATGTCCCTAATAAATCTACCGGAGAAGTTAATCGGGAAAGAGGTATTTACACTTTCATGGATTGTAATCCTGTTTTGCCTTATGAAACATTAGGAGAAGTAAAAGGGAGATGGCATGATATGGGATATAGAGAGGTTAAAGAATCGTTAGTAATTAATACGAAAAAAAAATATCCCGATGCAGATGCAGTGATTATATATCATGTTCCTGGAGGTATTGATAGGGGAGAGGCAATAAAATTTAAAGAATAATACCGGGAGAAATACGGGAGAAATGTATAAAAATATACATATATTGAATATTGAAAATCGGTCATTTATAAAACATAAATCAGTACAAAGGGTTCTTCTCACCCCGACAGATTACAGCCTAACTATTTAGTTAATAAATAGTTAGGCTGTGTTAGTTTATATATGCCGGCAGAGGTACGGCAGAGAGAGATAAAATAGGATATCTAACGTTACATTTTTTGCTACTTGCGAAGAATGTAAAAAAATGTTGTCAAAAAAGAAAGGCCAAACTGCGCTAAAAGAAATTATTGGTTATACTTATCCCAAATTATATGTTGGGAAACGGTGGTATATCGGTTTTTATGCATTCGATCCTGTTGCAGGTAAAATGCGCATCAAAACAATCAAAATTAATTTTATCGAGAAAGCAGCGGACAGAAGAAGATATGCCAATGAGCTGTGTAAACGAATATCCCGTAAACTAGATGAAGGATGGAATCCCTGGATAGAAGCTGAAAATTCTCGTGCATATCATACTTTTACAGAGGTATGCGAAAAATATCGTCGTTTTATTGAAAAAATGTTTGCCGATGGGAACTACCGGGAAGAAACATATATAGGTTATGCTTCTTACCTCCGGAATATGGTTAAATAGAATCAAGGTCGGAAAGTTCCGATTACTTACATATACCAGTTTGATAGGATGTTCGTATCAGAGTTTTTGGATTATGTTTATATTGACAGGGAAAATACAGCTCAAACTCGGGATAATTATCTGACTTTTCTACGAGTATTTTCTTCTTATTTGGTTCAGAACTCTTACTTGAAGGAACGTCTGACAGAAGGAATTTCTGTTTTGGGAAAGCGACTATATAGGAAATTGCAGATAGCAATTCTAGATGGAGATATAATTTGCTTATATGATTATTGAGATGAGGAAATTAGTTGCTGCTGTTTGTGGATATCTGATCATGATGGGCTTATAATTAATATATCAGGTTTTTATAATAATCAGTTACTTTTATGATATCTTGACCATATTTATAACATTGTCGAGGCAATCGATACGATATTTTGTTACATGTTTTTGGAGAAGGTTACTAAGTACTTATTATTACCATTGAAATATAGAGGACACATCGGTTTACGGTTGTTTAATAATGTTTCAAAATAAAAAAGTATGTCATAATGTTGTTATTTGATTGATGTTGACATGTAGAAGGAGAATGGAACGAATAATATAGAAACTTTCCAAGCCTTCTTCTGATTGAACACTGTTTTTTTAACGTGGTAATTTTATCTACCAACTATTTGACTGCATTTTTAGAATTTGTAATATCAGTATTAGGACGAAGAATTTTTTGTAAAAGAAAATTCCCATCGTATGGTTTTCGGAATTTAGTTATTTGTGAATTATGCTCTTTTATTTGAGGGCACATATTTAATCGTATTGAGATGGCTATGAATATGGGAAATACCGAGTGAAAGAGTATTTTGTAAATAAGTATCGATATATTAAGATTTCGGTAGTTTGTCAGATAAAGTTTTTCGAATGAAATATATTTTTTGCCTTACGGATGTAACGGAAATATTCATTTCCTTTGCAATTTCCTGATAATTGTGATTAGACAAATATAATCCTAGCACTAAACGATATTTTTCATTTAGTGACTCGGTTATGATTTTATTTACTAATTTTAGCCCGCAAAGTGGAGATAGTGGCACCTTATTGTGTGTTTCTGAAAAATATTCTTTCATAAACTTCAAATTCGGATCTTCAATCATCACTCTTTTACGATTTTTAGGAATGAACTTTATATCCCTATACAATGTTTTATCAATGGCTCTTAGCCGAAAGATCCAGACAACGCTTTGAAAAAGGCGTTCTAAACGATACTTGCGTAAATACAACAATAAAAAGTAATATTTTTTCACGGCTACTCAATTTAATATTAGTAATATAAAGTAGCCTCCGCCTATTTAGAGTTTGCAAAACATCAAAATAAAAATACATAAATAGAATGTATTCAAAGGCGGAGGCTCTTTTTTCCTCTTACCTAACATTTTATTTATGTATTTTTTGATTTTGTTTTGCGTTACAAACGTAAATAATTTATTTGGAATTTTCACAAAATCTCATGAAAAAATATGTTTTTAAATTAAAAATGGAATTATTATTTGGAGAGTAGTGCCCCAAAATGTGTTTTTTTAGTTTAAAAATGAATTTATTAGTATAAAGATAAGCTTTAAGGTTCAAGCGAAAGTTTTTTGCCTTTCTATGTCCTCTTCCTGAAGAGGCTAAAGTAAAACGATAACATAAATAACATTGTTTATTATATTGTTAAAGGTATATTTTGTGTATGATGTGTGCAAGATGTATATATATTATCATTTTCTGCAGTTTATCTTTAAAAAAGAACATGATTACAATGACAGGTCTGAACTGTTTCATTATTACACTAATTTTAAGAATTGTCTTTCTGAAAAATGGGAGTAAAGAACCTTGCCGTTTAGGAAATTTTTCTAAATCGATCATCATTACAAAGTTTCAATAGAACGGATGTAATATTTTATCCCTATTCTAATAATTATAATATAGTTTTGTCTTTCGTAGCAGGCATAGTGTTCAATGCCTTTCTCCTTTATTTTCCATGATTGTCCAAATTCTCTTTTCTTTATATCTAGTCCTTCTTTTTTTAACAGATTCAGGGTAACTATAATTAGTTGGTTATTATACTGCATTTGTTTCAACATGCGGGTAAATTTTTTCTCTATGGAAGAATAATGATTAAAAAAAACAATTATTTCTTTTAACTAAGGACATCAAATGATTTTCTTAGTAAAAGAATTTGTGTATAAAAAATAAAGATGTAATTTTGCAACTTTATTTCGGCAAGGTAGACAAGAGAAGTAAAAAGTTCTTCCACCTTCCGAAGGTAACCTGTATAATAAAAAAACAGATGTACGTAATTGTAGACATTCAAGGACAGCAATTTAAAGTTGAAGCCGGCAAAAAATTGTTTGTTCATCGTTTAGCAGCAGACCAAGGTGCTGCTGTTGAATTTGACAAGGTGTTGTTGATAGACAACGACGGAGATGTAAAAGTTGGAACCCCTCTTGTAGAAGGTGCTAAGGTTGTATGTGAAGTATTATCTCACCTTAAAGGAGAAAGAATTATCGTCTTCAAGAAAAAAAGAAGAAAAGGTTATCGTAAACGTAACGGTCATCGCCAAGCTTTTACGGAAGTGTTAGTTAAAGAGATTGTTGCTTAACCCTATTAAAACTTAAAGAAAATGGCACATAAGAAAGGTGTCGGTAGTTCAAAGAACGGCCGTGAATCAGAAAGTAAACGATTAGGTGTTAAAGTTTTTGGTGGACAAGTTGCTAAAGCTGGCAATATAATCGTTCGTCAAAGAGGGACAGTCCATCATCCAGGTGAAAATGTGGGTATGGGTAAAGATCATACTTTATTTGCTTTGGTGAATGGTGTTGTTGTTTTCCGCAGAAAAAAAGATAATCGTTCTTATGTTTCTGTAGAACCTCAGAACTAATCGGTTTGGTTTGTAGCGAGATAAAAGTAGAGATACTTTTATCTGATTACAATAAAGAAAAAGGTATGGGAAATATTTCCCATACCTTTTTCTTTATTGTTTTTGTAAGTTTAAAAAGAGTAGAGATTTGCTATTTGTGTACGATATAAAATAAGTAAATTCTGTTATATTTGTTGTAAATTAAAATGTAGATAAATTTAGTTATGATGTTAGGGAAAAGATATAAAATACTTTTTGTCTGTTTAGGAAATATTTGTCGTTCTCCAGCGGCAGAGGGTATTATGAAGGAGTTTATAAAAGTGTCTAAGTTAGGATATTTAATTGAAGTTGATTCAGCAGGGACTTATGGAGGTCATGCAGGAGATTTACCTGATTCTCGAATGAGAGCCCATGCTTTAAGGAGAGGGTATAATCTTACACATCGTTCACGGCAGATAAGAATTGATGATTTTGATGAATATGATATGATTATAGCTATGGATGATATGAATGTTGATGAATTACGGAGATTGGCTCCAGATGTGGAGTCGATGCGAAAAGTATATCTGATGACTGATTATTGTACTCGTCTGCAGGTTGACCATGTTCCTGATCCATATTATTCTGGGAGTGATGGCTTCGAGCAGGTTCTCGATATATTAGAAGATGCTTGTTCTGGATTGTTAAAACAATTAATTAAATAAATTGCTTTTGAATTAGGAATATATTTTTCTGTTAAAATAAGAAAGACTTATAGGTTATTTAATTTTTCTCGGTTTTTTTAATAGGGAAAAATGGATATTCTGCGACTTTTTTAAAAAGGTCTATAAGTTAAATTGTGGTATGATGAAAAATATATTCTTTTCATTTTTTATTTTATTTTGTCATTTTTTTTATACTTATGCATGTGAGCCAGTTGATTATGTAGATCCACTAATTGATTCACATAAGTCTCGTTGGTTTTATTTCCAGTCAGCTTGTCGTCCATTTGGAATGGTTAGCCTTAGTCCGGATACATGGGTTATCGGAACTTGGAATTCTGGATATCTGTATGATTCTACGGAAGTTAGATGTTTTAGTCACATACATGATTGGCAGTTAGCAGGAATCCCAATAATGCCAGTTGTTGGTAATATGAATGGACATCTGGGGTTTGAAAAAAATAAGTCATCGTTTTCGCATTCGTCTGAAATAGTAAAGCCTGGTTATCATAAATTATTTCTTAATCGATATGGAATTTCTGCAGAATTGACGTCAACAAACCGAGTAGGTTTTCATCGGTATGCGTATCCTGATAGTGTCAGTAAGGGCCATATTCTTTTTGACATAGGAGCATATTTAGCTCATGGTCCTATGGAAACAGCAGGATTTGAAGTTATTAATGACAAAGAGATACAAGGATATGTGGTTATGGCCCCGACAGAGCGGCGAAAGAAATCCTGTACCGTTTATTTTACAATTAAGTTTAACTTGCCTATATTATGTAGTGGAGGGTGGAAGAAACAAAAGATATCTGATAAAGACAAAATGTTGTATTTGAATACGAGAAAAATATCGGGAAAAGAATGTGGTGGATATGTAACATTTGATTTATCAAAAGAAAAAAGTGTATTGGTAAAAGTTGCAATTTCATATGTTAGTACTCAGCAAGCGGCTTTGAATATGAGAATGGAACTTGATCATTGGGATTTTGATAGAGTTGTGAAAGAATCGAGAGATGAATGGAATGAGAAATTGAGTGTGATAAAAATAAAAGGGGGAGTTGAAGAAGATAAAATAAAGTTTTATACGGATTTATGGCATTCCCTTTTGGGACGTCATACATTTAGTGATATAAATGGTAAGTATATAGATAATACAGGCTCTAAACTTTGTATTCGACAGTTGCCAGTAGATGCTCGAGGAGTATCATTCCGTAATCATTATAATTCTGATGCATTTTGGGGATCAGAATGGAATTTGAATATTTTATGGTCTATAGCTTATCCTCAAGTGTTAAATGATTTTAATGCTACACTTATAGATTTTTATAAAAATGGAGGAATGATTGCTCGTGGTCCAAGTGGAGGAAATTATACTTATGTTATGGTAGGAGATCAGGCTATACCAATGATTGCAGCTGCTTATAATAAAGGAATACGGAATTTTGATGTAGAGGCTGCTCTTGAGGGCTCATTGAAAAATGCAGAACCAGGTGGAATTCGTGACCATGCAGGATATGAAAGTTCTCCTAATAGATATGTAGAATATTATGATCGTTTGGGGTATGTTCCAGAAGGTGTGTTCCCTCCAGGTAATCATAGAGAAAGTGCGGCATTAACCTTATATTTTGCTTATGAGGATTGGTGTCTCTCCCAGTTTGCAAAATCTTTAGGACGTGAAGATATTTTTAAAAGATACTATAATCGTTCATTTAATTATCGTAATTTATTTGATTCATCAGTAGGATGGATACGTCCTAAATTAGAGAATGGAGAGTGGTATCACAATTTTACTCCAATAGAAAAAGGATTCAATGCAAAGGGCTTTGTTGAAGGTAATTCTGCAATTTTTACTTATTATGTACCCCATAATTTGCCAGATCTGATTGAACTTGTTGGAGGGAGAGAAGCCTTTCTTAAAAAATTATCTGAACAATTCGAAAGAGCATCGCTCAATCGTTGGATAACGGAACATGGTAAGCATGCAGAGAGTTGGGTCGATTATGAGAATCAGCCATCTTTACATATGGCTCATCTGTTTAGTCACGCTGGAGCTCCTTGGTTGACCCAATATTGGGTAAGGAAAATAAAGAAAGAAGTTTTTGGAGATATTTCTCCGTATGGTGGATATAATGGAGATGAAGATCAGGGACAATTTGGAGCATTAGGGGTTCTAATGGCTATTGGATTATTTGATATTCAGGGAGGGGCGTCTGTTGATCCGGTTTATGAGATAACGACTCCTCTATTTGAGGAAATTGTTATACAACTGGATAACCATTATTATAAGGGAAAAGAATTTAAAATTGTATCTCGTAATTTTTCATCTAAGAATATTTATATACAATCGGCTTTTCTGAATGGGGTTCCCCTTAATGAGGATTTTCGATTTTCTCATTGGGATTTAGCTAATGGTGGTACACTGGAATTAGTGTTAGGACCGTATCCTAATAAACGATGGGGAATAAAAGATGATAAATATTTTAAATAAAAAAATTTATGGGAGAAGTGTGGATGTTTAGGAGATATGCTCATTTTAATTGTGAGAAATGGTATATAATAATTATTTTATTTTTGATGTCGTCGAATTTGTATTCGTCAACAAGGGGTTTTGTATTAGCAGAGAAAGGAAAATGTACTACGAGATTGTTAGTAAATGAGAATGAAGCTTTGGTGGTACATACAGCTATTACCTTATTCCAAAAAGATGTAGAAACTGTTACAGGAAGTAGTATTTTGACAATTTCGGACCATGCCAGTAATATTAGAGGTAATTTGATTGTAGGAACTGTTGGACGGAATAATGCTATTGGTTATCTAGAGGAAAAAGGTGTGTTGGATTTATCGGAAATACGTAATAAATGGGAAGGTTTTCTTTTGAAAAAAATTGTATGGAAAGGAGCAGAAACGTTAGTTATTGTAGGGAGTGACAATCGTGGTACAGCATATGGTATTTTAGAACTTTCACGAATTATAGGGGTGTCTCCTTGGCACTATTTTGCAGATGTGCTATCAGAAAAACAGTCTTCTATTATACTGGGTAGAGTTGATACTGTTCAAATTCCGTCAGTGCAATATCGGGGAGTTTTTATAAATGATGAAGATTGGGGATTTATGCCATGGGCTACGGAAACTTGTGATTCTACATCAGAAAGAGGGGCTATTGGTCCGAAGGTTTATGAAAAGGTTTTTGAACTTTTATTACGATTGAGAGCGAATACGCTTTGGCCTGCTATGCATGAATGCACTATACCTTTTTATTTAGTGGAAGGTAACAAGGAAATGGCAGATAGATATGGAATTATTATTGGAACTTCGCATTGTGAACCAATGATGCGTTGTGCGTTAGGAGAATGGGATAGGAAGAAAAACGGAGCGTATAATTATCCTCAAAATAGAGAACGAGTCCTCCGTTTTTGGAAAGAAAGATTGGCCGAATTAAAAAATTCAGAAAATATATATACTATAGGGATGCGAGGTATTCATGATGATATGATGGAAGGGGTTAGAAATATTGAAGAATATAAATTTTATTTGAACAAAGTAATTGAAGATCAACGAAGATTGTTGAAAAATAATATTGATGAAAATGTGGGTGCAATTCCTCAAGTATTTATTCCATATAAAGAAGTTCTTGATGTGTATGATTATGGTCTGGAGGTTCCTGAAGATGTAACGTTGATATGGTGTGATGATAATTATGGTTATATAAGAAGATTAAGTAATAAGAAAGAGCAAGAGAGAATTGGCGGTTCTGGTGTTTATTATCATGTATCATATTGGGGACGTCCTCATGATTATTTGTGGCTGACTTCAACGTCTCCAGGACAAATTTATTCGGAGATGAGACGTGCGTATGATTATAATGCCCGTAAAATATGGATATTAAATGTCGGGGATTTTAAAGCTGCAGAATATCTTTCAGAATTCTTTTTAGATTTGGCATGGAATATAAACGTTGTTGATGAATCTACGGTTTTTCAGCATATGTTGGGGTGGAATAAGAAAACTTTTGGACAGGAAGTAGCTGGACAGATAACAGATATAATGAAAAAGTATTATCATTTAGGAGCTATCCGGAAACCGGAACATATGGGATGGAATAGGGTAGAAGAAGGTGTATATCCAGGTTTAACTCCAGTTATTGATACTGAATATAATCCATTTTTTAGAGAAGAATTGTCTGCTCGTCTGTCGGAATATGTTAGACTTCAAAAAAAAGCAGAATTTACAGCCTCGAAAATTAAAGAAAATCGAAAAGATGCATATTTTGAAATGGTTTTGTACCCAGTGTCAGCGGCTGCACAGATGAATCAGAAATTGTTGAATGCACAGTTAGCGAGATATTATAATAGATGTGATACAGCATTATCAGGTATTTATGCTCAGCTGAGTTTACAGGCTTATCACAATATTGAAAAACTTACAGAACATTATAATAAAGGCATAGCAAAAGGGAAGTGGAATAAAATGATGAATATGGCACCACGGAATATACCTGTATTTCAGGCACCAGTATTCAACTTTTATGATTCAATAAAAGTTGTAAATAATGTAGATAAGAATAACGCTGATTATTGGGTTTGGGCAGTGAATGCAATAAAAGGTGTATTTGATGATACAGAAGTGACGGTTTTGCCTGGAGTTGGTCATAGTTTTGAATCGATCCAAATGGAGGAAAACTCTGTTGTTCGATATTCTTTTTTCTTAGATAAAATAGGAAAAGGATTTATAAAGATTGCGACATTACCTAATCATGATATAAATGGAGAAGGACTTAAAATTGCAGTTTACGTGAATGGTAGGTATGTTGATACTGTTGATTATAGTGTGAGAGGAAGAAGTGAAAAATGGAAACAAAATGTATTAAGAAATCAGGTTATTTCAGCAATAGAATATGAATTTAAGGAGTTAGGAAATGTGGAAATATCAATTTGTTCATTAACTCCAAATATAGTTTTGGACCAAATTATGGTTGGAATTGGTGATGTCCCTGATTTTTATGAATTCCCTGTAAGATGAAATGTTTAAGAATAAAAGTTACAAAAAATAAGAGTTGAGTAAGGGTT
>NZ_LN877935.1:23834-36281 GCF_001403595.1 Gabonia massiliensis | reverse complement strand
GAGTAAGGGTTTTTGTTTGTTCTTGCGATATATATATAAAATGCTAGGATGAACTTTTGAGAAGTATGAAAATTTGTTAGTAGATTAGTTTTTAAATTGAATAGAATCAAAAACCAATGAAGAACATCTTGTTAATTATTTTTGTAGTAGTAGTGAGTAATCTCTCTTCTCAAAATTTTTGGGAATCTCCGGCAGTTATTGATGAAGGAAAAGTTGCTCCTCGAGCTAGTTTTATCCCATATGAATCTGAATATCAGTTGGTAAAAGGTCAGAAGTGGGAATCACCGTATGTAATGTCTTTAAATGGATTATGGAAATTTGCTTTTGCAGAAAAAGTAAAGTTTTGTCCAAATAGTTTTTATGAAACTGAGTTGGATGATTCAGATTGGAAGAGTATACAAGTTCCGGGCAATTGGGAGATGCAAGGATTTGGTGTCCCTGTGTATACGAATAATAAATATGTTTTCCCATGTAATCCCCCTTATGTCAATAATGAAGATTTGCCAACGGGTATTTACCGAAGATGGTTTGATTTACCTCAAACATTTGAGGGAAGAGAAATATATCTCTATTTTGGTTCTATTGCTGGTGCTGCGACAGTTTATGTTAATGGTCAGAGGGTAGGATATTCAAAGGTGTCTAAGACAGCGTCGGAGTTTAACATTACAAAGTATTTAAGAAAAGGAAAAAATCTGTTGGTTGTTCAGGTATTAAAGTGGAGTGATGCGTCTTATTTGGAAGATCAGGATTTTTGGCGGTTGGCGGGACTAGAACGTGATGTAATGCTAATTTCTCGTCCTAAAGTGTCTATTGATGATTTTTTTGTAGTTGGAGATTTGGATAATTTGTATAAAAATGGCTTATTTAAAGCCGATGTTACGGTGTGTAATTTTACTCCCAATATAGTAAAAAACTATTTTGTAGAAATTTCATTATTAGATAAGAATAATAAGAAGATATTTACTCAGAAATCATTGGTTGATAATATTTCAGCTAAAGGGAAAGTTTCTGTATCTTTCTCTACTAAGGTGAAAAATCCATTAAAATGGTCAGCAGAATATCCAAATTTATATACTTTTTGTGTCTGTTTAAGAAATTCGTTTAATGAGATTATTGAAATATCTGGCTGTAAAACAGGGTTTAGAAAAGTTGAAATAAAAAATAAGCAGCTTTTGTTAAATGGGAAACCTATTATTATTAAGGGTGTGAATGTTCATGAACATCATCCTGTGTATGGACATTATGTTGACGAAGAAACATTGTTAGAAGATTTCCGGTTATGGAAACAGTATAATATAAATGCAATTCGTATGAGTCATTATCCTCAAAGCCCCAAAGTTTACGAATTGTGTGATAAATATGGAATTTATGTAGTTGATGAGGCCAATATAGAAGCTCACGGTCTAGATCGATTTGACCGGAGACGTCATCCGTCTTTTAACTTAGATTGGGAGGGACAACATATAGATAGGACGTTACGTATGTTTGAGAGAGATAAAAATCATCCGAGTGTGATTACATGGTCGTTGGGAAATGAAAGTGATTTCGGTCCGGTATATGAGAAAACTTATAAGATATTAAAGAAAATAGATAAAGCTCAACGGCCTGTGCAATTTCAGCGTTCTTTTGAATCTGAGTATACTGATATAATTGCTCCAATGTATATATTTGCTGATACAATAGCTCGGTATGCCCAACGGAAGGATATTTATAGGCCTATGATATTATGTGAATATTCTCATTCTATGGGGAATAGTACCGGAGGCTTTCAAGAATATTGGGATACAATTATGAAGTATCCTGCGTTACAAGGCGGTTTTATTTGGGATTGGGTTGATCAGGGGATTGAGGCAAAAGATGAGCAAGGCCGAAGATATTGGGCTTACGGAGGAGACTTGGGTGGTCATCGGTGGACACATGATGAAAATTTTTGTGCTAATGGTTTGGTAACTCCGGATAGAACTGTCCATCCAGCATTAAATGAAGTAAAAAAAGTATACCAAGATATTTGGATGGAGTCAGATGATATAGAGTCTGGCAAAATAATTTTACATAATCATGCACTATTTACGAATTTGGATGCATATGATTATCGATGGAAAATGTTTAGAAATGGCATTCTTGTTCAGTCAGAATCATTTAATGTGACAGGAGAACCTGGAAAAAGTAAATTAGTATCTTTAAATCTACCGCAAAGGGAATATGGAGATAATGTTGAATATTTCCTTATAGTAGAGGCAATACAAAAAGAAGACTCTGAATTATTAAAAGCGGGTCATGTTGTAGCTGCTGAGCAGTTTTCTTTTCCAAAAAATCGGTATTTCTCAAAGAAAAAAATTAATGGTAATTTAAAAGTCGAAAGGAGCTCTAATTATGTCCTTTTTAAGAATGGAGATACAGAAGGACGCATTCGATTGAGTGAGGGACTCATTGTTGATTATACTTATAAAGGGAAACACATTTTGACTGAGGCTCCGTTACCAAATTTTTGGAGGGCCCCGACAGATAATGATTTTGGAGCAAAAGTACCTTTTTTGTGCAATATCTGGCGTACAGCAGGGGACACACGCCAACTAAAGAAAATAGAAGTTGGAGAACAAGAAGCAGAAGGAATTAAGGTTGTTGCTCATTTTAATCTAAAATATATAGATGTGCCTTATATAATTACTTATTTTATCAGAAATGATGCTTCTATACAAATTACGGCACGAATTGATATGAGGGAAAGGGAGCTTCCTGAGATGATGCGATTTGGGATGAAAATTCAATTACCAGTAGATTTTGATAATGTAACATACTATGGTAGAGGCCCATGGGAAAATTATAGCGATAGAAATTCTGCTTCTTTTATAGGGAAGTATTCTTGTCGTGTTCGTGATTTGAAATTCGATTATATTCGTCCTCAAGAAAATGGATATAGAACGGATGTTCGATGGGCTAAATTTACAGATTCCCAGGGTTTGGGTGTATTATTTATGGGAGTTGGTACACCTATTTGTTTTAATGCGCGGAATAATTTCGATGAAGATTTGGACCCGGGACTTACAAAAAAGCAACAGCATTCCATTGATATTGATAGTCGTAATATATTGTGTGTGAATATCGATTATAAGCAGAAAGGATTAGGGGGAGATAATAGTTGGGGAGCAGAGCCTCTTGAAAAATATAGACTCAAGGCAAAGCTTTATGAATATTCATATATTATATCTCCGGTTGATTGATGTAATTGATTTTGGATAGTTTGAATGCTAAGAATAGCTTTTATTACAATGCCCTGTCAAAACTGTGGAAACGTGTGTAAAAAATAGTATAAAATCATGGATTTACGATTTATCGGTTTTTGATTCGATGAAATCGTTTAAAATGATACATGCACATTATTATCTGAAGTTATTACGCTTTGTAACTATGTATGTAGGAGAAATAACCGTATCGGAAGAAATTGTATCAGATTCTTTTTTAGTTATATGGGAAAATAGAAAATCTTTGAAGGATATTGCGAATTTTGATTCTTATATCTACGCAATAGCCAAATACAAGTCGGTTAGCTATCTTCGAGGTAGGCGACCTCAAAATATAGAGTTGGATGAAAATTATATTGATATGTTTATTCATACAGATACTACTCCAGAAGAAGAGCTGATAAGCCAGGAATGTACTCGGAAATTGAATGAAGCAATAAATAATTTACCTGAAAAATGTAAACTGACATTTAAATTAGTTCGAGAAGAAAAAATGAAATATAGAGAAGTTGCAGAAGTTTTAGGTATTTCTCAGAAAACTGTGGAGGCACATTTATCTAAAGCTGTAAAAATTCTTAGACAAATTTTATCGAGTGAATAATAAAATTAAAAAATTATTGAGATAATAGATTAAGGGTATTTTTTATTTTTTGCGATTTAATATATAGAATGATGAATGAAAAAATAAATCATATTATCGCAAAGGTTTTATCGGGTGAATCTTGTAATTCTGAGGAGCTGCTGCTGTTGACAGAATGGTTAGGTGAAGATGATTCGAGAAAAATTGAATTTGCTAGATTGGCAAGTTATTGGGATGCGGAAGTTTCTTTACGGCAAAATTTGAGTTCTTCTGATTTAGCTTTTGAAAAGCTATGGAAACGGATTAATGAGCAAGGTTCAGTACAAAAAGGAAAGAAGAAAATTCCTTTGCATTTTTTGTTTATAGCTGCATCTCTTATTATAGGTATTGTTATATATACATTTTTGTATTCTTCTGATGAACCTTCAGTTGAGAGATTTACTTATGTAACTGGTAACGATTGTTCCGAATTTTCACTTGCAGATGGAACATATGTGGTATTAAATAAGAATAGTCGTTTAGTTTATACTGATGAATATGGGGAAAAAGAACGTCGAGTCCAATTGATTGGAGAGGCTTATTTTGATGTTGAAAAAGACGTAGATAAACCTTTTATTGTACATACAGATGTTGGGGATATTATTGTATTGGGAACTTCGTTTAATGTGAAATCATACGTGGACGATTCTTGTTTTATAGCAACGTTGATTCGTGGATCTATTCAATTCAATATTCCTACTCAATCAATAATCCTTGCACCGAATGAACAATTGAGGATAAATAAAAAAAACTTTACAATGGAAATAGAATCTGTAGATGCAGATTTGGATGTTGCCTGGAAAGATGGTTTACTTAAATATCGGTCGATTACAATGTCTGATCTTATTCAAGATTTAGGATCTCGTTATAACGTATCTATAAAAATGGAAAATGAGGATTTAAAGAAAATAATTGTATCTGGGTCATTTTTATTAGATGATTCTATTGATAATGTACTGGCAATTATGCAAAATAATCTCTCTTTTAAGTGGAAAAGAAAAAATGACACGATATTAATTTATAAGTGAAGTTATCTTTAATCTTAAATTTAATATACCTATTAATCATAAATATAAATTATGAGTAATATTTTGGAACTAAAATAAATAAAATATTTTTTTTATGGATTAAAGGGTAAGTCAAGTTTCATATTATTATTAGTCTAAATATATAATTTAAAAATATGAAAATAAAAGCATATTACAATGTTTTACTACATGAAGATTTTCGGGGCAGGGTGTTAATAAAAACGATGTCTTTGATTTTTATTTTACTTTTTACGTTATCACAATTATGTGTAGCGAGTTTGTCATCTTCGCAATCGGTTCAGATTACGATTAAAGAAAAAAATGTATCGTTAATTCAACTTTTTAATAAGATTGAAAAAGTGAGTAATTTTTTATTTTTTTATGTAGATGCCGATGTGAGAAATATAAAAGTGTCTGTAGATGTAAAAAATGCCACAATACAGGAAGTCTTGAATATAACCCTAAAAGGAACTCAATTGACATATCAAATTAAAGGGCGTAATGTCAATATACTGCCTATAAGGGAAAAATCTAGTAAAAAAAGTCAGCATTCTATGGTTATTTCAGGAACAGTTTATGATTCTTCTGGAGCAACTCTTCCTGGGGTTAATGTGATGATTGATGGTTCTTCGGTTGGAACAAGTACAGATATTGATGGTAAGTTTTCGATAAAAGTTCCTGATGATCGGGCCGTGTTATCTTTCTCATTTTTGGGGTATGCTCCACAAAAAATTCCAATTGGAGAGAACGATGTATTGAAAGTAATTTTGCAGGATAATATACAGTCTTTATCAGAAGTCGTAGTTATTGGTTATGGTGTACAAAAGAAAGAAACAGTAACGGGAGCTATTTCTTCTATAGCTAGTAAGGAGATCGTGAAATCCCCGGTGGGAGCCTTGTCCAATGCTTTGGTGGGCAGGGTTTCTGGCCTTTCTGCAATACAAAAATCTGGAGAACCAGGTTTTGAAGAATCTACAATTCGTATTCGTGGTGTTGGTACTTATGCAGGAGAGCAGAATCCTCTTGTGGTTATTGATGGGATTGTGAGGGATTTGAGCACTTTGAATATGATTGATCCTAATGATATTGAGACGATAAATGTTCTGAAAGATGCATCAGCGACAGCTGTCTATGGTGTACGAGGGGCTAATGGCGTTATTATAGCAACTACTAAGAAAGGAATAATCGGAAAGCCTCAGATTTCATTTTCTGCCAATTTTGGATTTACAACACCAGCAACTCTTCCTAAAATGACAAATTCATATCAGTTTGCTAAACTTAGAAATGAAGCCATAGTCAATGATGGAGTAAAACAGGATAATTTGGTTTTTTCAGATGATGAGCTTTGGAAATTTCAAAATAATAGAGATTATACACCTGATGAAGTTGCTGCTATGTCGGATTTAAACGAAGTACAACGTAATGCATTACTAAATAGTCCAGCATTATATTATACAAGTCATGATTATATGAAAGAGTTTTTTCGAAAATCTGCTCCGCAACAACAATATAATATAAATGTATCTGGTGGGACAGATAAGGTAAACTATTTTACGTCTGTTGGATTTTTGAATCAACAAGGACTAACTTCTGATTACGGATACAAAAATGCTCCAACATCTACTAATAATAAGAGGACCAATTTTCGAAGTAATTTTGACTTTAAAGTTATAAAAAATGTAGAGTTAAGTGTTGGAATTTCAGGGCAAATCAGTAATACGAAAATATTTTTGAATGATTATAATGATTCAGATATGAATTCTAGATATAGGGATATGCTGAAAAATATTTATGAGTCTACTCCTTTTGCCGGGCCTGGGATTATTGATGGTAAATTGATTAATGGTTTTGCGGGGAATTCACCATTGGATCCAACGAAGGGTGCTTCAGGAAAAAGTCCGGTAGCATCTCTTTTAAATAAGGGATCAGGGCGGGTGACTAAAAGTTCTCTTAATACATTTTTTAAATTGAAGCATACAATGGATTATCTTACGAAAGGTTTGTCTTTAAGAGGTACAGTATCATATGATAATTATTTTAGTAAAACAGTGAATGAGACTCATCCTATACCGATGTTTACAGTAATGAGAAATCCAGAAGACCTTACGCAGAATCTTTATTTTGGAGGAACTCTTGGTGCTGAGAAATATGAGGAAAAAGCTTGGTATAAAGAACGGAAGTTATATGTGGAAGCTGGTGTAGATTATGATCGTATATTTGGTAGACATCATGTGACGGCTTTAGCTCTTATAACGGGAGAGCGTCTAACAAAACCTGGGTTACTTTATAATGTTCCACAAGGAATGTATGGATTAGTTGGTCGTGTAACTTATGGATATGATGATCGATATTTGGCAGAATTTAACGTGGGATATAATGGTTCAGAAAATTTTGCTCCGGGTAAGCAGTTCGGATTTTTTCCTGCAGTATCTGCTGGATGGACTATCTCAAAAGAACCTTTTTTCCCCGAGAATGATTGGGTGACCTGGATAAAAATAAGAGGATCTTATGGACAAACAGGGAATAGTAATATTGGAGGGAAGCGTTTCCTTTATTTACCAAGTTCTTGGGAAGAACTCGTCGATTATGTGTGGCCATTTTCTGGATATAACTTTGGGTATACAGACGGTTCTATTGTTACACCTTGGTTACGGGAAAGAGTGAAAAAGTAGTTGGAAATCCGGATGTTACTTGGGAAAAGAAGATATCTTATAATATTGCTGCGGAATTGCGCTTTTTTAAAGATCGCCTGTCTATAACAGCTGATTTATTTAAAGAAAATCGAAATAATATTCTTACGACTTTAGAGACAGTTCCTGGTATTGTTGGTGCTGATGTGAGTGTGCTTCCTCCAGTGAATGTAGGAAAGATGAGCAATAAGGGATATGAACTTTCTATTTTATGGAGAGATAATATATCAGATTTCAATTACCAAATTAGTGGACAAGTTTCGTATGCAAGAAATAAAATAGATTATATGGCAGAGGCTCCATACGAATATGTGTGGATGAATAAGACTGGATTTTCGTATGGACAATATAAAGCATATGTGAATGATGGATTTTATAATTCGGAGGAAGAAGCAGCAAATCATCCGTATAATTCTGTGGATGGAAATCATGTACAAGCTGGAGATTTGAGAATTATCGATATAAATGGGGATGGTATAATAGATAACAAAGATGTAACACCGACAGGATTTTCTAATATACCTCGATATGCTTTTAGTGCAAATGTGTTTTTGGAATATAAAGGTTTTGAAATTTCAGCTCTTTTTACCGGATCGGCCCAAGGAACATTTAGTATGGGAGGATATATGATAAGTCCTTTTGCACAGAACAAAAGTAATGCTTTAGAATACATGTACGAGGGCCGTTGGACTCCGGAAAATTATGCTTCAGGGAAAAAAATAACATATCCACGTATGTCATTAAATACCTCTGGAACACAAAATGGTGCGACTAATTCTTTTTGGTTCCGTTCTACTGATCATGTGAAATTAAAAAATCTTGAAGTTGCCTATACATTTAGAAAATTGGGATTCTTATCACGATTGAAAATGTCGTCTTTACGACTGTATTTCAATTCAAATAACCTATTCACTTTTGGAGGAAAAGATTTGATAGAGGGAATAGACCCGGAATTGTCTCAAGACGACAAGACGACGGAAGGAATAATTTATCCTATAACTCGAGTATTTAACTTTGGTTTTAAAATTCAATTCTAATATATCCAGTATGAAAAAAATATCATATTTGCTGACTTCAATTTTGATCATTATTGGGATATCTTCATGTAAAGACGCTTTTATTGAAAAACCTGCGGTCACGGGTTTGTCTGTGGATGAAGTATTTTCTTCAGCTAAAAATGCAGAAGGGGCTATATCTCTTGCCTATTCGTATATCTTGTCTTCTGGTCTGCCGATATATAGTTGGACTCCTCCCTATCTCCCTTATGAAGCAACAGAAGCAATAATGGGAGGAGAAGATGTTGATTCAAGTTGGGGATATATGAAGGAAAATTTGGTAAGTTCTGGAATGACAGCAACTGATAGTTATAATAATGGAGCTGGACTGAGTGATGATTACTTCCCGTATAATTATAAATATATTCGTCATGCTTTTCTTGTCATAGAGAATATAGATAAGGTTCCAGATATGACGTTGGCAGAAAAAGAAATTGTTAAGGGTGAGATGAAAGGATTGATAGCATTTCGTTATCTTGAAATGATGAAACGCTATGGAGGAGTTCCTTTAGTAAAAAAGACATTAACAATGGTCGAGTCTGCACCGAGAGCAACAGTACAAGAGACATTGGATTATATTCTTGAATTATGTGAGCAATCAGCTGTAGCTCTTGACAATGTAGTTTGGTCAAATGATTGGATGGGTAGGTTGACTAAAGGAGTTCCATTAGCTATAAAAGCTGAAGCTTTGATGTATGCTGCTCGTCCATTGTTCAACTCAGATGAGCCATATCTTCCATATGGAGTAAATAACGATAAAATTTGTTTATGTGAATATAAAGAGAGTCGTTGGAATGATGCAATAAAAGCTAATTTAGATGTTTTAAAATGGGGTAAGGAGAATGGGTATGAGATTATTGATACGGACAATCCTTTTGAAGATTTTGGGACAGCAGTTGGTGTTCCTTGTAATAAGGAAATATTGTTAGCATATAAGCATCAAGCTGTAGGACAAGGACCTTCTGGAATTTATAAGAACTATTGCCCAAATCCTCTCTATATTAGAAGTAATGGTGGTACAGCTTTATGTGAGTATAGGGGGATGTCCTATGAAATGTTATTGAATTTCAAAAAAGCTGATGGCAGTGAACAAGTATGGGCTGGAACAGAGGAACGTCCATATCAAGAGTATTATGATAAGGTTCATGAAATGGAACCTCGTTTTAAAGCATCAGTATTTGCTTATGGTATAAATCCTTGGAATAACGAAGGAAATGATAAGTGGAGCATTACAAATGAGTCTTCTTGGTTAAAGGCTAATAAAAATAAGCAAGGATGTGCTCGTAATATCAAATTTTGGTATAATACAGGGAATCGAGAATGGTTTGAGTTCCCAATATATCGTATGGCGGAGTTTTATTTGAATTTGGCGGAAGCTTATAATGAAATAGGACATTCTACTGAAGCCTTAGCTAATTTAAATGTAATACGTAATCGTGCGGGCTTGCCTGATGAGACCGTAACAGATTATAAGCTTTTACAAACAAGTATTCGCCGAGAATGGGCTGTTGAATTTTATAATGAAAATCAATACTATCCCCATGCAAGACATTGGAAAGAAGGTGAAACGATGATTGCTGGGACTAAGCATATATTTACATTTAAGTTTGCTGGCTCTTTAACCGATGCTCGGGTACCGGAAGATTTTATCAGTTATCGTTTGGACGAAGCTGCACAAAAATATGTGTGGTTAAAAAAAATGTATTTGAGTCCTATAACCTTAGCTGAAGTGAATAAGGGCTATATAGAACAAAATCCTGGTTATTAATAAATGTAACTTGGTGTAAAATGAGAAAAATATGATAATTAATAATATAAAGACTATGTGGTTAAAACCGACGTGTATCATAGCGGCATCTATTTTTTGTATTTCTTTTTCTCAGGCTCAGAAAGGAAATACTGATGAAGATGAAAAGAATATAGATTTTACATATACTATTCCAGGGACGAGTATGATGATAAAGAAAGAGTGGTCAACTTCAGCTATTTCGTCTGCCTCAGGAGAGGAAATAAGTATGCCGACATCCAGTTTAAATAATATGTTATTTGGAAAATTACCGGGACTAACAGTTCAAGGGACTACAGGAGAACCTGGTTATGACGCTGCAACACTTAATATTAGAGGAATAGGAACATATAACTCTGCTGATATTCCTATTTTTGTGGATGGTTTTCAAACTAATATGTCTTTTTTTCAGTACCTCTCTCCTGGAGAAATAGAATCAGTCTCTATATTAAAGGATGCAGCGGCTTTAGCTCCATTCGGGATGCGTGGAGCTAATGGAGTCATTTGGGTGACAACTAAGCGAGGAAATGTAGGAAAGCCAACAATTCAGTTTCAAACGCGTTTTGGCCTACAACAACCGATTTCAATAAATAAACCTTTAGGAACAGCTCAATATTCAAAGTTGTATAATGAGGCAGTCAGCAACGATAATGGTAATATTTGGAGTCCGATTTATTCTGAACAAGATATTTTAAATGCTCCCAATGTTGATTGGTTTGATGAAACTTTGAGGGATTATACCCCTTATACAGATGTTGATTTATCCCTTAAAGGCGGAAATAATATTGCACGATATTTTGTATTTATGGGTTATATGAACCAAAATGGTTTGTATGATGTTCCAACGAATGATACTTTGGCAAATTCGGGAATACGAAGATTTAATGTTCGTACCAATTTAGATATTAATTTGTTTGACATTTTTGAAGCAAAGATTGATTTAGGTGGACGAATTGAAGATCGTCATTACCCTAATCGAGCATCAGGGGATATTTGGAATGATATGGCCCGTTATCCAAGTAATATATATCCAGTAAAGAATATTGATGGTACTTGGACTGGGACACCGGTTTATCCTAATAATCCGGTAGCAGAAACAAATTCGACAGGACGTGTATCAACACATGATCGGACTTTGCAAGCTAATTTTAGTCTAAAAGAAAAATTAGATTTTTTAGTGAAAGGCTTATATTTAAAAGAGTCTGTTTCATTTAGTAACTGGACTCGTGATGGGGCGTCGAATTGGAGAACTTATGCTCGTTATATAGATGGGGTACAACAAACAACAGACCAGAATACTCCATATAGTAGGACAGAAGATAATGGAACTAACCAATGGAGTTGGCAACATCTGAGTGGGACGATTGGATATGATAATACTTTTGGAAAGCATCGGATATCATCTTCTGTAAATATATTACATAATACTTATAAAACAGACTTATCTAATAATGGGGATGCTGGCATGATGCTTAATTATAAATATATGAATATTGGTGGGGGAATTAATTATGTTTATGATGAGCGTTATGTTGGTGAGTTTGGTTTTTCTTTTAGTGGTTCTGATAATTATAAGCCTGGGAACAAGTGGGGATTTTATCCATCATTGTCTATGGCTTGGATTATTTCCAATGAAGCATTTCTTAAAAAAAATATGATTATCGATTTTTTGAAACTGCGTTTTTCTGTAGGAAAGACAGGGTGGGACCCAATGGGGACGAAGAGGTATTTGTATCAGACTTATTATCAGAGTGGTGGCGGATTATATGTTGGTAATGATGCTCCGACATGGAAGAATGGATTAGGATTGTTGTATGAACCTAATAGTGCAATTTTTGCAGAACAAAGTATGAAATATAACATAGGCTTAAATATGAAATTGATACAGAAAATTGATTGGATTTTTGATGCTTTTTTAGAAAAAAGATCAGGTATTGTGTCTCAAGATCTTATGATGCCTTCTACTTATGGAGTGGAGCCTCCGTATAGAAATGTTGGAAAAGTAACAAATAAAGGTTTCGAAACAG
>NZ_LN877935.1:0-23697 GCF_001403595.1 Gabonia massiliensis | reverse complement strand
GAAAAGTAACAAATAAAGGTTTCGAAACAGAAATAATTTTCTCAGATAAGATAGGTTCTTTTGACTATTATTTGACCGGATCGGTTACTTATAATACAAATAAAATAGATTATATGTCCGAGGTGATTACATCAGCTGCTGCTGCGCGTACAGGTCATAGAATAGGAGCATTATTTGGGTATGAAGCTGAAAGATTTTATGATATTTCAGATTTTGATATAAATGGGGATTTGAATGAAAATCTTCCTATTCCTACATTAGGAAATGTACAACCAGGAGATATTAAATATAAAGATCAAAATGGAGATTTTATAATCGATGAAAATGATAAAATACAAATAGGTAATCCTACTTTCCCTGAATGTTCTTATTCTTTCGGATTAGGGGGTAATGTAAGAGGATTTGATTTTAAAATTTTATTTCAGGGTACAGCAGGGCGTGATATAAATTTATTGGATGCTCCTTTACAAAATATTGCTTTTCGAGATAATGGAAATGTATATAGAATTGCTGAAGGCCGGTGGGCATATTATCCAGACCAAGGAATTGATACACGCTTGGTTGCTACTTATCCTCGTTTATCAACAGAAGATAATAATAACAACTATGTAAATTCAACACTTTGGAAAAGAAATGGAGACTATTTGAAATTACGGAACGTAGAAATTGGTTATTCATTACCGGAAAAATGGTTGAGCAAGATAGGAATAAATCATACTCGTGTTTTTTTACAAGGAGTGAATTTATTAACAATAAGTAAATTAATGAAGGATTATGATATGGATCCAGAAGTTTTATCTGGTTATCCAGCCATGAAATCTTATAATATAGGTGTAACCGTAAATTTCTAATAGATATTATGAAGAAGATATATATTTTATTGATATTAGTTATTAGTTTATTTACAATATCGGCTTGTGATGATATTTTAGATACAAAAGGAGATATTTATTTAACTCCGGAGATGCTTGAGACTCAATATGAACAGATGTTTTCATTTGGATATAAAACTTATACAAATGTAATCAATGGCTTTACTCGTATTGATAACAATCTGTTTGCTGCAGTATCTGATGAGGCTCAAAATGTTACACCGATTTCTGATACTCAAAGGTTTAATGAAGGTACTTGGAATGCATTTTATAATCCTGATGATTATTATGCAAAAGCATATAGGGGAATTCATGATGTTAATTTTTATCTTGAAAATTCTACTGAATATAAGAAAATTTTGGCTTTGAACAGGGATACAATGAATGCTATAAGCCTGACACAATATAAAAAGGATGTGCAAAATTGTGCTTGGTTACGGTGTGAAGCCCAAGCTTTAAGAGCTTATTATTATTTTGAATTAGCTAAAAGATATGGTGGAGTGCCATTGATAACTAAGACGTATAACTTAGATGAAAATGCAAATAAATCGAGGGCTTCATTTGATGAAGTAATAAATGCGATAGTGCAGGATATTGATGAAGTAAAAGATAATTTGGTTGAAGATTGGAAATCAGAAGGTTATTCAGATATGGATGGCCGATTGACTAAAGGTGCCGCTTTATCTATAAAAGCAAGAGCCTTATTATATGCGGCTAGTCCTCTTTTCAATCCAGAAAATAATAAAGAAAAATGGGAGAGAGCTGCGGCTGCATCACATGATATTATAGCAATGAATAGGTATAAATTGCATACTAGTTATAAAACGCTATTTACGACAAAAATAACAAATACAAGTAAGGAAACGATTTGGGCCATAAGAATGGGGCAGACAAATGATTTTGAACGAGCAAATTATCCTGTGGGTACTCCTGGAGGAGGGACAGGTATTTGCCCTTCTCAAAATTTGGTGTCTGAGTATGAATATAAAACAGCTCCTAGTGAAGATAATCCTTATGAGGGACTGGATCCTAGATTTGAATTTACAATTGTGCATAATGGAAGTACGTGGAATGGACGTACAATTGAGATCTGGGAAGGGGGACAAGATGATCCGAAAAAAGCCAATGCATCAAAAACAGGATATTATTTGCGCAAATTTTTAAATGAAAATCAGAATTTGGTAAATGATGCTAAAGAAATTAGAAGCTGGATTATTTTTAGGTATGCTGAGACTTTATTGAATTATGCTGAGGCAATGAATGAAGCTTATGGTCCAGATAGTGACCCTAAGGGATATGGAAAAACAGCGAGAGAAGCAGTTAATGAAGTGCGTAATCGTTCTGGTGTGAGAATGCCACCAGTAAGTGTTAGTATAGGAGATGTAGAAAGTATGCGTGAAGCTATTAAACATGAACGTTGTATAGAATTGGCATTTGAAGAACATCGGTATTGGGATTTAAAAAGATGGAATGATGCTAAAGAGATATTGAACCAGCCTATCAAAGGAGTAAAGGTGACCAAATTGTCAGAAGGGGAAAATATTCGTTATGTTTATACTGAATTTGATGTTGCAAAAAGGTTTTTCAGTGCACCAAAGATGAATTTATATCCAATTCCACAAACAGAAATCGTAAAATCTCAAGGAGTATTAGTCCAAAATCCAGAATGGTAATAATATAATGATATAAATATGGAAAATAAAAATATAGTAAAAGTTATTTCTTCACTATTTATGATAACCATACTTTTTTCCTGTGCAGATATTGATAGTGAAAAAGAATGGGGTACAGCTTTGATATATATACCTCAAGCCACCTATGGGGATAATAATTATACAGTGCCTAATGATGGCAGCCAGGAACAGAACAACTTAAATTATTCTGTTTCTGAAAATAAAGTAAATATTTTTTTAGGAGTGTATCGTTCTGGATTGATGCCGTTGGAAGGCTATTCTGTAAAAATATTTTCTGAAGATATAGTTCTATCGGGATATGAACCTTTACCCCAAAATGTATATGTGTTGCCCGATAATATATCGGTACCGGATGGTAGTCGGGAAAAAACTTTTTATTTATCGGTTGATTTAGATTTTCTTAGAAACAATGAAGATACCGATTATGCCTTATCTGTTAAAATAACAGATCCAACAAGATATATGTTGAATGAAAGTATATCAACTGTCAATGTACTTATAAAAACGAAAAATCTGTTGGAAAAGATTGATGGTGGAGATAAATAGAAGCATCAGGGAGATGATAAATATATAGGGAAGATAATGAAATTATAAAAGAGGCTTTTTATATATTAATATTGGGAGAAGATGAATGGGCAAGGGGTAATAAAGCAAATTCTTCAGGTGTATAGAGTATTGATAATTTTGTTCTTTTGGTTAACTAATGTCAATGCTTGGTCATCAAAATCGTTTTTAGATAATGTTTATAATTATATTGAAAATGTTCAGGTTTATGAGTGGGGACAAGAGAAACCTCATGTTCCAATAATTCCTTATACTTCTGAGAGAGAGGCATTATCTTTTGATTCTAAGAATAGTTCGGCGACAATATCTTTAAATGGAAATTGGAAATTTTTTTTGGTTAAGAATCCTGCTCTGGTGCCAAAAGACTTTTATCGCACTGATTATGATGATAAAAGTTGGGAAACTATTGTAGTTCCGTCAAACTGGCAGATGTGTGGTTATGAGACTCCGAAATTTAGGAATATTAGTTTACCTTTTAATGAAAATCCGCCTTTTGTTCCTCATGAATATAATCCTGTAGGAATGTATCGTTATGAGTTTATTCTTCCTGATACTTGGGATGAAAAACAAGTATTTCTTCGTTTTGAGGGAGTTGCTTCGGCATCATTTGTCTGGATAAATGGACAGGAAGTTGGCTATGATCAGGGAGCTATGGAGCCGGCGGAATATAATGTCACATCTTTATTAAAGCCAGGGAAAAATATGGTGGCATTAAGTGTTTATACTTATTGTGATGGATCATATTTGGAACAACAAGATATGTGGAGATTGTCTGGTATATTTAGAGATGTGAAGTTAATAGCGAGGCCAAAAGCTTATATACATGATTATTATATTACAACAGATTTTGATCAAGAATATAAAGACGGTACATTGAATGTTGAATTGGATTTTCGAAATCGAAAATCTTTTCGAAAAGGAGATTCTATTACGATTTCATTATATGATTCGCATAAAAATTTAGTAGATGAAGTAGGGCGTTTATCTGTGTCGTCTTTATCTACGGAGAAAGTGAAAATTTCAAAAATATTTGCTAATCCTCATAAATGGAGTGCTGAAAATCCATATTTATACAATTTACTTATTATTCTTAAAGATAGATCAGGACATGTGATAGAAGTTTTGTCATCGAAAGTCGGGTTTCGTAAAGTTGAATATTCTCATCGGGCATTGTTAATAAATGGAGTTCCTGTAAAGCTTAATGGAGTGAATTCTCATCAGCAACATCCTCTTTGGGGGCATATGATAGATGAGGCGACGATTATTAAAGATTTTGAGCTAATGAAACGTTTTAACATCAACCATATAAGAACATGCCATTATCCTCCAGTTTATGAATATCTGCAATTGGCAGATGAATATGGATTATATGTTATTGATGAAGTTGGAAATGAAGCACATGCAACAGAATATATTTCTGGAGATGAAAAGTGGTTACCTCAATATCTTGACCGAATGCGGCAGATGGTATATCGCGATCGTAATCATCCTTCGATAATAATATGGAGTGCTGGAAATGAGTCGGGAGAAGGAAATAATATTTGTGAAATTATAGCTGAAGGAAAAAGTTTGGATGCAAGCCGGCCAGCATGGATGTATGGAGGAAATACAGAAGATAGGTATCCTGGTATGGGTATGGCTTGTGAAGACATTATAGGTCCTCGGTACCCTTCAAGTTTTGAGTTGGAAGAAAGAGTTGGGAGAGTTCCTGAGTCGGAAGATTCACGCCCGGCATATATGGATGAATATTTGTCAGCAGCCGGCAATAGCTTAGGAGCATTGGATGAGTTTTGGGATGTTATTTATAAATATCCTCGTTGTATAGGTGGTGCCTTGTGGGATTGGATTAGTCCGGGTATTTCCCGAAAATACGTTATGTTAAAAGACGCTTCCACTTCAGGAATACAAGCTCACCTTATGGGAAATGCTGTTTTGAAAGAAGGACAGTTTGGAAAAGGTATCTATTTAAGTGGAAATGATGAGTGGGTCGAATTATATCGGGATCCGGAGTTAGATATAACAGGCAAATTATTGACATTGTCGATATGGATAAAACCTGAATATTGGAATGGTTCTGGTGCTATATTAACAAAAGGTCAAAAACAATTTGGCCTTATTCAATTGTCGGAAGATAAATTGGAATTTTATGTTTCTGGAAAACAACGTGTTGCTGTGAATGCTTCATTACCCGATGACTGGGTCGGAAAATGGCATCATATTGCAGGTATTTATGATGGTACGAAATTGCAATTGTATATTGATGCAAAGGTGATGGGTGAGAAACCATGTAATATAGATATTGTGAATTATCCTTGGCAAGTGAATATAGGAAAAAATGCAGATACTGACGGATCTCAACAACGGGGTTATTTATTAAATGCAACGATAGATAATGCAGCTATATTTGATAAGGTTATTTCTGTTGAGAAATTGTATTTAGGGGAAGATTTATCAAAAGATGCGAAGTTATGGTTAGACTTTGACCAAATTCAGGCACAAGGAGATTTATTTAGTTTAGGCATAGGTGCTCGTTCTTATGGAATTGTTTGGCCTGACCGTACAGTACAACCTGAAGCTTGGCAGATAAAAAAAGTTGGACAGCCAGTCAAAATAGAATGGGCTGATAAAGACGCTTGGATAGTTAGTATCACAAACCGATTTTCGTTTACTAATTTGAAAGATTTGAATATGCTTGTACAGCTTTATGGAAACGGGAGTCTTTGTTTGGAGTGGAATGATAGTTTAAGTTTGGCTCCATTAAGGACTATGGAGTATTGTATTGAGAAATTAAGAGAGTATTCATTTAAAAAAGGAGTTGATTATCGTATACAAATAAGTTTTAAATTAAAACAACCAAAAAAATGGGCTCCTGAAGGTTTTGAAATAGCATTTGAAGATTTGGAGTTATATAGAGGGAATATACATATAGAAAATAATTCAGATAAACTTGAGCCTCTTCAGGTTAGAGAAGAGGCTCAGACAATCAAAATTCTAGGACAAAATTTTGAGTATACATTCGGGAAATTGTCCGGTACATTAGAATCATTGATTTATAATGGAATACAATATATAAAAAAGGTTCCTGTTGCAAATATTTGGAGAGCTCCGTTAGCGAATGAACAAGATAGTTGGGCAAAAGAGTATGGGAAAACAGGAATATATGAAGATGGATATGGGTTAGGAACAGCTAATCCTTGGTTTGCCCATCAATTGGATAAAATGAGTCTGGCAAGTGGTGATGCAACCTATCGAAAATTGAAAAATGGGCAAGTTGTTATCGATTTACGTAATGTACTACAAGCTGATACATTTAGGACTTCTATTGAAAACCGATATGTTTATACTGTGTCAGCAGATGGCCTGTTGACTCTAAAACATACGATGACTCCTTGGGGAGACTGGCCGGTATGGATACCAAAAGTAGGAATACAATTTATGTTAGATGGCCAGTTCGATAAATTTAGTTGGTATGGTAGAGGACCTCAAGAAAATTATTGTGATCGTAAGACCGGTTACCGTATTGGATATTATACAATGAATGTATCAGAAATGTACGAACCGTATTTGATACCGCAGGAACATGGGAATCGTAGTGATGTATCTTATCTGAAGTTGGAAAATGAATCTGGAACTGGAATCGAAATTTCATCAGATGAAAAGTTTAATTGTTCGGTTTCTCATATATTGTTGGATAATCTGACTAGAGCAATGTATCCATTTCAATTAAAACCAGTAGATGACATTACGATCAATATTGATTATTCTAATTCTGGAGTAGGTTGTACTGCTATTTCGACGGTCAATAAGTATAGGACTTACCCGAAAGAATATACTTTTAAAATGAAAATAAAACCATTTGCTAAATAGATTGGGAGGATAATAGGAAGATTATGAAAGAGAAAATAAGTTTTGTAATTGTAGGATTACTGTTTTGTGTATATAACATGAAAGGGCAGATAGATACAGATCCGCTACGATATGATGCAGATGATCCTAAACGAATTTCGTATGGAGATAGTACATGGATTACCAAAAAAGATAATTCTCCAGAAGGAGAGTTGATTTACTCGTCCATAACTCTTGGGAAACCTTTTGTCGGATTTCGAGTTTTGTGTGGCTGGCTAAGAGAGCAGGACATTAGGAATCACTTTTCTTTTTATTATAAAGAGAGTAATGGGGAAGAATGGAAAGAAGTATCCGATTTTAAATGGGATGTACGAACTTATCCTTCTCCTTGGTATCAGGTTTCTTATGCTTATGGTGAATTTCCAAACAATAAAGAGATTTCATATTTCAAGATAAAATTGAAAGAAACTTTTTACAATAACAGTGATTGGGATATGGGATATAATACGTTATTAGGTAGAGTAGTTTTATTTACAAAAGAATATAATCAACTAGACATTGATAGTAATAAACAATATGCTATATCAAATAAGGACGGATATTATTGGATAGAGGATAGTGGGTACATTATACAATCTGGAATATTTCCCAAGTATGGAGGGGAAGGTGCATGGAGAATAATTAGAAATGAAGATTTTACATATACAGTAAAATCTGCAGATGAGTCGGTTGTATTATCGTTTGATTCTAATTTAAACTTTAATGAGAATCAATTTGAGGGAATTTTGACACGGTTTGGGAATGAACATAGATATTCTCATACTGAAAATGATGTACAAAAGGGTAGTGATGATCGATTTTTAATAGAAAGAATAGAAGGGGGTAAATATACTTTTAGAAGAGCCCATGATGGCCGGGCAATAGGTATAGCGGAAGGTGATATTTTATCTGGAAATAAAATCTCTGTGAAAAGAGGAAAACCTGAAGCTCTAACTCTTACAGAGATATCAGACCCAAGTAGTATTAAGTATGAATATAAAGATAATTTAAGTATAATAGTACAAAGTGGTCAAGTAAAAATTTCTGGATTAGAAAGGAACAGTAAAGTTCAGATATTTCAAATTTCAGGTTTATTGATGTTGCAGGAGACTGTAAATGTATCGAACGTCAATTATTTTTTGGAAAATGGTGTATATATTATAAATGTGGTAGGGCAAAAGGCTTCGCTAAAGAGAAAAGTTATTATAAAGTAAAAACTTATGTTAAAATATTTAGTAAAGATGAAAACTGTTGTTGTGTGGTTGGTCATGTTGGTGTTTACAATTCTGGGAATGCAAGCCCAATCTTATTATTATGATGAATTGAAAGAAGGTTCGACTCTTTTTGATGTAGGCCCTGGAAAAAATATTAATTTATCTTTTGATGAAAGTTTTGTACATGTCAGTAAATCAAATCCATATTATTTTGAATTGACAAATGGTGAACCATATATTGCTATAGGTGCTAATATTTGTTGGGGAGATATGTTTTATATGAAAAGATGGATGAAGCTTATTTCTATGAACGGAGGTAATTTTGCTCGTATATGGTTAAGTGATAGTAGATTTGAGATAGATGAGCCTCAGTATAAAGGTCCAGGATGGCCTAATCAACAAGCTTTAGATAATATTGATTCTTTGTTAGTTTGGGCTAAACGTTTTCATCTTAAACTGATGTTTTGTGTAGAAGATTGTCGGCGTATTTATGCTAATAAAGATGCCGGTAGTAATGTTAAAACATTGTATCATGTAGATAATGGTGGTCCTTTTAATAATATGGATGAGTATATAAATACAGATATTGGTAAGCAGGTTTATATAAATCGTATGAATGTATTTAAAGAACATTTTGGTGATAATCCGGCTATTTTAGGTTGGGAACTTTGGAATGAAATGGATGCAATAGAGCCACCATATCCTAGTTATACGAATTGGACAAAATATATGCTTCCAATAGTGAAAAAAATGTTCCCTAAAAATTTGGTAATGCAGAGTTTAGGTAGTTATGATAAAAGCTCTTGTGAAAAATCTTATAAGGAAATAATTACGATGGAAGATAATGAAGTAGGGCAAATACATCGCTATATAGATGAACATCCGACAACTCTCTCTATTTGTAAAGGGCCAATGGATTTGCTCGCGGCTGATGCTATTAATACGTTAAAATCATATCAGGTGAGAAAACCTTTATTATTATCAGAAACAGGTGCGGTACAACCTAAGCACGCTGGCCCTCATGAAATTTATACTATAGATACAAAGGGTATGTTGATGCATGATATGTTGTTCACTCCATTTTTTTGCGGTTCAGCTGGTTCCGGCTTTTCTTGGCATTGGGATAATACCTATATAGAAAAAAATAATTTGTGGTATCATATACAGAGATTTGCAAATGCTGTGAAAGATATAAATCCTATTATCGAGAGATTTGAACCAACACAGAGAGAGGGGGATGGATTGAGGCTTTATATTCTTTCTGGCTCAGAACATATTTTAATATGGTGTCGAGATATAAATAATACATGGATTACTGAATTGAGAGATAAAATTGCTCCAGAAACATTGAAAGGGAAGAAGATTGACCTTTCAGATTTAATCGGGAATAGAAATATTGGTAATGTCGAACTTTATGATCCGTGGAAAGATATCCAACCGAAATTTTCTCTTTCGGGAAATGTGGTAACATTACCTGATTTTCAGCGCTCTATGGTTATACGAGTATCATATAAATAGTTTTATTAAATAAATGTTTCATTATTAAAATGTTATTATCATGAAAAAAATTTTATTCTTTATGCTTGTTATGGCATTGTATACACAAATGATTGATGCACAAATTTGGTATTATGATGAGATGCGTAAAACGGATAAGGCTGAGAGTGGACAAACTGAGATTGGCGGAGAAATAGTAAATATTGCTTTTGAAGGAAATTTAGAGAAATTTGGAGGATATGGAGATTCTACTGTTGTAAATAAAAAAATAGGGAATGAAGAAGGGGCTATTGAATATGCTGCAGAAATGTTGGGAGATGGAGATCAGAATATCACCGCATTTTATGCGTTTTGTGTATTTAGAAGGTCAGATCCAGCAACGTCTAATGATTTACATATAAAAGACCTATTTGCATTTTATTATAAGACGGAACCAGATGCTGAATGGATAGAATTCCCGATAACAGATGATATGGAAGAAGTTGTATTTCCGGGAGGATGGTCCCGTTCTGCTGTTGTCGGTGCGTCAATGGATGGTATCGAGGCTACAAATTTTAAAGTTGTCATAAAAGATAAGACTTTTGAAGGTGATGGAGATAATTGGAGTGCCTACGTTGGTAAAATTGGACTATATACGGGAGAGCCGTTGGATATTGATTTAGCTAAACAATATTCTATATCTACTATTGAAAATAAATATTGGTTGATTGATGGAGATGCAGATTTGGGGAGATTTGTCCATCATACAGATGTTGCAAAGCCTGGTACAGCTTCAGCTTGGACATTTCATAAACATGCCAATAATACTTACACTATTCGAACAGGAGAAAATGCAGAGTTAGCTTTTAATATGAATTATGCTAAGTGGGATAATGATCTTTGGATGGGTTTTGTAAAAGAATTTCAAGGGTCGGGGGCTGCTCCTTATGAAAAGTTTACAGTAAAAAGTACTTATCTTATAGGAAAAAATATGGATGGAACTTACCAGTTTAGAAGAGCTCAGGATGGACGTTTGATAGGTAAAGCAGAAAATAAGAATGATGAATGTGTTTCTGTTTGTCGTCCAGAAGATAATTATGCTCGAGATATAACCTTGGAGGTTATTGGAGATGTAGTTTCTGTTGATGAAGTTTATGACGAAAATTTATTGTTTACAATTACAGATAGGAATTTGGTTATTAATGGTTTGGAAAAAAATAATAAGATAAATATTTCTTCTTTGTCTGGGACTATGATTATTAGTGATATTGTAAATAGTTCTGCAGTATCTTATTCCATGGAGCAGGGTATATATGTTGTGAACATAATAACTAATAAAGGTATTGTAACTAAGAAAATATTCGTGAAATAAGTGTGTGTGTAAGAGGATGTAACTTGATTTTTGACAATGTCTAAGTTACATCCTTTTTATTAATGCTAATATATATGTTTAGAGATATTATAATCTGTTTAATATTGTTATTCGGTTGTGAAGTAAAGATATATTCACAAATTGAGCAAAAAGGTTTTCCTCTTATTGGAGCACAAGTATTTATTGAGCCTGGGCAAACTGAAGAAGAAACTGAAATTTGGTTTAGACAAATGAAAAAATGTGGGATGTCTATTTGCCGAATAAGAATGTTTGAAACATATATGAAAGATGATTCAGGAAAGTGGAATTTTTCTTTATTTGACAGAGCCTTTAGAATTGCAGAAAAGTATGATATAAAAATTTTGGCTACGTTATTCCCGACGACGGCTAAAACAGATATCGGAGGATATAAATTCCCAGTAGATGATATTACATATGATAATATGTTGTTGTATATAAAAAATGTAGTTTTACATTTTAAACAGTTTTCATCTTTGTATGGTTGGGTGTTGATAAATGAACCAGGGACAGGAGGAAATATACCGTATGGTAGTTATACAGCTCAAAAATATGAAGAATGGCGAGAGAATCATCCTGACAGTGCATTTGATAGTAGAGGGTATCCCATATTAATAACATTTACGGATCAGCGTTTTTTGTTAGATTATAATACCTGGTTTCTTTCGCATTTAGCATCAGAAGTGAAGAAATATGATACGGAAAGCCATATACATGTAAATAATCATGCGATATTTGATAACTGTGGAGAGTATGATTTCCCTAAATGGCGAGCTTTTTTGAATAGTTTAGGTGGATCAGCACACCCCAGTTGGCACTTTAATTATTTTAGTAGAGACCAATATACTTTAGCCATGTCTGCAAATAGTGAAATATTACGTTCAGGAGCTGGAAATATTCCTTGGATAATGACGGAAATACAGGGTGGTAATAATACGTATAGCGGTTATGCTCCGTTTTGTCCTACGTTTTCAGAGATAGAACAATGGTTATGGACTACTATAGGATCTGGTTCAAAAGGAGCAATATTTTGGTGTTTAAATTCTCGAGTTTCAGGATTAGAATCAGGAGAATGGGCATTACTTGATTTTCAAAATAATTTTACTGATCGGATGGGTGCAATATGTAATGTAACAAATACTTTAACAAAATATAAGAAATTATTTTCTGAAGCTCAAGTAGAAGAGTCCGGTGTTAGTGTAATTTATGTCAGGGAATCTTTGTGGGCAGAAAATAAAATGTTAATAAAATCTGATACCTATTACAATGGAAGAGCTCGTGGTGGAGTAATAAAATCAGCGTTAAGTTTTTTCGAAGTATTGACTTATATGGGTATGAGTCCGTCTTTAAAAGAAATAGGAGAATTTGATTTTGATAAACAAAATTATGATGGACAGACAATCATTTTGTCTCATCAGATATCATTGCCTTTGAAATACAAGAAAAAATTAGAACGTTTTGTTACCTTGGGGGGAACACTTATTATAGATGGATTGAGTGGATATTATGATGAAAATATGATAAATGTAATGAAATCTGAATTTCCATTTGCAAAATTATGGGGAGGAGATATCTCCGAATTTAAAGCATTGCAAAATATTTTTGAGATAAATATAGATAACATGACATTACCTACGCATTTATGGCAGGGAATTATTCGGAAAAATACAGGGCATTCTATTTCAAAAGATGGAGACCGGATAACAGGTATAAGGAATAAATGGGGACGAGGAAAGGTTGTTTGGATTCCTTCATTAATCGGGTTAGGAGGATGGATAGAAGGGTATAAGCCATTATCTAATTTTTTATATCAAGAATTAGATATACGTTGTCCAATTCATTTTAAACATTTTTCAGAAAGAATATTGATGCGAATATTAAAAAGTGGAGATTCATATATTACTATTTTAATAAATAAATCGGATGTTAAGCAGACTATAAAATTAAATACACCTTTGAAATTCAGTCAGGTTATTTATCCAGAAAAAAAAGTAAAGGTATCAAATAAAAAGATAACTCTTTCTCCAGAAGAAACTTGTATTATTAAATGGGACAATTGATAAAATATCTTTTAGTAAAGAAGATACAATTATTTTAGTGTATTCTAAAATAATTGTTTATTTTAGTCCTGAATTTAAAGGGAAATATCTATGAAGAAGAATTTATTATTTGTTGCATTATTGTTTGCATGCTTTTTTTTATCGGCACAAAACACAGATGTTATAAAAGTTGCGAATCTTGAGCGTTATGCTGAGAGTAATGAAGACTTATTGTCTCTTGGGATAAAGAAGCATGCAGTTATTTTTATTGGAAATTCCATTACAGAAGGATGGGCTAAGACACGTCCGGAATTTTTTTCTTCAAATAATTATATTGGTAGAGGAATTGGTGGGCAAACCAGTCCACAAATGTTGTTAAGGTTTCGTCAAGATGTAGTGTCCTTAGAACCAGAAGTTGTAGTAATTAATGCTGGGACAAATGATATAGCAGAGAATACAGGAAAATATAGCCTGAGTTTTACTCTTGGAAATATAAAGTCAATGGTTGAGATAGCACAGGCAAATGATATAAAGGTGATATTGACTTCAGTACTTCCAGCTGGGGAGTTTAGATGGAATCAAGATATCACTGATGCCCCTCAAAAAATTGATACATTGAATAAGGAGATTAAATCGTATGCTAAAAAGAAAGGTATTCCATATGTAGATTATAATATTAAAATGCGTAAAGAAGATGGATCTATGAAAAATGGTTTAAGTGGAGATGGAGTACATCCAACAGAGGAGGGCTATCAAATTATGGAACAGCAAGTTAAATCAGTAATAGATAAAATACTGAAGAAAAAGTAATAAGAAAATATCCAAAAAATGAGGATGTATCAAAGTTCAATTTTTGAAAATATGAACTTATAATCTGAAATTTAAGCATCCTAAAGGACTAAAGAAAGGGGGCGTATCATTCTCAATACAGGGTTTGATACTGCCCCTTCTAAGTGTTATAATTACAATCTGTAACTTTTTGGAGTGGACATTTTTTAATGATATGTTTGAACTATCAAGATATTTATGTAAAAAAATTTACATAAAAGGGAAGTTGGAAGATGTTGAAAATATAAAAGTGAGATTTTCTTAGTAAAAAGATTTGTTGAAATAAACTTTTTGAGAAAATATAAAAAAATGGTTGTCTCACGACAACCAATCTTCGTTAACCTTAAATCTAATACCATGAAAAACACATTGCAAATATAGTATATTTATGTTATATAGCATGATTTAAAAGCATAAAAAATGTTTTGTTAACATTATTTGTATGTTGTATCGTTTTATCTTTAATTGATACTGGAATTTTTAAAATGGGAAAGAAATATTTTGATGAAAGAGATAGTAAAAAGCGATAAAAATCTATTAGTTCGATTTATATATGCTTCATTTTGCTTATCTTTGCCAAGTTATGGCACGAATTTTATCGATAGACTTTGGGCGTAAACGTACTGGAATTGCAGTTACTGATACCTTGAAAATTATTGCTAGTGGGCTTGCGACGGTGCCTACAGGGGAATTGTTATCTTTTCTTATGCATTATTTTGAGCAGGAAGATGTAGAATTGGTTGTTATAGGATTACCTCGACAAATGAATAATGTTCCATCAGAAAACATGCGTTATATAGAGCCTTTTGTTGTACAATTCAAAAAGCAATTCCCCCAAATGCCGATAGTATATTTTGATGAGCGTTTTACTTCATCTTTAGCACATCGGGTGATGCTTGATGGTGGACTAAAAAAGAAGGATCGTCAGAATAAGGCATTGGTAGATGAAATTAGTGCTACAATTATTTTGCAGGATTATTTGGAGAGTAAGCAATATAAAGAAAGATTATGATATTACCTATTTATTTATATGGACAACCTGTTTTGAGAAAAGTGGCAGAAGATATTCAAGCTGATTATTTGGGATTGCCTGATTTAATAAAGAATATGTATGAAACAATGCATGAGTCTGACGGTGTTGGATTAGCTGCTCCTCAAATAGGGCTTGGTATTCGTTTATTGGTTATTGATTTAGATGTTTTGTCAGAAACATATCCAGAATATAAAGATTATAAGTTGACCATGATTAATGCTCGGATACTTGAAACTGAAGGTGAGAATATTTCCCGGGAAGAAGGTTGTTTGAGTTTACCTGGAATTCATGAACCTGTTACTCGGCAAGAAACTGTAAAAGTTTATTATCGAGATGCAGATTTTGTGGAGCATACAGAAGTGTTTTCGGGTTATATTGCCAGAGTAATACAACATGAATATGATCATTTAGAAGGAAAAATGTTTATTGATCATCTTTCTCCAATTCGGAAACAATTGATAAAATCTAAATTGAATAATATACTTAAAGGAAAAATTCGTTGTGATTATCGGGTAAAGACAATAAAGAAATAATTTATTTCTAAAGTATTTAATGTGATGTATTCATAATATTAACACACAATAATTTGTAAATATGACTTCACTACAGAAAGACATCTTGGAACTGCGTGAAAAAAAAGCGTTAGTTCAAATGGGTGGCGGAGAAGCTGCTATTGAAAAGCAGGAAGCTATGGGCAAATTGACAGCCCGTAACCGTATTTTGGCTTTGTTGGATGAAAATTCTTTTCAGGAATATGATTTATTTGTAGAACATGCTGCCAGAGGCTTTGGTATGGAAAAAAAAGTATTACCGGGCGATGGGGTAATTACGGGTACAGGTACGATTTTTGGCGCTCCTGTTTGTATTTATGCACAGGATTTTACTGTTGCTGGTGGTTCATTAGGATTGATGCATGCTCGGAAGATTACAAAGATAATGGATCATGCATTGAAAATGAAAGTTCCTATTATAGGAATTAATGACTCTGGCGGTGCTCGTATTCAAGAAGGTGTAGGTGCATTAGCTGGCTATGGTGAGATTTTCTATCGTAATACTATTGCTTCAGGTGTAATTCCTCAAATTTCAGTTATTCTGGGTCCTTGTGCAGGTGGTGCTGTTTATTCTCCAGCTCTAACTGATTTTGTATTTGTCGTAGAAAACATTTCAAAGATGTTTATTACAGGTCCTAATGTGATTAAAACTGTTTTAGGAGAAGAAATCTCGATGGAAGACCTTGGAGGTGCTCGCGTACATGCAGAAATAACGGGTAACGCACATTTTTATGCTAAAAGCGAGCAGGAGTGTTTTGAACAAATAAAGAAATTAGTAACATTTATTCCTTGGAATAATAAACAGAGGGCCAGAGCATTTCCTCCCAAAGAACCGATATTTGAAAAAACAGTCAACGATATTATTCCATCAGACCCTAAACAGCCTTATGATGTTCGTGATATAATAAAATCTATTGTCGACGATTCTGACTTTTTTGAAATACAAGAATTGTGGGCTGCCAATATTGTAATAGGATTTGGTCGTATACATGGGGAAACTATCGGTTTTGTTGCCAATCAACCGATGGTGATGGCTGGTGTTCTCGATTGTGATAGTTCAGATAAAGCTGCACGTTTTATTCGCTATTGCGATTCTTTTAATATTCCTATTATTACATTAGAGGATATGCCGGGATATTTACCAGGGGTTGATCAGGAGCATGCAGGCGTAATTCGGCATGGCGCAAAAGTATTATATGCTTATTCAGAAGCAACTGTTCCTAAAATTACAATTATTTTACGAAAAGCTTATGGCGGAGGTTACATTGCTATGAATTCTCGTCATTTGGGAGCCGATTTTGTATTTGCATGGCCAAGTGCTGAAATTGCAGTGATGGGCCCTGAGGGTGCTGCCAATATCATTTTCAGGAAAGAAATTATGGAAGCTGAGGACCAGGATGCTATGCGACAAGAAAAGGTAAAAGAATATATCGAGAAATTTGCCAATCCGTATGTGGCAGCTTCTAAGGGGTATATTGATGCAGTAATAGAGCCTCGGGAGACTCGTGCAATATTAATGCATGCCTTGATTTTGGCAAAAAGTAAGGAAGAATCAAGACCGGAGAAAAAGCATGGAATTCCTCCATTCTGATTTGTTTTTTTAATCATACTAAAAAAGAATAAAAGAGATGGATAAAAAAACAACTGAAAGACCATTGGTCGATTTTGCAGTTACGGCTCGTAAGTATAAAACTACATTAACTCAGAAATTTATGAATCGTCCTATCTGGACTAAACCTGTAGCGGGTGAGGTACGTTCTACATTACCTGGTACGGTAGTTTCTTTGGCTGTAAAAGAAGGGGATTCTGTAAAAGAAGGAGATTTATTGTTAGTTCATGAAGCAATGAAGATGCAAAATCGGATATTATCTCCTGTATCAGGAACTGTTACGGAAATTCCCGTAAAAGAGGGAGAACATTTGGTGAAAGGTGCGCTTATAATGGTTATAAAAGAAGACTGAAATAAGTTATCTTGATATTTATTTTTAAGCAAGAGGTATTATGTACGTGAATCGTTGTAATACCTCTGTTTATTTTGTAAAAATCAAATCAGTATGGAGATTTTTTTATTTATTGTTGATTCTGTATATTTGTAAAAAATGATAAAAAATGGCAGACGATAAAAAAATTATTTTTTCAATGGTGGGTGTAAGCAAAACTTTTCCACCACATAAGCAAGTCTTGAAAAATATATACTTGTCCTTTTTCTATGGTGCAAAAATAGGAATTATAGGTTTAAATGGTTCTGGTAAATCTACACTTTTAAAGATTATCGCAGGTATTGAGAAATCATATCAAGGTGAAGTTGTTTTTTCTCCGGGTTATTCTGTTGGATATTTAGAACAGGAACCGGTGCTTAACCCTGAAAAAACAGTTAAGGAAACTGTGCAAGAAGGAGTACAGAATATTTTGGATATATTGGCTGAATATGAAGAAGTTAATATGAAGTTTAGTGAGCCAGAGATTCTTGAAAATCCAGATAAAATGGAGGCTTTGATGAATCGTCAAGCAGAATTGCAGGATAAAATAGATGCTTGCGATGCATGGAACATAGATAATAAATTAGAGCAGGCTATGGATGCATTGCGTTGTCCCCCTGAAGACCAACAAATAAAATATTTATCGGGAGGGGAAAGACGTAGGGTGGCCCTTTGTCGTTTATTATTGCAACAGCCAGATATCCTTTTATTAGATGAACCCACTAACCATTTAGATGCAGAATCAATAGATTGGCTTGAGCAACATTTACAACAATACGCAGGTACGGTAATCTCTATTACGCATGATCGATATTTCCTTGACCATGTGGCTGGATGGATTCTTGAGTTAGATAGAGGTGAGGGTATTCCTTGGAAAGGTAATTATACTTCGTGGTTGGAGCAAAAGACTAAGCGGTTAGAAATGGAAGAGAAGCAGGCTAGTAAAAGACGAAAGACTTTAGAACGAGAATTAGAATGGATACATATGGCTCCTAAAGCTCGTCATGCAAAAGGGAAGGCCCGGTTGAACTCATATGATAAATTATTAAATGAGGACCAAAAGGAAAGGGAGGAAAAATTGGAGATATTTATTCCTAATGGGCCTCGTTTGGGTAGTAAAGTTATAGAGGCGAAGAATGTTGCTAAGGCCTATGGAGATAAGTTGCTGTTCGACGACTTAAATTTTATGTTACCACCTAATGGAATTGTTGGAATTATTGGTCCGAATGGTGCAGGAAAAACGACCTTATTTCGATTAATTATGGGGCAAGAGAAAGCTGATGAGGGAGAATTTGAAGTGGGAGAGACAGTGAAAATAGACTATGTAGATCAGACTCACAAAGATATCGATCCTCAAAAAAGTGTATATCAGGTTATATCTGGGGGACAGGAGACTATACGTTTAGGAGGAAAAGATTTAAACGCACGGGCCTATTTGTCTCGATTCAATTTTACAGGTGCTGATCAGGAGAAATTATGTGGTGCGCTTTCTGGTGGGGAACGGAATCGATTACATTTGGCGATGGCATTAAAAGAAGAAGGAAATGTGCTGTTACTCGATGAACCAACTAATGATATAGATGTAAATACTTTGCGTGCTTTGGAAGAAGGATTAGAAAACTTCGCTGGATGTGCAGTCGTTGTTTCACATGATCGTTGGTTCCTAGACCGTATTTGTACTCATATTTTAGCTTTTGAGGGAGATTCTAATGTCTTTTATTTTGAGGGTTCATATTCAGAATATGAAGAGAATAAGAAAAAACGAATGGGAGATGTAGAACCTCGTAGAGTCCGATATAGAAAGCTGATGAAGTAATAGAGTATGTAGAGAAGCGAATAGGAACCTATACTTTTTTAAAAGGAAATATAGGTTCTTATTTTTTTATGATTGCATTTCTGCATAATAAAGATTTTAATAATAGTAGATGATATTGATTATGAGGAATTTTGAACGATAGCTATATACTTGTCATATAGATAAGATATTCCTCAAAAGAGATATTACGTTAAGAGTTTGTTATACAAAATTTATCCAAAAATTTGAATATATATATATGCGGCAGGCGCAGCCAATAATACACTGTCAAAACGGTCAAGCAATCCCCCATGTCCGGGTAAAATATGACCTGAATCTTTTATGTGAATAGTTCTTTTTAATAATGATTCACATAAATCTCCAAAAGTTGAACTTATGGAAATTGTGAGACTAAGTCCAAGCCATTGGATGAGAGAGAAATTGTCGTAAAATAGAGAAAATACCCATGCTGTAATAAAACTAAAGATGAGTCCACCGATAAAACCCTCCCATGATTTCTTTGGAGATATACGCTCAAATAAACGATGACGCCCAATGGTGATGCCTACAAGGAAGGCCCCTGTATCATTTATCCAAATAAAAATAAAAAATGACATAAGTAGCCAAGGGGCATATAATGTATAAGTACCAGGAAATGCAATAAAGTTGAGTAAAGCAAAAGGCAATGCTATATAGAATTGCCCTAATAGAGAGTAGGCCCAACATTTAATCGGATCAGGACGTTTAGCATACAGTTGTATAATAAATGTAAGCATTATATATACTATATATGGAATGAAAATATATTTTGTAACTGATGTGGACAAACCGGAACAATAATAGTAGAGTGCTGCAAATAAATACACACCTCCAAATATATCAAGAAATGATATCATCCGAGATTCATCTTTTGACTTAATAAGACGATAAAATTCAGACATCGTAAGTGCTGTAATTATGGCAAAAAGAATGGCATATGCATTTTTATCCAATAAAATACATCCTAATAATAAGATGACAAAACATGCCCCAGTTATAGCTCGTACAATTATATTTTTCAAGTTGTATAATTTTAAATTAGATGTCTATGATAGTTTTATGTGTAGCAAAGATAGTAATAATAAAACTTTAGGCCAATTTTATTAATAAAGAAAGGAGTATTGTGAACAACAATACTCCTTTCTTCTAATTGTATATATGGATTAGGATTCTTTACTGTCTGGCTCTGCCTCTGCATTTTGAATATCAGCATTTTCATTTTCAGGGTTGCCATTACTATTTTTTTCTTCTTCAGCAGCTTTCTCTTCTAATTCTTCATTTGTGGTTTCATCTTGTAAAATTTCTTCGGACCGTGAAGCCCATTGACGTTTACCGAAAATATGTTCGACATCTTCAGTATATATTACTTCTCGTTCGATGAGGACCTGAGTCAATTGTGCATGTCCTTCAGACTTTTCTGTTAATATAGTTTTAGCTCGCTGGTATTGCTCTGCGACAATACGGCTGACTTCTTCATCTATAAGTTTGGCGGTTTCTTCACTGTAAGGTTTTGTAAACCCATATTCCTGGCCCGTAGAATCATAATAGCTTAAGTTGGGTAATTTTTCACTCATCCCGAAATATACAACCATTGCATATGCTTGCTTAGTAACACGTTCTAAGTCGTTAGCGGCCCCTGTTGATATGCGCCCTATAAATAATTCTTCAGCTGCTCTTCCTCCTAATGTCGCACACATTTCGTCCAGAAGTTGTTCCTTGGTTGTGATCTGTCTTTCTTCTGGTAAATACCATGCAGCACCTAGAGCTTTACCTCGAGGAACAATGGTAACTTTAACTAGAGGATTAGCATATTGCAAAAACCAACTTAGAGAAGCATGCCCTGCTTCATGTATGGCAATTGAGCGTTTTTCATCGACAGTTGTTATTTTAGTCCGTTTTTCCAAGCCACCAACTATACGGTCAACAGCATCCATGAAATCCTGTTTCTGTACAAAACTCTTCCCTTTTCGGGCCGCAATTAATGCAGCTTCATTACATACATTGGCAATATCGGCTCCTGAGAATCCTGGTGTTTGACGAGCAAGTAAATCGACATCAACTGATTCGTCTATTTTGACATTACGTAAATGAACTCTGAAAATAGCCTTTCTGTCATTTAAATCAGGCAATTCAACATAGATTTGTCGGTCAAAACGTCCTGCTCGTAGTAGAGCTTTGTCTAATATGTCAGCACGATTTGTTGCGGCTAAAATGATAACACCACTATTTGAGCCGAACCCGTCCATTTCTGTCAATAGCTGATTTAATGTATTTTCTCGTTCATCATTTGATCCCATGTTTGGGTTTTTCCCGCGAGCACGACCTACAGCGTCAATTTCGTCGATAAATACAATACATGGGGCTTTCTCTTTAGCCTGACGAAATAAATCTCTGACACGTGATGCTCCAACCCCTACGAACATTTCAACAAAGTCAGAACCGGAAAGAGAAAAAAATGGTACATTTGCTTCTCCGGCTACAGCTTTTGCCAATAATGTTTTACCTGTACCTGGAGGGCCTACCAAAAGTGCTCCTTTGGGAATTTTTCCTCCTAGTTCAGTATATTTACTTGGGTTTTTAAGAAAAGAAACAATCTCTTCTACCTCTTGTTTAGCTTCTGAAAGGCCAGCTACGTCTTTAAAAGTGACTTGAACTGGACCCTCTTTGTCAAAAAGCTGGGCTTTTGCTTTTCCTACGTTAAAAACCCCTCCACTACTGCCTTGGTTCGACATTCGGCGCATAATAATAAACCAAAAGACAATTAATAATAGAATGGGTCCAAAAGACCAAAGTAAATCACCAAAATCACTGCCTTTTTTGAAGTCCACAGAAGCTTTGAATCCATTTTCTTTTTTCCATTTATCAATATCTTTGCTGATAGCATCAGCCGAGGCTATATTAGTATATACTTTGGCTTTTTTACTTAAATTTTCCTTCGATGTATTAAAGATCTTTTGCGCAGCACTATCAGTAAGAAATGCTTCGACATAATCTTTATTTGTATAAACTGTCATTTCTTTTATACCACCACCTTTAGCTATTTCTTCGAATTTGGTCCAACTCACTTCTTTAGAAGTAGAACCATCATTCATGTAATATAGTCCGATAAGTAAAAATGCTATTAATGAATACATCCAATATAGACTGAATTTCATCATTTTGGGTTTCTTAGGACCTTGAGGTTGCATCGGATTTGAATTTTTATCCATATATAAATTTCTTATTTATTTTAATAACAGCAAAAATTATTCCGCATCGGGAATAGCTGACAGTTTGGCATCATTCCATAACTGTTCGAGCTTATAATACTCACGATATTCTGGTAAAAAGACATGTACATATATATTACCATAATCTATGACGATCCATTGGGCATTTTGATAACCATCATACCCGAAAGGTTTTATTCCGATATTTTCTTGGACATATTCTCGTATACTATCGGCAATGGCAGAAACTTGCATAGTCGAGTTTCCCTCACATATGACGAAATATTGAGCAGAAGCAGAATCGATGTGACTTAAATCTGCTGAAACTATTTTTTTACCTTTCTTTTCTTGTATTCCTTCTACGATTTTAGTTAATAGTAATTTGTTATCTTCCATTTAGTTGTTTTATTTCTTTAATCTGCAAATATAATTCGATTTCTATAACCGATAACTCTATAAATGTGATTAATTTTTATTTTTAATTAAAACAATATTTAAAAATGGGCTAAAAGTATCTTATGGGATTTAACGATTTTATTTTTCTCATCCTTTTATAAATTACCGCCTTATTTCATTATCTTTGTTCCCTACATTATAATAATGATAAAAATAAAAGCATAATAATAATGGAAATAAGAGGAAAAATATTTCAAGTGCTTCCGCTCCAGAGTGGCGTAAGCCAGTCGAGTGGTCGTGAATGGAAAAAACAGGAATATGTACTTGAAACTAATGATCAATATCCACGTAAAATTTGTTTTCAGTTGTTTGGAGACAAAGTTGATCAATATCCTGTAAACGTTGGTGATGATGTTGTTGTTTCAGTAGATATTGATAGCCGAGAATATAATGGTCGCTGGTATACGAATATTTCTGCATGGAAAATTGAAAAAGTAGGAGATATGCCTCCTATGGTAGATTCAGCAAATATACCTCCTGTTGATTTCATTCCGTCAGATCCTACGCAATCAAATGATGATTTGCCTTTTTAATAAAAATAGATAAGAGTTATCAACAAGATAAATATTTGTTATGTAAGTATTTATCCATATTTGTTGATAAGTATGTTGATAAAGTAACCCTCTGAAAGTTTGGGATTGAAGAATAAAAAGGATTATCTTTGCACCGCTTT
>NZ_LN877934.1:21785-32690 GCF_001403595.1 Gabonia massiliensis | reverse complement strand
GGATTTCCCTACCGGATGGTAATTGATGTTCCCTGATTGGGGAGTAGGGAAAATAGTCATTTAAATGCCGTTGTCCTTCATGCTGTGGGTGAAAACGAAATTGGGATATATTTTATAATATATGGTATAAGTATTTTTTGAAATACTACGATATTCTTTAGCTTTAAGTATTCCAAAATTTGAGGGGGTAAAAGCTCCTATATGTAGGTGTTCTTTAAAATCTACTGAGGATGTTCCTAGAGCTTTAAAAAGGCTCTCTTTAGCAGACCACATGATAAGAGTATGAATAATCTCATTTTTTGAATCTAAAAACTCTATTTCTTCTTTATTGAGAAATTTGGACTTGACTTTTAGTACTTTATCTGATATTTTTTCAACGTCAATGCCTATTGGATAGATTGGGTGAAATGCTAATGCGATACAATTTTCTGTATGGGAAATGGAGATATTTCCTGTTTTTCCTTTTAATACAGGTTTGCCATCAGGAGTATATTCAATCTTTGTTTCTGATTTGAATATTTTCTTTAGTAAAATTCTTGGTATTAACCATTCTTTTTTACGTTTTTCTAACTTTATATTATTTAAAGATTCTCTCCATTTCTCTGGGATACTTACATTTTTTAATAAAAATGAGATTTCTTCTTCTGGTTCCCAAAGAAAAATTTGTGTTCCATTTATCTTAATTTCTTCTATGAGAGGCATTGTTTTGATTATGAATTTTGAAAGTTTCAATAAGGTGGATGATGTCTGATTTTAAGTAATCTAATACGGGAGCTATAGAATCATTTCGGATTGGAAAATCAAAATAGAGGGCACCTCTAAAAAGGTATTTACTACTGTCTGTTATTGTAAATTGTATGGGGGTTGCAGTATTTCCTTGAAGCTGATATAAAGTTGCATATAGGTTGTTTATTGAGTCGGTGTAATTTTGAGCGGTTATTTGTTCTGCTTTTATACTATGTTGATAAACCAAACTTTTATTTTCATCTAATAATTGATAAATATTTTGAAGTTTGTTTGCTGGACGATAGCTACAATATAAAGTTGCATGATAGCGTGGATATATGATATTAATCCACTCGCTTACGATATGATTTGTGTCATTGACTGTATAGGCTGAAGCTGCTATTTCAAAGTTTATTGGCAAATTGGAATTTATAGATTGATAAGAAGAAGTGTCAGGATCAATACGAAAAAATGCATTAGGTTTTGGAATAACTTCTTGGCGACAACTAATTAAGGTTATGCAGATTAATATTAATGATAATATCCATAATGAATAGATATAGTGTTTTTTTTTGTTCGATCTTTTGATTTTCACGTATTCAAATTTATTTATTAATTTCTTTATCTGAATTTTCTTGAGGTGTTATTTTTACCTTAACTTTTATGATACGGCGTTTGTTCATTTCAAGTACAACAAAAGTATAAATTCCATAATTAATTTTTTCTTTAGCAATAGGAAAGTCTTGTTTTATTTCTAGAATAAGACCCGCTAAAGTTTCTGCTTCATCTGAAATTTCTACAAAATCACTTTCTGGTATTCCTGTTATTTTATAGAAGTCATTAAGTAAGGTTTTTCCTTCGAAAATATAAGTATTATTATCTATTTTAGTATATTGTTTTTCTTCTTCGTCGTATTCGTCGCTTATTTCTCCAACAATTTCCTCCAGTATATCTTCCATTGTAACGATACCTGATGTACCTCCAAATTCATCGACAACAATCGCCATATGTATTTTTCGAGAGCGAAATTCCTCTAATAGATCATCTATCATTTTCATCTCTGGGACAAAATATGGGTTTCTTAGTAGATTTTGCCAGTGGAAATTTTCGTCTCTATCTAAATATGGTAGTAGATCTTTTATATAGATGATTCCTTTAATATTGTCTTCATTTCCATCATATACAGGTAATCTGGAATAGCCGTTTTCGACAATATTTTTAATCAGATTTTTGAAGTTGGTTTTTATATCAATATCAGTCATGTCGATTCGGGAAGTCATAATTTCAGCGACTGTTTTTCCTCCAAATTTGATAATCCCTTCGAGCATTGCTTTTTCTTCATTAATATCGACTTTTGTCATTTCTAAAGCTTGAGAAAGTTCGTTCATCGATATATTTATATTTTTATGAGAAATATGTTTGTTTATGAGTTGTGTAGATTTTACTAAAAAGTTTCCTAATGGATAAAAAACTTTTTGGAGAATTTGCAATGTGTGGGATGCTTTGCGTGCAAATTTTAAAGCATTATGACTGGCATAAATTTTAGGCATTATTTCTCCAAATAGAAGTAATAGAAAAGTTAAGATTATCGTTTGAAAGATAAATCCTAAAATGGGTGTATTTGAAAAATCTATTATATTGTTGATAAAAAATGTACATAGCATAACTACTGCAACATTTACTAAGTTATTAGCAATGAGAATAGTTGCTAATAGATATTCTGAACGAGTTAATAGGGACTTGATAAGAATATCTTGTGGCTCTCTCTCTTCTTCCAATTCATTTATATCTTGTGGAGAGAGTGAAAAAAAAGCAATTTCAGAGGCTGAAATAAAAGCCGAAAATCCGAGAAATACAACCGCAAATATAAGCGTAATAATATCCCCTACAGAAGCAGGTGAAAAAGTCAAAGATGAAAATAGTAACGGTAAACTATCCGGGTCCAAAATATATGTATTAGTTAAACAATAGAGTAAATATCCATAATGCTATTTACCCAAAATATACGAATACTTTCATTCTCAAAAGAGTGAAAGTATTCGTATAGAACAACTTGTCCTATGCAAAGGTACTATTTTTTGTTAGAATGGCAAATCATCGATTTGATTATTTTCATCGAAAGAATTGCTTGATGTCGATTGTCCCGAAGACGTTGGTTGAGGATATGTGTTTTGAGCTGGGCCATAATTATTCCCAGAAATTGTGTTGGACTGGTCAGCACGTCTGCCAAGGAGTTCCATATTGTCGGCATAGATTTCTGTTGTATATCGTCGAATACCATTTTGGTCATCCCAAGATCGAGTACGTAATTTGCCTTCTATATATACCTGTGTTCCTTTTTTTACATATTGTTCTGTGATTTTAGCTAATCCTCTCCAAAGAACAATATTATGCCATTCCGTTTTGTCTGGAATTTGAATTCCAGCTGATGTTGTATATCCTCTTTCTGTAGTGGCTAATGTAAAACTGGCTACACATACATTATTATCAAGATATCTAATGTCTGGATCTTTTCCGACATTGCCAATCAGTATAACCTTATTTACAGACATGAATTAATGTTTTAAAAGTTTGTCTATCAAATTTACAAGAAATTCTGGTAATTTAATTTTTGGTTGATATAAATTAACTTATATTTTGTTTCGAATAGTTCTTTATCGAGAAGCTTTTAATCCACGAATTATGGCTGATGTAAAACCTGCATGTTCCATCTCATTTAGGCCTTTTATTGTAATGCCTCCTGGGGTGGTAACCTTATCAATTTCTTCTTCAGGATGAGATTGATTGTGTATAAGGAGTTCTGCAGCACCTTTTACTGTTTGTGAAACTATTTCTTTAGCTTGATGTGCATATAATCCCATTTCAATTCCACCTTCTATCGCTGCTCGTATATATCTTAAAGCAAATGCTGTACCACAAGAACCTAATGCTGTAGCTGCACCTATCAGACGTTCTTCTATAAGGATTGATTTGCCTAATTCATTAAATATGGATAGAATAAGCTCTTCTTGTTCTGTACTGGCATTATATGAGGCTATGGCAGTCATACTTTCTTTTATAGAGATAGCAGTATTTGGTATTACACGAAACATTGCAAGAGTCCCTTTGGTACATCTGAATAATTTGTCAAGGTATTCAAATGGGACACCAGCTACAACTGATACTATGATTTGTTTATTATTGATGTATGGAGCTATTTCTTTTGCAATTTTATCGATGAGCCAAGGTTTTACAGCTATAATAATAATATTGGCATTTTTTATTGCTTCCGAATTGTTTTTGGAAGTATTTATATCTTTATTAAAGCTTTTTATAGCATCTAAAGTTTTTTGAGTAGCTGCTGTTACAGTGATATCTGTTGTATTGATTAATACACTTTGGGCTAATCCTTTTGCGATTGCTCCACCCATATTACCAGCACCTATAATGGAGATTTTCATTGTATAATTTATTAAGAATTTGTAAAGATATTATTTTGGAATAGATTGATAATGAAATAAGAATATCATTATTCATAATTTTTTATATGTAAAGTGTTTTTAAATCAAAATATTTTTAAGCCTTGAGACAAATATATCAGCTTGTTCTTTTGTGAGGCAAAGTGGCGGTAATAATCTGATAACATTGGTTCCTGAAACTCCAGTGAAAACTTTCTGTTCAAACAATAATTTTGTGCGCAGTTCTTTTACTGGTTGTTCGAATTCTAGGCCTATCATTAAGCCTTGTCCTCTTACTTCTTTAATTTGAGGGATAGTTTTTAATTGTTTCATTAGATATTCTCCTACTTTGGCAGCATTGTTAATGAGATTTTCTTTTTCCATGATATTAAGAACTGCGATAGCGGCTGAGCAACCTAAATGATTCCCTCCAAAAGTAGTACCTAACATTCCGTATGAGGGAGTAAACATTGGGTTTATTAAAACTCCACCAATCGGAAATCCATTTCCCATACCTTTCGCGATTGTGATTAAGTCTGGGCGAATGTTACTATATTGGTGAGCAAAGAATTTTCCACTGCGTCCATATCCCGATTGTATTTCGTCAAGAATTAGTACTATGTTATTTTCGCTACATATTTCCCTTAAATCTTGCATGAAATCTATTTTAGGAATTTGTATGCCTCCTATGCCTTGTATGCCTTCGATAATTATAGCACAAACATCTCCTTTTACAACTTCTCTTTTTACAGCATTTACATCATTTAGAGGTAAGTAACTTACTTCAAACGTACCGTTAATAGGTGCAATAATTTTAGGGTTGTCGGTAACATTTACTGCTGCGGAGGTTCTTCCGTGGAAAGATTTTTTGAAAGCGATTACTTTTTTCTTTCCAGTATGGAATGATGCAAGTTTTAATGCATTTTCATTTGCTTCAGCTCCGGAGTTTATTAAAAAAAGAGAATAGTCATCGTACCCAGATTGTTTTCCTAATTTTTCTGCCAATTGAATTTGTAAACGGTTGATGACAGAATTCGAATAAAATATCAGTTTCTTGGCTTGTTCAGTAAGACATTCTGTAAAATATGGGTGTGTGTGACCTATAGATATTACTGCATGACCACCGTATAGGTCTAAATATTCATTGCCATTTATATCGTAAGTGTAACACCCTTTTCCTTTGATAATTTCGATATTGAATAAGGGATAAACATCAAATAAGTTCATTTTACTTTTTGATTTTAGTTATGAAATAATTATATGCAGATTAGCTTGTTACTGTGGATTAAAAAGCTGATGGCTTTAATCGTAAGCCAACAGTTTCTTCCAGTCCAAAAAGTAGGTTCATATTGTGAACAGCTTGGCCAGAAGCACCTTTTAATAAGTTATCTATCATTGAGACTATTAGTAATTTGTCATCATGCTTTTCGAGATAAATTAAACATTTATTAGTGTTTATTACTTGTTTGAGGTCTGGATTTTTATCTGTAATGAAAACGAATGAATGATCATCATAATATTCGTTATATATACGTTTTATTTCTTCTATGTTTATATTGCAGGCAAGATACGATGTTGCGAATATACCTCGTGAGAAATTTCCTCGTACTGGTATGAAATCAATGTCTGTATTGAAACTATTTTGTAACTGGTTCAAACTTTGCTTTATTTCTGCAAGATGTTGATGAGTGAATGGTTTATATATCGATATATTGTCATTTCTCCAACTAAAATGTGAAGTAGCTGATGGTTTTTGTCCTGCACCGGTTGAACCTGTAATAGCATTTACATGTATTGTGCTATTAAGTAAAAGGTTCTTGGCTAAAGGTAATAATGCTAGCTGTATTGCTGTTGCAAAACATCCGGGGTTAGCTATATGGGAAGCCTTTATTATGTGTTTTCTATTTAGTTCGGGGAGTCCATATATAAAGTTATGATTATCATTCTTGATACGATAATCCATAGAAAGGTCAATCACCTTTAATCTTTCGGGCAAAGGGTGATTTTCGATAAATTTTTTTGTATCGCCATGAGCAGTGCAAAAGAATAATACATCTATTTCATTTAGTGGTAACTGGTCTGTGAATATTAAATTTGTTTCTCCTAGCAGTCCAGCATGGACATCGGTGATTTTATTTCCGGCATTACTACTACTATTAACGAAAACAATTTCTACGTCGGGGTGGTTTATCAATATACGGATAAGCTCTCCGGCTGTATAACCTGCACCACCAATAATTCCAGCTTTAATCATATTTTATATAAAAACAGTAAAAAATTATATTACCGATAGAATTTTAATTCTATCGGTATTTATTTGTTATACTTTAATTATTTTTTATTCTTATTTTGTACAGAATAGTAAACTTTCATTTGGGTTCCTAATATTTTAGTAAACCCTTTCACATCATCAGCTGTCCAGGCTTTATTTACTTCTCCATATTCTCCAAAATCTGATTTCATTAAATCGAAGTCGCTTTCAACGCCAACTAAAACATAGTGATATGGTTTTAGATTTACGATTACTCGTCCAGTAACATTTTGTTGGGAGCTTTGTAAAAATGCTTCCATGTCCCGCATTACAGGTTCAAGATATTGCGCTTCATGTAAGAACATTCCATACCAGGTTCCTATTTGTTCTTTCCAATATTGTTGCCATTTGGTGAGAGTATGCTTTTCAAGCATTTTATGAGCGTTTATAATAATTATAGGGGCTGCGGCTTCAAATCCGACTCTCCCTTTTATACCGATGATGGTATCGCCGATATGCATATCTCGTCCAATTGCGTATTTTCCTGCTATTGTTTCTATTTCTTGTATGGCAGCAACTTTATTAGTGTATTTTTTGCCATTTACTGCTGCGATTTCCCCTGATTCAAAATCAATAGTAAGAATCTCTTCTCCTTTTGCGATCATTTGTGAAGGATAAGCTTCTTCGGGAAGAGTTTGGTTGCTTTTTAATGTTTCTTTTCCTCCTATGCTAGTTCCCCATAGACCTTTGTTTATGGAATATTCCATTTTTTTGAAATCAGCTTCAAACCCATGTTTTTTTAAATAATCAATTTCATATTCACGAGTAAGAGTCATATCTCTAGTAGGGGTCAATATTCTGATATTAGGTGCCAGGATTTGGAATGTAAGGTCAAACCGAACTTGGTCGTTTCCTGCTCCAGTACTTCCATGTGCAACATAATCGGCACCTATTTCTTTTGCATAATTGATAATAGCAATAGCTTGGAATATCCGTTCAGAACTTACAGATATAGGATAAGTTCCATTTCTGAGAACATTACCGAATATCATATACTTTATGCTTTTATTATAATATTCCTGAGTGATATCTAAGGAAACATGCTTGACTGCTCCTAGTTTATAAGCTTTTTCTTCAATGGACTTTAATTCATTTTTATCAAAACCTCCTGTATTTGCTATTGCTGTATAAAGTTCGTATCCACAATCTTCTGTCAGATATTTCGCACAAAATGATGTGTCGAGGCCGCCACTAAACGCTAGTACAACTTTTTCTTTTTTCATAATTGATGTATTTTAATCATTTAATAATCTTTTTATTTTTCGTTTTGCCCCTCGTCGTGTTTAGCATGCGGGTCAAAAAGCATTCCAGTGCAAAGACACATTCGTTTGTTGGTTCTTTGTAGTATATCGTAATTTACACAACTTTGACAACCTTTCCAGAATGCTTCATCGTCAGTAAGCTCAGAAAAAGTAACAGGGCGATATCCTAATTCGGAGTTAATTTTCATCACAGCCAAGCCAGTTGTTAGTCCGAATATTTTGGCATCGGGAAACATACTGCGAGAAAGATCGAAAACTTTTCGTTTTATTCTTTTTGCAAGACCGTGACCTCTATAATTTTCAACAACAATCAATCCTGAATTGGCGACAAATTTTTTATTACTCCAGCTTTCGATATATGCAAATCCTGCAAATTTGTCTCCATCCAAAGCAATGATGGCTTTACCTTCTAACATTTTTTGTTTTACATATTCTGGAGATCTTTTTGCAATACCGGTACCTCTTACTTTTGCTGCTTTCTCAATTGTATCGAGGATGATGTCTACGTATTTCAAGTGTTTCTCGCTTGCTACAATTACTTTAATTGTATCTTCCATTTTTCTTTCAAATAATGTTCTAATTTAATTGATGCGATTTTATTATTTTAGTTTGTTATCTTTTTATTTTTGAATTGCTGGAATAAATTCCGATAGTGCATTGATAACTTCTTGATGTGTGCTTTCTTCTCGAAGCACAAGCATAATTGTATCATCTCCAGCAATAGTTCCCAAAATTTCGTGAGGGCTATTGGTGTCTATATCGTAAGCTATCCCATTTGCATACCCAGGTCGTGTTTTTATAATAGCGATTTGTCCTGAAAATTCAATTGAAATAAATCCTGATGTAGATACTTGATATGTTGAGTTTATTTTAGATTGTATAATTTTGCCTATTCCCCCTGTTCCTGGCATAACATATATATATCCACCATCTGTATTAGGGATTTTAGCTATTTGCAATTGTTTTAAATCTCGGGATAATGTCGCTTGTGTTAATTTAAACCCTCTTGATATCAGTATTTTAAGTAAATCATCTTGGCTGCTGACACGAGTATTAATAATTATTTCTTTTATGGCTTGGAGCCTGTCTGCTTTATTTTTCATGAGTAAGCTGAGTTTTCAGTTTAGATACGCATATTTATTCTTTTCTTTTCGACAAAATTAGTTATAAAAATTACAAATAATGCATATATGCGGTATATTTATTGTAAATAAAGATTTGTTTAACAATATTTAAATATAAATATGTATATATAATGTATAAAAATGCAGAATATGCATTCTGTTATTTATACAAATTTATTTTGAATCTAGGTATATATTATTTTTGATTTGTGGTTATTTAATTATGGATAGAATGTTTGGTTTTTGTATTTAAGAGCTTCGGGTATGGCTTTTTTTAAAGCTTCAATTCTTGTGGCGTCAGAAGGGTGTGTACTTAGAAATTCAGGGGTAGAAGTCTTGTTGGTAGACATTCGTTGCCAGAAAGCTGGAGCCTTTTCAGGATTGTATCCGGCCATAGCCATGAATATGAGCCCCATGCGGTCACTTTCGGATTCTTGCCGTCTGGAATAAGGAAGCATAACCCCTACTTGTGTCCCGATTCCATATACAGTGGAGGCTATTTGTTGAATTTCTGTTTGTCTGTTTTGCATTAGGACATTAAGGGCAATACCTCCGTACTGTACCAGCATTTGTTGGCTTAGTCGTTCACTGCTGTGTTTGGCTACGGCATGAGCGATTTCGTGACCTAATACTACGGCCAATCCATCATCATCGAGAGTATAAAACAATATACCATCGTTCACAATAACCTTTCCTCCTGGAAGGCAGAAGGCATTAGGTGTTTTATCATTGACCAATACAAATTGCCACTGATAGGTATCTGCATCGGATCCCATTCCGTTGCTACGTAAATAAGTATCGACTGCAGTTACGATATTTGTTCCTACTCTTGTAATTTGTAAATACTGTTGTTGATTTGAGGATATTTTTGCAGTTTTCATGTAATCAGAAAAACTTTGATTACTTAAAGATAAAACTTCTGCGTCAGAGATGAGCGAAAGTTGACGTCTTCCAGTCAGAGGGACACTGTTGCAACTTGTTATAAATATGGCGATTAAGTTGAAATAAATAAAGGATTTCATTGTTTTATTTTTTTTCAATTAGATGTGTTATATCAGGTATTGCAGGGTAAGCAGTTTGGTCACTTGTACATGGGACAATAGATATATATCCGTTGGTCAATGCCCATTCATCTGTTTCTTTATTTTCTGGTTCAAGATTTACGAAGTGACCGGTTAGCCAATAGTAATCCTGTCCATGAGTATCTTTGCGGTGTTCATATTCTTCTGTCCAGTATCCTTTTGCTTGTTTACATATACGTGTCCCTTTTATTGGGCTCCCTGTTGGTATATTTACATTAAGGCATACGTTTTGAGGAAGCCCTTTTTCGAGAATAAGTTTACAAATCTTACGGACAATCTCACGACAAGGTGAGAAATCTGCTTCGGGATCGTGAGAACAAAGAGAAAATCCTATCGAAGGAATTCCAATGAGACAGCCTTCGAGTACAGCTCCCATAGTGCCAGAATATATGATACTAGCACCGGCATTAGAACCATGATTGATCCCGGACACAATTAAATCAGGTCGATGATTAAGAATTTGGTTTATAGATAACTTTATACAATCTACAGGTGTTCCATTGCTTTTAAAAGCTTTGTATTCGTTTTGATTTGAAATGCACTTTACCCGTAGAGGAAGTTCAGACGTAATGGCGCTTGACTGACCTGAGCGTGGTGAATCTGGAGCGACAACACAGATATCTCCTAAATCTTGAATCATACTGACCAATTCGTTTATTCCCTTTGCATAGATACCGTCGTCGTTGGTTACTAGGATTAGTGGATGTTTCTTGAATATTGTGGTATTTCCCATTTTGATTTGTATTTTAATTTGTAAAAACAAAAATACGAAAAAACGGGTATGTTTACTTTAATTTTTTAACGCCTGTTCAACATTAGTGCTAAATTACATAAAAGTCGATTTTGCCAAAAGAGATTTTCACTATCTTTGTACACAAAGTATGTGCGGCAGAATCACTTAAGGGTGGGTATGTTATCAACAATATTGATGATTTATCAACAATATTGTTATTTTCTTGGAAT
>NZ_LN877934.1:0-21648 GCF_001403595.1 Gabonia massiliensis | reverse complement strand
TATCAACAATATTGTTATTTTCTTGGAATGAGATGAGGTGAGCCCAGCAAAAAAATGTTTCTTTGCTCGTAATAAATTTGGATTAGTCATATGGGTAAAGTTATTGCTATCGCAAATCAAAAAGGAGGAGTTGGTAAAACAACGACTTCTATAAATCTGGCGGCATCCTTGGCAGCATTAGATAAGAAAGTATTGATTATTGATGCAGACCCACAAGCGAATGCTTCATCAGGTTTAGGTGTAGATTTAAAATCTGTAACTACATCGATATATGAGTGTTTAATTGATGGTGATTCATTGCGTAATGCTATAACCAATACTTGTGTAGATGGTTTAGATATTGTCAGTTCTCGGATTGATTTAGTTGGTGCAGAATTGGAATTATTGAATATTGAGAATCGCGAGCGAGTACTTGCCGAATTGGTAGATGAAATAAAGCGGGAATATGATTTTATATTGATAGACTGCTCTCCTTCGCTGGGACTTATTACGGTAAATTCATTAACAGCTGCCGATTCGGTAATAATTCCAGTGCAGGCAGAATATTTTGCTTTGGAAGGAATTAGTAAACTGCTGAATACAATAAAGATTATTAAGTCAAAACTGAATCCGTCTCTTGAAATAGAAGGATTTTTGTTGACAATGTATGATTCTCGTTTGCGTTTGGCAAATCAGATTTATGAAGAATTAAAAGTCCATTTTAAAGATATGGTATTCACAACTGTCATTCAGAGAAATATTCGTTTGAGTGAGGCTCCAAGTCATGGAGTTCCGGCCTTATTATACGATCCGGATTCGAAAGGAAGTATCAATCATATGCAACTGGCGAAAGAATTAATAGAGAGAAATAAGTAAAAATAGGAAAATGTAAGTGTTTCCCAGTTGCTTTTGCTGGGAGCAACGATAATAAGATATGGCGACATTTAAAAGAAATGCTTTAGGGAGGGGGTTAGATGCTCTGATAACGATGGATGAAGTGAAGACAGAAGGTTCATCTTCGATAAATGAGATAGAATTGTCTCGCATATATCCGAATCCTGACCAACCTCGCAGAGAATTTGATCCAGACGGTTTAGCAGAGTTAGCATCTTCAATTCGTGAATTAGGTATTATACAACCTATTTCTTTACGTCAAACTTCGGATGGCTCGTATCAGATTATTGCAGGAGAACGACGTTTTAGAGCAGCGACGATGGCTGGATTGAAATCAGTTCCTGCATATGTACGTACTGCTGAAGATGAGACAATGATGGAGATGGCTCTTATCGAAAATATTCAACGGGAGGATTTGAATTCGATAGAGATTGCTTTGACTTTTCAGAAGTTGATAGAACAATATAATTTAACTCAAGAACGTTTAAGTGAGCGTATAGGGAAAAAACGTACCACTATTGCTAATTATTTGCGATTACTGAAACTTCCGGCAGAGATACAGATGGGGTTAAAGAATAGGCGGATAGATATGGGACATGCGCGTGCGTTATTGGGAATAGATGATCCTGCTACTCAACTTAAGATTTATGAGCAGATTCAGGAACAGGGTTATTCTGTTCGTAAAGTAGAAGAGCTTGTAAAAACACTTTCTGAAGGTGAAAGTGCTGAATCGGGTGCTGTTCCTTCTAAAACGAAAAAAATAGTCAGGGAAGAATATGGTATTCTTCAAAAGCATTTATCTTCATTTTTTAAGACTAAGGTACAATTTGTATGTAGTGATACAGGAAAAGGAAAAATAAGTATTCCTTTTAAAAATGAAGAAGAGTTGGAGCGTTTGATGGCTATTTTTGACCAATTGAAATAAAATTTTGATAAGTAAAATAAAGATAAATATAAGTTTATATCGTTCGGTATATTTCCGATGGGCATGTATTTTGATTTGCTGTTTTATTTTCGAGTCGGTAACAGCAAGTTTGACAGTGCAGTCTGATACCGTTTCTGTCATTGAAGATGTGCCAATGGACACTCTTTCAATGACAGTCGATAGTCTTGGAAGGGTAACCTTTGCAGATATCGAAACTGATACTATTCAGATTGAAACGAAGAAGGTAAGATTTAAGAAATTAAAAGATTGGGAACCTATTCCAGATTCCCTAGTCTTTAATCCGGATCCAATGAAAGCAGTTTGGTATTCTGCGCTTTGTCCAGGGTTAGGGCAGATTTATAATCGCCGTTATTGGAAGTTGCCTATTGTAATTGGTGGTTATATGGGATTGATATATGCGACATCTTGGAATGGTCGCTATTATACGGACTATTCGAATGCGTATAGGGATATAATGGATAGTGATCCGACAACAAATAGTTTTATTAACTTTTTACCTTATAATAGGCGAAATGATTCGCAATATATAGAAGAACACATGGATTGGTTAAAAGGAGTCATGAAGCGAAAAAAAGATTTTTATCGACGAAATCGAGATTTATGTATAATTTCTATGGTCGGTTTATATATCGTAAGTATGATTGATGCCTATGTCGATGCACAGCTCTATCATTTTGATATTACACCGGATATTACCATGCATTTGCTTCCGGCCGTTTTGGAGCCGACCCCTTTTTCTCGTACATCGTTAGGAATGCAATGTGCGATAACTTTTTAAAAATGGATTGTTATGAGAATTTTTGTGCTAGTTTCTTTATTTATAGCTGTAAATGCTTCGGTATTTGCTCAACAGTTTCGGCATATTGCTGTAAAGGATACAATATCGGATAAAGCTATTGTTTTACCTGAGAGTCTTGAAAGTGATGTTGATAGTCTTTTTTCCGGATGGTATTTAAAGAAATATGCGATAATAGATGCAAATTGCATTAGTGGGAGTGTTAATATTGATTATCCCGATTCCGTTTATATACAACGTTTATCGTGTATGCCTACTGTTATAGAAATGCCGTTTAATCAAATTGTGAAAAGTTATATTACTTTTTATACTGAGCGACGTAGGAAATTGGTAGAAAACATGATGGGGCTTGGGACTTACTATTTCCCTATTTTTGAACAGGAGTTAGAAAAGGCTGGACTTCCTTTAGAATTAAAATATTTACCTATTATAGAATCTGCCCTTCGCCCGGAGGCAACATCCAGAGCTGGTGCTGCGGGATTATGGCAATTTATGATTGGGACAGCCAAAATATTGGGTATGGAGGTGAATAGTTTAGTTGATGAACGTCGTGAACCGGTAAAGTCTTCAGAGATGGCAGCTCATTATTTGAAAGAGCTTTATAATATTTATAATGATTGGGGACTTGCTATTGCTGCTTATAATTGTGGACCGGGAAATGTGAATAAGGCGATACGTCGTTCTGGTGGAAAAGATTATTGGGAAATATATAATTTTTTACCTCGGGAAACTCGAGGATATCTACCGGCATTTATAGCTGCGAATTATGTTATGCATTATTATAATGAACATAACATTTGTCCAGTTCGAACGGACATGCCATTGACTACGGATACGGTACATATTAATGAACAGATTCATTTTCAGCAAATTGCAGATGTGTTAGATATACCTATCGATCAATTACGCTCTTTAAATCCACAATATCGTCGGGATATAATTCCTGGTGATTCGAAGACTCGGGCGTTATTGCTTCCTACTCAACAAGTGTATGCTTTTATCGAGGCTCGAGATTCGATTGTACGACATCAGAATGGTTTATATGCTAAACGTACTACAGTAGAACCTGCTGGTTATAGTGCTTCAAATTCTAAAGTTATTTATCATAAGATACGTAGAGGAGATACCCTGTCTAAAATTGCTTACCGTTATGGTGTTACTACACAGGAAATTAAGCGTTGGAATCATTTGAGAGGAAATACTCTTATTGCCGGACGTAGTTTGAAGATTTATCGAAATAAAGTAGTTTCAACGCCCCAAAAAGAAGAGGCAGTAAAGAAAAAATTTGTGGTAGCATCCTCAGATTCAATAAAAAATAATAATAATACCGAAGTACTAAAATCGTCTGTAGAGACTGTTACACAACAAAAGAAAATAGAGACGCTTTATCATAAAATTCGTTCGGGAGAGACTCTTTCTGTTATAGCAAATCGTTATGGTGTTTCTACATCTAATTTGAAAAAATGGAATGGATTGAATAGTAGTCGTATTAGAGCGGGACAAAAATTGAAAATCCAAAAAACAGTTTATGTGAAAATCCCTGTAAATGAGCTATCCAAATCTTCTGAAGGCAGGGAAATCATAACAAATGTAACGGAGCATAAAGTAAAATCGGGAGAAACTTTAGCGGTAATTGCTAGTAAGTATGGTGTGACAGTAAATCAATTGAAAGAATGGAATAATTTAAGCAGTAGTAGAATTCAAGTAGGGCAGCGTTTAAAAGTGAGCGGGGAGGATGTGGCTATTACTCAAAACGATTATAAGGTTGAGGAAAATGTAAATGGGCAGGCCAAAGTTAAATTTAAATATCATACAGTAACGAAAGGTGAGAGCCTTTGGACTATTTCCAAATTATTCCCAGGGGTAACTTCAGAGTTGATTATTAAAGCAAATAATTTGGGTAGTTCTTCATTAAAAGTAGGCCAAGTATTGAAAATTCCGGTAGGTTAAATGATGCTTAGGAGATGAGAAAGGCTATTTCATATGAGGTAGCCTTTTTTGTTGATATTAATAATTAAAAGATAAAGAAAATGTAAACAAATCTACAGTTTGTGTGTTATTTCAATCAAATGCTATTGCTCTTTTAAGGTATATATTATTTATTAATTTAAATATATTAAAAAATGTATATATTTTTTAGATAAATGAAATTTTTTGTATTTTTGTCGTCGAATCATTAACAAAGAGATTTTAAATATAAAATCTAATTAAATTATTAAATGATGGATAGAGAAGTAATTGGCTTAAATGCTGGATTAGTTTGGAATGCGTTGAATAACAGCGAAGAAAAACTTACCCTGAAAGGTTTAAAAAAAGTGACTAAGCTCAAAGATAAAGAGCTTTATGCTGCAATAGGATGGTTATCCCGTGAGGATAAAATTTCTATTGAAGAAGTTGAAGGTGGTGATCTTTTAATCGGATTAATTTAATATATCCGAAAGGAAATAAAAAGAGCAGGGAGCAGTATAAATCTATATTGCTCCCTGCTCTTTATTCTATATTGATGCTGTTTTTGTCCATAATACAACTACTATTTATACAAAAAAGAAGCAAGTCCGCTTTCTTTGGTTTTAAGGTTATAGTCATCAATTTGTTTGCCATTTTGACCTCTATAAATTTTCTAATGTTTTATCGATTTGTATATTATCAAGTATTAGTTTGGAAGTAACAACAATGTTGTAGATAAGAAATCTTGTAAGTAAGGTAAAGATATCGGATTTTTGATGTACCTTTGAGATAATAAATTTAAACTGCAATGACAAAAATCGGAACCACATTATCAAAAGTAGGGAAAAAGGCACTTTTGTGCGGAGCTGGAGAACTTGGGAAAGAGGTTGCAATTGAGCTTCAAAGATATGGCATAGAGGTAGTTGCAATGGATAAGTATGCCAATGCTCCGGCTATGCAAGTTGCTCATCGTTCACATGTTTTATCGATGCTCGATGGAGAGAGGTTAAGAGAAATAATAAAAAATGAAAATCCTGATTATATTATTCCAGAGGTAGAAGCTATTGCAACTCAGACATTAGTAGAATTAGAAAAAGAAGGTTATCATGTAACTCCTACAGCTCAGGCTACATTCCTTACAATGAACCGTGAAGGTATTCGGCGCTTAGCTGCAGAGAATTTAGGAATAGAAACATCTCCTTATCGATTTGCATCTACACGAGAAGAGTTTGAAAGTGCTATTAAAGAGATTGGCATACCATGTGTAGTGAAACCTATAATGAGCTCTTCGGGGCATGGGCAAAGTATAGTTCGTTCTTTTGCAGATATAGATAATTCTTGGCATTATGCACAAGAAGGAGGACGGGCTGGAGCAGGTCGAGTGATTGTAGAAGGTTTTGTTGATTTTGATTATGAGATTACATTATTGACTGTACGTCATAGTGCGGGAACAACTTTTTTAGAGCCGATAGGACATCATCAGGTAGATGGAGATTATCGAGAATCATGGCAACCTCAACCTATGAACGATAAAGCTTTGGCTAAGGCGAAGGAGATAGCACAAAGAGTTACTGATGCATTAGGTGGCTGGGGAATTTTTGGAGTAGAGTTATTTGTAAAAGGAGATAAGGTCCTTTTTAGTGAAGTTTCACCTCGCCCGCATGATACTGGTATGGTAACGATGATTTCTCAAGATTTATCAGAATTTGCATTACATGCTCGTGCCGTGTTAGGGTTACCTGTTCCTGCAGTTTCATTTTATGGTCCTTCAGCTTCAAAAGCGATTGTTGTCGAGGGAGATAGTGATAAAGTTGAATTTGATAATTTAGAAGAGGTGTTGAATGAACCGGATGTCCAAATTCGTATTTTTGGTAAGCCCGAGGTAGTAGGACATCGTCGTTTAGGGGTTATTCTTGCTAAAGCGAATACTTTGGAAGAGGCTCGAAATAAAGTAGAGCGAGCATACTCTAAATTAAGAGTGATTGTTCATCCGAGGTAATTGGAGATGAATTACCTGGCACATATTTTTTTGTCTGGGTCCTCTCCTAAATCTCAAATAGGAGGATTTGTTGCAGATGCTGTAAAAGGGAAATACGATAATTATCCGCTTGCGATGCAATTGGGAATCTGGTTGCATCGCAAGGTAGATGAGTTTACAGATAATCATGTATTGGTAAAGGATGTATTGACTGATTTACGACCTCGTTTTGGAAGATATTCTGTAATTTTGCCTGATTTGTTTTTTGACCATTTTTTAGCAAAAAATTTTTCGGATTATTCAAAGGTTCCGTTGAGAATATATTCTTATCGTTTTTATATTTATTTGTTATTAAATTATTACTATCTTCCTTCCCGTGTTCAAGGGTTTCTATGGCATTTTATTTTTACGAATCGATTGTGCCGTTATTGTACAGTTGAAGGGCTATTTGAGTCTTTACAAATTATGGTCACTTATCGTAACATTCCATTATCTACAAAATCTATTGAAGAATATTTTGTAGATAATTATGCTAATTATCAGTCGTTGTTCAATATATTTTTTAGGGATCTGCAATCTTATTTGCGACAGATACGAAAGACAGATTCTTTATAATCTTTATCGGGGAATATATCCTATATTTTCTATTAGTTTTTGGCCTGTAGGAGAAAGAGAGTAATAGATAAAGGAAGAAATAATGTTTTCTTTTGATTTATCATAATAGTAATATAATGGTCGTACTACAGGGTATGTTTTGTCTTTTGCATTTTTAAAAGTTGGAGCTACATACGTTTTTCCGTCATATGATACACGAATTGCTTTAATACCTGATGAAACATAAGCTAGTCCGACATAACCTATAGCTCCTTTTGTTTGTCTAACAGACTGAATAATAGCTCCAGTTGCGGGCATACTCAATACGGAATTTATATAATTTTTGTTTCTAAGTATTTTTTCTTTAAAGAATTCGTATGTTCCAGAACTAGTTTCTCGCGAATAAGTGACAATAGGAATGTCTTCTCCTCCTAACTGTTTCCAGTTACGAATTTTTCCGGTAAATATATCTTCGAGTTGTTTCCTTGTTAATTGGTTTATTGGGTTTGATGGATGGACTATTATAGCTAATGCGTCATAAGCGACAATAACTTCGGCAGGAACTATTTTTTTCTTTTGAAATTTTATCTTTTCTTCAAATTTTATCTTTCGGGAAGACATTGCTAAGTCCGTTGTTCCTTCGTATAGAGCCGATAGTCCTACGCCACTACCACCACCTGTGACTGTAACTTTGCTATTAGAGTGAATTTTCATATATTCTTCTGCATGTTTTTGAGCGACTGGTAAAACGGTATCGCTTCCTTTTATTCGTTGAGAAAACAACGAATGTGTTATTAGAAACACAAATAGAAGTATAAAATTTTTTTTCATATAAATATCATACTTAAGAATATTACAAATATATTCTTCTGTAATTACTGCTTTATTGCATATGAATTACAATTGTATTTCAAATAAATAATAAAAAATGTCCCGGAGAATTTTTTCCCGGGACATTTTTTATTATTTATTTGAAACTTCTACTATATGAGTGGGAGGTAGAGATGAGTTTCTTTCATCTACAGCTATTATTACTTGTTCAGCAAGTTTCTCAAAAGCTTTTCCCGTAATAGTATTAGGGGATAATGCAACAGGGACGCCCTTGTCGCCTCCTTCGCATATACTTTGTACAATAGGTATTTGTCCCAATAAGCGTACTCCTAGAGATTCTGCTAATTTTTTTCCACCTTCTTTTCCGAAGATAAAATATTTGTTTTCTGGAAGTTCGGCCGGAGTGAACCAAGCCATGTTTTCAACTAATCCAAGAACTGGAACATGAACTTTGTCATTTGTAAACATATCTATACCTTTTCGAGCATCAGCTAATGCGACTTCTTGGGGAGTTGTTACAACAATAGCTCCAGAAATTGCTAATGTTTGTACTAAAGTTAAATGTATATCGCTTGTCCCGGGAGGTAAATCAAGAACAAAATAATCAAGCTCATCCCAATTAGCATCGGAAATAAGCTGTTTGAGTGCATTACTAGCCATACCTCCTCTCCATACGACAGCACTATCTTTATCAACAAAGAAACCAATAGAAAGTATTTTTATTCCATACTTTTCGACTGGGACTATCATATCTTTTCCATTAATTTCTTCAGCGAAAGGACGTGCATCTTCTACACCAAACATCTTGGGTACAGATGGACCAAATATATCAGCGTCTAATAAGCCAACTTTATACCCTTTTTGAGCAAGAGCAACTGCTAGATTCGCTGCAACTGTCGACTTTCCTACGCCACCTTTTCCTGATGATACAGCAATAATATTTTTTACTTGAGGTAATAATTTCCCTGGTTCTGGTTGTTGGAGTTGTTTAGATTTTATGTGTATATTACCTTTTATGTCTGTATCCTCTCCAACATATGTCAAAATAGCGGTTTCTGCTGCTTTGACAACAGATTTCATAAAGGGGTCATTGGGCTTTTCAAATATCAATGAAAAACTTACCTTATTTCCGTCGATACGGATATCATCTCCTACCATTTCTGCAGAGATGAGGTCTTTTCCGTTTCCTGGATAACGTACTTTTCTCAGGGCGTCGGTGATTAATTTTGGATATATTGCCATAATAATATATTAATCTTTATTTAGGAATTTGTTTTTTTCTTTATTTTCACTACGTTTGCTTCTGTTGAAGCTACGATAGTTGTCATATTCAATTTCAATATTTGGTTCGATTAATCGGTCTCTGTTTTCACAAATAAAAGATATATATTTTATTGTCAATCCTCTATCAAGCCATTGCTGTTCATAAAAAGTTTTTATATTTAATATATCATCTTTTAATCCTGAATGGTACAGATCTTCTGTTTGAAATATTATAGGGTAATGATTAACTTTTACCATTTCGCAAGTATAGGTAAAAAGGAAATTACTATCACTTTTTAGATGTATTATGCCATTTGGTTTTAGTATTGTCCGATATAATTCCATAAATCGGGTAGATGTAAGTCTTTTACGTACTTTTTTCATCTGAGGATCAGGGAAGGTTATCCAGATTTCAGATACTTCCCCAGGTGAAAAGAAGTAAGTAATCAGTTCGATTGTGGTACGTAGAAATGCTACATTTTTCATTCCTGATTGTAGCGATTCTTTGGCTCCAGTCCACATACGTGCCCCTTTTATATCTATTCCGATAAAATTTTTGTTGGGATATTTACGAGCAAGTCCTACAGCATATTCTCCTTTTCCACATCCTAGTTCTAGGACAATAGGATGGTCATTTTTGAAAAAAATGCTGTTCCATTTTCCCTTCATGTCAAATCCCTCATTTTGTAAAATAGAAAAAGGATATTGAAATACATGTGGGTATAAATTCATATCATCGAATTTCTGCAGTTTATTTTTACCCATATATTTTTTATATAAAATGGAAACGAAGATACTCAATTTTTGCCTAAAATAGGAATATTGTCTAATTATAACCTTGTTTTAGTCCTGTTTTTTATTTCGATAAAATACAGAATATAAATAAAAGTAACTTTTATATCCTGTATTTTATTTATTTGACTTTATAAAAGAGTAATTTCTGAAGTTTCTCTTATATCATTAGAAGAGGCTCCAATATATATTTTGAATTTGCCTGGTTCTGTTCTCCATATTTTTTGTTTATCATCATAGAATTTAAAAGCTTCATCTGTAATTTCAAATGTTACTATTTTTTCTTCTCCAGGATTTAACTCAATTTTTGAAAAGCCTTTCAATTCTTTTATCGGACGTTCGAAAGAACATTTTTCGTCACCAATATATAGTTGAACAGTTTCTTTACCTTTAATTTTCCCGCTATTTTTGATAGGTATAGAAATTGTAATCTTGTCATTATTTTTCATTTGTTTAGAAGAAATTTTTATTTTACCATAATCGAAAGTTGTATAACTTAAGCCATGGCCAAAAGGAAATAATGTTTGTTTTTTCTGTTTATCTATCCAGCGATATCCAATAAAAATACCTTCATTATATCTTACATTCACATGGTCTCCCGGATATTCTCCTAGGGCGTGTGAAGGATAATCCTCCAATTTCTCGGCAATAGTCATTGGGAGTTTCCCAGAAGGATTAACTTTCCCGGTGAGAATTGACGCAATTGCATTTCCTGATTCTGTTCCACCAAACCATCCTTCTACAATAGCCGGGACTTCTTTTATCCAAGGCATAGCAACAGCGTTTCCTGATATAATAGTTACTACGATATTTTTATTAACTTTAGCCAATTCAGAAATTAAGCGATCTTGTCCATAAGGTAAGTTATAACTTTTTCTATCATTGCCTTCGCTGTCTTGATTTTCATTTTTATTTAGTCCTCCAAAATATAATACGATATCAGCATCTTTAGCCGCATTGATAGCTTCTTGCAATAATATTTCTGGATTTGGTTCTTTATATCCTACTGGTATTTTTGGCTTAGGGTCGCGTTTTTCGGTTAAAGGACTAACATAGCCTTTTACGTATATGATTTCAGCCAGATTTCCTATCTGTTTTTTCAGACCATCTAAAGGGGTTATTTCGTATTTTACTTTAAGGGAAGAAGAGCCACCACCAAGAGTCATTCTTTTGTTGGCGTTTTCTCCGACAACTACAATTTTTTTTATTTTATTCAAGTTAATAGGTAGAATGTTTTTGTCATTTTTTAATAAAACAATGCCGTTTTCAGCGATAGTCCGCCCTGCTAAAGCGTGCTCTTCTGTTCCGAAAGAGCCCCAAGGTCTTTGAGAATTCATAACTGTTCGAAATATCATTTTCAGTAAACGGCGTACTTTATCGTCAACTACTTTGATATTTATCTCTCCTTTTTTTATTTTTTTTAATAGAGGGTCAGCAAGGTAATAGTTGTCATAAGCGTTTGCTTTTCCTTGGCTGAGCCCATCTGTCCAGGTTCCCATTTCTAAATCCAATCCAAAGTTGGCTGCTTGCTCTGTGTTATGTACTCCTCCCCAGTCAGAAATAACGACTCCGTCAAATTGCCAATCCTGTTTCAAAATATCATTTAATAAATATTGGTTATGGCAACATTGCTGTCCTTTATATTGATTATAAGCACCCATGATAGACCAGACCCCAGCTTCTTGTACTGCAGCTTTGAAAGCTGGTAGATAAATTTCATGTAAAGCTCTGTCATCAATAATTACATTGATATGACCACGGTCGATTTCTTGATTATTCAAAGCAAAGTGTTTTACACAAGCAGCTACACCATTGCTTTGTACTCCTTGTATATAAGGAATTACCATACGAGATGAAAGAAAAGGGTCTTCACCCATATATTCAAAATTGCGCCCATTTAGAGGTGTACGATAGATATTTACTCCAGGTCCTAAGAGCACGTCTTTTTTACGATATCGCGCTTCTTCGCCAATAGATTTTCCATATAATGCGGCCATTTGAGGATCCCATGTAGCAGCTAGGCATGTAAGTGCAGGGAAAGCGATACAAGAATCAGAGGTCCAATGAGCCCCATTCCACTCATCCCAAAGTACTTCTTCTCTAATGCCATGAGGACCATCACTCATCCAAAGTTCGGGAATTCCGAGTCGTGGTACCCCATATGAACTAAACTTTGATTGAGCATGACACATTTTTACTTTTTCTTCTAATGTCATTCTTGTTAATGCATCTTCCACTCTCTTTTCGATAGGTTGGCTTTCATCTAAATAAACAGGTTTTACTGTTTGAGCAAATGCTGAAATTGTAAAACAAGTACAAGCTATCAGACTTGTGATTTTTTTCATGTGTTGTTGTGTTTTAATCAGTTAGTTTGTCGATTAAAAAGCGATTATACGATGTAAATATACAAAAAATATAAATTAATTATGGATTTTTTATATCAAGATTTATGGTATAGTTTATTGTTTGGGCTTGTTATAAAGTTATAGTTTTTATTTCTGAGAATAAAAATTGTAATTCGTGTTGGAAAAATGTAATATGGATTAGCTAAATATTTAAAATCCAAATCTAAGACCGACTTGGAAATTTATATTGAGGGGCTTTTCTTTACGAATTGTTGCTATTTCTGAACCATCATCAAAATAATATATAACTCCTGGTTCTATAAAAATGCCTATATAACGATTGATATTATATTGAGCTCCAACAGCTCCAGAAACAGACCATTGTAGATGATTGTTCTTGAGATTGCTATTTTGGGAAAATGATTCTTCGTTTTTTGTTTCATAATTAGTTGTTAATTTGGAAGATACACAACCTTCCATCATTCCTCCTGCAGATAGATAAACAGTGAAATATTTTTTTTGAATAAAATTCCAATTAATTTTTAAAGGAACACCTAAGTAATGAAGTTTTTGTTCTTGGGAATAGTAACTTTCATTACCAGCTTTTAATTCAGAGGATAATAATGTATACATAAGGCCGGTTTCAATAGAAAAATTAGAGCTGATATTTTTTCTTAATGACAGACCTACACTGATAGGTAAATGATGTTTTATTTTTGTTTGGGTAGTTTGATTAATATTCTTAAACATAATTTGATGGTAAGCGTTGGCCTCCTTTAGCTCTTCTGGATTTTTCTCATTGTTACTCATGGGGTTTGTAGCATTGGTAGGTATAGAATTATTAAAGCTGTTTAGATTATTAAATCCGTAATAGCTTTCGTTGGATGCCATGATATTATTTCCAGTTGTAATACTAATTGCCCATTTGTTTCTTTTACTTTTTTTTCTGATAAACAATGTTGGTTCTTCGGAGTTTTCTTTTCTTTTTTTTGTTCTTAGCATAGAATGTTCATCTTTAGAGTGAACTTTTTCTTTTATTATTATATTATTTTCTTTCTCTGAACCATTTACTCTTTGATTGATAGTTTCATCGTTAATAATTTGTTTGTCTGTTCCTTTTAAAGAGGAAAATACTTCTTTTTTTGTAGGAAGACTGCGATGCATAATATTTATCCCTTCATGGGATTTTAAATCGTCATTGCTATGATAGGTGTGATTTTCAGTTGGAAGGCTTTCTGATAAAATTCGAGGAATATTTTTATCAGGTTTATAATTTGTTAGTAGATATATTCCGACCGATGAAAGTAATAATAATATAATAATTGCCGCAATTGCGGTAAAAGAGAATATACGTATTTTAGTAGCTGGAGTAGAAGACAGTTCTTTATCCAGTTTTTCCCATACATCATTGGGTGGAGTTACAGTATAACTGTCCATCCGTTCCCGAAACTCTGATGTCCAATTATCCTTTTTCATATTCATATTTATTTAAGTATTCCTTAATCTTTTTTGATAGAAAGCTCTTTGCTCTGTATAATTGCGATGATGAACTTTTTTCGTTTATTCCTAATAATTTGGCTATTTCTTTATGAGATTTTTCTTCAAAAGTATATAGATTGAAAACAGTACGATATCCGATAGGAAGTTCCATTATAAATTTCATGATTACTTCTTGAGGAATTAGAGCAAGGGGTGGCCTTTCTTCTGGAATATCTTGGGATTCTGGTATTTCGTCCATAGGAATAAAATTTTTTGTTTTTTCATTCCTTCTAAGATATTCTAGAATTGTATTTACCATTACCCTGCATAGCCAAGCTTTTAAAGAACCTTCACCTCGATAAGAGAACTGGTCGAACGATGTATATATTTTTAGAAATCCGTCATGCAATAAATCTTTAGCAGTTTCATTATGGCCAATATAGCGTATACATAAAGCGAACAATATGCCAGCATATTGTTTATATAATTGGTTTTGAGCATATTTATTTTTTTTCTGACATTGTTCAGATAGTTCAGCTTCGCTCATTTGAAAATCACATTATTAATGATAAATGCAGAATATACAAAAATACTGCTCTAGAATAAGCAAATTATTTCATTTTTATCTCTTTAACATTTTGTCATGCAGTATTTGCAGGTTATGCCAGTTTATATAATCAAAAATGTATTTTTATAGATATAAAATATTAAAGTTTGATGTATATGAAAAAATTTCCACTATTATTGTTGATAAGCCTTTTAGTATCAACAACTTTATTTCNTATTATGTATATTATAATCGGTCATTAGCTGTAGGAAATGTCGTTTCTGAGGAGGGGAAACCTTCTTACTTATTGTTAGATAGTAAAAGAACTATGTTATTTTCTGAAAACTCAATACCTTCTCTTTATTTAGAAGACGGGCGTCGGGTGATTGTGAATTATACATTGTTGGATGAGGATTATCAAGGATATGATTTTAGGATACATGTGAATGATATTGATACGGTTTTAGTAAAAGGTATTATTCCTATAACTCCGGAGAAAGAGGATAGTATAGGTAATGATGCCGTTAATATTTTGGATATGTGGACAAGTGATGAATATGTAACTATTCAATTTGAAATGAAAGGTGCTGGACAGAAAAAGCATATGGTTAATTTGGTACGTGACTACAGCTTGGAAGAGAATCCCGATGATGGGTACATGCAACTTGAATTTCGTCATAATCAAGAGGATGACCCCGAATTTGGGTCTCAATGGTTGTGGGGCATAGCATCTTTTAGATTAGGAGATTTAGCTCCCGATAAAAGTGATTTGAAAGGATTGAAAATCAAAGTAAACACATATCGTGGAGAAGAGACATATACTTGTAAATATGATACGGATAATAGTGAGAAAAATAAAGCCGTAGACAAATTGCAACAAGCTGTTCAGAAAAAAAATTCCAGTTTATATATTAGATAAATCAGAACTCTATGAGTAGTAGTCCGGGATTGATGGGAATCAATCCCGGTTTTTTGTTCGCCTGAGCATAGATGTATTGCTATAGGATACGAACTTTAAATGATTTCTGTGAATGGGAATTTTTAGCTAAAAGTAAAGGCATTATAGTGATGTGCAGGCAGTTGGAGGCAGAGCCCTGCTGGATAGAACCCGATTATGGAGTCACACTCTATTAATATAGTTAGTGTCCTATAACTCTACGGATGTATATTGATGGAACTTGAGAATATTATATCCTATCTGGATCTCTTCATTAGTACAGAAACTGAAACAAGACTTGTTGTGAGAAGTCTACTTAGTCATGAAAGTTTCGAGAAAAAATATACAGAATAATATATTCAAAGAGGATGATGATTTAGATGCAGGTAGAGTTCGAAACTAAGACAAGTATGCAGATCTTATAAAGATGACTGAAAACTTACTTACAATCTTCAATAGTCTATTTTTCACTTATGATGACGAATATAAATCAGATTCAAAGAGAAAAATTAATAATAATTTATCTATATAGAAAAAATGGTTGTCTCTCGACAACCAATCTTCTATTAACCTTAAATCTAATACCATGAAAAAACTTGACACAAAGTTATAATGTCAAGGAATATAATCCAAATACATATAGAAAAAAATAACTATATTAAGTATTATTAGGTAAGATAGATGATTTTGTTAATTAATTTATCTTGCTTTATTGGTCTAAAGCATAAAAAATAAAAGATTACTCTCAAATTGTGAGTAATCTTTTATTTTTTATGCTTTAGAAATGTAAATTTATTATCCGTTTACTTTCTTCATATGAGCAATTAGGTCGAGAACTTTGTTACTATAACCGATTTCGTTATCGTACCAAGAAACAACTTTAACGAAAGTATCAGTTAAAGCGATACCTGCTTTTGCATCGAAAATAGAAGTCCGAGTATCTCCTAAGAAGTCTGAAGAAACTACGGCATCTTCAGTATAACCAAGAATGCCTTTCAATTCACCTTCAGAAGCTTCTTTCATTGCAGCACAAATTTCTTCATATTTAGCAGGCTTTGCTAAATTGACAGTCAAGTCTACTACAGAAACATCCAAAGTAGGAACACGCATTGACATACCAGTCAATTTGCCATTCAAAGAAGGAATAACTTTACCTACAGCTTTAGCTGCACCAGTAGAAGAAGGAATAATGTTTCCAGAAGCTGCGCGGCCACCTCTCCAATCTTTCATAGAAGGTCCGTCTACTGTTTTTTGAGTAGCTGTAGTAGAGTGAACTGTAGTCATTAAACCGTCAGTAATACCAAATTTATCATTTAATACTTTAGCAATAGGAGCTAAGCAGTTAGTAGTACAAGATGCGTTAGAAACAAATTGTTGTCCAGTATAAGCATCGAGGTTAACACCACAAACAAACATTGGAGTATCATCTTTTGACGGAGCTGACATTACTACATATTTTGCACCAGCGTCAATGTGTCCTTGGGCTTTTTCTTTTGTTAAGAAAAGTCCTGTAGATTCAACAACATATTCAGCGCCAATTTCGCTCCATTTTAGGTCTGCAGGATTTTTCTCTGCTGTTACGCGGATAGCTTTTCCATTTACAACCAATTGGCCGTCTTTGATATCAATTGTTCCATCGAATTGACCGTGCATAGTGTCATATTTCAACATGTAAGCCATGTATTCTACACTAATAAGGTCATTGATACCTACAACTTCGATGTCATTTCTCTTTTGTGCGGCACGGAAAACCAAACGTCCGATGCGACCAAAACCGTTAATACCTACTTTAATCATTGTAATAAAACTTTTAAGGGTTTATTATAAAAACAAATTATTTCCAATTATTGTATCTCTTACCCGATCTGCTTCTTATGACCTTTTAGCATCCACAGGGTGTTGCACACGCTGAGAGAAATAAAAGTATCAAAGTTGTAGAGACAATAAAAAGATACGTTGTCTTCATTTCATTTTCTTATTTGCGATGCAAAGGTACATATTTTATTTATAAACAAAGAAAATTCGTGCTAAAAATAAAGAAATTTTTCTTTATTAAAAGCTTGTTATTCTATTATTTGTCTTATAAAGTATTACTTTGGAGTGTATATTTAAAAATAGAGTATGAGGATATTATGAATATTGATTCATAATTGAAGGTAGAAAATAAGTAGTATTTTGAGTAGAAATCAGTTGAAATTTAAAATGTAATGAAAGCAACTACATATTCTCTAAAAATAAGATGTAGAATAGAACTATATTATCACAGGAGAAAATTAGAATCTTCTCCTGTGTTGTTCTTTAAAAATTTAGTATTGTTCCGATTCATTGGGAAAATCGCAAGTTTTTACATCCTTAATGTAATTTTTTACACTATCTGTAATGATGTTAGATAAATCGGCATATCGACGTAAAAATCGAGGAGAAAATCCTTTATTGATGCCTAACATATCATGCATTACCAGCACTTGCCCGTCTACTTGACCTCCTGCACCTATGCCTATTATAGGGATAGAAAGTTCTCTTGCTACTTCTCCGGCTAATTTGGCAGGAATTTTTTCAAGAACAATAGAAAAGCATCCGATTTCTTCAAGTAAGTGTGCATCTTCTACTAGTTTCTGGGCTTCTGCTTCTTCTTTTGCTCTGACAGTATAAGTCCCAAATTTGTTTATTGATTGAGGCGTTAATCCTAGGTGACCCATAACTGGGATTCCTGCACTTAAAATACGGATTATTGATTCTTGAATTTCAGCTCCACCTTCCATTTTTACACAATCAGCTCCTGTTTCTTTCATGATTCTAATTGCGGACGCAACTGCTTCTTTTGAATTTCCCTGATATGAGCCGAAAGGCATATCTACAACTACTAAAGCCCGTTTAACCGCCCTCATAACAGATTTACCATGATATATCATTTGGTCAAGAGTCATAGGTAGAGTCGTGATATTTCCAGCCATGACGTTAGAGGCTGAGTCACCAACAAGGATAACGTCCATTCCGGCTTCATCGATGAGTTTTGCCATAGAATAATCGTATGCTGTGAGCATAGATATTTTTTCCCCTCTTTGTTTCATTTCAGCCAGACGATGTGTCGTGACTTTACGTAAATCTTCTGTGTAAGTTGACATATTTATATACGTGTTTTTGGTTGGGACAAAGGTAGTGCTAATTTTTAGTTTCAGAGTATCTCGTAATAAATTATATTTTGTACTAATAAAAAATAACGACCAAAGATTTTGTTCGGTCGTTATACTTGTTATATGAATTATAAAATTTATTTGTAAAAATATTCTATTACACGCTGCCTAACTATATTTAAAGTCCCATTAATAAACATTGATTGTTTTGTCCAGTTTCCGGTCTCATCATACAGATATTCATAAGTTATATTCTCAGTATCTTTATTATTTTTTGTTGTAGTTATTTTTATTAAATCTCCTTTATCATTGTAAGCATAGCGTTTTTGTGTAGTTTGTTTTCCTATAGTTTCAGTAGATGACACTACTTTTCCGTCAATATATTGCTGTATTGTTGTATTTTTAGGTGTCGTACTTTTATATTTTTTTGATGAAATTATCGAGTCATTGGCATTATATGTATAATGTGTTATCGTACTGCCCTTTACTCCTGTGATGTAGTCGGTACGTTCAATTAAACGTCCTCCATTATCATATTTAAAAGTTGCAATAGGAGATTCTTTTTTACGACTGTTAATGAATGTAATTTTATTTAATTGTCCATTTTTGTAATCATACCGTTTTCTACCGTTAGATTCAATAATAGCAGATAATGAAAAATCCGGATGGTAAAGAATTTGGGTTATTTTTACATCTTTGCCTGTGGTTGTTTGTTCTAAAATTACTTCTCCAAGCTCGTTATATTGGGTAATTATATCAGTTGAGTTACTATTATTTTTACTGCCTTCTTTTGAAGAGGTTTCAGTTGTAGATTTTACATATCCTTTTAATCCATTACTTTTCCAATGCCATTCATTTTGGTTAATAGGTTTGACCAAAGCGTTAGCCTGAACAGTATATTTTGATTGAGGGAACTTGCTAATAAAAGAATCGTAAGCTTTCATTGTGAAATCAGTAGATAAGCTCTTGAATGAAAGTTCTTCTATTTTATTTTGTATTTCTTCTTTTTTAGGATGATTGGGATAGCGTTGTATCAGCCCATTATATGCTTCGAGTGTATTTTGTTCAATAGCATTATTATAAGCCAAATTATAGATTCGATTTTGAGCTTCAGCCACTAATTTTGATTTAGGATATTGTTGAATGAAAGCACTATATGCTTCTATGGTGTTATCTAGTTTTTCAAAAATCATCTTATCAGCTAACGCTGTAATTTCTTCTACTTTTTTAGATTCAGGATAATGACTTAAAAAATAATTGTATCCTTCTAAAGTACCTTCAGAGATGGCGTTATTATATGCCACTTCTTCTTGTAAAACTTTTGCCTCACTTAAATATGAACAACTATCGCATACTGAAATAGCTTTGCTATATCCTTCCTCTGTATTTAAAACTTTGGCATCTGCTAAAATATTGTTCTCAATTTGTGTTTGTATTTTTAGAAAAGATGTCTTATGCTTAATCAAAAATTTATTAGCATCTTTATTATCCTTATGTTTAAGATATGTGTCTTTAAAAATAGAATATGCTTTATAAGGATCATATGCTTTGTATTCCTTGGTATTGAATAAAATGCAATCACATATATCTGCTAACATTAACTCTTTTGCATCATCGTTGGAATATATCTGATTCCTTTTTTCTACAGCTTTACTTATTTTTCCTTGTTGTAAAAGGTCTAAAATTTTATTTGCTTTTTGGGCTTCTACGATTTGAGGGATAAACATCCCGCAAGAAAGTATAACCGAGAAGCTTAATGCCTTTGTTGATAATGTATAATGTTTCATTTTTTAGGGAGTGTTATTTTAACGGAATATTTTTAATATTTACTCTTTTTGTATGTTGCAAAGATAGTAATATTTGTGAAATAAGTATCTCTTTTTTACTATATTCAAATTATTTCTGTTTTAAAGTAATCCAGATATTTATATTCAATATTTAATAATTCTTAGATATTGTATGGAATAAGATGGAATTTTATTTTGGAGTAGAATAAGAATTATTACAATGATGAAAATTTGGGAATAAATCGAAATAGTTATGCATTCGTAGATGTATCATGATACAATTGTTTTGATTACTATATAATAAAATGGAAAGAGGAATAGAACTAAATATTCATAACAAATGAGAATATTCTCCGATGCACACAGAAGAGACACATTATCTTGTTCATAAGTTATAAGAACAAAAAAGAAATTCCCATACACGAAACACAATTGGTAAATTATTTGACCGCAACTCATACAGACCACGGCTTATTAATAAATTTCGGGGGTGAACGTATTGAGATAAAAAGGAAATTTAGAGAATATAAACATATATAATTGATTATCAGAAAAATATATTCTTCTGTCTAAAATAAAGAGGCATATATTTTTTAAGACGAAAGAACATAAGAACAAAAAAATGAAATCAAATATGTACCTTTGTCTTTATGTCTAAGAATAAAAACTTGTCAATGATGGAAATAAACCAAGCAGCCCCAAAATTTCAGGATGAGTCAATCGCACCCATGCATACAGCTGAGCATATTTTGAATCAGACTATGGTTCGGTTATTTCGTTGTGGACGTGCCGTTAGTGCCCATATAGAAAGGAAAAAATCTAAGTGTGATTATTTATTGGAACAAAAACCTACTGCAGAGCAAATACAAGAAATTGAGAATAAAGTAAATGATATAATATCACAGAACTTGCCTGTTTCAGTAGAATATTTGATGCGGGAGGATGCAGAAAAAATGTTTGATTTGAGTCGTTTGCCGAAAGATGTGTCTCAAACTCTTCGGATTGTGAAGATTGGAGACTATGATGCATGCCCCTGTATCGGAGTTCATGTAAATAATACTTCTGAAATTGGAAGATTTAATATTGTTAGTAGTGATTTTTTTGATGCTAGATTGCGTATTAGATTTAATCTACTCAAATAAATTTTTAGCATGGGTTGTTGGTTATTTGATAGAAGTCTTGTAATCAGCATATTATTATATTTATATTGAAAAAGTTGAAAAAAAAGTTCAAAAAGATTTGGATAGGAATAAAAAAGCTTATACTTTTGCATCCGCTTTCCGATAGAAACGGTTTAAAATCGGATTAGAGGAAAGAAGTTCATTGAAAGTATTACGATAGACAGAGAGAAATGTAGAAAGAGACGGGCCCTTTTCGGGAAACCGGAGGGGGAATAAGT
>NZ_LN877933.1:0-1933 GCF_001403595.1 Gabonia massiliensis | reverse complement strand
TGTAAGTAGTCACTTTGTTTATTACAGGAAAATAACATAATAATAGCCAGAATGGCAATCAGATTTTTAATGGGCAAGATGTTTGGTTTCATATGGTTGTATTTGAATTTATTGACAATATATATTTTTTGATTGTAAACAAAGATAGTGATTTTTATACCGAAGGCCGATATATTCAGTATTTTTTATATAATAAAAATTATTATGCTTGCAAAGAGAAACTAAAATTAGACCAATTCTTAGATTCTGTAAAAACTGTCCTTTTTTAGCTTAGGTTGTTTTATAGATATCAGATATAATCCTAAGTATGTAAGCAGTCCGTTGAGCATAAGTAATTCGTATCCAAATTGATAATTGTAGTATTTTGTAGAAAAAAAATCGATTAGATAACATAATAGTGGAGCTGTAAAAGCAATAATAGGTATGTATTTGTCTATTGGACGTTTTCGACAGAAAAGTCCGAAAGCAAACATCCCTAATAGGGGACCATAAGTATATCCTGCAATCATATAGATGGCATCTATGATACTTTTATTATTTACAGCTTTAATAATGAGAATAATGAGAACAAATAAGACTGAGATAAATATATGGGCTCTTCTACGCCATAGTATGGCTTTAGAAGCCGGGCGTTTTTTTACATCGAGGATATCAATACAGAAAGAAGTTGTTAGAGCTGTCAGTGCCGAGTCTGCACTTGAAAAAGCTGCTGCTATGATTCCGATACAAAAGAATAAGAGTACCGTATTCCCCAGATATTGAGTGGCAAAAAGTGGTAGTATCTCATCGCTGGTTTCTGGAAGAGCTATATCCGATTGTGTAGCATAAGAAATGAGTAAAATACCTAAAGTTAGGAAAAGTAAATTTACAGGGATGAATGCTATTCCATAAAAATACATATTCTTTTGGGATTCTTTAAGAGTTTTGATAGATAGGTTTTTTTGCATCATATCTTGGTCCAGACCTGTCATAACAATAGTGATAAATATGCCGCTGATAAATTGTTTGAAAAAATTTTGTTTTGTATGCCAATCGTCAAATACGAAAATACGTGACATATTACTTTTCTGAACAATAGAAATGACTCCATCAATATCGAGATTCATTTTTGACATTAATTGCCATATAATCATAATCAGCCCGCCTAGTAAGAAAAAAGTTTGTAAAGCATCGGTCCAGACAATGGTTTTGATACCACTTTTATGTGAATATAGCCATATAAGTAGTACAATGACTGTTGTTGTTACTGCAAAAGGTATATTCCAATAGTCAAAAACGAAACGTTGTAAGATAAGTACAACGATATATAGTCGTGCTGCAGCCCCAATGTTTTTTGATAATAGGAAGAAAGAAGCTCCTGTTTTATATGCTTTGTGTCCAAACCTTTCTTCGAGATATGTATAGATAGAAGTCAAGTTGAACTTGTAATATAAGGGTAACAAAAGTTGTGCAATGATGAGGTATCCGAGTGCAAAACCCAGTACCGTTTGCATATAAGTCATATCTATATGTAAAGGCATGCCAGGAACCGAAACAAAAGTGACCCCTGATATGGATGTTCCTATCATACCGAAAGCTACTAAAAACCATGGAGATTTTTTCCCTCCGATAAAAAAAGTTTCATTATCGTTATTTCGGCTGGTTAGATGGGAAATAAACATTAGAAATGCAAAATAACAGCCGATGATAATTAAAATGATATTTCCATTCATGGTTTTTAGTATTTGTAGACGCAAAATAATCTATTTATAATGTAAAAAGCAATATTCCGGCAAGGTTTATTGAACTATTCAGAAATTTATTGGAGTAAGAGGATAAAGTATTTGAAGAAATATATATTTTGATTTTTTACCCGGATTGTTTGTAAAAAATATTTGTAAGATGTCGTTATGAGTTGTTATCGAGAATAGTGTTGTAAATATCATAAGTAATG
>NZ_LN877932.1:0-1053 GCF_001403595.1 Gabonia massiliensis | reverse complement strand
TCCTGTACTGTCGGGCTTTATTTTTTCTTCCTCTGCCTGGCGTATATGTTCTGTTTCTGCTTGATGCTTTCTTTTCTGTGGGGTCTGGGCTATCTTCTTCCAAATATCTACTTGCTGCTTGGCTTGCCCGATAGCTGCTTGGCGTTCTTTCTCGGCTACTATCTTCTCGGCAATGGTAGTGCCGCCTTTGGGCTTGGACTTCTGGAGTTTCTTCAATGCGGCTTCTTTGTCGGCCAGCATGGAGGCAGCGACATTCTGCGCTACTTGTTCGTCGCCCCCGGCCTGCTCTACAATGGCATCCCAGGCTGTATCGGGGTCGGCCTGCTCATAGAGGGGATTACCTTGTGCGTCTTTGGGGATGCGCTGTATGGCAGGAATATTTCCAGCTTCTATGTTGCTGTCTGCGGAAATACGTTCTTCTATCGCTTGCCTATTTTCAATAATTCCACTATCTTTGTCGAGGGAAATCGGTGCGGGACTGTTTGGGAGATTTCTCCCATAGGGATTCCGCTCAGACGGTAGTGACAGTTCTGCTCCGTTCCTTATTTTATTGAGAAGATTGTTTTCCGATTTTATATGTGCAGAGCTGATATAATCCTCAACTTCTCCTTGTTTGTTTACTACCGTTACATTGTATGTCTTCTTTCCATCTGACTTTTTGTACATTTTCACATACAAACGCGATCCATCTGTGTCGTTAATCACAAAGTCTGCCGCTTCCAGTGTAGGACGTATCGCACCGGATATATTCTCCCGGCTGTTTCTTACTAATTTGTTGTACAGATTACGTCCTACTTTTACAACCTCGCCCAATACCGTTCTTACCGGTGAGGAAAATTCTCTCTCAAATTCAGAAACTGTCTCAATCCTTCTCGGCAAAACTTCATCTGTTCCTTTGTCAAAAATATCAAGTAATACTTTTTCTGCTTCATTTCCCTTATAGACATAATTATCCTGTACTGTTGCATCGGAAATCCTCTCCTCTACAGGCTGTTCTATTTCCGGTACTCCTGCTCCGCTTTCTTCTTCGGGGTAGGATTGTATCTCGTCGAG
>NZ_LN877931.1:0-1722 GCF_001403595.1 Gabonia massiliensis | reverse complement strand
ATTCGGATAGTGATATTCATATTCAGCGAGTTGATAAAATAATCGAAGGGAAGGGTTTTGTTTCTAACGAATCTATGACGCGTTATACAATAAAACAGACTAATGGAATTTTTCCTATGAAAGAAAGCGAGGCTCAGTCTTCTCAAAAAAATGATAGTGCCCGTATGGCTGCTCGAAATAATGCCAAACATTATGCACCTAAACAGGAAGGAGGAGCTCAATGACGGCTACTGTTTGGATTGTAGTGGTATCTTTGATTTTTTCAGCTTTTTTTTCAGGGATGGAGATTGCTTTTGTATCATCCAATAGAGTTCGTTTTGAACTGGATATGAAGAAGGAAACTCTTTTGGGTCGGGTGTTGAATTTGTTTTATCATCATCAAGAACAATTTATTTCTACTATGTTGGTGGGTAATAATATTGCATTGGTGATTTATGGTATCGGTATGGCCGAACTACTTTCTCCCGTGTTATCTTATATATATGATAATGATGTGTTTGTTTTGTTTAGCCAAACATTGTTATCGACCTTGCTTATTTTGTTGACTGCCGAATTTTTTCCTAAAACTTTATTCCGTATAAATCCGAATTCGGTACTTCGTTTTTTTGCATTGCCTGTGTATCCGATATATTTGATTTTATATCCTCTTTCGAAATTAACATCTTTGTTTTCAAAAGGAGTCTTGTGGCTAAGTGGAGTTAAAATATCAAACCATCAGGAAGAGGGTGCAATGAGCAAAGTCGACCTTGATTATTTTATACAGCAAAGTATTGATGAAGCAGATAATGAGCAGGAAGTCGAGACTGAAATGAAGATATTTCGGAATGCCTTAGACTTTTCTAATGTCAGGTTAAGAGATTGTATGATACCCAGAAACGAAATTGTTGCTGTAGACAGGGATAGGACAATGAGGCAAGAGCTTATATCGGCTTTTATAGAGACAGGCCTTTCTAAAATAATTGTTTATAAAGAGAATATTGATGATATAGTTGGTTATATACATTCTTCTGAAATGTTTAAGCAATCAGTAGATTGGCGTGTTCATATAAAACCTATTTTGCAGGTGCCTGAAACTATGTTGGCATCGAAATTGATGAAAAGCCTGATGCAGCAGAAACGAAGTATTGCTGTTGTGATAGACGAATTCGGCGGGACCAGTGGTATTATTACATTAGAAGACCTCCTTGAAGAAATATGTGGGGATATAGAAGATGAGCACGATATTCGTAATTATATATCACAGAAAGTTGGTGAAAATGAGTACCTTTTCTCGGGGCGATTGGAGATAGAGAAAATAAATGAGATGTATGATTTGGAGATACCTGAATCTGATGAATATCAGACTATAGCAGGATATATTTTGTATCATCATAAAACTATACCACAACAGGGGGAGATTGTGGAGATTGGACCTTATAAATTTAAAATACTAAAGAGGAATGCAACAAAAATAGAGATTGTCAGAATGAAAATGGAGAAATAAACGATTTTTTTTTATTATTCATCACGGATATAAAGGCATTTTTTGTATCTTCGTGCGCTTACTTGAAATAAGAAAACAAAAAATAAAACTAATAAACATAAACTAGTAAATGGCTACGTTAGAGAAAATCAGAGGTAAAGCAGGGCTGTTAGTCACCGTTATCGGTGTAGCATTACTTGCATTTATCGTTGGAGACTTATTGAATTCAGGCCACACTTTCTTTAGGATGAATCAAGATA
>NZ_LN877930.1:0-1019 GCF_001403595.1 Gabonia massiliensis | reverse complement strand
GTGCGCAATACCGATACGGCAAACATCATACTCGAAGCATCCAGAGCGTGGGACGGGCTGGATAAGTTCCGCAAAAATGCACGCCGCTGCCGGGACTATACCTACGGCAAGCAATGGAACGACCGTATCAAAGACCCCGCCACCGGAAAATGGATAACCGAAGAGACCTATATCAAGGCACAAGGCAAAATACCCTTGAAAAACAATATGATACGGCAACTCGTAAAATCGGTGCTCGGGCAGTTCGCTTCCAACCAGACCGAACCCGTATGCGTAGCCAGCGACCGGGACGAGCAGAAACTCGGGGAGATGATGTCCATCATCATGAAATACGCCTACACCCTCAACAAGATGTGGGACATCGACCGCCGTACCCTCGAACAATACCTCATATCGGCACTCTGTTGTCACAAGATACAATACGGCTGGAATGCCGCACTCAACAAAGAAGACGCCTTCGTTACCGTAGTCAACGAAAACCGCCTCTTTTTTGACAACCGCATGGCCGACTACCGCTATTGGGACTGCAACCTCATCGGGGAGATACACGACCTCTCCATATCCGACCTTATCGCCACCTTCGCCGGGAATGATAGGAACAAAGCCCTGGAACTGAAGCAGATTTACGCCACGGCCACAGAAGACTGCCTGCGCTCGAACTATGAAAATCTGACATCAGACCATCTGGACAATCTCACCTTCCTCGTTCCGGAAGACTATAACATGTGCCGGGTCATAGAAATATGGCGCAGAGAATCCAAAGAACGCATCAAATGCCATGATGTACTTGAAGCGCAATACTATAAAATCGAAATAGAAGATTACCCCAAAATCCAAGCCATCAACGAAGCCCGTATCCGGCAAGGCGCGGCACAAGGGCTCGCCCCCGACGAAATACCCCTTATCGAGACCGAATGGTTTATCGACCGCTATTGGTATGCCCGTTGGCTCACCCCCTTCGGAGACGTGCTGCGCGAGATGGAGACACCCTACTGGCACAAGTCCCACCCCTATGTGCT
>NZ_LN877929.1:0-2975 GCF_001403595.1 Gabonia massiliensis | reverse complement strand
ACTTTGTTTAAACAGTTCGAATTAGATAATAGCTAAAATGTCAGATTGACGCATAATGAGGAATTTGTCTCCATCCAGTTCAATTTCCGTACCGGCATATTTACCATATAGTACATTATCTCCTGTCTTTACGACCATTTCTTCATCTTTTGTTCCGTTACCTACGGCAATTACTTCACCTTTTAAAGGTTTTTCTTTTGCAGAATCAGGAATTATAATTCCTCCAACTGTTTTTTCTTCTGCAGGTGCCGGTTTGATCAACACTCTGTCTGCTAAAGGTCTAATGTTCATTGTTATTATATTTTTAGTTATTAATATTAAACAGATTCTGATTTTATGAGAATCACTCAGTAATTAACTAAATTCATGCCAAAAAAAATTTTAATATAAAATCTGACAAAAAGACAGCTATTATGACGAAATCCAAAATTGAACTGACAGCTTTTCTTTCCATTCTTTCATAAAACATTTATTGAACAGAAAAGTTCAGTACACATTTGAAACAAAAAGCTCCAAAGAAATTCTTTGGAGCTTTTTGTTTCAAATGTGGCTTGCGTGGAATAAATTATAGTTTTTTCAATCCTTTTAGAGACAAATTATCCGGTGCTTCAATAATACTGATTGCGTACCCTCCTCCAGGAGCCGACTTTAAATTTAACTGCGTTTTATCAGTTACTATACCCTTTGTGATAGTATATGCTTGTGGATTCGTTTCGTAATGAGCATCTGCAGCATCACTGTATATTGTTGCAATATATGTTTTCCCAGGAGTAAGAAAATCTAAAGATATACGACTGGTATGTCCATTCTCATCGCTTGTATTACCAATGAACCAATTATCTGTATTCTTAGCTTGACGAGCTACAGTAATATAATCGCCAGGTTCTGCTTCAAGGTATAGGCTTTTCTCCCAATCGACAGCTACATCTTTTATAAATTGAAACGCATCTAAATGCCTTTCGTAGTTTTCCGGCAAGTCAGCTGCCATCTGAAGAGGACTATACATGGTAACGAATAAAGCTAATTGTCTTGCCAATGTACTTCTCACCCAAGAATCATTATCAGGATTTACATTTTTTATCTGAGTTTCGAAAATTCCCGGTGTGTAGTCCATAGGACCACCTATTAACCGAGTAAATGGTAAAACGGTCGTATGAAAAGGCTTGCTGCCACCAAAAGCTTCATATTCAGTTCCCCTTGCTGATTCGTTTCCTATAAGGTTGGGATATGTGCGACTTAGTCCTGTCGGTCTGACTGCTTCATGAGCATTAACCATGATTTTGTATTTGGCTGCTTCAGTTATAGCATATAAATAATGATTATTCATCCATTGTCCGTAATGGTGTTCTCCACGAGGAATAATATTGCCTACATATCCACTCTTCACAGCGTTATATCCATTGTCTACCATAAACTGGTATGCCTTATTCATATGCCTTTCATAATTTCGAACCGAAGCTGAAGTTTCGTGATGCATCATCAATTTGACTCCTTTGTTTTGTGCATATTCTTGAAGCTCTTGAACATTGAAGTCAGGATATGGCGTAACAAAATCAAATACGTAATCTTTTGTTTTTCCGAACCAATCTTCCCAGCCTTCATTCCAACCTTCTACCAGAACCTGGTCAAAACCATGTTCGGCTGCAAAGTCTATATATCGTTTTACATTTTCATTATTTGCTGAGTGCTTACCATTAGGTTGAGTTTTGGAATAGTCGGTTTCTCCCAATCTTACGGAATATAAATCATTTGTATATGCCCAAGAACCTTTACCTGTAATCATATCCCACCACACACCTATATATTTTACAGGTTTTATCCAACTGGTATCTTCATATTTACACGGTTCGTTCAAATTCAATGTAATTCGTGAGGCCAAAATATCTCGAGCATCGTCGCTCACGATGACTGTACGCCAAGGTGTTTGACAAGGAGTCTGCATATACCCTTTATTACCCAAAGCATCGGGAGTCAGCCAGCTTTCAAATATGAAATTTTTATCATCCAAGTTCAAATGCATACAGGAATAATCTATTAATGCAGCTTCATGCAGGTTAATATACAGACCTTCATCGGTTTTCATCATCAAAGCTGTCTGGACTCCTGTAGGAGAAAATGGTGTTTGAGACGAATTTGGAGTAATAGCACTTTTCATTAGACCTCTGATTTCACTCAATTTAGATTCTGTATAATCATATTCTTGGGTATCATAATCTCCAGGAATCCAAAATGCCGTATGGTCACCGGCCATGGCAAACTGACTATGTTCTTCCTTAATGGTAAAATAGTTTAGATTTTTTTGTTGAGGAAATTCATATCTAAACCCTAAACCATCATCGAAAAGCCTGAAACGAAGAATGATTTTACGGTCTGTATCTGTTTGATCCAATGTAACTACCAGTTCATTATAGTGATTGCGAATGTTTTTTTCTTCGCCCCATACCGGTTGCCAAGTTTCGTCGAAACTGGAAATTGTTGAGTCTACTAACTCAAAACCGTTCATTAATGAAGGTGCATCTTTCAATTCCAACCCTAAACTACTTTCTTTAATTACAGAATGACCCTTATAGCTTAATTCATAAACTGGTTTACCAGATTTAATCTGAAATATAAGTTCCAAATTATTATCTGGGGAATGAAGAGTAATAGCATAGGAATAAATTGATGACAACATATAAAACAGGAAAAATAAAACAGTGATTTTTTTCATATATATAATTTTTTCATTGCTATGCAAAGATACTACAGCAATCAAAGAGAAATAGCCAATAAATAAAAAAGATATCTATCGTGATTTATATAAAAAAGAACAAATATCTATTTATAATATATAATAGAGAAGCTGTTATTTAATCAATGTCATAGATTGATATAATTTTTATAAAATGACTTTTTTTTCTTAACTAAAAAACATCTTTATTTCAATAAAAAAAGCACTTTATTTACCGAAAAAACGTACCTTTGGACAAAATTTC
>NZ_LN877928.1:0-4262 GCF_001403595.1 Gabonia massiliensis | reverse complement strand
GAAATAATCCACCGGGCTGTTCTGTCCCCGTACCACCCAGTACACGTCCATCTGGAAGAAGACGTTCTCGGGATCGGTATGGCTGAGCATATAGTCATACATGGTCTCGCCCTCCACTTTCTGGAACTCGTGGGCGTGGTTGTGGTAACCGTACAGGAGCCCGTTTTCCCGGCAGCGTTTCCCGATTTCGTTATAATACCGGCAGTAGGTCTCTAAATCCTTCAGGCTCCCGGGCACGTCCATCCACGGAGTGACGATGTAGCTCATCCCCGCGGCCTTGTGGTCGGCGATACACCGGTCCCACCACTTGAGCGCTTCCTGGAAGTTGCCCGAGGCCAGCTCTTCAGCGCTGAGTCCCCGTCCGGTATGGGAAGAGAGGGCCGTCATTCCGGCCTTCTCCACGGCTTCCTTGAATTCCTCCGGGGTACGGCCGTAGAACTTGCCGTCGTTATAGCCGGCTGCTTCCACTCCGGTATAGCCCATCTCTGCCAGTTGGAAGAGGAGGCTGTCCAGATTACTGAAGTCCGGGAGAATCTTGTCCCTGACCGAGTACAACTGAATGTTGATGTCCTTCTTTGCGGCCGGAGCCTCTCCGGCTTCTGAAACAGGCTTTCCCGTACACCCCACGACCGTCATGGCAGTCATAAATAACAAAGTTTTGAATTTCATGTCGTAGATTTTTTTGAAGAGCCTGTTTACAGGGCAAACAGGCTCCCCGGTTAAAAAAAAAGTCAGTCTTGGAAATATGTTCAATCTAACACCTTCACGCGGATGTTCCGGTACCATACGTCATCCCCATGGTCCTGCAATCCGATGAACCCTTCGTGGTTGTCTCCCCCGCAGTTGTTGAGCAGGCTGAAAGCCAGCGGCCATTTCTCTTCGCTGAATTTGCTCTTCTGGAGCATTTCCGTCCATTGCGGAGTCCACAGGTGATATTCGAGCACGTTCTCCCCGTTTTGCCCGTGTACGACCGTACCCTTATATACCATGATTTTTGCCTTGTTCCATTCGCCGAAAGGCTTGGCATTCTGCGGCACGGCCGGTATCATGTCATACAGCGAAGCCGACTGTCGGTTGTTGTCCTTGCCCAGCTTGGCATCAGGATGGTTGGCATTGTCCAATACCTGGTACTCCGGTGCGGAAATGTAGATAGGCTCCACGATTTCCTTGCCGTCCTTGTCGGTGCTGGTCACCTCCTGGGCCAGGTAAAGAATGCCCGAGTTCCCCCCCTTGGAAATCTTCCATTCAAGTTCCAGCTCGAAATTCTTGAACTTGTGGGCGAAGATAAGGTCGCCGCCGTCGGCATCCTGGGCTTCACCCCCTCCGGTGCCGTTGAACTTGATGCAACCGTCCTCAATGGTCCATTTTCCCGGGACACGGTCCTTGCCGTAACCCCTCCATCCATTAAAAGTCTTCCCGTCGAAAATGGTGATATACCCATCCGCATCCACCGGAAGATTCAACGTGTCGCTTTCGGGGGCTTTCAAGGAAGAGGAATAAGAAACTGCCACTTCATTACCTGCTTGTTCAGCAGTCTGTCCTTCTGCAGCCTTTTTCTGGTTGCCACCGCTGCAGGCGATTAACGTACCGGCCATCATGCTGCCAGCAAAATAAAATACTTTTTTCATACGATTTTCAAGTTATAAATTTCTATTTCTGTTTTTTTTATACTCAATCCCCCGGCTGTTATCTGGGCATGTCGGGCAATTTCCACCCCTGGCGGTAATTGTGCTTGATCAGCTCCTGGGCATAAGCCTGTGCGTTGACCGGGTCAGTCCAGATTTTGTTGAATTTTGGGTCACCGTCCACAATTTTGAAATCGTCCTTGACAAGGTTGCGGATGGTCTCGTTGTCGGCTATATTGGTAAACCTCATGTTCTCCCCGTCCCACTGGAGCTCCTTGTTGAGAGTCTGCAGCCGCACGGCCAGTACCCCCATGACCACCATTTCGTTGAGCGGTCCGGCTTCGGAGAAATCCGATTTGGTCTTTACCCGGCTCGAAGGGCTTTCCTTGCAAGCCCGTATCCAGTCTTGTTCGTGGCCTCCTCCCATGGCGTTGGGCACGCGCCGGCAGACTTTGGGGGCGTTGGGCACCCGGCCCGAAAGCAGGTAAGGCTGCTGCCCGTAACAACCGCAAATAAGGGTATCCTTGGTCCCGTGGAAAATCGTCAATCCCCCTCCAGGTCCCATCAGCTGCTTGTTGTCAGGGAAACCGGCCGGCCGGTCCGGCATCATGCCTCCGTCATACCAGTGCACCTCGACTTCGGGCATGGCCACCTTGGGCATGTTGTCCCGGGCGGGGAAGACCATTTTCACGTGTTGGGCCGTAGGGGCGCAGTCTTGCAGCAGAAGGGTTGACGAGCCTTGTACCTTGGTGGGATACTTCAAGTTCAAGGCCTTGAACGGCTGGTGCAGGATGTGGCAGGCCATGTCCCCCAAAGCTCCGGTCCCGAAACGCCACCAACCCCTCCAGTTCCAAGGATGGTAGATGGAATTGTACGGAATCACCTCCGTAGGGCCACAGAACAGGTCCCAGTCAAGAGTCTTGGGAATGCGGTCTACCTTCTCAGGCGCGTTGAGACCCTGGGGCCAGATGGGCCGGTCCGTAGCGCATTCCACTTTGGTGACCTCTCCGATCTCACCGTTCCATATCCATTCGCACACCAGGTCGGTGCCCTCGTCCGAAGCCCCCTGGTTGCCCATCTGCGTAGCCACGTTGTACTTTTCGGCCAGCTTGGTCAGCAGGCGGGACTCATATACCGAGTGGGTCAAAGGCTTCTGGCAATACACGTGCTTGCCCATGGTCAGCGCTTCGGCCGAGATGATGGCATGGGTGTGGTCGGCCGTAGCCACCAGGACCGCATCGATGCTCTTGCCCATTTCATCATACATCTTGCGGTAATCATAATACCTCTTGGCGTTGGGAAGACGCTCGAAAACAGGCTTGGCATAACGCCAGTCCACGTCGCACAAGGCCACGATATTATCCGTCTTTTCCATGTTTTTCAGATTGGCATTACCCATGCCTCCGATACCTACAGCCGCGATGTTCAGCTTGTCACTGGGAGGGACATGCCCGAAACTCTTGCCCAGAATGCTGCTCGGGGCGATGGTCAGGCCGGCCAGAGCGGCGGCACCCGTCTTGAGAAAATCTCTTCTTGAAATGTCAGACATAATAATTAAATTTTTAGTTAACCATTTATTTTTATATAGTTTGCTTAAAAACGTTTGATCAATCCGTAACCGTTTTTCATGTTCCGGCGCCGCTCCCGGATACGCTCCAGCGTCTGGACTTTGCCGATGGAAGGCAGCTCGTGCTCCTTGGCATCCAGGAAGAATTTCCAGGCATACTCCGAGGCAATGGCCGAATCGCGCAACCGGGGCAGCAGGGGATGGCGCACGCCACTGCGCAGGGATTCCGCGAAGAGACGGCACAGACGGTCTATGTTCTTTCCCCCGAAAGGCTTCTCGATGCGTTGGGTCTGGTTGACCCCGTGGAGGTCCACCACGGCCGTCTTGAAGTCGTGGCTCATGCGGACAATGCCTTTGGTACCGATGATGTCGACATAGGAATTATGAGTCTGGTCTTTGGAAAGCTGCCCGTAAACGAAGCCTTGGGTGATGTCGAAAACCACGCCGTTGTCAAAAGTGCCGTGGCACTGTATCCACCAGGGGTCCTTGTAGTTCCACATGTTGATCCCCTGCGAGTGCCAGCTCTTGTATTCACACCCGGCATACCACCGCGCGATGTCAACGTAGTGCATCCCGCAGTCATGGAAAGCCGGCCCCTCATGTTCGTGCCCCTCGCCCGGCACAAGCCCCGGAGTCATGTGGCAGATGCGGAGGATGGCCAGCTCCCCGATTTCTCCCTGCTCGATGTAGTGCTTCATGCACTGGTGGTACCATGAATTCCGCAAATAGAGATTGACCGTGCTGAGCAGCGGTGACGATTCGCTCAGCCGCACGGCCTCCCATTCCCGCTCGACGGTATCGGCTATGGGCTTTTCCGATATGATATGCTTGCCATAATGTACGGCTTTGCTGATTTGCTCCAGCCTCGAATCGGCCAGTGTGAACAGGCCTACGACCTCTATTTCAGGGTCCTCGAAGATGACCTGCTCGTCTTCGATGATCTTGCTTCCGGGAGACAGCTCCCCGGCCAATGCCCGAATGCCCGGGTTGACATCGCATATGTAGCGTATGTCCCATTCCCCGCTCTTCTGCATCTCTTCCAAATAGAATCTCCCCATCCGGCCTAGGCC
>NZ_LN877927.1:0-5264 GCF_001403595.1 Gabonia massiliensis | reverse complement strand
GTAGAAAGAGACGGGCCCTTTTCGGGAAACCGGAGGGGGAATAAGTCCACGTCAAGATAGAAGCAGGAAAGACGGACACCTGGACAGGGATGTACAACTTTTACGTGAAGTAAGAAAATATAAAAGGAATAAATATTACAACGAAGAGTTTGATCCTGGCTCAGGATGAACGCTAGCGACAGGCCTAACACATGCAAGTCGAGGGGCATCAGGTATCAGCTTGCTGATACGCTGGCGACCGGCGCACGGGTGAGTAACGCGTATGCAATCTGCCTGTAACAGGGGGATAACCCGGAGAAATCCGGCCTAATACCCCATAAGGATGTCTGTCCGCATGGGCGGTCATCTAAAGGTTTTCCGGTTACAGATGGGCATGCGTTCCATTAGCTGGTTGGCGGGGTAACGGCCCACCAAGGCGACGATGGATAGGGGTTCTGAGAGGAAGGTCCCCCACACTGGTACTGAGACACGGACCAGACTCCTACGGGAGGCAGCAGTGAGGAATATTGGTCAATGGGCGTAAGCCTGAACCAGCCAAGTCGCGTGAAGGAAGACAGCCCTACGGGTCGTAAACTTCTTTTGTATGGGAGTAAAAGAGTCCACGCGTGGGCTATTGCAAGTACCATACGAATAAGCATCGGCTAACTCCGTGCCAGCAGCCGCGGTAATACGGAGGATGCGAGCGTTATCCGGATTTATTGGGTTTAAAGGGTGCGTAGGCGGCCCTATAAGTCAGCGGTGAAATGTTCCGGCTCAACCGGGAAACTGCCGTTGAAACTGTAGAGCTAGAGTCCACAAGAGGTATGCGGAATGCGTGGTGTAGCGGTGAAATGCATAGATATCACGCAGAACCCCGATTGCGAAGGCAGCATACTGGGGTGAAACAGACGCTGAAGCACGAAAGCGTGGGTATCGAACAGGATTAGATACCCTGGTAGTCCACGCCGTAAACGATGAATACTAACTGTTTGCGATATACAGTAAGCGGTACAGCGAAAGCGTTAAGTATTCCACCTGGGGAGTACGCCGGCAACGGTGAAACTCAAAGGAATTGACGGGGGCCCGCACAAGCGGAGGAACATGTGGTTTAATTCGATGATACGCGAGGAACCTTACCCGGGCTCAAACGCAGGGGGAATACGTATGAAAGTACGTAGCTAGCAATAGCCGCCTGCGAGGTGCTGCATGGTTGTCGTCAGCTCGTGCCGTGAGGTGTCGGCTTAAGTGCCATAACGAGCGCAACCCTTATCGATAGTTACTACCAGGTCAAGCTGAGGACTCAATCGAGACTGCCAGCGTAAGCTGCGAGGAAGGTGGGGATGACGTCAAATCAGCACGGCCCTTACGTCCGGGGCGACACACGTGTTACAATGGCAGGGACAGCGAGTAGCCAGGCAGCAATGCCGCGCCAATCTCGAAACCCTGTCCCAGTTCGGATCGGAGTCTGCAACCCGACTCCGTGAAGCTGGATTCGCTAGTAATCGCGCATCAGCCATGGCGCGGTGAATACGTTCCCGGGCCTTGTACACACCGCCCGTCAAGCCATGGGAGCCGGGAGTACCTGAAGTATGCAACCGCGAGGAGCGTCCTAGGGTAATACTGGTGACTGGGGCTAAGTCGTAACAAGGTAGCCGTACCGGAAGGTGCGGCTGGAACACCTCCTTTCTGGAGTAAAAGAGAATATGTCCGCCGAGATGAAGGCACAGGCGTCCGATGCCGGCCATGGAGGCGTTGACGACCCCGTTTACTTTCTACGGTCTATTGTAACAAGATACAAGAGAAGAAGCAGCCCGGCAGAGGGATGAATTGACAGTCCTATAGCTCAGTAGGTTAGAGCGCTACACTGATAATGTAGAGGTCGGCAGTTCAAATCTGCCTGGGACTACCAAACTGGCAGAAGTTTGGGGGATTAGCTCAGCTGGCTAGAGCACCTGCTTTGCACGCAGGGGGTCAACGGTTCGAATCCGTTATTCTCCACGAAAAAAGATCTTTGACATACTGAAAAAAGAAGAGAACAAACAAAAAAAACCTAGCAACAAAAAAGCGAACCAGGTATACATCACACCGGATGTCCGTTATACAACAACGGACATGTCCGGGGAAAGAAAGTAAGCAAGGGCGCATGGAGGATGCCTAGGCTCTCGAAGGCGAAGAAGGACGTGATAAGCTGCGAAAAGCTACGGTAAGGAGCAAATATCCGCTGACCCGTAGATCTCCGAATGGGGCAACCCGTCGTCGGAAGGCGACACACTGCAAAGCAGTGGGCAAACGTGGGGAACTGAAACATCTCATTACCCACAGGAAAAGAAAATAACAATGATTCCGCCAGTAGTGGCGAGCGAACGCGGAATAGCCCAAACCGTTCCTGTTTCGGCAGGATCGGGGTAGAAGGACCGCCGATAAAGGCAAGAGCGGAGGAAGTCGAACCAATTGGAAAGTTGGATCAAAGAAGGTGACAATCCCGTAGACGAATCCGAAGCGAAGCCGAGGCGGCACCTGAGTAGTGCGGGACACGAGAAATCCTGTATGAATCCGCGGGGACCATCCCGTAAGGCTAAATACTCCCGAGAGACCGATAGCGAACCAGTACTGTGAAGGAAAGGTGAAAAGAACCTCGAACAGAGGAGTGAAACAGACCCTGAAACCATGCGCCTACAAGCGGTCGGAGCTTCTATAAGGAGTGACGGCGTGCCTTTTGCATAATGAACCTACGAGTTACTCTTGCCGGCGAGGCTAAGGGCTTCAGGCCCGGAGCCGAAGCGAAAGCGAGTCTGAACAGGGCGCGATAGTCGGCAGGAGTAGACGCGAAACCAAGTGATCTACCCATGAGCAGGTTGAAGGTTGGGTAACACCAACTGGAGGACCGCACCGGTAAACGTTGAAAAGTTTTCGGATGACTTGTGGGTAGGGGTGAAAGGCTAATCAAACTTGGAGATAGCTCGTACTCCCCGAAATGCATTTAGGTGCAGCCTTCGGGGCTGAGTTGAAGAGGTAGAGCGACTGATAAGATGCGAGGGCTTCACCGCCTATCAAGTCTTGATAAACTCCGAATGCTTCAACTTTTACCCGAGGAGTGAGGGCATGGGTGCTAAGGTCCATGTCCGAGAGGGAAATAACCCAGACCATCAGCTAAGGTCCCGAAATAATAGCTAAGTTGAATTAACGAAGTAGAATTGCAAAGACAGCTAGGATGTTGGCTTGGAAGCAGCCATTCATTTAAAGAGTGCGTAACAGCTCACTAGTCGAGGAATTCTGCGTGGATAATAATCGGGCATAAGCTATTTACCGAAGCTATGGAATATGCAAATATTGGTAGGGGAGCATTCCACGGGTCGCAGAAGGCCTGTCTCGAGACAGGCTGGAGACAGTGGAAAAGCAAATGTAGGTATAAGTAACGATAAAGGAGGCGAGAAACCTCCTCGCCGCAAGACCAAGGGTTCCTGATCAACGCTAATCGGATCAGGGTAAGTCGGGCCCTAAGGCGCAGCCGAACGGCGCAGCCGATGGCAGAAACGGTTAATATTCCGTTACTGAATGTAAGAGTGATGCGGAGACGGAGCAGTGACACATCCGCCTGCAGACGGAATAGCAGGTTAAAGAGTGTAGATAATATTTCGGTAGGCAAATCCGCCGGGATAGTCGAACTTGACAGTACCGGGCGTCCTCGGACAACCGGATAGCGATGGTAATCAGACTCCCAAGAAAATCCGCTAAACATATGTTACATTCACCCGTACCCCAAACGGACACACGTGGTTGGGTAGAATATACCAAGGCGCTCGAGAGATTCACGGTTAAGGAACTAGGCAAATTGACCCTGTAACTTCGGGAAAAAGGGTCCCAACGTCAAAGTTGGGCGCAGAGAATAGGTCCAGGCAACTGTTTAACAAAAACACAGGGCTGTGCGAAATTGAAAGATGAAGTATACAGCCTGACACCTGCCCGGTGCTGGAAGGTTAAGAGGAGACGTCATCGCAAGAGAAGCGTAGAATTGAAGCCCCAGTAAACGGCGGCCGTAACTATAACGGTCCTAAGGTAGCGAAATTCCTTGTCGGGTAAGTTCCGACCTGCACGAATGGTGCAATGATCTGGACACTGTCTCAACCGTGAGCTCGGTGAAATTGTAGTATCGGTGAAGATGCCGATTACCCGCAACGGGACGGAAAGACCCCGTGAACCTTTACTGCAACTTAGCATTGAATTTGGGTACTTGATGTGTAGGATAGTCCGGAGGCAGAGAATTGGGTACGCCAGTATCCGAGGAGCCGCTGTTGAAATACGGACCTTTGATTATTTGAATTCTAACTCTGGCATGCAGAGGACACTGCTTGGTGGGTAGTTTGACTGGGGTGGTCGCCTCCAAAAGCGTAACGGAGGCTTCTAAAGGTACCCTCAGGCCGATTGGTAACCGGCCGCAGAGTGTAATGGCACAAGGGTGCTTGACTGAGAGACCGACACGTCGATCAGGTAGGAAACTAGAGCATAGTGATCCGGTGGTTCCGTATGGAAGGGCCATCGCTCAAAGGATAAAAGGTACTCCGGGGATAACAGGCTGATCGCTCCCAAGAGCTCATATCGACGGAGCGGTTTGGCACCTCGATGTCGGCTCGTCACATCCTGGGGCTGGAGAAGGTCCCAAGGGTTGGGCTGTTCGCCCATTAAAGTGGCACGCGAGCTGGGTTCAGAACGTCGTGAGACAGTTCGGTCCCTATCTGTTGTGGGCGCAGGAAATTTGCGAGGCTCTGACACTAGTACGAGAGGACCGTGTTGGACCGGCCGCTGGTTTATCAGTTGTTCCGCCAGGAGCACCGCTGAGTAGCTAAGCCGGGATTGGATAAGTGCTGAAAGCATCTAAGTACGAAGCCAGCCTCAAGATTAGATTTCCCTGGAGGGTCGTTGCAGACGACGACGTAGATAGGTTGCAGGTGTAAAGGCAGTAATGCCAAAGCCGAGCAAAACTAATCACCCGAGACTTTCAGGAAGGACGGAATCCGGTGGTGCCGGATACGTGGATGAGCATGTTTGCAAGGGGATATTGGAGTTCTTTTCTTTTTTTGTATGGCAAGATACAAGAAAGGCATTCAGGTGGTTATAGCGTCAGGGTTCCACCTCTACCCATTCCGAACAGAGAAGTTAAACCTGACCGCGCCGATGGTACTGCGTAACAGTGGGAGAGTAGGTAGCTGCCGTATTATAAGGAATAGAGCGAGGAGAGAGGCCGCAGGGTCCGTATCTCCTCGCTCTATTTTTTTCCCCTGGCTCCC
>NZ_LN877926.1:0-3473 GCF_001403595.1 Gabonia massiliensis | reverse complement strand
GTCGTCAGGTCTGCATAGGCGGGGTCGGCCTTCACCTGCTCCCACAGTGGTGTTTGCTTCATCAGCTCTACGCCTCTGCGCCACAGCTCGGGATTGCTCTTTTGGCAGGCTGTGTCCCACAGGTGGGTGTACTCGTGTATCGGGGTCTCGGGGTTCAATGCGCTGCCGTTGAGGTATATCTTGCCCCCTGCGGTGGCACCGTAGATTATGTTATCTCCGTCTGCTTGTAGTTTGGGGGACAGCTCGTTCACCTCCTGGCGCTGTGCCAGTCCGGTTGTGTCTTTATACTCGCCGCTGTACAATGCCTGCTTGATAGAACGGACAATCTCTGCGAGCGGTTTGCCTTCAGCCTTTCGCAGCTTGATGGCATCATAGTAAAATTCTACGATGTGCGCATTGCCGTCATTGCTAATGCCCGCATTCTTTTTCGGGCTTACTACAATACTTATGCCATCTGTCTCGTCTACGTTGTCGAAATTCGATACTGTAGCATTGTGATTGCTCAACCGAATAGTGATTATTTTGCCGTTCTTGGTCTCAAATGTTGCATATTGACTCGGTTTACCTTTGTTCTTACTACCTAAAGCCCTTGATACATTACCTATGAAAGTTTTTTCTTCTGTTGTTGAAGCATTTTCATACTCTTTTGCAAGATTATCCAGATTATTCAATATCTTTGCACCATCAGCACTCGAGATGACGGTACGTTGATACTCTTCATTTTGGAGAGAGGAGTCGGTTTCGGGTGCTTTTTTCTTACCCAATAATGTAACATCTCCCCTCTCCGCCAACTGCTGCATCTCTTCTTCGGTGAGTATCTCGACAGGGATACCGGCTCTCTCAAGCATTTCCATAACGGACTCAAACACGACTCGCTGTTGCTCGGTCATTGCGCCCACTGACTCCTCTCTGCCAATATTAAATAACACACTGTTTCCTGTATCTTCGTCAACTTTCTCTTGTATGGTATTGAAAAGATTATCAAAAGCCGTATCAAGTGACTCAAAATCACTTTCCATGGGATAAGGATAATACTTGTTTACAAATTCAAAATCTCCCCATTGTAACGGTGGTGTTGCAAGAAAATAATTTATGACTCCATTCTCAGACAACTTTCTATTGACCCATGTTTCAAAAGCACGGGCACCAAGTTCCGTCGGACGATTCCAATAAGAGGATTTCATGGAGGCATAACTCTTGCTACGCTGACCATATCCACTATTATTGATAGCCTTCATCAGTTCTTTAAAGGAGTCTGTAAGTTCTTGCCTCTCCTCTTCACTATAAAGTTTCTTTTTATCAGCATTATATTTGTACCCAGTACGGTCAGAGTTAAATCCGTTACGTTGTCCGCGTTTGCGGGCAAAATAGTTGTCAAGTGCATGCCACCATTCGTGGGCGAGGGATCCTGTTCCTTGTGTTTTGGTCAGATTGATGACGACTTTCGATTGTTCGTAATGAGCAGAGGCCTTGCCACTTCCTCGGGAACCGAATGCAATGCCGAGCTCCCCGTTCAACGATAAGGCTTTGGGACTTTTCCCTATTACTTCCGCCAAGTCCATCAAAGCATCATACGCATTATTCAGAGCAGTCTGGCGTTCTGCCTGATTTGCCCAGTTACCAAATTCCACTCCTCTGAAGCCAAATGTATTGCGAAACTCTTCTGCACTGATATCTCTGCCTGCACGCCAGTCTTTACCTTGTCGGGGTTGTCCCTCCTTGAAACCTACGTTTGCCGTTTCTTTCATTCCTCCCCATTTGGCAACCAAATCATCATAATGTTCCTTCAAATATTTATGCGCCTCTGTTACATTCTTGAAGCCGCTCTCTATGACAATTGATGGTTTGCCTTTTATTGTGATAAAAGAGGTACCGTCCTTACGATATGAGTATATTGAGAACTGCACTTTTTTATCACCCTTGTTTCCCTCCGAAACTCCGGCAAAATTGCGTAGTGCTTCTTTTGCCTCGTCCAGTGTTTTGTAGATACCTCCGTATCTGTCTGCTCCGGTAACAAACCATTGTCCCTTTGCCGAAATCCAATTGCCTTCCTTGTCATAGTGTCCCGCAGTCTCCTGAAGTTCTTCAAGTGTGGCTGTGCCGAGTTCTATACCTCCATCATAACCGCCAAGCGCCATCCGAGCACGATAACGTTTCTCTACGGCCGGGATATTCAACGCCTTACGCATAATATCTTGTTGTGTCGATGTGTCAGAAGTAATGATTTTTAATGCGAGGTGATACATGCTAAAGACATCAGATACCCAACGTCTAAGTTTGTAGTCTTTTCTTGGTTTGGAAGGAATGGTACTCTTTATTACCTGCAACAGTGTTATAGCCTCATTTGAAACGCCTTCTTTGCGCAATGTTTCATAGTCAAAATTATATATCTTGCTCAATGGAAGTTGTGCTAAATCAGCAAGCACATCATCTTTGCTCTCAGACGCACGCTTTTCCTTCTCTACATATTCATGAATCTTGTCCTTTCTTGCTCCGCCAATCTTCTCGCCTACATCCTCAATTTTCTTAGTCTTTTGAGACTCTAATTTCTTTTTTGGATTATCATTTTTCTCATCATTGTTTTCAGATGAAAAGCGGGCTTGTGCATACTCTCTGAAGGACAAAGCATCCTCCATACGACGGAAAGCACCTCCAGATTCGCTGAACAATACTGCACCATGCTTTTTAACATCTGGATGCTCTTTTAGGAAATTATCAAAAGATTGCTCATAGATATCCCATTTTTCAGGAGTATCTACATTGAAATCATCTAACGCAAACCACCCGGCAACATCCGTAATAGGAGCTTCGAAAAACTCCACGTAATATATACCGCTTGGCTTGCCATCCACATTCAACTCTATGATAAAGTTCTCTTCTACCTCATTACCAGTTGAAGATGTTCTAACGGTAACACGGCCTTTAAGGCTGTCCGATAATTGTTCCTCTATTTTATGGAAGGTCTCTTTGGCGAAATCAGAAAATGTATCACTACCTGAGACCTCGCTTTTTTTCACTTTTTGTCCGGCATTCGCTTCATCCGGTTGTTTTCCCCTTTGGTTTTGTGTATCTTTGTTTTCGGAAATGTCTGGCTCTTGTCGGGTAACTGTGTCATCTGACTTGTCTTCATGGTTGCTTATAACGTCCATCCTACTATTTGATGGGGCGGACGTTTCTTTTCCACCGTCTAACTCTCCGTCTGCTGGCTCTCCGTTCTCTCCTAAGAGACTGTCTGCTTCGTTTGCTTTATCGGGTACAATGCCCAGTTTGGCCATTAGTTCTTCGGAACGTTTCCTGCGGGCGGCATCCCGTTTTTTACGTGCTTCTTGTTTTTCTTTTTCCGTGTCGAGGATGTCTTTTACTTTATAGCCGGCTGTCTCTATGCCTTCTCTTATGCTGATGCGCTCTCCGATGCTTGCCCGGTCATACATTTCTTGCAGGCGCCCGGATGATTGCAGTCCAAGGATATAGTC
>NZ_LN877925.1:0-854 GCF_001403595.1 Gabonia massiliensis | reverse complement strand
CCCGAATACCTGTATGCCCAAATAACTCAAAAGACTTTTCTCCTGGAGAACAGGTCAGCAAACTGACTTTTATCGAATCTCCGACAGAAGGATATGCTGAAAAGTAAACAAAATAAAACAAACAAAATAAAAAGGCATATTTTATATTCATATTGTATCCCATACTTGTCCTCATCTTTTATATTCGGTAAATGTACTACAATTTTAACAAAATGTCATTTAGAAAAAAGAGCTCTTTTCATTACAAATTCCAAATCAATTTTCCAGTCTTCGTACCAAACGGTCCAAATCTGAACCAGACGGACTTTGGAACAGTTTTAATTCAAAAACAGGCAACATTGCCAATGCATGATCAAAAAAGTCAGCAACAATATGTTCATAATCAACCCAGACTTTCTGAGCAGAAAAAAAATAAAATTCCACTGGCAATCCTTTATCCGTCATTTCCAAATAGCGAACCATATAGAGCATATCGGAATTCGTCGTAGGCAAACTTTGTATATAACGTTCAATATAAATTCTAAACAACTTAAGATTAGAAACCTTTGTTTGCTTGCTATTCTTACCTCCTAAATATTCAGATAATACGTCTTGAAACAATTCTATTTGGGATAATTTTATCAATAATTCTGACGAAGAAAAACGGATGCTGTTCACATCTATGTTTATAGAGCGTTTTACCCTCCTACCTTCAGACTCTTCCATTCCTCTCCAATTCTGAAATGATTCATTGACTAAAGAATAAGGCGGAACCGTCAGAATGGTATTATCAAAATTACGTATTTTCACAGTATTCAAAGTCACTTCAATGACTCGGCCGTTAATTCCATGTTTATCCATAGTAATCCAATCTC
>NZ_LN877924.1:0-1190 GCF_001403595.1 Gabonia massiliensis | reverse complement strand
TCCATATCCAAAGCTTCGCTCAAAGCCACCCGCAATTTACCACGCAATGCCGCAGGGAAATTAACGAAAAAGTTAGCCGCAGGAGTCCCTAACGCCCTCGTTGTAGGTACTGCCATGTCCCCATTACAATCCGGTACTTATTCCGACATACTCCAGCGGAACATGGGACAAGCAGATGCCACTATTGACGAAAACGGAAAAGTAAAATACTTAGGGCAAGAAAACCAAAAATCGATAGGACGCTCCATTGCCGAAGGATTAGCCTCAAGCACCATCTCCAATGTTTCTGAAATGTCGGGAGAGTTATTAGGAGCGTTAGGTAAATTTTTCAAACCTGGAGTAAAAAAAATAGTGGGTGCGACCACCCGGCATATATCCCCCCGGCTCACCGGTTTCATATCCCGCACCACCCCTAGAGTCCTCGATTACACTAAGATGATAAAAGACAAAAATATCATCACCGGCTTCCGCGATTTTGCCAAAGCCACCGGCTGGAACGGCATCGCGGGCGAAACCTTCGAAGAATTCATGGAAGGAACCCTCAATGCCGTCACCATAGGCGACCAAGGACTCGAAGACATATACAATTGGGAAAACGCCTTACAAACCATAACTACCGTAGGCATCATGTCCGTCGGCATGAGCTCTGCAGCAGCTACCCTGCTAGCTGGAGCCAAACGGAAAATAAAAGCCGATTACGACCGGGCCGACCGGCACCTTAACGAGGCATTCTCCCCCAGCCAGGTAGCCGAGATAAAATCCATCCTCGGTGAGAACCTACAAGACCAAAGCAAGATATTGGGACAGATGTTTGCCGAATCTTCAAAAGCACCTACAGCCGAAGAACGAAAACAACGTTCACAAGAACAAGCCATCATCCAGGACTACATATACAAGGCCAACCTCTACGAAGCATACCTGGGAGGCTTGCAGTCGCGCATCAAAGAAGAAGCTGGCCGTATCATTGAAAATCTGCGGCAACAAGCCAATCCCGACATGGGTGCCACCATATACGCTGACTACCGGGGGCAGACCGTCCGCATCACCTCCGGTACATTCGACATAGACCCCGAAGGCAACATCACCCCCCGGGAAGGCAGCACCGGTATGCTTACCATCATCACCCCCGAAGGAGATACCCAAGTCGTCTCCCCCTCACAGTTGGGCAAGGTACAAGACTACATGACCCT
>NZ_LN877923.1:0-3511 GCF_001403595.1 Gabonia massiliensis | reverse complement strand
GCGTGATTATCCAAAGTAAAAGATTATCCAAAGCAGTATTCTATTCGTATTTGATTATGAGATAGTTATATTTAATACTTACAAAAACTACTTTGGATAATAATTAGTCCTACTTTCCAAGTCCTTTTAACCAGTGCTTCAATTTTGAATCTTTCTCCCAAGAGCCTTCTACTTTATCCATGACAGGAATGATGTCTGCATAAGCAGCTTCAAGAGCCTCTCTTTTCTGTTTGGAATCAGCCCGAGCGTATATTTCTGTAGTTTGTATAGATACATGCCCGAGTATATCCCGAATATAAATCAAGTTCACTCCGGCTTGCAACAAGTGCATCGCCTTGCTGTGCCGTAGGCTATGAGGGCTGATTTTGGCTGGTATAAGATTCGGATCTGCGACATGTGCATTCCTCACGTATCTCATCAAAATAAAAGTCACCCCCGCATTTGTGAGTTTCCCCCCTCTGTTGTTTACAAACAAAGGACGTTGGTTCAACGATTGCTTCAACAGACCTTCGGTTTCCATATACTTTTTAAGTAATTCCACTTGCTGTTCTTGTAGCGGAACAAGCCTTCTTTTCCGTCCCTTGCCAAATAATGACACATAATATGGCTTAACCAAATGCAGGTCTGTCGGTGTCAGATCTATGAGTTCCTGAACTCTGGCTCCACTGTCATACAGTAACGCTATCAAGGCAAGATCACGAAGTCCGTTTCTCGTATTTACTGGTATTAACGACAACAATAGTCTTATTCCGTCAATAGACAGATAACTTACTGACTGCTTTTCGCAATGTTTCGATTTTATAGATAATATGGATTGCCATTGGTCCAAATGGAAGATGTCAGTATACAGCATATACTTACAAAAAGTATGGAATGCAGCGAGCTTTTGATTGCGTGTTGATGTACCGCATCCTTTGTTTTCTTCCGTCCAATGTAAAAAATCCGAAACATTGTTTCGTGTCAGATGTTCCAGCGATATCCTGTCTGCCTTAATGCATCTTGTTTTTTCCATAAAATCTATGAATGACAAGAATGTATTTCCATATGCCCTTATGGTGTTATGGCTCAGACCTCGTTCTCCGGACAGATAACTTGTAAAAAAGCGAGTCAGATACTTTGCAAAATCATCTTTCATAGGCTACAGGATTATTGGGTAAAGCGGGGTATAAAAAACTTGTAATGGAACTTTCCAGTTTCAGTACATCCGGATACATCTCTTGTGTCAGCCGCACATAGGTTTCCGTATCGGACAGCTTCTTATGTCCAAGAAAAACGGAAAGAATAGGAAGCGTACAATATATATCCGCCCCGTTTCTTACTTGGTGCATCAACGAATGTACGGCAAATGTATGCCTTAGATCATGTACTCTGGGTCCTTTTTTAGCACAATGCGGAATACTGCATTTTCTTAATATAATTCTGAACCACGCATAAACCCTGCTCTGGTTCAGAGGCAATCCGGATGGAGAAATAAAAAATGGAGACTCCATGGCATTTACATGGGGTAAAGGCAGCCTGTTCCTCGCTTCCACATATTGGCTTAACATCTGGTGCAATGACGGATAGACAGGTATCAGGCGTTGGCGCTGGTTCTTGGTTTTCCTTATCGTGATCACTCTTTTCTCGAGATTTATATCTTGGTTCAACAATGACGTGGCTTCACTCACACGCATCCCTGTACCATACAGCAGGCGAAGAATGGCAGGTATAGAAAAAAGACGGCTGTCCATATTTCCGTGATCGCTGGCCACAAGAGAATCACACACTGTAAAAATGGAAAGCACTTGTTCGTGCGTGAAGATGTATGGTACATACGTATTGGCTTTGCTCTTTGGAATTCGAGGTACATAACAAGGAAAACCTATGTTATTCATATACTTTGCAAACTGTGCCAATATAGAATATTTGCTACAAATCGTTTTATAGCTGTTATTAATCAAAGTATGTCCCCATTTGTCTATCAGTACACTTGTGATAAAAGGAGTCCGTACCTTTTCTTCGATGAAGAACCGATCGAGTAACCCTAAAACACTTTCAAAATATTTCCTTGAAAAACCCAGAGCTTCTTTTGCATCCACAAACTTTTGCATATATGGAGCGAATACGCTCATAAATTTACATTTTTCCATAAAAGATACCTCCTTTCTGTTCGTAAAAAGCGGGATTGACAAGCGGTACGTCAAGGGCACATTTCATCAGGCTTGACAAATCTACCCTTAAATATTCCATTGTACTCAAGGAACTCTCGTGTCCCAATGATTCAGATATGACTGGCAGCGAAACACCGTTGGCAAGCAGTCTGCTGGCGAGAGAATGACGCATAGCATGAGGACCGAACTTACGTTTGGATATATCAACGCCTGATTCTCTCATAATTCTTGATATTACACCGTTTATTCCCCAACGGAACATTGGACGATAAGGTGGACGTGCCGATAAGAATATTTCCGAATGCCCGGAAATCGGTCTGCCATAACGCAGATAATTGACTATGGCTTCACCGACATCAGTAAGCAACGGAAGCTCTATCGATTTTTTTGTTTTGTATTGGATGAATGCAATGACATTGTGATCCCAATCCAAATGGTTAAACTCCAATCTGCAAATATCCGAAGCGCGTAAACCGAGCCGTGTGGCAAGAAGCAATATTGCATAATCACGTTTCCCTACCGGACCTGATTGTTCAACCGACGACTCTATTTGTTTGACTTCTTCGGCACTATATATGGAAGGCAGTTTTTCCCGTTTGGGATAACGGTTGCGAGAAAGAACATATTCAAAATCTGTCTGAATATATTCTTTACCTGCCAGGAATCGGAGAAACAGCCGTATAGAAGAATATCTGTCCCTGGCGTTTCTACTCGTACTCAGAAAGGTCACGATTTCATCTTCTCCAATATCGCAAAGTTTTGATTTTGACTTGGTTTCCAAAAATTCAATAAAATAACTCAAATTACGGCGATGTTTTAAAACCGTAATATCATTACGCCGACTATTTACCAGCTCTTCCAGAAAAAGATGTGCAGCTTCTCCAATCTCTCCGGGCAAAGGATGTTCTTCTATTGGTACTATCCTTTTTGGAATAATACCTGTATCCAAATAAGCGGAAAGGATATGCACACTACGGGTAAGTACCCGCTTGGAGAATGGGGTTAAATTCGAAAGAATTGATTTTAGGTAACATTCTCCGGCTTCAGTCGAGTAGAACACGATGTCTTTTTCCTGTAGATAAGGCAACAGGTATTCCGACCATTTCTTCTGGTGTAAAGTAATGCAGGCTTCCGAATACCCAAGAAACCGTAAGTGTTCTGTACATTCTTGTATCAGAACATGAATGTTTTTCTTTTTGTTGTTGGACATATTTATTGATTTTAACGGGTGGTTTGTTCCAGCCCTATGCGAAATTACCATTATATTATCCAAACAACATTATCAAAAGTAATATTGAAAATCAATTTATTGGAAACTTATAGTTGTTATTGCTTTGGATAATCTTTTACTTTGGATAATC
>NZ_LN877922.1:0-5964 GCF_001403595.1 Gabonia massiliensis | reverse complement strand
ATAATCGTAGAGTCGTTTTGCCATCGCCTCTAAATTCTGATTTATCTGCTCATTGAGTCTGATTTTTTGGTCAAGATTCAAGAAAAATGTGCCAATGCTTTCCTCCGAACAAGAAAGTGTTGGCATTTCATATCTTAGAATTTGCTCTTTATCTCCACGAGGCATTTTACTTCCTTTGGCTCCTTGCATTACATAGTCAAAAAAAGAATCTTGAAGTAGTACGGCATAAAGAAAACTTGGCGAATGTCCCTCTTTAGCTCTAAAAACCAACACGTCAGAAGAGGCTCCACCGTCTATATCTGCAAACCAAACCTTTTTGAGATATGGTCTGATATTTGCTATTAATACATCGCCATGTTGATAGCGAGTGAGACAACAAGACTGTGGCGGAAGATTGGTTGCAATTTCCCGTCCTTTTTTGTTTTGTAATATGCAGTCTGTAGTAACATATTCGCGTAAGGCAATATCGTTGCTACTGATTTTGTCGGTTACATAATCTGCGATTGATGATAACTTAGTCATATACATCCTGTTTTGGATGCAAAGTTACATAATTTTAGGCAGATTCTTGTGGTTCAGTTATCCCAAATATTTCTTATGCGCCAACTTTACATTGTTTTGATTCACAATGGCATAGTGCAGTGTTGTGTCAATGCGTACATGACCAAGTAGTCGCTGCACCTGTTCGATGGGCATACCTTTGTCGATAGCCATTGTTGCAAGGGTACGACGGAACTTGTGAGGATGAACTTTTGGCATAGAAAGTGCTTGCCCCATTTTTCTGATTCTAACTTCCACACCGCTAATAGTCAGTCGTGAGTGTGGCGAATTGAGGGAAACGAATAAGGCTGGATTGCTGTCTGTTCGCTCATTAAGATATTGTTGCAAATGTAGTTTGGTACGGGCGTTGAAGTAAACAACACGTTCTTTGTTACCTTTTCCGAACACCACGCACTGCCGTTCGTGGAAATCAATATCTTCACGGCTCAGTTTGACCAACTCACCCACACGAATACCCGTGGATGAAAGAAAGTCTATAATAGCAAGATCTCGTTTGGTCGTGCAACTATCTCGAAGTTGCTCCAATTGTTCGTCAGAAAGCACCTCTTTTACAAGTGAATCTGTCTTAACCTTGTGAATGCGTCTTACCGGGCTTTTGGCGATATAATCTTCATCTTCCAACCATGCAAAGAAGCTGGAAAAGATTCGTCGCATATTGTCAATGGTCACTTTGCTCGATTGGTGTTCTTCTTGATAATCGGATAGATAAGTACGAATATCTGTTGTCGTAATGTGACAAATTGCCAATGAAAGCGTGACTAACAACCGTTCAATGGTATTACGGTAGTAAGTTAATGTCTTTTCTGAACATCCCTCTATCTTTTTGGCTGATATAAAAGAGTTAAGAAGATGTTCATTCTCCTGCGTTTGCTGTGTGGCACAATCGCTCTTTTCAATGATTTCTACATTATGCAGTTCTGATGTAAGCACAGCTTTAAGCCGTGCCATTTGTCGGCAATCTAAGTCACGCTGCATTTCCGCAACTATCGCCTGAATGATGTTTTCTTTCATAATTCTAATAATTTTGTTCTTATATATAATATTAATTCTCCGGTAGCAATGAGAGACTTGACCAACAATTCGTTCATTGTGTCAGCTGTATTGAAGTCATATGATTTACCTGAGTCTGGAGATGAATACGTTATGTTGTCTGTAGTCAGTTCTTTTATGGCGCGAAGAATCGTGTCTGCGCTGCAGGTTTTAAGTTTGGGATGCAGGGAAAGATGGGGCATGAGATGAGTGGATATGTCTTCAATGCACGAGCCGCCACAGAAGAATACGCACATGAGAGAACGGATGATTTCACTGTATTGGTAACCATAGGTTCTGCTACGCAGTCCTATATGTGGAGTCGATTACGTCCGATAAAAGAGCATCAAATTGCTCCATGATTGAAAATATTCCGCCAAAAGGTGTGATTGAATCGAATTTTATTTGTACTTTAGCCATGTCTGCTGAAGATTGGTTTGATTTTTATTGCAACACGAAGTTAAGTGAATCTTCTGACATGACAAAGCACTGGGTAATACATTACTACTCAGCGCTTTAAATTATTCTTGTACAAAAGTGTTGCGGAAATTAGGTATATCAACAATTGAGGAAGCGTTATGCTTGTTTTGTTGTGACTCCACTCAAAATGCGGTGTTCCGGTTTCACGCTTCCATGTATTATCAGGTTCTTCCAAGAAACCTGGAAGGCGTAAAATAATCCACATTTATGAAGCAGTATTGGTCTTTTTTCAAATCAGGCAAGTTTGCTTTTCTTGCCTTGTTCTTCGTATCACTTACGGTAATATCTTGTGACAACGATGACGATAACAATGTTTCTCCCGATCCGCCTATTGAGAAAGGCGAAATTGAGCTTGCAGAAAATGCCCAAGCTCTCAACTATTTTGATTTTATCAATCCGAACGATGTGGAGATCTTAAATGCTGACACAACACAGATTCGTGTGAGCCAGGCATACCTGGATAAGATAAAGACAAAGGTAAACAAGAACGATGTGTTGTCTATATGGCGCAGCATTGACACGCCACCTTTCATTCGGAAGGTATCAAATGTATCGGCAAACGGAAAGGATGCTATTCTGACGACAACCCAAGGTACATTGGCAGACCTGATAGAGCATGGCGACTTCAAGCTGAGCACGGAATTGTATGTTAACTACGGCGAGAAAGGCTTGAAGAACCGTTATTCCAAAGACGGCGTTTATCATCCCAGCGTGGTTATCTTCAGCGGTACAGAAGACAATGGCAAAAAGTATGCAACAGCCGAAGAGCTGCTGGCCCAAGAAGCTACATGGCACATTTTCAACAAGGATGGAATAACCAATTATTCATACGAAGAAAAAGGCTTACGCATTGGACTGAAGGATGTACAGACCCACACAGCATTAGACCTTGAAATCGGCATCAACATTTCCTGGTTCAAATTACGTAACTTTGATTGCTACTTCACAGGTGAGTACAAACTGGATGGTCCTCTGTTCGTTGAATGGGATGTGAAGGATAAATCAAGCGGCGGTGAAGTCCCATTAGTCTATTATCCTCCTATTGTAGTTGTATTCCCGATAGCAGGTCCCATTCACATTTCGGTCATGGTTATACCCACTTTAACTATGGACTGTAATGCACATGCAAAAGGCACGATAGGCATAACTCTGCCCATGACTTTTGATTCTTCCTTTAAGCTGGGTCCTTCCTATGCAAGAGACAGAGGCTGGGTCTTTTATAAAGAATACAACCATTCGTTTAACTGCTATGTAGATCGAACCAACATCACTTACTCTGGTGAAGTGGCTGCAAGCCTGGGTGTATATTTCAAGACGGAAGTCAATATAGCCTATTGCGGAGGTCCTTTCGTTAAAGTAGGTCCTTCTGTTTCAACAGATCTGTCTGCAAGTGTAGTAACGGGTTCCGACTATCAGTTCAAGGTCAACACCAGCGGCAAGTTTAAGCTGGCCGGTAAGACAGGAGCCGAATTGCATATAGTGGGATATTCGTTAGGCAAGTGGGAAACGGAATATGTTTTAGCGGAGAAAGATGCCTGGAATAAAGAATTTATAGTAGATATGTGGCCTAAGTAGGGCTTTTAGCGGATAAACCTCAATCAGTCATTAGAACGAGAAAAGTAAAGCGACTGACTATTTTTATTCGTTCTAACGACCGAATTGGGTTAAAAGAGACAAAATGGGCGAGGAAGACCACTGAGCTTTCAGCCTATTTTGTGACTTTCACTTATAGTCTTAACAGTCCGTTAAAAATTCAACATATCGGCTAAGCGGCTTCTGCCACTATGCCAAATAGTTCTTGGATAAGTTTAGTATTAAAAGTTCTGTTCGGTTTCAGACCGGACTTGCTAAAAAATCTTTTGAACATATAAATATTACTCAGATAGGCCTTTAGCAATCCGATGGAAAGCGACGGATAGTATTGTTTCCGCATGACCTTTGCGATGTTTACCGAGGCCAGTGAAGCATTGAAAGCGAAGTCGAGTTTCTTCAAGTCTCTTGCTTGGCAATCATTGAGTCCGGTAAACTGCTTTGAATCCCGAAAGCAAAACTCAATCTGGAATCGTGTACGGTAGTATTCGATGATGTCTTTGGCCGGCATGTCAAGATCGGTGGAGAAATAGATTTTATGTCCTCCTGATTCCGGATAATGAACCACTACTTTGATGTTGCGTTTCATTGCTTTTGAATATGCCTTGACTGAGTAAGCCCTTCCTCCTTCAATGTCTAGAATCTCGCAATGCTGAAGGTCGAGTCTCTCAAAATCAATCTTCTCTCCTTTGATACGCGGTCGTCCCCGTTTGCCTGTGCGGACACCGTTATGTGAATACCACAAGGCGGCATCATCACGTAGGCGGCTGATGACATGAAATCCCAGCAGACAGGCTTCACCCACGAACTTAGCCTTTGAGAACCAAGCATCCGCAACGATATAACGTGTTATGCCGAGCAACTTGTCCCTGTATTTGCGGAGTACGTCAAGATACCAGTCCACAAGGTTGTAATCTTCGCCTTGCTTTTCCATATACGCCTTGTCCGGTGTCTGTTCCGCACGTAGCATCATACAGTCCCGACTATCAATGTCGATAATGCCAATGCCGAGAATCTCCAATCCTCGTTTCATTGCAGAAGCGCATCCCGACCAGAACTTGCCGATATAAGGGAGTCTTCTTTCCCGACTTTGAAATGTAGCTTGCGTCTATGGCAATGGCTTTCCTGGCGCTTTCACCAAACCGCTGCCGCATAAGGAAGAGATTGAACTGCATCCAGTCAAACCCACGTTCAAACAACTGTCGGAAGCGTTGTTCCGAGCTATCTGAGTAACGCCCCATTTGTGTGAAATTTATCTTTCTTGGTAGTACCATATACAAAATCATGAGTTGGATGAATGCTGTTTCAAAACTTTTGCGTAACTTCGCCGAACAACTTTTCAAAGCATCGGTTACGATTTCCTCATATTGGTCAAGTGCTGTCTTATTCATACCTTTAATGTGTGGTAGGATACCATTAAAGATAATGATAATCAGCCACTTGACCTATTTTATTTTGCTAAACTTTGTCAATTAACTTGTTTGTTCTCAACGGATTAGGTATAAATTTAACGAAGTATTGTAATATAAGAGACAGCTAAATCAGAATTTACCGATACTTGACCGTTCATCAAAAGTGGGAGAAGTTCGTCTCGTTGCTTAGTAAGGAATTCGTTTTCTTTTTGAATTACAAACTGTTTGTTATTAAGAGCTGACACTTGCTTTTCCCATAAATCCAAGATTGCATCACTTGGCTTTAGAATTGGAAATTTCAGCACGTCTTCACGAGACACCTCTTTGAATGTTGTTCCAGTGCCTAGTTGTTCTATCTGCTTGATGTGAATGTTTAGATAATAATACAGGTAAGTTGATATGTTTTCCGCTTTGGGAACAAAGCTCTTAAATCCTTGATTGGTACACAACTCAGTCTTAGCAATAGATAACAGACCTATTGGCGCACGGCTTGACATCAATATTGTATTTGGAGGCAATAAATGAGTACTGCAAGAATTATATCCTGCTTGCGAAATATTGCGTTCTCCTTGATATACAAACTTTTGCTTCTGGTCAGATAAATCTTTCGGAGTAATCCAAACAATATCTCCTCCATAATTTTGTTCATTAATAGTAGAAGGGGTTGCACCATTGTAAACATCAGCAATATCCTCTATATTTTTGTTTTCCCAAGATGCAGGAATCTTACGTTTCAACTTCTCATTCCAAACCATTTCACCGCCACTTGACTTATATGGTCTTCCATTCTCATCTGGAAAGTCAAATTGCACAAACCAGTAATCGTAAAGCTGCTTTGCCATTGCTTCTAAATTCTGATTTATCGGTATATAAGAAAAGGAGAGGAAAAGTC